>CALXRI010000029.1 GCA_944390795.1 uncultured Victivallales bacterium
CTTCCGGAAAGCGGAGAACAGCGGATTCCCGTGACGGAATTCGGTCCGGACGATCCTTATACGGTGATGACAAGCCGAACTGTTGAGTTTACCGGAGAATGAGTTTATGCGGCATCCGCGGACAGATTACCGCCGGATGCCGTTTTCCCGTTTCCTCGGTGATATTTGACCGAAATAAGTGTATTCTGAGAAAATCTCAGCAGATGAAACAGAAAAAGGCCGGCATTGCGCCTGTTGTTGATTTACCACATGAAAACGACAGGCGCAATGCCGGTCAATCTTTACGATTTTTTTCTTGTTCAGAAAGGCCTTTTTCTCTGATTATCAGGAGGGGCCTGCGGAGTCGCGGGAAAACATCCGCGCGGCTCGGAAGAAAACAGGCAAATCCCGAAATTGTATATGTCTTCACCGGATTTGTGCATTGACGAACTCCTGTTTTGCCGTATAATATAAAAGCAGATCTGTTTGGTGGTGTCTCTGTATCAGGATGCTTCATCGGAAAACGGGAAATTGCGCCATGAAAGGGATACAGCGTTCGCCGGAAACCGGATCGTTTCCGCAGGAAGATAAGAGTCTGGGACATTGAGATAAACCGGCCGCCCGGAACGGTATCGGAATCTCTGCAATTATTTTGCATTTTATTTCCTGTATCCTCTTGAAAAAAAACGTTTTTCCGTTATAATATATAAAAGAAATACTATATCGATATAGCTGAAATCTAAGGAAAGGGAAACATGAACATCGGCTTACGCAAGATGCGTTTGCGCCGGGTGGAACCGCGGGATGACCGGGATGTCATAAAAGAGCGTCTTTCTCCATTCACGGGACGCAGTCTGAAGCGGAGAGTGTTTTTGGGAAAAAATCACTTGCTGAATGCATCAGGAGGGATTTCATGAAATGCCGTTTTACTTTGATCGAGCTTCTCGTCGTGATAGCGATCATCGCGATTCTTGCCGCACTGCTGATGCCTGCGCTGGACAAGGCCCGGAAAGCCGGACAGGCGGCTTCCTGTCAGTCCAATATGAAACAGCAGGGACTGGCGGTATTCGCCTATGCCATGGATTATAAAGACAATTACCCTGCGAATAGCGCAACCAGTCCCACCGCAGGATACGTGCCGGCATTTTTGAATCCTTATCTGACGAATGGAAAAGTTGTTCAGAGCTCAAATTACAATTATTTCAATCCTTTTGTTGTGAAAACATCCCCCGCTTCCAAAGCATTTTACTGCCCCTCCCGGGATAATACCCGGCTTACCGTTCAACATTCGGATTACGGCGCCAAACATGGCGCCTGGTGGTCTGGCGATGTCAATGGCTGGATAAAGGTCAAAGTCTCCACTCTGAAAAAACCGTCCGTTTCCATACTCAGACTGGATACCATTTACGGGATCGGTGTCAATTACGGGGCAGTGAATTTCGATTATGTCCATCAGATTCATTACCGCCACCGGAACCGCAGCAACGGCCTGTATTTTGACGGTCATGTGTCGACATTCGCCAACCCGCCGGGAATGACCAACGCCAATATCCGCAACTACATGAAAATCGAATGAGGCTTTCAGGCGGAGAATCTTCCCGGAGAATCGTTTCATTGGCTTTTCCGGAAACTGCAGATTCTACAGCCTGAAATACATCCAATAAGCGTGAAACAAACAGAAATTTTTATAAACAAACAGAAAGGATTTGCTGATGCGTTTGACTGGAATTCTTGTCGCCGTGATGATTTTATTCGGAACCTGTGCACTTCACGGGAAAACGGAAAAGCCGCTGCCGAAACTGGAAATCATTTCCGCCGTTTACGGGAAAGCCCCGGAATCCGCAGATATTACGGAAAAAGTCAGAAAAGCGGTCAAAGCAGGCACCTATCTTGATTTTCACAACCATCCCCGCTGGACGGGAAAGGATCTCAAGATTCCCAATGCGGACAAGAAGATTCACCTTGTCTACAGACTCGGAGGCGAACAGAAGGAGCTCGAGTGCCGTTACAATGCGCGGATCAGACTCGGGGAACTTCTGCCGAAATTCCAGTTCGGCACACCGGAATGGCTTGAATATTTCATTGATTTCTCCGGAACCGCCATGGCTGTGACTGCTTCTGCGTTTTTCAAGGATCTGCCAGAGGAAAGGTATATTTTCTGCCCGAAATGCGGAAAAATAAAAGGCATTGCCTTTCTTCCGCTTGAGAACGATCACATCCGATGCACTCTCTGCGGTTTTGTCTTCACCGACAAGGCCCTTCCGACTACCGGTGTGGACATCTTTGAGGGCATGAAACATGAATACCATCAGCTTCCCGACGGAACAAAACTCTACTGGAAGCCGTTTTTGCGTTGCAAGAAAGCGCAGTTCGCTTTTAATGAAACACTTAGAACACGGAGGCGGGACCCCGAAACCGGCAGAAAACGTCTGAACGCCATGATTGCCTATGCAAAAATTTTCAAGAAGCATATGGTGGCGGGCTTCGGGAAGAATATGCTCCGTCCGGGATATCCCTATCACTGCAATTACGGGCGGTTGTGCCATTTCGGCGATTACGTGTTTCCTTCCCTCTACTGCATCATTTACAAGGAGATTGAAAAGAGCGGAGTCAAGATCACGCCGGAGGAACGCGCGCAATACCGCTCCCTGGTGGAGAATATTATTTCCGAAATCACGCTTCCGTTCATCCGTCAGTGGCGCGGCATGGCCAACCCCATGGGGCAGGCGTTCGCCGACTGCATCCGTGTCGGCAGCGTCTTTCCCGAGGCCAGGATTGTCGATTATTACACGCCTGATGAAAACGGCAACCCGCGGATTCTGAGCGGGACGGATCTTGTGTATGAGACGGTTCAGGGACGGAACGGTCTGGAAAATCTGGTTTCGACCTACTGGTATTCCGACGGTCTGATGCATGAGCCGACGGTCGCGTATCAGAAGATGCTCGCCGGCGGAGTCGGCAATGCGCTGGGCCGTCTGGAAGAATTCAGGAAGCCCGCGGAGTATGATCCCGTCAAACGCGGCTATCAGCCTTTCCCGAAGATCAAATTCTCGGAGCGTCCGGAACTCTGGCTTCCCCTGCACAAACACTGGGAAGTGGTGTTTCCCAACGGCGGCGCGATTCCGTTCGGAGATTCCGGTTCGGGTATTGTGAACAAGAATCCGCCGCAGAACAGCGAGGTTTATCCCGGGTGGGGCATCGGAGTCTTCCGGAACGGAAATACTGCCGTCGCGATGAACTGGGGCAATCTGAAAGACGGGCATTCCCACAACGACATGCTGAACATCATTTACTGGGCGGACGGTGTGCTGCTCCTGAATACGACCGGTTATCCCCCGAACGAGCCGAAAATGCCGCTTGACTACTGGCGGAGCGGTGCCGGCGCACACAATACGGTCATGATCGACGGGAAGAATCACGAGCGTGCCTGCGGCGGTCCCGCGGCCTGGGGCATTTCCGATCATCTCGAGGTGATGCAGGGTTTCTCCGACAGGAGCCATCCGGGCGCGGTTCTCCGGCGGACTGTGTTTTTCGTGAACTCCCGCCCGGGCCTGCCGCCTTATCTGGTGGATTTTTACCAGGCGGACGGCGGAAAGGAGAGCCATGACTATTTCCTTCTGGTGCAGGCGGACCGGGCCCCGCTGGAAAAGTTGGAGGTTTTCTCACCGAAACTGAAGGCGACGGGAAAAGCCACCTTTGCGGAAGAGTTCGCAAATGCGGAAAAGGTCAATGTGTATCCGTTCATCCGGAATCCGATGGGCGGAAAATTTCAGGGGAGCGCAAAAGTGCTCTGGACGATTCCGCATCAGGGGACGGATTTCTTCCTGCACGGTATTCTGGCTCCGGAAGCGGCGGGAAGCAATACTTTGTATACCGGGGATGCCCTTGGCATCCGCCATACGGGACCGCGGAACAAGGATCCGCTGGACCGGACCGTGAAAAGGGTCATCTGGCGGCGGGAAAAGGCGCCGGATGAACAGGAAATGCACAGCTGCTTCATGGCTGCGTATGAATACACGAAAGACAGGAACAAACTGGATCTGAAAGAGGTGAAACGCCTGAACGTTTCCGGAACTCCGGCTTCGCGTGCGGCGGAAGTGACGCATGGAAGCGGGAAAGACATCCTGCTGCTTTCCGACGGGAACGGAGCGATGTCCGTGAACACCTCCGCGGGGAAGATTGTCTTTGACGGGATTGCTGCGCTGCTGAGCCTGGACCGGAACGGAAAGCTTCTGAAAGTGACGACGACCGGCGTCCGTTCTCTGGAAGTGAACGGGAAAAAGATTTCCGCCGGGACTCTGATCCGTGGAAAACTTGCCGGTCTGCCGAGCGGACTTTCGGAATGGCTGCAGAATGAGAAGAATGCAGCGGTCGTTGCGGAGGGACGGATTCCGCAGGAATTGGTCGGGCAGCTTCTGATCGTCCGGCATAAGACCGGCACGACCTCCTATAAGATCACCGGGGTCAAGGCTCTTCCCGGCAATCGGACGGAAGTGCAGCTGAACCGCTCCGCGCGGAAGGTGATCGCCGTGGTTGACGTTGCGCCGAACCGGAAGGATATGACGATCCTCTCCGGAGGAAGCCACAATTACATTGCTCCCGGGGACAACTTCATTGCAGGCGGCAAGGCGTATGAAATTCAGTCCATGGATGTTGCCGAGACGCAGAAACCTGTCGGAAAAACGCTGGGATATGCGAAGCTGAAGCTGAAGAAGCCTCTTCCGAAAAGCGGGGTGCAGCGGATCCCCGTGACGGAGTTCGGTGCTGACGATCCTTATACTGTCATGGCAACAAAAACCGTTGAGTTCGGGAAATAAACGCGGGTCCGGAAGCTTTCTTCGCCTGAAAGTGCAGAGGAACAAATTTCCTGCGGCGGGGTCGAAGCGGATATCGGCTTTCCGCGGAGACAGGGCGCAGGAAAGTGTTCCGTCGGCCGGACATGCCGGGGACATGCGGAATCCGCACCGGGAAACGAAATTCTCCATGATTTGATTTGTAAATTCATATCCGGAAAGGGAAGTGAATGAAACTGACAAAAATATCTGCTGTCTGTCTGATCGTTCTGTGCGGATGTCTGTTGCATGGCGGGACTCCGGAACCGTTGCCGAAACTGGAAATCATTTCCGCCATTTACGGGAAAGCCCCCGAAACCGCGGACATTACGGAAACAATCCGGAAATCGGTCCGTTACGGCATGTATCTGGACTTTCACAACCATCCCCGCTGGACGGGAAAGAATTTCAAGATTCCCAATGCGGACAAGAAGATTCACCTTGTCTACAAACTCGGAGGCGAACGGAAGGAGCTTGAGTGCCGTTACAATGCGCGGATCAGACTCGGGGCTCTCCCTCTGAAATTTCAGTTCGGAACGCCGGAATGGATTCAATACTGGTTTGATTTTTCCGGCGCTGCCCTGAATTACGCGCGTGAAAACTGCCCGAAATGCAAGATGAAGAACTGCATCACCTTCCTGCCGCTGGAGCTGGATCATCTGCGATGCAAAAAATGCGGTTTCATTTTTTCAGAAGAGACGCTTCCGACCACCGGTTCGGAAATTTTTGAAGGGATGAAGCTGGAATATCACCAGATGCCGGACGGAACAAAAATCATCTGGAAACCGATTCTCCGCTTCCTCAAGGGGCATCACGCTTTTTATGAAATACTCCGGACGAGGAGAAAAGATCCCGAGACCGGCAGGAAACGGCTGGATGCCATGCTGGCCTATGGAAAATTCTACAGGAAGCATATCCTGCGGAAACTTGGAAGAAGAGTCTGGAGGCCGGGATATCCCCACACTCTCAACTACGGACGGTTGTGCCACTTCGGCGATTATGTCTTTCCCTCTCTCTACTGCATCATTTACACGGAGCTTGAGCAAAGCCGCTTTAAAATCACGCCGGAGGAACGCGCGGAATACCGCTCTCTGGTGGAGGATATTATCTCGGAGGTCACGCTTCCGTTCATCCGCCAGTGGCGCGGCATGGCCAACCCCATGGGACAGGCGTTTACCGACTGCATCCGTGCCGGTCGCATCTTTCCCGAAGCGAAGTTCATTGATTATTACTCGCACGATGCAAAGGGCAATCCGCGGATTCTGAGCGGAACGGATCTGGTGTATGAGACGGTTCAGGGGCGGAACGGTCTGGAGAATCTGGTTTCGACCTACTGGTATTCCGACGGCCTGATGCATGAGCCGACCGTCGCGTATCAGAGGATGCTCGCCGGCGGAGTCGGCAATGCGCTGGCACGCCTGGAAGGATTTCAGCCTCCCGCGGGCTATGATCCCGTCAGGCGCGGCTACCAGCCGTTTCCGAAGCAATACCGTTTTCTGGATCGTCCGGAGCTTCAGCGGCCCCTGAACCAGCACTGGCAAGTGGTGTTTCCCAACGGCGGCGCGATTCCCTTCGGGGATTCCGGGCCGGGAATTGTGAACAAGAAGCCTCCGCAGGAGAGCGAGGTTTATCCGGGGTGGGGAGTCGGGGCTCTCCGGCATGGACAGAGCGCGGCCGCCGCAATGAACTGGGGCAATCTGCAAGACAGTCATTCCCACAACGACATGCTGAATCTTCTTTACTGGGGAGAAGGAATCCTTCTTCTGAACACGACGGATTATCCTACCAATGAACCGAAGTCGCCCGGGGCATACTGGAGGAACGGTACCGGCGCGCACAATACGGTCATGATCGACGGGAAGAATCACGAGCGCGCCTGCGGCGCTCCCGCGGCGTGGGGCGTTACGGATCATCTCAAGATGATGCAGGGATTCGCCGACAGGAGTCATCCGGGCGCCGTTCTCCGCCGGAGTGCGTTTCTTGTGAATTCCCGCCCGGGCCTTCCTCCCTATCTTGTCGATTTCTATCAGGTGGACGGCGGCAAGGAGAGTCATGACTATTTCCTTCTGGTCCAGACGGACCGTGCCCCGGAGGCGAAACTGAAGGTGATTTCCCCGGAACTTGCGGCGACTGGAAAAAAGGATCTTTCGCAAGTGTTTTCCAATGCGGAAAAGAAGAATGTCTATCCGTTCATCAGGAATCCGGAAGAAGGCACATTCTCCGGGAATGCGGAGCTGTTGTGGACGATTCCGCATCAGGGGGCGCTGCTTCATCTGCATGGCGTTCTGGTCCCGGAATCCATTGGAAAAAGTGCGCTGTATACCGGGGATGCTCCCGGCATCCGTCACACCGGTCCGCGGAACAAGGATCCTCTGAACCGGACGGTGAAAAAGGTGGTCTGGCGGCGTGAGAAGGGTATTTCGGAAAGAAGCATGAACAGCTGTTTCCTTGCGGCGTTTGAATATGCGAAGGACAGGAATGAAGTGGATCTGAAAGATGTGAAGCGTCTGAATGTTTCCGGAACTCCGGCCTCCCGCGCGGCGGAAGTTACGCATGGAGGCGGGAAGGACATCCTGCTGCTTTCCGACGGAAACGGAGTGATGATGTCCGTGAACACCTCGGCGGGAAAGATCGCATTCAACGGAATCGCTGCGCTTCTCAGCCTTGACCGGAACGGAAAGCTTGTGAAAGTGACGACGACCGGCGGGCGTTCTCTGGAGGTGAACGGGAAGAGGATTCCCGTCGGCAGTCTGATCCGGGGGCGGCTTGCGGGCATGCCGTCCGGACTTTCGGAATGGCTTCAGAATGAGAAGGACGCTACGGTCGTTGTCAGCGGAAAGCTTCCGCGTGAAGCGATTGGAAATATCCTGATTGTGAAACATCGGACCGGCACGACCTCTTATAAGATCACCGGAGTCAAGGCGCTTTCCGGAAACCGGACGGAGCTGCAGCTGGACCGCTCCGCGCGGAAGGTGATCGCCGTGGTTGACGTCGCTCCGAACCGGAAGGATATGACGATCATTTCGGGGGGAACTCACAGTTACATTGCTCCCGGGAACAATGCCGTTGTAAATGGAAATGCCTACAAAATCCAGTCCGTTGAACCGCCGGGAAAATCCGACTGGAAAACGCTGAACTATGCCGCATTGAAGCTGGAGAAGCCTCTTCCGAAAAGCGGAGAGATGCGCTTCCCCGTCACGGAGTTCAGCGCGGACGATCCCTATACGGTGATGACAAGCCGGACTGTTGAATTTGCCGGGCGATGAGATTATGCGGCATCCGCCGGACAGATTTCCGCCGGATGCCGTTTTTTCCTCCCCCGTTTGCGGAGCATGGCGTGTCCTTTCCTTCCGGGATTACGAAAGGCTTTCTGTCTTGTCGCATGCCGGGCACTTCCCGGAATCTTTCCCATCTCCGCCCGCATGCAGAAACCTATGCGGAGTAGTGCCGTAGATTTTCCGGAACAGCCGGATGAAGTGGCTGATGTCGTAGAAATCATATTTTTCCGCCACCTCCTTGATGATGAGGCGTTTTTCCAGCAGTTCCGATACCGCGTTGTGAAAGCGGTACTTCAATTCATATTCCGCGAATGGCGTGTTGACGATGGCGGAGAACTGTTTCCTGAAATAACTCTGGCTCATATTGCAGGCGTCGGCGGCTTCCCGTGCGCTAATGCGCCTTGTTGTGGAAGCCAGCAGGGAGAATGCCGGAATCAGGGGGGAATAATGGCTGCTTCTCTTTTCCTGCAGGATGCGGTCCGGAAGGGAGGAGAGGAGATCCATGAAAAGGCCGGTTACGGCGTGCCAGGAATGCAGGTAATCCGTTTTCAGGTGTGTCCTGTAAAAATGTTTCCAGTCGTGGCCGTACAGGTGCATGGAGTTTTCCACCAGATCCAGAAAATGGTTCCCGAAAAGAGTTTGAATGCATCGCATGCATATTTCCACTCCCCCGTTTTCACGAATGACGCGATGCCGGATGTCGGGAGGGAGCGCCAGAAGCGATTCGAGTTTTGCCGAGTCCCCGAGCATGGCTTTGAAAAGAGTTTCCGGATGCAGAACGCTCATGAAATGGATGGAGTCGTTGTATTCATAAAAGCTTCCGTGCGGTTCCCATGGAGAGGTCAGGATGCAGGATATCCCGTTGAAATCCAGTTCGGATATGCCGATTCTCATCCGGTTTCGTCCAGTCAGCAGAATGTTCATGTGAACCGCCTGATGGAAATCCACATCGTATTTCGCCCATTTGTCGGGGCGCTGGCGGCAGACCTCTCCGTGCCATGGATTCAGTTCAGTCAGTTCCCAGTCGAAAAATTCCTGCTTCATAATGCGGATGCATCCTTGTGGAATGTCAGATTATACTGTTTTTTTGATGGAATATACATGTAAAAAGCCTTGAGTCAAGATTTTTTCCGGTTATAATTGAAAGTATGGAAAGAGAACCGGAGGAAAATCAGCCATGAAAAGCACGGCGTCCGTGATCGGGAGACAGAATTTCAGACGGGAAAATTCCGGAAGCTCGTGGACCGACGGTCTGCTGCTCGGAAACGGCAGTCTGGGGGCTGTTGCGTTCGGCTCGTATGCGATGGAGTGGATTCTCAATAAAAGCGACATTTATCAGAATCTCCCCCGCGATCCGGAATGCCTTTCCCATCGTGCGGTGATGGAAAAAATCCGTTCCATGCCGCGGAAGAACACCATGTTCCTGAAGGATTTTGAAAAAGGGGCTCCTCCTCTGTATACCGTTTCCGCGGCGCATCTGCGTTTGAAAACCTTTGAAGGATTCGGCTGGTTCTGCTCCGCCGTTCCCGCCATGCCGCAGGATCTTTCCCTCTATGACGGGGAGTTGAAAAGCTTCATGCGGAAAGCTTCCATGAAAATTGAGGCGCTTTCGTTTCTGCCATGCGGGAGGAATGTGCTTTGCATCCGGGCAGTCGATTCCCATGAGTTCGGGAAAAGACGTTCCTTCTGCTGGGAACTGCTGCGTCCGGCGGATGAACGGCTTGCGCCTCCCGTCTGGGCGGAGGGAGAGGCGGATGAACTCCTGTTTCTCCAGAGCCTTCCGGACGGGGAGGGGCATTATGCCGTCATGCTCAAGGTTCTGCCTCATGACGGCGTCAGAGCCGTTCTCTCCAGAAAAGGGAAATCCTACGCCATTCTCCGGAACGCCGGAGGTGTCGATGCCTTTCTCGCTGTCCGGTCTTCTCTGGAGTGCCCAGATCCGCTTGAAGCCGTCCGGAGCGACATTGCCGAATGCGCGAAGGAAGGGCTTGACGCTCTGCGGCGGAAAAACCGCCGCTGGTGGCATTCGTTCTGGTCCCGGTCCTGGGCGGATTTCACTTCGGAGCCGGAGATCGGGAAAAACTGGGCCTTTTCTCTTTATGAACTAGCCTGCACGTTCGGCAAGGCGCCGATGGCTGGTCTGAACGGCCTGAGCTACGGTCCCGTGGATGTGATCTCGCCGGGGCTCGGTTCTCCCTATTATACGCACGACCAGAACATACAGATCAGCATGATGCCCTTTCCCATGGTCAATCATTGCGAGTTTCTCAGCGCAATGGCGGACACCTATCTGAACGCGTTGGAACAGCTCCGGGCGAGAACCCGGCTTCTTTTCGGAGGTGACGGAGTCTGTCTGCCTCTCTGCATGCTTCCCGGGGGGCGGGAGGTTCCCGTGGCGGGATACCGCTACACCTTGTGCGGGAGCGCCTATTCCGGCTCGGTTCTCGCCTCCGCATGGCGTTATTCCCGGGATGAATCGTTTCTGCGCGCGAAGATTTATCCCCTTCTGAAGGAATTCATCCGTTTCTATCTTTCCATCATGCATAAGGGAGAGGACGGCCGATACCATCTTGACTGGAGTGTGCCTCCTGAAATTTTTTCCATGACACGGGACGATGTCTGCACACTCAGTCTTCTGCGGCCCTGTCTGGAGACCGCCGTCGAAGCGTCGCAGCTTCTGCATGCGGATGAAGCGGAACGTCATCTGTGGGAGGATGTCCTTGCACATTATCCGCCTTTCGCCCGGCACTCCGAAGGCGGCTGGTGGTGCGGTCCGGACATCCCGGTGCGGCATTCCATGTATGGCGGCCATCTGCTTTATCCTTTTTTCCCGTCTGAGGCTGATCTGGATGCGGAGACGGCCGCAAAGACGCTGGAATACTGCGGAAAATACGCGCTGGAGCGTTCTTTTGCGGACTGCAGCGGAGCGTTTCATTATGTCTACGAATGGTCGGCGTTCAATACTGCCGCGGTGCGTCTCCGCCTGGAAGGGCCGTCCGCCTGGAAGCATCTGGTGCGTTTTCTGGAGCATTTCGGCAAACCGAACGGGCTTTTCACGCACAACTCCATTCTGCTCATGGATCCGGACGAGGCGGACCGGAATGTCCATGACTCTCCCTCCGTGACGCTGGAGAATCCGGCGGGGGAAAGAGCGGAAATCTCTGCCGCCGCAAGATCCGGGCAGGATGCTACTCCCAATCCCGATGCGAAGCGCATTGCGCCTCCGGTGCAGGAAGGGTCTTCCGCGTTTCTTTTTCTCGCCACGGAGACGCTGCTCCAGAGCTGGGGCGGTGTCATCCGACTGTTTCCCTGTGTGCCGGAAGGTTTTTCCGGTGAGTTCCGCAATCTTCTTGCACAGGGCGGTTTTGAGGTTTCCGCGGAGATGAGGAAGGGAAAGGTGATCTTCTGTTCGGTCAAATCCCTGCGTGCCGGCGGATTCCGTCTGGTTTGCAGAGGACGGAAGGAGATTTTCTCGGCATCCCTGCGGCGCGGGGAAACCTGGAAATTCAGGGAGTGTCCCGGATCCGGCGATCAGGAAAAGTGACGGAGCGCCGTAGACAGGTCAGATAATACAGTTTTTTTATTAAATTTTACATGGAAGAAGCATTGTCTTGCGGATGCTTTTTACTTATAATGAAATCAGGATCACGGATTTTGAACAGCCATGCGGCACACTGCAGGATGGCATGCTGCCGCGGATGGAATTCAGGAAAGGAGCGATTTTATGAGAAAGCGGGATGGCGGTGGAAATACCGGCGGGCCGACAGGATGGCGAAAAGATTATACAGTTTTTACATTGATCGAGCTGCTTGTCGTGATTGCGATCATCGCGATTCTGGCGGGGATGCTGCTCCCCGCGCTGAATTCGGCCAGGGAAAAAGGAAAAAGCATTGCCTGTGTCAACCGGCAGAAGCAGATCGGAATCGCCCTGCATCTCTATGCCGATGATTACAAGGGATATTATCCCCCCTGGCGCACGAATGAAACCGGAGCGGACGGTCCGGCTTATATTGAAAACAAATTCTGGCACCGGGGATTGACGTCGCTCGGATATACCACGAAAAACAACTTCATCTGCTATCCGAGAAACGCGACAGGCTCCCAGATCGACGTCAACGGGAATACCAGCAACAACATCGGATACGGCTACAATTACGGGGGAATCGGCGGCGCCGCGTGCTCCTCCGGAACCGGCGCGGCAAACTATGTGACCCCCGCCAACATCCGTGAAATCAGGAAGCCTTCCAAAGTCTATGTCACCATGGATACCGTTTTCCGCGACAGCTCCGGGATCATTACAGGCAAGGGGCTGGAAACCGTTTACTGGGGGGGATATTACAACGGCGCCGGGATGCCTGACGCGTTCCGCCACGAGGGGGTTGTCAACATCCTGTTCGGCGACGGGAGATGCACGGGAGTCAAGGTGTCCAGCAGATGGGATCCCTATCTGACGTTGAAGGCGTGGAGCCCGACCAAGCCCTACGCCTGCTGGACCGGCGGGCGCCATCCCGCGGAAATCGAATGAAATTTTCTGAATGATATTCAAACATAAGGAGTTGACATGATGTCGCTGAAACACTGCTGGAGCATTCTGCTCCTCTCGGCCGCATTCGTCTGTTTCGCAGACGCCGGCGGCGTTTTCCAGGTCGGATTCACCGGAAAGAATCCCTTTTCCGATCCGAAAAAAATCACTGTGGCATGGTCGGAAGCCGACAAGGCCGCCGGATTCGTCATTCCCGGGAAATATTCCGTTGAAACCTTTCGGACGGAAGCTTCCATGCTGTTCGACGATGCGAACCTCCATATTCTTCTGACGGGATATTCCCGTCCGCAGTTCAAGGCGCCGAAACGGGAACGGAGCGTCTTCGAAGACAATAATTTCGAGGTGTTTCTTGCGCCGGAGGGAACGGAGAACACCTACTGGCAGATCGCTGTCGCGCAGTCGGGGAAAGTGTATACCGCGAAATCTTCCGGCGGCAAACGGGCGCAAACCGCTCTCCCGGGACTGCAATGTTCGGTGAAGAGAGACTGGGCATTCTGGCGCGCCATGCTTTCCGTTCCGCTTTCCTCGCTCGACATTGCGGCGCCTCCCGCTGGGAAAACGCTGCCGATGCGCTTCAATTTCTGCCGTCGCAATATCGATTTCCCCGCAAAGGACGGGGAAAACGCCTCCTTCGCGGTTCTGGATTCCCTGAACTATCACAATCCGGCGGAATGGAATACGGCAGTGCTTTCCCGTGAAAAGACACGTGACGCGAAGACCTGGTATTCCCGTTCGGAGCGGGTGCGGATCAATCTGATTCCGGACAGCGTTTTTGCCGTCGCGAAGGACAACCGTCTTGCCGCATGGTATGTGAATCCGCGTGATGTGGCAAGAAAGGAGACGGCGGAGTTTTCCGGACAGTGGGTGATGCGTTGCGGCAACAACGCCTATCAGGTTCTCACCGCCGCGGTGCCTTCCCTTGAGGAGGGGAAGACATACACGCTCCGGATCCGCGCCCGGCAGTTCGGCGGAGCCAATGCTATCGGCGCGATGCAGCTCCGGAGACGTCCGGACGGAAAGAACGGTTACCGGGAAGGGAAAAGCATCGTATGGCGTCTGCCCGTGACCGATGAGTTCAGGGAATACACGCTGCATTTCGTCGCGGAAAAAGACGCGGTGGCGATCTCGTTCTACCGCTTCGGGGACAGGAAGCCGGAGAGCGGCGTGGAGTATGCCTCCATCCGGCTTTACGAAGGAAAACTTTCCAGCTTTGAAATCCGCAAGGTTTCCCGCATGGGCGGCAAGTCCGTCATGCCGGGCACGGACATGCTTCCGCCTCCGAATCTCTACGGACGGATGGAAGAAACGCTTTCCGCGCTTGCCGTCTGCGAGGATCTGGTCCTGACGCGCGATCCGCTGGAACTGTTCTCCGGGCTCAACGTCCACTGCGACAGCATCACCACGACAGGAAACGATGCCGATCTCTACTATACCGACGGCGATCCTGCCGCGATTCAGAAGAAGCTGGAGGACGGGTCCTACGATCTTTATCTGGTCGGGCGCAACATCGGGAAGATCGGGAAAGGGCTTGCCGCCTACATGGAAAAGAATGTGAAAAACGGCGCCGGACTTCTGATCGCCAACGCTTCCGCGTACGGAAATCTGGCATCTCTGGTAAAACAGGGACGCGTTCCGGAAAAATGTCTGGAGGGAATTTTCCGGGGCGACGGCGGAGTATTTGATTTTTTTTGAGACCCTCCCCCGGAAAAGTCGTCACGGGGGAGGTTGTCAGCGGCAGAGGACGCATCATTTTCTACAACTCGTTCCGTCCGCAGGGTTTTCTGTTCCGCGAGGCGTATGAGACGGACAGCCAGTTTCCGTTTGACATGCATGCCAATGCATGGCTGGCGCGGCTCTGCCATTATGCGGCGGGAGCCATAGAAAGAGGGTTTTCCGCCTGCGGCGTTTCCGGAGGCCGGGTTTCGGTTTCCTGTGCGGAAGGGGTCGGCGGAACCCGTCTGGAATGGCGTCTTTCCGCAAAGGACGGAACCAGATGTGCGCAGGGCGTGGCCCCGGTGCGTTCCGGAAAGGCGGAAATCGCCCCGGAATTGAATCGCGGCGGAAGACACCTGCTGTCCCTGCGTCTGCTTGACGGGAAAGGCTCGGTGCTGGACTACTGCGCCGTGACGCTGCGGAAGGAGGGCCCCCGGATTGATCTTCTTGAAGATGTCCGGAAGTACAACACCGCCGCCGTCCCGGCTGAGATCCGTTTCCGGGCGTCCGGCGTCCGGAACGGGATGAAAGCTCTCTGGACGCTTGAGGATTTTTCCGGGAGGATTCTCGAACGCGGCGAACAGGAAGCGTTGCCGGAGGGGCGTTTTCAAGTTCCTCTTTCCGCGCTTTTCACCGGTTTTGCACGCCTGAAGATGACGCTCCTGGAAAACGGCGCGCTTCTTGACAGCGCGCGGATTCCGGTCTACGTGCAGGACCGCGACCGTCTCCGGCTGCTTTCCGACTTCACGCCCTGCGTCTGGCCGCCTGAGGGATATTTGAGCCGGGAGTATGCCGATGCCGTGAATCTCCGTCTGGAGGAGATCGGAATCCGGAGTCTCGGGTTTGTGCTGGGGGATAAAAGCCGTGCACTGGCCTCCGGAATGGGAATCGCGTCCGGCGCGGCGGTCGGCGGCGGGGCGCGTTTCATCGGCTGGAAACAGAAATCCGGCATCCGCGCGCAGGCGATCAACACGGAAGAGGCGCGCCGGGAAATCGCCGCACAGGCGGAGATTGCTGCGGAACGCGCCCGGCTGGCGGGTCCCGTCGGCTATCAGATCTGCGACGAGCCCGGACTCTGCCGCAAAGGCGAGGCGGATGAACTGGATTCGACCCCGGAAAATCTTGCGGAATACCGGAGACGCATGAAGGAGAAATACGGCTCCGTCGGACATTTCAACCGGACATGCGGCAGCTCCTATTCATCGTTTGACGAGCTTCGTCCAGGTCTGATCGCCCGCGCAAGGGCGGAAGGACGTTTCGCCGAGTTCATCGAATGGCGGAACTTCAATACCGATCGCTGGTGCGAAGTGTTCCGTCTGATGTCCGACAGCGTGAAGAAAAAGGATCCCGGCGCCCGCTTTTCCATCCCGAACACCTTTGGGCAGGGGGCGCTGGGCGGAAACGACTACTGGCGTCTTCTGACGAAAGCCGGCGTTGACTTTTCGCAGGAATACACCTCCATGGTCTACATGGGCGGAATGGAAAACCCGAGCCCGATCCATGATTTTGACGAATTCTACCGTTCCTTTGCGCCGGGAATGCGCCTCTGGGGATATGTCGGATATGTCAATACCCGGTCCCGGCTGATGTTTCAGCCGTGGTGGTTCGCCGCGCACCGCTACGGCGGATTCACATGGTTTGCCGCGCACGGGCCTTCTGTCCGGAGCGACGGGCTGCGCGCCGCCTGGAATCTGGTCGATGTGCCGGGAAACGGTCTTACCGCCGACGCCGCGCATCTGAAGGATGCCCTGAATGGTTCCGGACTTCTGGACGGCATGGGGCGGCTTTTTCTGGAATATGACTGGGCGCCGCGGAAGATCGCCGTCTATTATTCCCATAACAGCATGCTGGTGAATTTCTGTCTCGGGAGTGAAACGCGCGAGGGGGAAATCGGAAAGAGCGGCCCGCTGCATGACTATTTCCACAGCCGGCACTGTCTCCGCTATCTTCTGGAGGAAATGCTGTATCAGTATGACTTTGTCGCGCCGGAACAGGTGGAGAAAGGTCTGCTTTCCTCCTTTCAGGTTCTGTTTCTGCCGGGGATCTCCGCTCTTTCGGATCGGGAAACCGCCGCGCTGAAACGTTTCCTGCGCGCAGGCGGAACGATTGTCGCCGATTCTCCGCCCGGACTCTACGACGAACTGGGGCGGAAACGCAGTTCCGCTCCTCTGGAAGGCATCCGGGGCGTGCATCTGACGGGAAGACCGTTCGATGACCGCGACGCCGGACTTCGCGGAAAAATCCGTTCCCTTCTCGATTCCGCCGGGGTGTCTCCCGTTCTGGAGTCGGACCGGTCCGCTCCTGTCGCGGGGCGTGAAGCCATGCATTTCCGGAACGGCATCATGAACGTCTTCGTCATCCTGCGGAATCCGGTCCGTGCGGACCGGTCAGGCGTTCAGAAACTGCGTTTCCCGTGCGAAGGGCATGTTTACGATCTCCTGCTCGGAAAATATCTGGGAAGGGGACGCGAGGCGCAGGCCCTTCTGACGGAAGAGCGTCCCGCAGCCGTTTTCGGCGTGTATCCGTACCGGGTGAAACGCCTGAGTGTCACTCTGCCCGGCCGCATCAGGGCAGGAAGCGATCTTGCCGCGGAAATTGCGGCCGAGCCCGATTCCGGTTCGCCGGGCAGGCACCTTTTCCACGCGGAGCTTGTATTCCCCGGACGCAGGACGCGTCACCATATGAAACGGAATCTCCCGGCGGAGAACGGCGCGCTTGCGTTCCGCTTCCGCATGGCGTTCAACGACCCGAAGGGCCGCTGGATTCTCCGGGTGAAGGATGTCATGACCGGTATGACGCGGGAAAAGAGTTTTATTCTGGAATGATAAAGGAAAAGCCCCATGGATCCGTTTGAAGCACGATTCACTTTCTTCTGGTACAATGACCGGGAAATTTTTCACGACTCCCAGGAGGAGATGGATGCGAAAATCCGGAAGGTTGCCGAACAGGGAATCACGCACATCATCACGTTTTCCTGCACGCATTTCCGCTGGTCCTACCGTCCCTGGTGGGACCGGATCAACGCGTGCCTTGCGAAAATCGTAACGGCGGCGCACCGCTGCGGCATCCGCGTGATCGAGCATCATTCCGCCGAACTGACCAGTTATCCGGACACGCCGGAAAGGCTTGACCGGATGCGGCGGTATCTGAACGACAGGGGATCCTCGGCGGACTCCTGGCCGGGAATCGTCCCGATGCTTCTCGCGCCGGATTCTCCCGCGCTTGCCTGGGCGCAGATCAGCGGGAAGACCCTGCAGGTGAACGTCACGGGATACGCCGCCACGGGGAAATGCTACAACAATCCGGAGTACCGCAGGGAATACCTGAAATATCTGGAAAGCGTATATGCCACCGGCGTTGACGGGATCATGACGGACGACGTCCAGTATTACTGCCACTGCCGCTGCGCCCATTGCACCCGTCTGTTCCGGGAAAAATACGGGTATGAACTTCCTCCCCCGGAGAAATGGGACGCCTGGTTCGGGAACATGCGCGATCCGTCGTTTCTCGCATGGCTGCGCTTCCGCTTTGACTCCACGCATGCGTTTCATGAAGTTGTCGCCGCGCACTATGAAGCCATGGGCCTGAAACTGCTGCGTCCGAATTATCTTTCTTTTGCAATCACGAGGGACTGGACCGCGTTTTCCGTGGAGACCGTGCCGCGCATGGACTGGTTTTTCCAGGAATGCGCAAGATCGTGCGTGATCCGCTATTCCTGGCTGAAAGTCCTGTCGGAGCAGACGCACCGCGCGATGGTCGCAAGAGCGAGGGGAATTCCGCACGGCATCCTTTTCTATGCCTATGATCCGGAACAGCTTCTCTTTTCCTGGGGAATTTCCATGGTCGCCGGCGCATTTTACATCAACACCCCGGAAGGGAAAAGCCGCGAAGTGAACGAGAAGGTCATCCGGGACTTTGAAAAGGCGCATGCCGCGGAACTGTTTCATGCGGAGCCGATGGCCGAAGTCGGATTCCTCGACTCCCGGGAGAACCGTTTTTTCTCCGCCGGCTATGAAATGTCGCGCATGGAGTTCTGGATGCAGGCCTGCATTCTGCACAACATCCCCGTGCTCATGCTGGATGCCGGGCGTCCGGAATCCTGGCGGAACTGCCGCACGATCTGCGTGAACGAGGTCAATATCCTGAGCGAAGCGCAGATCGCGGAGCTGAAGCGTTTTGCGGAGGAGGGGGGGAGCCTGATCCTTTCCGGCATTCCGGGCAATCAGGAGGAGAGCGGCCGGGAGCGCACTCCCGCGGAAGTGGAACGTCTCTGGGGAATTTCTCTGCGTCCGCCCTCCGGGGAAAAGACTCATGTCGTCAGTTACGGCGCAGGCCGGATCTGCGTGACGGACATCTCCTTCGGGTATCCCGGACCGGAATCCGAGATTCAGGCGATGTTCGGGAGAAATCATATGGATTTCCCCTATGGGGAAATGCCCTTTGAACTGCTGAAACAGATCGGGTTCATCTGCGCAAACACCATCCGGACCGGTAATTGCGCGGTGCCGTCGAATGTGGGGACTCTCTATCGGGGACTGCGGGAAAAGAGCGTCGAAATCTGTACGATGATCCGCTCTCTCGCTCCGGGGAAGACATTTCGGACGGAACTTCCCGAACTGATGCTGGCGGCGCCTTTCCGCTCGAAGACGGAACGCTCGATCACGCTCCGGATTCTCAATGCCGGCGGAACGCTTGCGCCTCCGGGAGACGGGAAAGCGGTGTCGCACGACGATCCGATTCCGTGGCGGGATCCGGGGGAGGGGATCGGCCGGATTGTTCTGGCGCTTCCGGAGGGAATGGAAGATGCCGTCCGCGCCGAACTGTTTCTGCCGTCCGGTGCGCGGGAGAAACTGCAGTGCCGCCGGCAGGACGGAATGCTTGAAGTCCGGCTGCCATGCGGATTTCTGAAAACGTTTGCCATGGTGAAGATTGTCTGACAGCGACGCGGGAATGAAAATATGATCTATTATTATGATTTCAACGGGGAATGGAAGCTGGAGAACTGGCATGAGGTCTCAAAAGCCGGAGGCGGGGTCCGGCTGCTTTGCGAATTCGAAGGCCGGGAGGGGGATTTCATACTGCTCTGGGACGACTGCCGCGAAGGGGCTCCATGGGAGCCGCGCATCGTAAGCGTCAACGGAGCGGACGCCTCGCTTCAGGACCGCTTCTATATCCGGAAACGGGGAAGCCGGCGCGGAATGCCGCTCCGGCTGCATGCGGGGACCAACACGGTGACGGCGGAGATCATTCCGCGGGAATACCGGATCGAAAATTTCCGCATGAGTCTGATTCCGGCTCCTTCTCCTTCTCCCGTTGTCCGGGGGACTGTGAAGCGGAGCGCGCCGGAAGACGAAGCGTATCCGGAGAGTCCGGAAATCCCTCATCCGGGATACCGTCCCGGACTGGGACGGGAAAACACGCCGGGCCGCTTCGGATTCCTCAAGGGCGACGGCCTGCTCGACTGCGCCATGCCGTGGTTCGGCATCGTCAACAAGATGTTTCTCTGCGGACACCCGCGTTACAGGAAACCGTATGCCTGGACCTATTCCCTGAGGCAGAACGACTATGAAGGAGAGGGCGAAGCGGAGGTCAATCCCCTTTCCGTCCGCTGGCGGGGCGGCGGCACGACCTATACCTATTCCCTGGCTTCCGGCGGCATTGTCACGGAAGTGGAAGAGGGGGACGTCCGGATTTCCAAACTGCAGTATGCGGGCAACTACCGCTATGTGCTGACCGCCGGTGAAGCGGCTGCGCTGGATGATTTTTCCGGGGAGATGCCTCAGAACTGGCTGATGCTGTTCGGATGCTCCGAGTTCCCCGACATTCCGCTGCTGATCGTGCTGGAGCGGAAACCGGACTCCATCGAGTTTCTGCGAATGGAAAACGGACGGCTCGAAGGGGTGGTTTTCCGCGGATGCCGGAAAATGGTGACGGCCACGCCGTTCGGGTTCGAGGCATTGGAGCCGAAGTCTCCGGCGGACGAGGCGTTTCTTGCGGATGCGGCGAAACGCTGCCGTTTCTGGAGCCGTTCGTTTCTCGCATATCCGGTCCGATGCCGCGAATATTTCCGGAAGGATGCCGAGACGCGGACGGTGCATATCGTGCAGGAATTTGAATACCGTGTTTCGCGTGACGAATGGGGAACAGCTCCCTTGTACCTTGCGCCGCTGCCGCCGGTATTGAAAATCAGCGGAGGAAAAATGCCTCCGGGCGCGCTGGATTTCCGCTTTCCGACAAAATACGGGCCGCTGTACGGGTTTGTAGGGCGTTCCTCCGCCTATTCCGTCGACATGGTCCGCACAAAACGCAAATTCCCCCTGCGGTCCGCGGATTCTCCGATTCCGGATCTGCTGGCGGACGGGCTGCAGGAGTATTTTGATTTCGAGGCGGAATTTCCGGACACGATCCAGAGTTACGCCTATCCCGGCGCCATTCTGGAGGGGTATGCCTATGCCGCCCCCATGGCGTCATTCATGCCGCCGGAGAAGCGTGATTTTCTGGCGGAGAAGCTTTCGGAGCGTTTGTCGCTGGCATGCGATCCCGACCGCCGCTACACGCTGCTCCTGACCGATCACTCCCTGCTGCAGAAGACGAAGCCGGACCGGGAGGCCGTCCGGCGCTATTACACGGATCCCGCGCTCGGAAAGCTCCGGATGTTCAATTTGTATGAACGGAAAGAGCCGTTCACCGGCTGCCTCTACGATCTCTGCTACTTCAATGTGTCGATGATGAGTTCCGGCGCCATTGCCACGGGGTCGCGCGAGGAGGTGATGGCGTATCCGCTTGTGTTTGTGGAGAATGACTGGGGAATCGGGATCACATTCTACATGATGTACACCGCCGCGCTTTTTTCCGGGGACTGGTCGGCGATCCGGGCTCACTGGACGGATCTGAGGAAAGTCTTCCGTTTTCTGGACGTCTTTCAGGACTGGGCATGCATGGGCGCAGCGTATGCGGAAAAAGCCCGGACATGGGTGGAAGGGGCGAATTTCGGCGCATTCACGGCGTTTGCCAATATCGCGGAAACCCTGGGCGATGACGAAAGCGCGGACTACTGCGTCTATCTCGGGGCAAAGATGCTGACCTTCTGCCGCGCCCGTTTTTTCTCCGGACCTTATTTTGCGCATTGTTACGGAGCCGCTCCCTGGTACGGCACTCTCACGTTCGAGGAGGAGCATTCCCCGGATCACAATTTTCAGCATGCGCCGGACAATCTGGGACCCGGCCGGGTCCGGCCCTGCGGCGTTTCCCTGCTGACCACCGATGCGGTCTATCCGGAGCTGTTCGAATCCTTCCGTGAGACGGCTCCCGGTCCGCACCGCGATATGATGAACCGTTACCGGGAGGCGCTTCGGGCCGGACTGGACTCCCGCAACAACATTGAATTCAGCTATCTGCTTGTAAACGACGCGCTGGATCCGGAAATTGCTCCGGAAACCGTTCTGGAAAACCTGCGGATCGCGGAGGATACCAACCGCCTGCTGCGCGACTGGCACGACATCCACAGATTTGAGAACTTCCTGCCGAAAAATTATCTGAAGGCCCAGATCCTCGCCTGGCTTGCGATGCGCGATCACCCGATCTGGCTTGAGGACTGGAGGGGAATGCGGATTCGTGATGCGAAGTGGGAAAAGCCGCGCGCCCTGATTGAAGTGGTCGCAACGGAGCAGCCGCAGATCCTGTTCTGCGGAATCCGGGAGATCCCGTCCGCATTTTCCTTCTCCGGAGGGGCGGTCCGGATGGAGAAAACAGAGGAAGACAAGGTGGAATTCCGGCTTTTCGGATCAGGGGTTCTGGAGCTCATGTTCGGAGAAGGTCCCGGGGTATAAGCGTCCATCATGTCTGCCGGAAGGGAAGAGGAACGGCGGAAGATTGTCCCGTTCCCCCGGAATGCCCTCTGCTGCCGCATCGGGGAAAATGACTGATTTTCGGGAGGGGACGTTGAAAAAAAGGTCTTGAAGTGTTAGAATATTCCCGGGGCGGGAGCCTCGGTCCGAAGCGGCGGCGCCGTTCCTGACCGGACAAAATGAGATCCCCCCTCCGGGAAGCAGGGATGCTGCTTCAGAAAACGGCGAGATCCGGAAAATGGAATTTCCGGGATTTTGCCGCGCAAGCTGAAAGGAGCCGAATCATGAACGGACGCCGTCTGCCTGTCGTATTCCTTTTCTTCCTCTGCTCCATCTCCCCCGCGGCAGTGCCTCCGGGAAAAACCGGGGAAAACGCCACCCTTGCAGCTGCATTCCGGAACACGGAGGACAAGACACGCTTTCTTGCCGGACTTCTGGAGAAGCAGCCCTCTCCGGAGGCATACGGGGAAAAGCTCTGCGCGCTCTTTTGGGAACAGAAGACGCTGGAGGACAAGGCCCGCTTTCTGGACGGCTTCCGCATGTCGCGGACATATTCCGCCTCCAGTCCGTATTATCCCGGCAGACCGTATCTGCGCTTCATGCTGGCCGGGGCTCTCGCGAAGAATCCGGATTCGGCCGATCTTCATTTCTCTCTGGCGCTTCTGCTCCGCCCCCATGAGAGCGTGATGGGCCTTGACCGTCTCGGCCATCTCAAAAAAGCGTTTGAACTGGCTCCCGGAAATCCGCTGATCGCATTGGAACTCGGCGGGGAAATGCTGGAAAACGGCGATGCGGCCGGGGCGGAAACTCTGCTTGCGCGCCATGCCGGAAAGGCGCCGAGTCCGATGGGACGGAATGATCTTGCGGCGCTCTGTCTCATCAGCGGAAGAAGGGAAAAAGCCCTGGCATTGTTCCGGAGCGGGAATTCCGCGGAGAAAACGCAGGAGGAGATTCTCTCGGACATCCTTCTCCTGATCCGCTTCCGGGAGATCCCCGCGGCACGGGAGCTTCTGGAGCGTGACGGCAGACGTCTTTCCCCGGAGCGCGGACAGTATCTGAGTGCGCTTCTGCATCTGCTGGAAGGGCGGAAAGACAAGGCGCTTCCGCTTCTGGCCTCCCTTGCGGCGCCAGGCCGCGTCCGGGAAGTCCTGCGATCCGCCCCCTGCCTGTTTTTCGGCGTCAACGGACGCATCCTCGAGCGTCCGGAGCTTCTTTATCTGGAAGTTTCCCGGAAGGCTCCGCCGGAGAACCTGAGCATTCCGCGGATTCTGTTTGCCGAAAACGGTTCGCTGCACCTGCTGCTGCCGCAGCGGAACCCGGATGCGGAAATCGCCGGGAAATCCTTCCTGCTGCTTTATGCGCTGAGCAGGGAAAACCCGCATTTGTGCGCGGACGTCCGGAAGGAACTGGAAAAAGCCGGATGCCGCTATGCCGCGCTTTATCTCGGGCGGAGCGCGGAAGACTGGCGGCGCGACGCCGGAAAAGCCGCCGAAGCGCTCTTCCGGAAGCATCCGGACGATCCCGTCTGCGCGGAAACCTTTTTTACGGAGGGCAGACGGGCACAGCGGCGCTTTTCCGGAGACGAGCTTTCCGGAATCCTGAAGACGCTTCTGAAATACCGTTTCCCTTCTGCGGAATCCGTCTTTTACACCATATACGCCCGGAACGATTTTTCCGCGGCGGAAAAACGCGGACTTTTCCGGGAACTGGCCGGGAGCCTGCTCCCCGCGTCTCCCGATCAGATCGCGGGAAGCCGTTTTGCCGTGCCTCCGGAGTATCTGGACATCCTGACGGAAAAATGGACCCCGCTGCTGAGGAATCCCGATGCCGATGCGCTTTCTCCGGAGCAGTATCTTGCCGCGCTTTTCCGCTATGCGTCCCTGCTGCGGGACCGGAACCGTTTTCCGGAATTGATTTCCCTTCTGGAAAACTGCGGCCGGAACTGCCGCCTCCTGGCACGCCGTGACGGGACATACTCTCATTTTTCCTCCGGATTTCCGTTTTTCCCGGGATCTTCCGGACCGGCGCAGACCGCTTGTTTTTTCGGGATCTCCGACGCCGATTCGCTTTCTCTTGTCAGCCGTCTCTCCCGAAAGCTGGATTCCGGGGACTTCCGGCGGATGGACGTTCTCGACGGAGTTCCCCGTCCTCTTGCCGCCATCCTGATGGGGCTTCTGAAGGAAAAGCGGAATCCCGCGCCGCCGTCGGAGTTCTCTTCCCTGTGGAACGGGCGTCCGCCCGAAATCGACTGGAATGCGTTCCTGGCGGCAATCCGCTCCTCCGGACTGCCGCTTCTGCTGAAGGCGGCGGCCGCGAACATGCTCGACTGCCCGGAGGAGGGGCGCGCGCTTCTGAAGGAGGCCGCTGCCGGAAATCCGCGTCCGTCCCCCGGATTTCTGCTGAACGCCGCCGCTCTTTCCATCCAGTTCGGGGGGAGGGAGCAGGCCGCCGGATTTGCGGAGCAGTTATGCGCTCTCCCCGAAGCGGATCATACCGCCCGGCGGATCGGCGCCATGGTTCTTCTGAAATGCCGCGCGGGGGAAAAGACGAATCCCCGGGCCGGGGAACTGATCGAAATGCTTTACCGGACAGCGCCGACCCCGGAGGAACGGAATGCGCTCTCCTCCTTTCTGCGGCGGAACGGATACGGAAGCGAGGCGGCGCGCCTGAGCCCGAAGAGGGATTCGGACAATATCCGGACTCCCGTCGTCCGGCATGCCGCCTCCGAGGCGCAGCGGATTCTCGACCTGGCGCGGACGGATCCGGAGGGAGCGTGCAAGGCGCTGCGGCCGCATCTCCGGAACGGACTGCTGGAGAAACGGTGGCGTTTTTATTTCCCGGCCGCCACGGGATTCTCCAGTCCGCGGTTTCTGTGGGACCTTGCTGTTTCTGTGCGCATTCCCGGAAGAATGGCGCTTCTGGAGAAATGCTGCAGAACTTTTTCGGAAAGCGGAGATCCGGACGATCTCCGCTATGCCGCGGAAATGGCGGATTTGCTTCCGAAACCGAGGACGAAGGCCGCCGCACTGTATGAAAAGATCCTGAAACGGACTCCGGACGACACCTGGTCCCGCTGGAGACTCTTCCTGCTTCAGGCCGGAACCTCCGCGGATGCCGCACAGGAAAACTACCGCATTCTGCACCGGACCACCGGAATCAATTTCATGCTCCGGATGCAGAATCCGAATGATCCCGCCGCCGTAATGAGTTATGTGGAACTGGTCATGCGTGACAACCGTAATCATGCCATGTCCCCTCTCGTTTTCGGCAACCTTCTGAGTCTTCTCCGGAAATCCTATGATACCGGAGACGGCACCGTCCTGAAGCCGCTTGTCGGGAGAAGATACCGCTTCATTCCGTCCGGAACGGAGGACGCGTCCCTTGCGGCACGCCGGCGCGCGCTTTATCTTGCGCTTTGCCGTTACGGGGAACAGGTTCCGGAACTGCGCCGTGCCGCGCTGGATGCGGAGCTGGAACTTGCCGGTCCGGAAAAATTTTTCGCGGAAAAGGATCTTTTGCAGGAAATCCGCTCCGCTTATCCTCCCGGTGCGCCCTCCGCCGTTTCGGATACGCTCCGGGGCGCCGTCTGCGAATACCTGCTCCGGACGCGGAAATTTGAGGAAATGGAAGGCCTGATTGCGGAACTGCGGAAAAGTGCGCCGGGGGCGGCGGAAGCGTTCGAGTCCTGTCTGACCTTCACCCGCGCGCTCCTGACCGTTCCCGCCGCTCGGTTTGAAC
Organism: uncultured Victivallales bacterium; assembly: GCA_944390795.1. Lineage (GTDB taxonomy): Bacteria > Verrucomicrobiota > Lentisphaeria > Victivallales > UBA1829 > UBA11452. Next base: position 25,931 of record CALXRI010000029.1, read on the forward strand.
AGGTCTTTTCCGAAGCGCTGGATGCCCGGCGGATTTCCGGTGAGATTCTCCTGCGGAGCGCTCTCCTCGCGGGCGAGGCCAGGAACCTTTCCTTTCCCGTTGCGCCTTATCTTCTGAAGGACGGCATGCGCGGCGATTCCTTGTCTGCTGTGAAACTCCTGTACACCTGGCTGGATTTTGCCGCGGAGCGCCGGGATCCCGAAAAAATCCGTGATTTCCTGCTTCATTTCTATACGCTCTGCGCAGAGGCTTCTGCAAACGCTCCGCGGACATGGGAGGAGCAGGCGCAGCGGAAATATCTGGATTATCTGCTTGCCCGGATCCCTCTGACAATCAATACCTCTTATCCGGACAGCAAGGCCGTGCTTGAAGGTTTTCTGCTTGCGCTTGTGTCACCGCGGCGGCCTCCGCTGCCGCCGCGGCAGGAAGGGGATCTCCAGCGGACTCTGGAATTTTCCGCTCTCTGCCGTTCTCCCGCCTGTCCGGAACTTGACCTGTTCCGGATTCTGAAACAGACCGATGCATTTGCTTCCGGAGAAAAGTTCTCTCTCCCCGGCTGCGTCTCCGCAAGATTCTTCATGCGGCTCGGGAGGAAAACAAAACGGAAGCTCATCCGCGATATCGACGCGTGCGGAGAGAAAACGTTCGGCATGAAACTTGTCCGTGCGCTCTGCGGCAGCTGGTATGACGGATCGCTGATGAAGGTCCTTGCCGGGGAACTGCCGGAACTCCGGAAAGTGCGGCAGGAAAAAAGAAGCGCCCTCTGGATGACGCTCCGCACGGTTTACAGCGGTTTTCCCGTGTTTCGGTCCGGAGCCCTCCGGAAGGGGTGTCCGGAGCTGGAGAAACTCATTGCCGACGATATCGGGAAAGCCTGCGAGGCGCAATATGTCCGGGCAATGGCGCTTTCGGAGGTTCCCCCCACGGATGATTTGACTGCCTGCGGCGAACTGCGTCAGCTGTATCGTCAGCTTGCGAAAGAGGATCCCACCCGGGCGGAAAAACTGGCGGATCATCTCATCGGGCTCGCATTGAACAGCTCCAATCCCATGCTCCAGGTGCAGATGATCTTCGGGTTCCAGCCGGATTTCCGGATCTGGCGCAAAATCCGGGAGGCGGGGATTCTGAAGTCCGCAAAGGATTTGACGCCGGTCACGCTGGAACGTCTGTTCCGCGCGGAATATCTGCGCACGCCGCCCGCCGGGCGGGTCCGGCGTTTCCCGGAACTCTATCGGGAGTTTGCGCAGATTTTTCCGGACGCTTTCGGAGAGCAGGCCGCAATTCATCTGATCGCAGGACTGCATTTCCGCACTCCTGCGGACCTTGCCTTTCTGAATCAGGCATTCGCATCCGTGAAGTCCGCTTCCCCGGCGGAGGCCGCTGCCCGGAAACTCTTCCGGATGATGGACGAGGCGGCCTGCGGAAAACTTTCGGAGGAGTCGCGCCGCGAGGCGGAACGTCTGGGGGAGCGTCTCCTGAACAACCGCGCGTCTCCCGCGGAGCGCCGGTGGCTTTCCATGTATCCGGAGCTGTTTGCCGATTCGCCCCGGAAACTCGAATTCCTCCAGGGCATTGCCGCTTCGCTTTCACGCGAAACGGGGAACGGCTCCGCAGAGAATTCCGACGCCTGCGTCCATCTTCTCGAAATCCTGGTCCGTCAAAAGGAATCCATTGGAAAGGAGAAGTTCACCGCGGCGTTTTCCGGATTTTTCGCGAACTGCTTTGAGAAATTCCCCGCGCAGAACAGACTGCTTCGGAAACGTCTGCTTCCGCCGCTTGCGGATTTCTACACATGGGTCGGAGATGCGGAAAAGGTCCGGCGCCTCCGGGAATCCTCCGCGCGGACGGTCCCGGCGCGGCGGCGCGCTCCGGTTCCCGCGGGCGCGCGTCCCGTGGAACGGAAGCTCACTTTCTGAAAATGCGGGCATAGATCCCCGCGGGCAGCAGACGGGCCGTGTTGTGTTCGGGAATGGTCATTTCCCCGGTTTCAATGAGCGGCGCGTCCTCGCGGAAAACCTCTCCGAGACACCGTCCGAGGGAAATCGGGGAGAATCCCTGCGAATGGCAGCTCAGGAGAATGAAATAGGGATTTTCCATATCCAGAATTTTCCTGCAGTTCAGGAGCATGTTCTCAATGCCGTCCTCGATTTTCCAGACCTGTCCCTGTGCGCCGCGCCCGAAGCTGGGGGGATCCAGCACAATTCCGTTATACCGGTTCCCGCGCCGCTGCTCGCGTCCGACGAATTTCATGGCGTCGTCGCAGATCCAGCGGATTTTTCCCGGGTTCTGGGCAAGCGCCTGATTTTTTTTCGCCCATTCGATGATGCCGCCGGATGCGTCCAGATGGCAGGTCTCCGCTCCGGCGGAGGACATTGCGAGCGTCGCGCCGCCGGAATAGGCGAAAAGATTCAGGGTTTTCGGATGCGTCGGCATCCGGCTGATGCATGAGCGGAGCCAGTCCCAGTTTGGCGCCTGCTCGGCGAAGAATCCGAGGTGTCCGAACTGGGTCGGCTTCACATAGAGGTTGATTCCCCCCCAGGAGAGAGTCCAGTCGTCCGGCCTGCGTCCGTTTTTCCATGTCCAGGTTCCGCCGCCCCCGGAGTCGCGTTTGAATTCGGCGTCCGCCTTGTTCCATTCGCTTTCCGGGAGGGACGGTTTCCAGAAGGCGTTCAGGGCGGGGCGGATAATCCGGTATGCGCCAGCCTGTTCGAGTTTTCTGCTGTTTCCCGAGTCCAGCAGGATGTAAGGGGGATGTTTGCTGTGTTTCATGTTTGCTCCGGCGCCGTGTAGACGATCGCACCGTTGGAGACCGTCATGCAGACCTTGTTGGTTTCCAGATCAAAGAAGGTGATGTCCGCCCGTTTTCCCGGCTGGATTTCTCCGCGCGTGATGAGTCCGAGGTCTTCCGCGGGATTGCTGGTGAAGCACGCTGTGGCGAGATTTTCCGGCATGTGCGAGTAATTTCTGAGATGGGCCCATCCCGTTTCCAATGTCATGGAGGTTCCTGCGATGACGCCGGTGCGGGTGTAGACAAGCCCGTCCTCTTTTTTGATGAAGGGCGTATTTCCGGTGTTCTCAAATTCGATGGCGTTGCTGATGCCGATGATTTTGTCGTTCGGCTTGACGCGTGCCGTGATGTCCACCATGCGCGGGTCGATGTGCACGCCGTCCACGATCAGCTCCACGGAGATGTCGTCGTGCGTCAGCATGATGTCCGTGATGGAGGAAATCCTGTGATGAAGCGGAGGAAGTCCGTTGTAGAGATGCGTGCATCTGCGCGCTCCGGCGTCCACCGCGCGCAGGACATCGTCCGGTCCGGCCATGCTGTGTCCCATGGAAGGAATCACACCGTTTTCCAGCAGAAGTTCGATGAGTTTGTCCGCGTCCTTCAGTTCGGGGGCGAAGGTGAGAAGTTTGATTCTTCCGCCGCCTGCCGCGATCAGTTCCCTTGCATAGCCGAGGTCAATCGGGGAAACTGCTTCCGGATTCTGGGAGCCGCATTTCCTGACATTGATGAAAGGACCTTCCAGATTGATGGCGTAAGGATCTGCGCCGGGGTAGCTTTTTTCCGTCAGTTCGGCCAGCTTTGCCGTCAGTGCGATCATCTTCTCTCTCGGATAGCTTATGAGCGACGGGAGGTAGGTCGTGATGCCGTGCGCCGCGAGATGACGGCAGAGGATGCCGATGTCCGCGTCCGGTTCCAGGGCTTTCCCCGTGTCGTAGCCGCCTCCTCCGTGGATATGGCTGTCGATGAACCCCGGTGTCGCGCAGGTGTGGGTGAGGTCGATGACATGGAGCCCCGGTTCGTCCAGGGAGAATGCCGAAGCGCCTCCGACGGCGATGATCTTGTTCCCCTCGCACAGAATTCCCGCGTTGGGAATGTTGACGTGCGGCGTCAGACAGTAATCTGTCAGAAATAGAGTTCTGTTTTTAGCCATAAGCAAACCCGCCGGTTAAATAATATGCCGTAATATGACGCGTCATCGTCAGAATTTCAATTCAACGAGCCGGAAAAAAAGGAAAACCGGAGGACCTGCACGAAATGTCCGGTCATCCGTCCGCTTATTCCTGCGCAGCGCTTTCGTTTTCCGCTTCGGCCTCGAGCATCGTTTCGGAAAGAGATTTGATCAGAGTCCTGTCCGGCAGACCGTCCTGCGGAAGATGCATGGTCATTCTTCTTGCGCAGTAAAGGCCGATGCTTCCGGCGATCAGGTCCGCCCCCAGGCGCGCGAGAAACACGCCGTTCAGCGAATGGAGCAGCAGGGCAAGCAGCGTGAAGGGGATCATCAGCCCCGCAATCCGCAGCGCGTTCAGCCATGCGGCGATTCCGGGCCGTCCGCACCCGGTGAAGAAGAATGTCGAATAGCGGTGAATCTCAATCATGCCGAAGCCGAACGGGATGATTCTCAGATAGGCGATCATGATCGGGAGCACTTTCGGATCCGTGGAGAAGAATCCGACCATCCTCGGCGCGAGCGCGACGAAAAGCAGCGCCATGCCGAGCAGATAGTAGAACGCGAAGCGCATGGCGAACCTGCGGCACTGGTTGATCCGGGAATAGAGGCGTGCCCCGTAGTTCTGTCCGACCATCGGCATCAGCGCGGTGCCGAGCGCCATCGGAAAGAAGAATGCCAGCACTTCAAGCCGTCCCGCCGCCGCCGAGGCCGCGACCGCTTCATCGCCGAACTGTGCGAGCACCCATGTCACCACGCCGTTCCCGATCGGCATCAGCAGCATGCCCAGCATGGAGGGGATTGCAAAGCGCGTAATCATCATCCAGGTATTTTTCAGAAAACGCCACTGCAGCGCGGAGAATACGAGAAAGGCATAGCGGAAATGGAGAATCAGGAGCATCGCCACTGCCGCGAAGGCCTGCGAGAGCACCGTCGCCCACGCCGCTCCCGCGATTCCCATCGCCGGGATGCCCGCGAATCCGAAAATGAAGACCGGGTCCATGACGACGTTCAGAAGCATGCCGGAGACCATCATGCCGCTGGCGATTTTTGTCGCCCCCGCCGCCATCAGGACGTCGTTGCAGCTCATCGTGAGAGCGGCGGTGCAGACGCCCCAGTACCAGATCGTCATGTAGCTGCGGATGTAGGGCATGACATTGTCCTGTGCGCCGAAAAGCCGGAATGTCTCCTCAATGAAATATGCGCCGAGAAGGCCGCAGATCAGTGAGAGAATCAGTGTCAGCAGCAGTCCGGAAGTTATCAGTTTCGCCGCCTTGCCGTGCTTTGAGCCTCCGAGCGCCTGCGCCGCGGTCGCCATGATTCCGGTCGCCAGTCCGCGGAAGACGCATCCGATAATCATGATGACGGGGAAGGTGTAGCCCATTGCCGCGAGGGCGTCTGTATTGTGAAGCTGCCCGACGAAGTAGGTGTCCGCGATATTGTAGCCGGAGATCGCGAGGGTTCCGGGAAGCATGGAGACTGCGGTGGCAATCATGGTGCGCCCGATCGGCGCGGTCGTGAATGAGGCGTTTTCTTTTTTCATTTCAGATCATATTTTTTCAGTTTTTCCACTATCAGGGCCGAGACTTCGGCAATTTTCGTCATTTCCGCATCCGTGCACTCTTTTCCGAAGATCCCGGTGACCAGATGTCGGAAGCGCCGGTCGATGTTGTCCAGATGCGTTCTGACCGCCGGCAGGACCCGGATCAGGATTTCGCGCCGGTTCTCCGGATTTTCGACCCGGCTCAGGAGCCCGAAGCGGACCATCTTGTCCACAGCGGCGGAAACTGCCGATTTCGAGAGACCCGTATGGCGCATGACGGTCTGCAGGGAGCAGGACCCGAGTTTTTCAATCGTGACCAGATGTGAAAGCTGGCGCAGACTGAGCTGGGCAATCACGTCGTCGCTCTGGTTGTCATTCCAGTATTCCGCGATGGCTCTGCGGCGCAGAATTTCGATGTCGCGGTGCATTTCAAAGAAAACATTCATCTTTTTCATAAACTGTCCTGTTTTGGAACTGTTCCAAAACAGGAACCATACACCGGGCAAAGTCTTTTTTCAAGGGGCCAAGTGAAAAAACGGTCAGGAAAAGAAGCGGGACGTCAGTTCTTGCGCCCTTCCCGGTAGAAGAGAGGCGAAACGCCGAGATAACGCTTGAACTGTGCCGAGAATTCATAGGCGGAGGAGTAGCCGAGCGTCTTTGCGATTTCCGCGATTGTGCGCTGCTTGTCCTGAAGCAGGGCCGATGCCGCGTCCAGTCTCCGGCGGACCCGGTACTGCCAGGGTGATACCCCGATGCGCGCCCTGAATATTTTGCGGAAATGTTCATATCCCCACCCGTTCCTGGCACAGAATTCGTGCATGTCGACGGGGCGGTTGAAATTGTTTCCGAGGGTGCTGCAGGCCAGCTCAATGATGTCTTCCCTGTTTCCGTCCGGCGTTACGGGATGTATGTCAGTCTGGCATTCCCGCAGCAGTTCCAGCATTTCCGCCGCGAATTCCGGAAGCTGTTCCTCCGGCGCATTCCGCAGAAGATGAATCAAATGCCAGATGCGAGTCTGCAGGGAAGCCGTGTGTGCCAGCTTTCCGACCGGACGTTCCGTGCGGATGATCCGCATTGCGCGCAGCGACTGGTAGAAAAGCGGACCGATTTCCAGATAGGCTTCCACGTAGCCGCTGTCCGGTTCCACCACGTTGGCGTGAGGGATGCCCGGCTGACGCTGAAAATAAGATCCGGAAGTCAGCGGATATTTCCGTCCCCGGTCGTCCGTGAACGAGCCGCGCCCGCGAAGAATGATGACCATCACGTAGCGCGGCGCAGTGTAGTTCTGAAACTCGATTCCTCCGGCTTTCGGCAGGATTCCCGCGCCGATTCCCTCGCGGGAACTGGCCGTGCCCATGGAACGGAAAACTTTTGTCCATTCCACTGCGTCAAGACCGGGGAAAGGGGGGCAGAACGCATTATTACCAATTTGCATATTCGATACAGCCATCCGCGATATTCCGATTTTGAAAAAACCGTTTATATTTTAAAGAAGTAATTTAATTCGGACTTCATCCAAAATCAAATGACGGAAAAGGGAAAACCTTCATGAATTTCAAACTGGACGAATTGATCTACCAGAGTCCCGAATGTGTCGGTATGAACCGGGAACCGAACCGTTCGCCGCTGTTCCATTTCAGTACGGAGCCGGCCGCGCGGCGCGCGGGCAGCGGGCGCGGACCATGGTACCGGACTCTGAACGGAAACTGGAAATTCGCTTATTACGAAAAACCGCAGGATGTTCCGGAAGATTTTCTTCTTCCCGCCCTTGACGATTCGGGATGGGGCGTGATCGACGTTCCGAGCTGCTGGGATATGCGCGGCTATGATTATCCCCATTACACGAATTCCCGGATGCCGTGGCCGGATCTGCCGCCCCGGGTTCCGGCGGAACGCAATCCGACCGGTGTTTACCGCAGGTCGTTCCGCATCCCGGGAAAATGGAGCGGAAGGCGGATTTATCTGCATTTCGACGGCGTGGAGTCCTGTTTTTGCGCATATGTCAACGGCAGGGCCGCGGGCATGAGCAAGGATTCGCGCGGATCGACGGAATTCGATGTGACGGAACTTGTGCATTCCGGGGAGAATCAGATCACGGTGCTTGTCATCAAATGGTCCGACGGCTCCTTTCTCGAGGATCAGGATCACTGGTGGCATGCCGGGATTGTCCGTTCCGTCTATCTCCGCTCCGCGGGACAGACGCGTATCTGCGATGTGCATGCGACTGCGACCCTGGATGAAACCTTCGAAAACGGACGCCTCCGGGTCGACATCCAGACCGGTCATGACAAGGTCATTGATCCGGAACATGCGCCCTGGCTTGTCGTCCGCGTCTACGATTCCGGCGGCAGACGGGTGTTCGAGCGGAAGGAGATCTGCGGATCCCATCCCGAGTTCCGATGGGGATTTTCCGATTTCCGGAGAGTGTTCGCCGGATTCACCGCTGAAATCGGGAAAGTGCGCGCATGGAGCGCCGAGACGCCCGTCCTTTACACCATGACCGTCACGCTTTATGAGGGAAACGGAAAGGAGCTCGACGCCGTTGCGCAGCGGATCGGTTTCCGGACCGTCAAAGTGGAAAAACGGCAGCTGCTGATTAACGGCCAGGCGGTCCTGATCCGCGGCGTCAACCGTCACGAGCATGACGATTTGGACGGGCGCACCGTTTCCGAGGAACTCTCGCGGAAAGATCTGATTCTGATGAAGCAGTTCAATGTCAATGCGATCCGCACCTGCCACTATCCCGCCGCGCCGGAGTTTTACGACCTCTGCGACGAATACGGTTTTTATGTCATCGACGAGGCGAATCTTGAATGCCACGCATATTATAACGATCTTGCCAACAATCCCGCCTGGGGCGCTCCGTTTGCCGACCGCGCCATGCGCATGGTCATGCGCGACAAGAACCATCCGAGCGTCATTCTCTGGTCGCTCGGCAACGAGTCCGGCGTCGGGATGAACCATGCCGCGATGGAGGGCTGGATCCGCCATTATGATCCCTCGCGCCCGGTCCATTACGAAGGCGCGACGCATGGCTGGAAGTTCGACTCCAATGCCCGCCTTTCCGATATCATCTGCCCGATGTATCCGCATGTGGACCGCATTGTGGAATGGGCGGAGAGATTGACGGACGATCCCAGGCCGATGATCATGTGCGAGTATTCGCATGCCATGGGCAACAGCAACGGCGGGCTCGGGGAATATTTCGATGCGTTTGAAAAGTATTCCTGCCTGCAGGGCGGTTTCATCTGGGAGTGGCTTGACCACGGTATCCGCCGGGGCGAAAAGAACGGCCGTCCCTGCTGGTTCTACGGCGGGGATTTCGGAGACAATCCCAGCGATTACAATTTCATTACAGACGGCATCGTCTGGCCGGACCGCACGCCGCATCCTGCTCTTTATGAGTTCAAGAAACTTGCACAGGACGTGAAATTCGAGGAGATTGATCGGAAAGCCGGCCGTTTCCGCATCGTCAATCTCCGGTATTTCAAGGACCTTTCCGATCTGCGCGTCAACTGGGAGCTTTCCGTGGACGGGAGAAGCGTCCAGTCCGGCACTCTCGGCACAATGGACATCGCGCCGCGTCCCCGCCGCTTGGATGGCTTCAGTCTTCAGAATGGTTCCGCGGAGGAAAAAGCGCATTCCGTTGAGGTCCGGCTGAATCTGACGCCTCCGGAAATGACGGAAGGCCAGGAGTGCTTTCTGACGTTTCATGCGGTTCTGGAGCAGGCGGCTCCGTGGGCGGATCCCGGATTCGAAGTCGCCTGGGAACAGTTCCGGATGCCATTCAGCGCGACGAGGAAGAATCGCATCCGGCTTTCCGCGCCGGAATCCGCCGTTCTTGACGTCAGAGGGAAGGAAGCGTTCCTTTCGCTGGACGGCCGTCCCCTGATTTGCCGTGCGCCGGAACTCAATATCGTCCGCGCGCCGACCGACAACGACGGACTCAAGATCACCACGCTTCTGAAAGGGCAGAAGCACAAGGCTCTGTATCAGTGGGAAAAGGAGAAAGGGCTCTATTCCTTCCGGCGGATCAGGAAGTCGGTTGTTTCGGAAAAGGATCACGCCCGGATCATATCGGTCTGGCGCGGCACTCTGCTGAAGGACCGGATTGTCCTGACGCAGAATCTTTCCGCCGCGCCCTCCGGCGTCATCTGTGTGGAGAACCGTTTCGAGATCGATGACGGACTTGACGATCTTCCGCGCATCGGTGTCCTGCTCGATCTTCCTGCCGAATTCGGGAACGTCGCCTGGTTCGGGCGCGGACCCCAGGAAAACTGCTGTGATCGGAAGGCGGGATATCCGATCGGGCTCTACCACGCCACGGTGGATGAAATGCATGTCCCTTACATCATGCCGCAGGAAAACGGCCAGCGCACCGATGTCCGGTTCGCCGCGCTGAGCAATGACGCGGGGCGGGGGGTTCTGATCGCCGCGCCGGAAGGCATGGAGTTTTCGGTCAGCCGCTACTCCATGAGGAAACTTTACGAGACCCTGCACGAGCATGAACTGGAGCCGGACGACTGCATCCATCTCAAGCTGGATTTCTTCCAGCGCGGACTGGGTACCGCCTCCTGCGGTCCCGACACACTGGAAAAATACAGAAGCAGAAGCGGTGTTTACGTCTTCCGCTTTCACCTTTATCCGTTTGCGGAATTTCCCGCGGACCTGGGGGAAACGGCACGGGCAGTGAGCCGGGTGCGGAATTGAGAACAGATTGCTCCTTTTATGATGTTTTCGGCCTGAATCCGCCGGGCGGTCCGGCGGTTTCGAATAAGCGGAATTGCATTCCGGCGGCGCGGGCTGCACTTGCGGAACGATTGATCCCTGTGGCCGTTTCCGCGGAAAGCGAAGGGGCTCATTCCGCCAGGGGAAGTGAGAAGGGTGTTTGAACGGGATAACAAAAAAGAGGGTGCTTTTGATGTTTTCCGGATCGATGCGATATGGGAGTGAAAAAGCTGTTCCCGGGTGGGCGGGGAAACAGCCGGGAAGAGATGGTCCCATCCGGCCATTTTCACATGAAATTTCAGATAACATAAGGAGTATGCCATGAAATGCAAATGTCAACGATCTGGCGGAATGATACTGGGATCCGCATGTCGGGCGTCCGGTCTGCCTGTGTGTTGCCACTCTTCTCTGCGCGGCAGACGGAATTTCACCCTGGTGGAGCTCCTTGTCGTGGTCGCGATCATCGCGATTCTGGCGGCGCTGCTGATGCCTGTGCTGGACAAGGCCCGGAAAGCCGGACAGGCGGCTTCCTGCCAGAACAATCTGAAGCAGCAGGGACTGGCTTTCATCGCTTATGCGGACGATTACAAAGGGAACTATCCGGTGGACACTCCGGGGAAGCCGCACTTGACATGTCTGCCTCTGAGCCCCTACCTGGGGGTCAAAGGGGAAGTTGAAAACGACCACTACAATCCTCGCCTCGGATATAACGGTTCCAAGGCATTTTACTGTCCGTCGCAAGAGAACCTGGCCGGCGGTTCGAACGTCTCGGATTACGGCGGATGGCATAAGAGATGGAACTCCAATAAGTTCGAGACCTTGAAATTTTTTCGTGTGAAACAGCCGTCAACTTGCTATCTCCGGCTTGATTCGGTTTACGGGTGGGAACCTCAATACCGCAACTGCGGCGTTGTAAATCTCACTGGCGAAGGACATATTGCCTACCGGCATTCGGATCGGAGCAACAGCCTGTTTTGGGACGGGCACGTCGGAACGTTTTCAGGGAAGAAACTGACTCTGTCGGAGGTCATGTTGAAGATGACGGTTACCTGTTATTGAAATTCAAGGGGTTATATCAATAAAAGACAAGGAGAATGCAATGAAGCTG
>CALXRI010000030.1 GCA_944390795.1 uncultured Victivallales bacterium
CTCTTCTGTTGGAGTTACAGATAACATACCACACCTTTTCAATATTACAATATAAATTTATGCAACTTTGCTTACTGAAAAAAAGGATTTTTCCCATGCGCATTCTCCTTCCGGTCTGTTTCCTCCTGCTGCTGAACACAGCCATGAACGCCGCGGAACATGTTCTCGTCCGGGACGGGGAGGTCCGCTGCGCCGTCGTGCGCCCGCGCGGGGCGACCAGCGCGGAAATTTTCGCGGCAAAGGAGCTGGCGGAATGGATCGGAAAAGTCACGGGAACCAGAGTCGAAATCGTCCGCCGCCCCGTGGAAGGCAGATACAATCTCTTTCCGGGATGCACGGAAAACCCCCGTTTCCGTCTGCCCGCTCCGGCGCGGAAACTCGCGGAGAAGATCCGCCATGACGGATTTGCGCTCCATTCCGACGAAACGGGGCTTTATATCATAGGCAGATGCCCGCGCGGCGTCCTCTTCGGCGTCTATGAAGTGCTGAAGCGCTGCGGGGGGATCCGCTGGATCCATCCCGGTCCGGAGGGCACGTTCTTCGAGCGGAAATCCGCATTCGGCATTCCCGCGTTTTCCGAAACGGTGAATCCCTCGTTCCGATGGCGGAGATTCAATCTGATCGCGGCGGCAAACCCCAGGGAAACTCCGCTCTGGCAGGTCCGGAACAACATGATCCCGCATACGAAGGATGCACGTCTGGCACCGGAAGTCGAGGGAGACGGCCATATCTTCAGCCGTCTCCTGCCCGACTCCCTGTTCCGGGAGAAGCCGGAACTCTTCGGGCTTTACGACGGCAGACGCCTGCCGCAGGACGGTCAGAAACGCCAGCCGTGCACCAGCAACCCCGAAACGGTGCGCATCATGTGCGAAAATCTGGTCCGGCTTCTGAAAGACGATCCGTCCATCACCGTTGTCACGCTTTTGAACAACGACAGCCCGCGCTGGTGCGAATGCGAAAACTGCCGGAAGCTTGATCCCCCGGAAGAACGGGCGAGAGGCCAGGTGCCGACCCGCTACTGGACGCTGGCGAACGCCCTGATCGAAGCGGGGAGGAAAGCTGCGCCGCACGTCACATTCTTCGGCTCCGCCTATCAGAACTATCATGAAGTCCCGTCCGGGGTTGCGCCGTCGCGCCATGCCACGCTCCTGATGGCGGGAAACACCCGCTGCTACACGCACAACATGTTCGACCGCACCTGCATCCGCAACGAACGCTTCCGGCGGATTCTCGAAGGTTTTGAAAAAACCGGCATTCCGATCACAACCTACGAATACATGAATTTCCTGCCCTGCGGCAGCAGCGGATACTACATTCCGCTCGGACGCTATGTCGCAAGGGAGCTGAAGGAATATCACAGGCGCGGCTACGCGGGATGGTGCGACGAGGTGCTTCCCTTCGACGGGGATTTTCTTCCCGGGCGCAATACAAAGGCCTGGCAGAAGAACGTTCTGGATGAATACATCAAGGCCTGTTTCCTGTGGAACGCCGACGCGGATTACGACGCGGTCGAGGACGATGCGGGCTCCCGCTATTACGGCCCGGCCTGGAAGGCGATGAAGCCCTACCGGAAATATCTGGCTGATCTCTACGAAAACCTGAACGATCACTTCTGGATGGGTTCCAAAGGAATCGATCTCGGCAAGGCGCTGGAAAAACCGGGTGCGGAGGAGACGCTGGAGAACTGTCTCGCCCTTGCGCTGAAACTGGCGGAAAACGATCCGCGCGTCCGCGGCATCGTCGAAGAGGAACGCCGGGTGTTCCGCAACGCCTTCGTGGAGCGTCATGCGCAGTACCGGAAGGCAAACGGGGATGCGGCGGTCGTTGCGGCTCCTGCGGGGAACGGACTCTCCTGCGGCGTCAAATATGCCGACTACGCGCCGGGAATCCCTCTGGAACTCCGTTTGCTCTACGATGAAAAGGGGCTTCGTCTGGTCCACGGGGCGGGCGGACCGGGAGCGGAACTGGAAGTGACGGCCGCCGGCGGAACGGAACGCTTCAACGTGGAAGAAGCGGGAGAAAAAATCTTTCCATATCCCGGAGCCCGGACCGGCGGAACCCTGCCCGTCGGCATTCTCTTCCGCAGGGACGGAAAAGTCTCCGTCTGGAACGGTGCGGAAAACGCCCCTCCGGAAGAGCGTCTCCGCCTGATCTCCTTCGGCGCCTTCCCCGTGTTCGGAAACGGAAGTTTTGAAATCGTGCGGGAACGGAACGGCAGACGGATTCCGGCGGATTTCTCCGGGGACTTTGCAGTCATCGAAGGGGGAGCCGCCGCAGGCAGACGCTTCCTGCGCGGACGGCATATCGCAGGTGCGCTGTCCGGACTCTCCGGACACGTCCAGACCTACGGAATCCGCAGGCCGTTCCGCGGCAGACTGAAATTCAGCGTCATGGCGCGCGGAACGGGAAACCTCTCCGTCCGCCTCTCGGATCATCTGGTTCCGGAGGGGACGCCGCCTGCCGAAAGCAAAGTTTTCTCCGAAACGGTCTCGTCGGACACGTGGAAACGCATCGAATGGGAAATGGACTGTTCGAAATTCAAAGGACTTTATCCGCTGATGGTTCTTCATTTCATCGGACTGGATCTGGATTGTCTGGACGCCTTTCCGGAATGAACGCCGCAGACAGAAGAAAGGAGCAAGAGCAATGTTTCAGAAGGAATATGACGTGGTTGTCGCGGGCGGAGGAATCGCCGGAGTCGCCGCGGCAATCGCCGCCGCGGAGGAAGGCGCAAAAACCGCGATCGTGGAAAAAACGGTGTTTTTCGGAGGGCTCGCGACCACGGGGCTGGTCTACGCCTATCTTCAGCTCTGCAACGGGAAAGGCACGCAGGTCTCCTTCGGACTCGCGGAACGGCTGCTTCACGCCAGCATCAAGTATGGTCCGGACACCTTGAAGAAGAAAGACTGGGGCAGGACGCCGTGGCAGCCCGGGGACGGGACCTACAGCACGGAATTCTCTCCCGCCTCCTTCGCGCTCGCGCTCGACGAACTTCTTCTGAACGCGGGAATCGACTGCTGGGTGGACACTCTTCTCTGCGGCGCGGAAAAAGACGGGGAAAACCGGATCACCGCACTGGAAGCGGAAAACAAGAGCGGACGCGGACGCCTGGCGGCGAAGGCTTTTGTGGACGCGACCGGAGACGCGGATCTCGTCCGGCGCGCGGGCGGCGCGACCGTCGACGGCATGAACTTCACCTGCATCTGGGCCATGCATCACGATCCCGCGGCCGATCCGGACAACTTTCCCGCCTCGTTTCCGCTTCGCTATCTTGCGGGAAAGGAGTGCACGGCCCACGGCGTCGGAGGGCGCGAAGTCTCCGACTTCATTCTGAAAAGCCGCACCCTTCTCCGGAACTATTACGACACGCGATATGCTTCCGGGGAAGCTTCGCGCCGGACGCTCTACCCCGTTGTTCTTCCCGCAATGCCGCAGTACCGGAAGATCTCCCGCATCGTCGGGAAAAACTGTCTGCGCGACGGGCAGGCCATGACCCGCTTCGAGGACTCCATCGGCATGGCCGGCGACTGGAGAAGCACGGAAAAGCCTCCCTGGGAGATCCCCTACTCCACGATGATCCCCGAAGAGATCCGCGGCGTCGTCGCGGCGGGGCGGACGACCGCGTCGGAAGGCGAAGCGTGGGAGATCACAAGAGTCATTCCCTGCGCGGCTGTGACCGGAGAGGCGGCGGGAGTCGCGGCCGCTCTCGCCGCCAAGCGGAATGTCTCCCCCGACGACCTCCCCTATGAGGATATCGCAGAGCGCCTGATCCGCCGCGGGGTGAAACTGCATCTCTCCGATGTCGGACTGGCCGGACGGTAAACACAAACGGGAAAGGATTTCGACATGCGTTTTCTGGTCTTCATGACATGCTGCTTCGCCGTGCTGACGCTTTCCGCGAAAGAGTTTTTTCTGGTGGAAAACGGAATTCCCCGCGCCACTATCGTAATCGCGCCCGACTTCACAACCCAGGAAGCATATGCGGCAGCGGAACTCTCCGCCTATCTGGAAAAACTCACCGGAGCCCGGGTGCCGGTCTCCCTTGCGCCGGCGCAAGGACGCTATCCCGTCTATCTGACACGTTCCGCCGCGCGGCTGCCGCGCGAACTCGCGGCAAAATTTCATCAGGTGAAGGATGACGGATTCCTGATCTCCGCGACGGACAAGGGACTCCACATTGCCGCGCGCCGCCCGCTCGGCGTTCTCTACGGGACATATGAAATCCTGAAAAATCACGGCGGAATCCGCTGGATCTTCCCCGGAGAGGATGGCGAATCCTATGAAACGCGCCGGAGTTTCAGCGTTCCGCCACAGCTCCGCGTCGTCAATCCCTCCTTCCGGATCCGCACCTTCAACCTGACCGGCGGCCCTCCCGGGGAAAAGATGCTGAAAACACTGCAGTGGCAGCTGCGCAACAACATGCAGCCGGCCGCATGGTTTCAGAATGAGATCCGCCGGACCGGCGGCCATGATTTCTGGACGCTGATGCCGAAAGAACTCTTTCAGACCCGTCCGGAACTCTTCCCGATGGTGAACGGGAAACGGGTTCCCCCCAGCGGGAAAGCGGGCGATCCCGGCTATTCGAACCCCTGCGTTTCCAATCCGGAGACCATGAAGATCATCTGCGACACCATCATCCGGAAACTGTCGGCGGACCGGAGCGTCAACCGCTATGAAATTCTCCAGAACGACACCATGCAGTGGTGCGAGTGTGAAAACTGCCGGAAACTGGATTCGCCGGAGGAACGCCTGAACAAGCAGGTTTCGAACCGGTTCTGGATTTATGCCAACACGGTGATCAATGCAGTCAAAAAGGCGATTCCGCAAATGGAATTCCAGAGCATGGCCTATATCAACGCGGAAAACCCGCCGGACCGCGTGAAACCGGATCCGCGCCTCGACCATCTGAAAATCTGTCTCGTGCGGCGCTGCTACACCCATTCCATCGGGGACGCTTCCTGCGCCGTGAACCGCTCCTTCCGGGAGCGCGTCCGCGCATGGAGAAAGCTCGGATATCCCGTGACAACCTATGAATACAGCCTCTTCATTCCGCAGGGGAATCAAATCTACAATCCCCTGGAAGGGATTTATGTGAAAGACCTGAAATACTACAAATCATCCGGTCTGGCCGGATACTGCGACGAGCGTCCCCCGATGGTGGACGAGCCGGAAAGGTTCTTCATCCGCTCCTATCTGCCGACCCTGGGAAATTCCTGGAAATACGATGCGATTCCGCGCTACATTCAGGCATATTTCCTCTGGAACGCGGATGCGGATTTCGACGAAGTCATGGAGGATGTCGGGAGCAGATATTATGCAAAGGCATGGCCGCAGATGAAAGAATACCGGAAACTCCTGCGCAGATGCTATGAAAACAGCGGAACGCATTTCCTCTACGGGAGTCCGAACATCGCGCTCGGGAGGTGTCTGGAGGACAAGGACGCGCACAGGAAGCTCCGGGCTCTTCTCGAGCAGGCGTTCCGGTCCGCGCGCGGCGACGGAAAAACGCTTGCGCGCCTCCGGCTGGAAAAAGAGGGTTTTGACGGCTGGGAACTCCGGCGCAAGGAATATGAAAAACTGGCAGGCATGACCGCCGGGGCAGGAAAGATTTCCGGAGAGCCGGAAGAGAAGGACTGGGAAAAGGCGCCCGCGGTCACAGATTTCCGCTCCTCCGGGAAAAAGGCTCTTCAGAAGACCTCCGTCAAGGCGCTCTGGTCCCCGCGGAAGCTGTATTTCAGAATCCGCGCGGAGGAACCGTCCCCGCGTCTCATGGTCACAAGAAAGACGGAACGCGACGACCAGATCTGGCTGGACAACAGTCTGGAGCTCTTTCTCGCCGCGCCGGCTCTCGGCGGAAAATATCTGCATCTCGTCACCAACGCCGATGGCGTCTTCTTCGACGCCATGACCCTCCATGCGACCGATTCGGACATCGCCTTCGACTCCGGAAGCGAAATCGGAACCCGCATTCTCCCGGATGCCTGGATTGCCGATATCGCCATTCCCTTCTCCGCGCTCGGCGGCGCTCCCAAACCAGGCGACCGCTGGAAAGTCAACATAGCCCGTTCCCGCAAACTTTCCGACAATACGGCGGAAATCAGCTCCTGGAGCAACGGGGTGTTCCACGGCGCGGATTCCTACAGAACTCTTGAATTTCAAAAATGAACACCCCGGGACTCAGCACACGGGAAAAAACGGAGATTTCGCCTCCGGCGGCCGGCTTGCGCAGCTGGACCGCGGCAGGACTGGAAGGACAGCACGAAGTAATTTCCGGCGATGCAACGCATCGCGGAATGAAATATAGTTTTTTTAATAAATTACCGCGATGCAAGCATGCGCGGTATTAGGGATTTCGCCTCCGGCGACCAGCTTGCGCAGCTGGACCGCGGCAGGACTGAGAGTCCTGCACGAAGCAATTTTTGGCGATGCAGAGCATCGCGGTATTAGCCTAAATTTTTTTGAATAAACCCAAGGAAAGGATGCAGACATGAAGAAGACACTGATTCTCGCAATGGCGTCGCTCGCCCTCGGTGCTTTCGGCGGCACGCTTCTCGAATGTCCGGAAAAAGGAGACTGGAAAGACAGCAGGGAACTGACGCAGAAAGAGGATGACACCCTGGTGTTCACGGGAAAGGGGGAACTCCACTCCACGGAACGTTTCGCCGTCGATCCGGCGAAAACCATCCGCTTCTCCGGAGAATTCCGGAAAAACAACCCCTCGGAAAAGGTCATGCTCTTCGTGGCGTTCTGGTGCTGGGACAAAAACAACCGCCAGATCACCCCGCGCAACATCTCACCTGTTGCGGGAACGGAATCCGAACTCGCAGCGCCTGTGAAGAAAACGGACCGGACCGTCACGGTCCGGGATGCGTCCCGACTCAAGCCCGGCATGGCGATGGCGTTTGCCGTCGCGGATGACAAATCCGACCTTCCCAATTTCAACATCAGCAGCGGCACAGTCGCGAAAACGGAAAAAAATGCGGACGGCAGCTGGCTGGTCACATTCAGCACGCCTGTCCATCTGGAATTTCCCGCGGGCACCGGAGTCCGGGCGCATCAGAACAGCGGGGGCTATCTCTATGCGGTCCTGCCGTTTCTGACCGATTCCTTCAGGACTGTTGCGGCAAATGTCTCCGGAACCGGCAACGCCATAGGGAAATGGTGGCCGGGAACGGCAAAAGCCGAACTGGTCCTGTTTGCGCGCACCGGCGCAGTCTCCTTCAAAAATGTCAAGCTGGAAACGCTTGGCAAGTAGGAGAGGCTCCGGCGCAGGAAAAGACAAAAACACCGTCCGGAAACCAGGGAGAACCGGACGGTGTTTCTTTTTTCAGAAAGGATTTCAGAAGGTATTGGAATTCCAACCCCATTCGGCGGCTTTCTTTTCCGAGAAATTGATGTAAATGCGCTGTCCGCTGACGCCGTATCGTCCAAGCAGGGCGCAGATCGCCGCGGAAAGACGTTTGCAGACCTCCTGATTCAATCCGCCGATGCTCATGACTGCAAGAAACGCCGACGGCGCCAGAAAATTGCCGCCGAACGAAACGCAGGCATCGTCTTCCACGATCGCCTGGGTCACGGATTCCGGCTTGCCGATCTCCTTCGCGACAATGGAGGTGAGCTCCAGGGCCAGGTTTTCCTTCTCGTTCCGGTCGAATTTTTTTGAGATTGTGAGTTTTACAGTCGGCATAAAATCCCCCTTCCGTTTCAGTTTTTCTGTTTTCCGTTCCCCGTTTTTTCTCCGGACGGCTTTGCCAGCGGAGCAATGGAATCCCGCTCGACATACCACCCGAAAAATCCCTTTTTCAACTTCAGATACCCGACCGGTCCGTTGAAGCGCACGGAAGCGTCCTCAAGCGCCGGCATTTCCCGGATTTTCGCCGCGTCTTTTCCGGAAAGCGCGGACGGAGGAAGACAGAGAATGCTTCCCATGACATATGCCGTCGAAGCATCCACCGGGCGGATCGCTCCCGCGGAATAATAGTATTCTCCGTTTCCCAGTCCGGTGTAACGGCCCGCTTTTTCATTGAACGGGATTCCCAGATCCCAGTCGTGCACGAGGGGATTGCGGACGGGAAGTCCGCCGCCCCAGGAATATTTCGTCATGAAATCCGGAGACGCGGTTTCCGGAACAATGAGAAAACGAAACTTCTCCGCCGGTGCGGCGCCGTTCACCTTCGATGCGCTCCGCTCGAAAAGACACTCAAACACTGCCCGGTAGATTTCATCATTGTCCTTCTGAGCGAACGGATACAGAATCACGCTCAAAGCATCCTCAAAGGAGTGTTCCCCTCCTTTTTCCGTGCGGAGCAGAGTGCCGTCGGGACGCATCACCACGTTCAGAGTGGCATAGGAAATCGTCCGGCCAGTTGTCCGGACAGTCAGGGGCCGGACGCAGCAGCTCAGGGTGATTTCCCCCTCCGGAGATACGGCGATGCCGCCGAGAGAAAGATCGCGTTCCGAGAGCCGCAGTGTGCCGTTTCCATGCATCAGGCAATCCCTCCACCAGTCCTGTTCCAGAAAATAAAATGCCGTTTTCTCCTTCCGGACGGCGCTGCCGCCCTTCCCCGGCGCCCCGTCCCCGTTCGCAGCCACGTCCTGGTCCCAGACAATTCCGCCGGAGCGGAGTTTCTCCCGCATGGCTTCACAGACAGCGCGCAAGACAGAAGGTTCCGGAAGTACCGCAGGCGGACGCTGATACATCCTGTCCGCCTTTCCGACGCCGACGAGGGAAAGCGGAGCTCCCCGCGCCGCCGCCCCCGTGAAAAAGACAAGCCGATACGGACGGTCCGCCGCTCCGGAATCCCGAACCAGCGCCGCACAATGGAAACGGTTTGTCTCCGGCAGGAAAAAAATGCTCACGGGGCGGACATTCTTTTCCGTGAAACGGAAGTTGTCAAATCCGAAAACCCGGTTGTATCCCTCCGTGTCCCGGATGAAAACCCTGCCCTCCCGAAGCGCCCCCGCAATATTTTCCATGGCGCGCACAAAGTCGGCCGCGCGGAAGAAATCGGGCCGCTCCGCGAATTCCTCTTCCGGAGAAGAGGCGCAGGAAACCGCCAGAATTGCCGAAAAAAACAACAGCAGAAGTCCAGTCAGACGCATAATCACCCCGTATTTTCTTATGTTTCACATCCTCAGAAGAAAATATCATGCCGCCGCCGGAAAAACAAGCGCGGAATTGAGTTTTTCCTCCACCCTCCGCATGCAGAAACATTCCGCTTCAGGAGAGAGCTCTCAGATAATACAGACGGCTGGCCCCGTCTCCTGCAGGCAATTTCACCTGGATGCCGAGCGCCATCAGCGTCGCTCCCGAAACGCGCATGCCGTCCACTTCGTATGCAGTCTCCGGATCCAGACCGCGCGGGCGCACAAAACGAACGCCGCAATTCGGTTCGCTGAACCGGGAGACCACGGTAATCAGAGCCTCGCGGCGATTCCTGGAAACATACATCCACGCATCGAAGGCATTGAGGGAAAAAGCGCTTGACAGCCGGTACAGGTCGCCGCATGCGATCAGATCATGATATCTGTGATACTCCGCAACCTGGACGCGGACCAGTTCCCGCTCCTCCTTCGAAAGTTTCGTCAGATCCAGTTCATAGCCGAATGTGCCGGAAAGCGCGATGTTGCCCCGCGTGACAAAGGGCGTGGTTCTCCCCGTGATATGATTCGGACAGACGGAAACATGAGCGCCCATTGCACTCACCGGATAGAAAAGAGAGGTTCCGAGCTGGATCCGGATGCGTTCCATCGCATCGGTGTCGTCGCTGCACCAGATCTGCGGGACGTAGCCGAGCATCCCCGCGTCGAAACGCCCGCCGCCCCCCGAACAGCCTTCGATCAGAAGGCCCGGAAACGCCTCCAGCAGCATCTCGTGGAGACGATAGACGCCGAGCACGTAACGGTGCGCGACCTCCCCCTGGCGATCCGGCGGCAGCGCGGCGGAATACACCTCCGTCAGATTGCGGTTCATGTCCCATTTGATGTATTCGATGCTGGCCGAGCGCAGAACCCCCGCAATCGTGTCGAAAAGATACTGCACGACCTCCGGGCGGGACATGTCCAGCACCATCTGCTGCCGTCCGATGGAACGCCGCCGCCCCGGCTCGTGGAGAACCCAGTCGGGATGCTCCCCGTAGAGCACGCTTTTTTCCGAAATCATTTCCGGTTCGAACCAGAGCCCGAATTTCAGACCGAGAGCGTTGATCTTCCTCACCAGTTCGCCGAGATCGCCGATCTTGGCCGTGTTCACAAACCAGTCGCCGAGGGAAGTCGTGTCATCGTTGCGCGCTCCGAACCAGCCGTCATCCAGCACCAGCATCTCGATTCCGAGCTCCGCCGCGCTCTTCGCAATGCCGAGGAGCTTTTCCGCATCGAAATCGAAATAGGCGGCTTCCCAGCTGTTCACGAGAAGCGGACGCTTTTTCCGCGCCCAGCCGTCCCGGATCAGATGGTTCCGCATGAAATCATGGAAATTGCGCGACATGCGCCCGATCCCCTCTCCGGAGAAGGTCAGGCAGGCTTCCGGAGTTTCAAACGCCTCTCCGGGAGCAAGCGTCCAGGAGAACGTTTCCGGGTTGATGCCGAGCACAAGCCGGGCCGTCCCGTACTGTTCGCATTCCGCTTCGATCAGGAAATTGCCGCTGTATGCCAGAAGAGCCCCGCAGACATCGCCGGAATATTCCGTGGCGTCATGCGCACCCAGGGCAATCGCCGGACTGTTCTGATGGCCGGATGCCCCGCGCACACTGCGGATCGACTGAATTCCCGGATGCAGCGGAGTCCGTTCCGCATGACGCTCCCGCGCCCACGAACCGCTCAGCTGAATGAAATCGAATGCGGTATGGGGCAGATCAAGCTGCGCGCTCATCAGGCGACGGAGCACGACAGGAGAAGCGGAGCGGTTGACCGTGCGGACGGAGCGGACAATCGTGTCGCAATCCTCGAAAACCGAATAGCGCAGTATGAATTCGACATTGCATGCAGTGTCGCGCAGCGTGACTTCCAGAGTTTCGACATTGCCCGTCTTTCCGGCATAAGCGCAGGGCAGTCCGGCGGAAGCTTCTTTCCCGGGATAAATCCGGTGGGAGACATAAAGCGCGTCGGTGATCTGCGATCCGTTCTCCGTGAGCACGGTTGCCGACCCGATCCGGAAATCCCCCGAATTGAATCCGGAGAACTCCAGCATGAGGGCGTCCGGACTGTCCTTGGGATTCTCTCCCGGCCCCCAGGGGGAAAACGAGGAATGCCCTTTCCGGATCTCCTGCGGGACAAGCCCCTCTTCTCCAAGGACCTTCCCCCCGAAATGGAGGTGCACAGGCCGCCCGTTGGCGTCAATGTAAAAGACATAGGATATCGTTTCGCCGGAAAGGATGAAAAGTTTCCGGCTTTCAAAAAATCGGATGGACATTGCGGTTCCCTGCGATGTTGAATTGATTGTTTTCTGAAGGGGGTAATATACCCTCATTTTCCCGAAAAGGCAAACCCACGGCTGCAAATTCCGGAACCCCGGGGCAGACACATCCGGCGGGAAAGAAAAACTCCGCGCCATCTGAAAAGGGACGCGGAGCGGAAATTCCGGAAAAATCAGAAGGCCGCCCGGCCTTCTCCGGAAACCGTCATTTTCCCGACCGGGGAAGAGCCCGGATCAGAGCGCTCACCTGCGATCCGCCGTAACCGAACACGCCCGGCTTTTTCTTCGGAGACGGATCGTGGTTGAATCCGTGATCTCCCAGAGGCACCTCGTACATCACCTTCTTCGGGGTCCCGAGGACATTGTAGGCGGCGTAAACGCTTGTCGCCGGACAGACCGCGTCAATGAATCCGACGCTCATCACCGTGTCGCAGCGCACCCGTTTTGCAAAATTGACGATGTCAAAATACGGCATTGTCTTTTCCGCGCCCGCCCGTTTCACGGCGTCCCTGACATACTGGCTGTTCCGGAAAAGATTCGGCCATCCGCTGAACTGATCCTTCTTCCATCCCAGATGGTTGCACATCGCGGGAGCTCCGGCGACGCAGAGCTTCACATAAGGATCGTTTGCCGCGGCGACAATCGCCTGCGCGCCACCGAGACTTCCCCCCCGCACAATGATCGTCTTCCCGTCCCACTCCGGACGGGTTTTCAGATATTCCCGGCAGCGCAGGACGCGCCGGAAGACATCCCCCACACCGTATTTTTCCGGCTTGTCCGCATCCCGGAACTGATATCCGCGGATCTGCGGCAGTTTCCGCATCCGGATCACATCCTCCCGTTTCGGAACATAGTTGACGGTGTCATGCAGATTCATGTGGAAAACAAGAGCGTTGTAACTTCTGGCCTGACTCAGCGAATTGGAACTCGCGCTTCCGATTCCGCTGGCGCCGTTGAAGGTCATGATGATCGGATGGCCTTTCTCTTTCGTCTGAATCGGAACGGCCAGCGTCCCCGTGGCGTTCAGCACGCCGTCCTCCAGGCGGATGTCATACATTCTGCAGGAATCCTTGTATTTCGGATAAGGCATGATCTCCTTCACCGTAATCTTCATGTTGGAGGCCCGTTTCTTCAGCTGTTCAAGCTCCTTCGCCCAGAAGGCGTCAAAATCGGCGGGTTCCGGTGTCGCGGGAACAATCTTTTCGGGTTCGAACCCGGCGCCTGCGCAGACGGGTTTCCGCGGCGTTTCCGGCAGCCAGGTCTTCAGCAGAATGAACCCGGGGACCTTCAGCGTGGCTTTCAGAATCTGCGGCTCTTCGCCGGAAGTCAAAGTCCCCTCCCGTTTCAGGCCCGCGTCCCCGGTCAAGAGATAATGGATTGTCTTCCCGGAAACCGCCTTGCCGGAGGCATCCTTCAGGGAAACATGGAAGGTTGCCGTCTCATTGCGCTTGTAGCGCGCGTCCGGTTTATCCGTCCCCGCCGTCAGCACCAGTTCCTGCGCGGCAATCCGCAGCAGACATCCCGCAGCCAGAAACAGAATCACACCAATTTTTTTCATCCTTCTTCCTTTCTTTTTCCAATATTTTCAAACCGGTTCAGGAAAACATCCCCGCTCCGGAGCCCCGGCGGAAGAAAACTCCCGGCGGGGAAGCGACAGCTATCCTGAAATTGCATGCAGGACGCCTCCACGCAGCCCGTCCGCATCGTCGCGGCGGTTCCGGATCCTGCCGGTCAGACGGCATCCGAACTCCGCAGATGATTCAGCATCCGGACCGCCGCGCAGGCGGCGCCGAACCCGTTGTCAATGTTCACCACCGTCACGCCGCTTGCGCAACTGTTCAGCATTGCAAGCAGCGCGGCCAGTCCCTGAAAGGAAGCGCCGTAGCCGACGCCGGTCGGAACGGCAATCACCGGAGACGGCACCAGCCCGGCGACCACGCTCGGGAGCGCCCCTTCCATGCCGGCGACGGCGATCACGACATCCGCGCGGCGCAGCTGTTCGGCTTTGGAAAGCAGTCGCGTAATTCCCGCCACGCCGCAGTCCGGAATCAGTTTGCAGGCATATCCGCAGATCTCCAGCGTGACGACAGCCTCCCGTGCCACGGGAAGATCCGATGTTCCGGCGCAGATCACTGCAACATTTCCCTCCCGGGGACGGATCCCCCTGCGGATGCACAGCGTCCGTGCGGCCGGGTCATACTCCGCCTCGGGAAGCTCCCTGCGGATCCGTTCCGCATATTCCGGAGGGACCCGCGTGGCAAGCGCCGGATGTCCTTCACGGTCCAGACGCCGCATGATTTCCGCAATCTGGTCCGCGGTCTTCCCCGCGCCGTAGATGAATTCCGGAAAACCGCAGCGCCTCAGACGGTCGAGATCCAGTTCGGCATATTGTGAAAGTTCATTTCCCGTCATGAGCGGAGCTCCCTGCTGTTTTCTGTAATGTAACGCGGGGAAGAGACAAATCAAACAGGAAAAATCATGAAAAAAAATTTTTTCCCGTTTTTCATTTCCCGTTTCGCGGTGTATGGTGTCACGCATTCAGGTTTTGAGAAAGGGAAAAGATGAAAAAAGCGTTTTTTCTGGACCGGGACGGAGTCATCATCGAAGAACGGAACTATCTGGCGGATCCCCGCGAGGTCGCGCTCTGCCCCGGCGCACCTGAAGCAATCAGGAAAATGCGCGAAGCCGGCTATCTGGTCATCGCGGTCTCCAACCAGTCCGGTATTGCAAGAGGTTACTTCACCCTGGAGCAGCTTGCGGCCGTCGAACGGAAGATCAATGCGCTCCTCGAAGCGGAAAACGCGCGGATCGACGCGTGGTACTACTGCCCGCATCACAGAAGGGGAACCGTGCCGGAATTCACGCGCGACTGCGACTGCCGGAAACCCAAACCGGGACTTCTCCTCAGGGCGGCGGAAGAGCTTGACATCGATCTGCCGCACTCTTTCCTGATCGGCGACAAGCTCTCGGATATCCGGGCCGCGGAGAATGCCCGCTGCCGGAACGCAATTTTGGTTCTCACGGGACACGGTTCCGAGGAAAAGGATCTGCCCGGAGCCGAAAGCGTGCAAATTGAAACAGACATCCTCGCGGCAGCGCGCCGCCTGCTGTCCGGAACGGCGTGAAGCAGTCTCTTCAGCTCCGGCAGTACAGCGCGGAAGAACGGATTTCCGCCTCCTCTCCGCAGACAAAGGAGAGGGACGGCAGCGCGTGTCCGAAAGCAAGTCCGGCATAAACGGAAAGCCCGGTTGCGGCCGCAAACCGCCGGAACACGCGCAGCATCTCATCCTGCGTGCCGCAGTCGGTGAAATCGCCGAAGATCACGCAGGACGCATCCGCAAGAATGCCGGAAAGCTCCAGCTGAACCAGCGCACGGTCGACTTTCCGCGGCGCTTCCCCGATATCCTCCAGAATCACGATCCGGTCCCGGAAGCCGGGCAGAAACGGCGTGCCGGCCATTGCCGAAAGCATCGTCAGATTTGCGCAGACGACGGAACCGGCGACATCGCGGGCGGTTCCGACGGGAACAAGCGCGGCAAGCTTCCGGAAAGCCGTGCCGCCGGGATGAAACGCCAGGCGCAGAGCCCGTTCCATGCCGTCCGCGGTGGACGCGTCCTCCAGTGCGGCGGCGAGACGCGCCGCCATCTGCGAGGCGACGGGAATGCCCGCGCCTCTTTCCAGCATGGCAAGATGAAGCGCCGTAATGTCGCTGAATCCGACCACGGGCAGGTTGCGGCGGCGCAGGGTTTCCCAGTCGATCAGCGGCAGAATCTGCATGGAACCGTATCCGCCCCGGGCGCAGAGAATCAGGTCGACGGCGGGATCGCGGAGAAAGACGTTGAAATCGGCGGCGCGGTTTTCACGGGACGAGGCGAAATAGGTCTCCTCGGACTCCGCGAACACATGTGCGCCGAGGCACACCTCCAGTCCGAATGAGGCAAGAAGCGCAAGCGAACGATCCAGCGCATCCCGCCCCGGAAACCCCGCGGGCGCGGGAACGGCGATCCGATGGACGGACGGGGGAAACGGATTTTTCACAGAGCTCCTCCCGCGTTCCGGATTTTATTGAGAATTTTCCGCACATCGATCTCCTCCGGGCTGTAATTGGAAACGGCCTCCTTCCAGCGGCGGACGGCATTCTCCCGGTCGCCGAGCGCATCAAGAATATCGCCGGCATGATCCAGAATCGTCGCGCTGAACGGCTTCTCCGGTTCGGATTCAACCGCGCGCAGGATCCACTTCAGCGCCTCGCGGTATTGTTTTCTGCGGTAAAACACCCATGCCATGGAGTCCAGATAATCGCGGTTTTCCGGCTGCAGTTCCAGCGCACGCCGGATCAGCTTTTCCGCCTCGTCAAGATTCTCGCCGCGTTCCGCAAAGGTATAGCCGAGAAAATTCAAGGCGTCCGCCGAATCACGGTTCCGTTCGAGAAAACTGCGAAGGAGGCGTTCCGCAAGCTGATGCTCCCCGGCCTTTTCCGCCGATTCCGCATAGAGAAACAGGATCGAATCCGCCGCGGGCGCCCTGGCGGAAGAGCGGTCCGCATGCAGCGCCTTGAAATACCGCAGCGCCTCCGCATGCTTCCCGAGAAAAGAGCAGCAAAGCGCAGCAAGATACCGCGCGGCAGGCAGGGAGAGATCTCCGAGAAGTTCCAGGGCCTCGCGGTATTTTCCTTCGGAGTAGAGAAGACGTCCCAGGCGGAACTTGACATTGGCGTCCCGGGGTGCCATCAAAAGAGCCAGTTCGTAAATCCCCGCCGCCTCGGATGTCATGGACGCTGCGGAAAGCGCGTCGGCATAGGCAAGATAAAACCGGAGCGGCGGATTCGTGCCGATGCGGAAAATAAGCCGCCAGACACGCGCGGCCGAAACCGGCATTCCGGATTTCGCATAATATTCCGCCAGAACAAGCAGCGACGGGATGTCTCCTGGAGAATTCAGGAGATTGCCGAGAATCGCGGATTCCGCGCCGGAACATTTTTCGGCGGCAAGCAGGTTCAAGGCGGGAGAATGCCGTCGGAGATCGATCTTTTCCCCTTTTTCCTGAATCGCCTCCAGTTCCCTGAGGTAAGTTTTCGCTGTCGCCTCGAATTTCTCCTGCGCCCTCTCCTTCTCGGAGGGAAAAATCCACAGAAAGCGTCTGTCGGAAGCACTTCTGCGCAGAGCGGCCTGATTGATGAGGCTCAACTGGGTGAGAAAGGGATTGCCCCTGAAAAATTTCCATCCGGAGATTTCCTGAATCAAATGTTCGGAGTCCGCGTAATTTCTCTCCATGGCAAGCAGAATGACCAGTTTCAGAAGCACATATTCGGCATACCCGAACTGATCCTGGATCAGTTCATCCCTGTTTTCCGCCCTGCGGAGAAAGTCTGCGGTATGCCGGAGAAGGGAGATCGCCTCCCCGCGGCGTTTCCGTATCTGAAGCAGATCGGCGGCAATCGCACTCAGCATGAACTGCGGGGGATGCTTCCGCGCAAGGGCGGCAAAACGCTCCGTCAGCAGCTCGGCATTGCCGCTCCGTCGGAGCCCGGCAAGCAGAGTCGCGGCAAGAAACGGGGAATCCGGAGTCGCGTCCAGCGCCTCGAAAAGCCGGTTCAGCTGGGAATCGGTGATCCGGCCTGTCCGCGTCAGTTCATTGAAAACATCGTAAAAGTCCGCATACCCTTTGATGCTGCGCTCCGCGCGTTCCGGCAGTTCCGCTTCCAGGACGGCATCCCTCTCCTCTTCCAGGGCGTCGGCCGCAAGTTCGGAAGCGGAAAGCGGCAGAAAGGAAAACATGCAGAACAGAGCGGAAAGCAGCGGAAGCAACTGCCCCGGCAGATGTACAAACATTACGGTATCCCTCCCAGCAGAGCGAACCCACCGTCAGGCGGCCTCTCCGGAAGGAATACCGCAGATACGTGATGCGGGAAGGAAGCATGCTCTCCCGCGGATCCAGGCTCCCGAAAGGGGCGGACACGTATTACTTGTTCTTGTGCCGCATGGCCTTACGCATTTTTTTGCGTTTGTGCTGGGCTATTTTCGTGCGGCGTTTTTTTCTGAGGTTTCCCATGAAAGACTCTTTTCCTAACTAGTATAAGTTCCTGTTGAAAAACAATGGAGCTAAATGTAATGCGGAATTTTAAAATCGCAAGTCCGGAATCAAGAAAATCCTGTTTTTTTTCGGCGGGACGCGGAATGCACGGCGGGAAATGCCGGACAGAGGCTCCAGGAGAAAAAAACAGCCGCCTGTCTTCCGAAAGATTGCAAATGCCCCGCAGGAGGTTATATTTCATAGAAAAAAACGCTGATCCACTACAGGAGGAATCCCATGCGGGATGCAATGTTTCTGAAACACGCGGCGCAAATGCCGTTTCTGCGCGGCGCGGCCGCGCTCTTCCTCTGCTGGCTGCTTCTGCACATCTTTACAATCTCCTGGGAACTGCCGCACACCATGCCCCCGGAACCGGATGGGATCTCCCCGAAAACCTCCCTGAACGCCCGCGGCATGATGGCGGTCGAAACCTTCAAATATCCGCCGTTGCAGTATCTCCTCGTCGATGCGCTGACACCGGATATCAGCGAAAAGGACATGACGCTGGAACAGATTCTCGAAAACCGCACCCTCCGCCTGAAGCAGATACGCTGGCTCACCGCAGTCATGGAATATCTGACCGCACTCCTGATTCTGCTTTTTTCGCTGAAGATTCTGAATCTTTCCCCCTTCCCAGCTTTCGGAGCCGCCCTGTCGTTCCTTCTGCTGCCGCCCGTCCTCTACTATTCGCAGACGACCAACATGGACATCCCCTACACCTTCTGGTTTTTCGCCTCGCTCACATCCGCGGCATTCGCGGAGCGCGCGCCGGACAACAAAAAGGCCTATGCAGCGCTGTCGCTCCTGACCGGATTTCTGATCGCCTGCGCCTTCTGCACCAAGGACCAGGTGTATGCGCTCTATCTTCTTCCCGCCGCCGCCTTTGCCGTCTGGCGTTTCCGGCGTTTCCGGAAATGGAGCGCAGTCCTCCTGCCCTTTCTGCTCTGGCTCTGCGCCTTCCTCCCGGGAACCGTCCTCTTTTACCTCTGCATCGGCAAGGACACGTTCCTGCCGCATCTGAAATGGATCACGGGGGAAGGCTCCATCCCCTATGCGATCGTATCGAACACCCTTGCGGGGCGCTGCAGACTGATTCCGATTCAGCTGGCGGATCTCGGAAGTGTTCTGGATCTGCCGCTTCTGCTCTATTTCCTGGCGGCGGCACTTCTTCTTTTTCCGCAGAGGAAACTGCTCCTGAAAGACAAGACATGCGTTTTTCTGGTCCTGGCAACAGCTCTTGTCACCCTTTCCCTGCATCTTTTCCTCTGCCAGGTGGTCCGCTACACCTATCTGCGCTTCCTCCTTCCCCTTCTGCCGTTCTACACCATGCTGGCGGCCTGTCTCCTGCAGAAAAGTGCGGAAAACAGAATGATGCGCTGTGCGTTTGTCCTGCTCCTCGTCTGGCAGAGCGCCGTCGCAGCCGAGTTTCTCCATGGAATGGTCAACACGCCGCGCGCCCGTCTCGCCGCGGAGCTCGAGGAAAGCCGGATTTATACAAATGTCCGCATAAACACGACTTCCGCAAGGATCGGAAACCGTTACTGGCTGCGGAAAGACGCCACACAGCAGGCAAGAAAATGTATCCGCAACTGGGGCGTCCAACTCGGTCTGGGCAGGTTCGGCATTTACGACATCATGCCGGACGATATTTCCATCTATCTGCTCTCCCCCGCCCTGCTGATCGCGGAATCGCCTTCGCCGGAACTGGAGCGTCTCGGATACCGTCTCAGCCGGACATACTCCTCCCTTCCGAAAATCCTGCCGACACTGTACCGTCAGGAGATGCATACGCTTTTTCTGTATGCGGCAACTCCTCCTCCCGCCGGGAAGGACCCGCTGGCGGCCTTCCGGAAGGAAAATCTGGAGCTGCAGATCATCAAACTTGCCTACCTGATCGGAAGAAAACCTCCGCTGCACAATGCTAAGCTTGCAGAGATCGGCCGCGCGCTCGCGCCGTTCCGGAAACCGGACGGGAAAAATTACGAACTGCCTTATTTTGCATTCATGTTTCTGCATTTCGCCTACCGCGCGGCAGGCAGACAGGACGATGCGGCACATCTCCGCGCCTATATCGGGAAAATGTATCCGAACCTTCCGCAGCCCTCCGGCAATGTCCATCGTTTCCCGTCAGCAACCGTTCCACAGTGAAAAGCAGCGCCACATGCCTCCGGCTGCCGCCGGATCCGGAATCACTCCGGCATTTCGGCGCCGTCCGGACACCAGAAGATCCGGACCGCCATCTGCGCGGAACCTCCAGATCAAGGAAAACATTCAGCTCTTTTCGTTCATTGCGATTTCCTTTCATTGTCTCTTCCGGATGCGGAAGGGTGTTATAAGCGAAGCGTCATAGTTCCCTGAATCATAAATCTTTCCGGATGCCAATGCCGATTTATTGACTGCCAGCATTCCGAATGTCCATGCCCCGACCACTACTTTCCGGATTCGGGAAATGATTTCTTCACATGCGCCACTGACGGCCTTGGGCAAGCCGCAGACACGTGAGTCGAGGCGCCTTCAAACCTGTTCACGGAGGGACACTCAGGAGAACAGACCGGGAGCACAAGAATTTCCATGTCGGGATTTCGTTCAAGAACTCATTGATGCGACGAGAGATATGTATGGATTCATGATCCGGAACAAGAATCGTCTTTGAATTCGGGCAACGTCCGATCCACTGATGCGGAAAGGTTGTGAAGGCCTGACTGTCACTTTTTCCCGCACTCTTTCGGCAAAAAGATTTTGTCTGCGGTCTGCATGCGCCGGAAATTGTGATCGACTTCCTGCTGCGCCTTGCGTCGAGGGAAGAAATCTTCGCCTCTGCGACTTGAAGGGAGTGTGCCGGGACACCCTTCCGAGGACCTCTGCAGAAATAACCGCAATCTTTCAGGGATCGCTCAAGAGCGGATATCCCGACCGTTTTTTCCGTATCTTTTTTCAGCTGCTCTTTCAACAGAGGCGACGCCACGCTTCGTCCAACTGGCGCGCGGCCGCCTCACACCATTCGCGGAAGCTCTCTTCCGCAATCCGGATATCGCATGGCTGCCGTTCCGGATTTTCCCGGCGGCGCTTCGCGGCGCGCCCGGCAGCTGCTCCGCGTGATCTTTCAAATGAACCGCGGATTCCTCCGGACGGCGGACAGGACAGAATTCTCTCCCGCGGTTCTGAGTTTCCGTCTCTTTGTTCTCCGGCTCCTTGAAAAAATCAGCTGGTCATCAGCATGGATTCGGAAATGCGCCGGAGCGGGGAACCCCCGCGCCGCACCCGGTGAAACTCGTCGATCATGGCATCGGACATGCGCAGCACCTCATCATGATAGGAGCCCGCGATATGCCCGGAAAGCCGGACGTTCGGAAGCGTGTAAAGTTCCGATTCCGGAGGAAGCGGATCACTTGAAGCGACATCCAGAAGCGCAGTCAGGTCGGGACGCCGTTTGAGCGCCGCGATCATCCCCGCCTCGTCGACCTGCGCCCCCCTCCCCGTATTGAGAAACGTCGCGCCGCGCCGCATCATCAGGAAATGTTCCGCACGGATGATTTTCCGGTTGTCGGCGCGGTTCGGCAGATGGTTGCTCACCACGAACGCGCGTTGAAACGCATCCTCCAGGGAAATGCGCCGGTGCTCCGGGCGCGAGGCCATGACAAGAACATTCACGTTGAAGTTTTGCAGAAACTCCTGAAGTTTCTGCGAAATCGCCCCTGCTCCGAGGAGGGCAACAGTCTCACCGTAACAGCCGGGGCCGATGTTTTCGCGGAAATGTTCCGGAGAACGGTAGTCCCGGGAGTTCCGAAAATATCCTTTCAGCGACAGAAGGATCTGCGCAAGTGTGAACTCCGCGACGGGAACGGCATTTTCGCGCCAGGCACTGTGGACGGCAATTCCACGCCGCAGGAGGGGACGTGCAAACGCGTCGGTCGCTCCTGCCGCGTAATAGAACTCCCGCAGACGCGGCATTGCACCAAGCTGAGATTCGCTCATGCTCCACATTCCCCAGGTTGAAAAAACAGCCTCTGTGGACGAAAGGAAATCTGCATGGTGCCCGAAATTCTCCGGGGTAACGATTTCGGGCAGGATTTCGCACTCCTTTTCCAGCGCGGCGCGCCGACCGTGTCCGTAGACATAGTCGATCTGAAACGGTTCGGCGGAAAAGAACGCCGCACGGATTTTTCCAGTATTCATCATTGCTCCTCCGGGATCCGGTAAGTCAGGCGGATCCGCGCCTCCTTCACAGGTTCGGCAAGCGTAATTGCGATCCGGTGCGGATTCTCCTTCCAGCGAATGTTTTCACGGATCTCCTCCGAAGAGACGCGGAAAGGATTTCCCCCCGTGTCAACCGTGACTGCGACGTTCTTCCCGCGACAGGTCAGGAGAAGCCTGTCCGGCGCGGTCTGCTTCCATGTTCCGAAGGTAATGACGGCGGTCTCAAACGTCCCGGGTTCAGAAAGCGACACGGTGTCGGCAACCTCAAAAGTCCCGCTTCCGATGCGGGAATAGCGGAATGTGCGCTCCAATTTGCGGATTGAGTCAATCTGACGATAAGCCTTCCGGATGTCGAAGACGATTTCCACATCCGTATCGGAGAGATGCTTTTTCAGGACTTTCGAGTCCGTATCCTTTCCCGCGATCTGGAGCTGTCCGTTAATGCGCGGGACACTGTGCCCGAAAGAATTGTTGAGCCTGCTCTCATAACGCCGAGCGCTGAAGGAGCGTCCATCATAATGTTCCGCACCGGGATCCACGGCCACGGACACATTCCCGTCGACGGCGAGGACATAGCTTCCGACATCATTATGGTTGTGGAATTCGTCATTGCTTCCTCCCTTGACGGCGGCGGCGAGACGTGTTTCCGTTCCGGACAGCGGGCGCATGACAAAAATCCCCGCATCCGGAAATTCGGAAAACGGTGGAAGCTCCGCTTTCGGAACCGTTCCGCTTGCCTTGTCCGCGGGAAACTTCAGCAGCAATGCGACTTCCGTCAGGGTGGAACGGGAATGGAGACGCACAGCATTCCGGAATGGAGAAGACCGTTTCATCAGATAATCCCGGACACCGATCCAGACTTTCGGCAGTCCGATATCCAGAGTGCAATCCGAAAATGCGGGAAAAAGTGTATCGGAAATCCGGATTTTCTCCGGATACTCCGCAGCAAGACACGCCTGAGGCCGGTCCATCAGATTCATTTCTCCGTCCGTCGCTTTGAAGAGAAGCAGGGAAAGCATGAGATAATGCCCGAATCCGTAACTCCAGTAGCTCATCCCCTCGGAACAGTATCCGTCCTTTCCGAACCCGATCAGGAAATGATTGGAATTCCGGATAACCCCCTCAAGCAGTTTTCTCCGCCGCTCCGGCGTCAAATCCGCGCCGAGAAGCGTACCGGCAACATTCGCGAGACAGACAATGTTCCAGTTATTTTTCGAACGGAGCCAGTGCGGAGGCTGTTTCCCGCACAGCATCCGTTCAAAAGGTGCGACGATCCGTCTTTCCAGTTCGCGATCCAGCATTGCAAGCGTCTCCTGCCGGAAATGGGAACGGAATACCTGACGCATCAGCGCCAGCTGCCAGCCGACTGCGGAGGAAACCAGATCAATATTTACAATCTGCTTCTTCCAGTTCTTCAGTCCGACATCATGCGCGGGAAGAATCCATGTTATCTGACGACACAAAGGAATCAGCATGGCTTCGAGTTTTCGGACATATTTTTCCTCTCCGCTCACACATGCCGCCATCGCAAGACGATTCATTGCCGCGCGATAATCGCCATATGCCTTTTCATATCCGGTTCGTATTCCGGTCCGGACATATTCCATATAAAGTTCTTCTCCCGGCATGTCGGGGGAAGCGGAAAACACCCGTTCGCCTTGGTCAATCATCTGTTTCCGGAGAGTAGCATCCACAGCTCCGTTCCAGAATATGCGGTCGGACATGGGCGGCAGCAAAGCAAATTCATTTTCCGGAACTGCCATCGGGCGAGCAGTCGCACCGGAAAGAAGGCCGCACATAACAATACCCAATGCGGTCAGAATTTTTTTTGTATTCATTCAGGTTTCTTCCAGTAGTTGTTGTTGGAGTCTGCGACATTTAATCTGATTTCCGTAAGAGTTTTCGGAGCCACATGACCATCCATCCATGTAATATTGGCAATCCTCCCGTCATTATGCCAGAATCCCATCTGCCAGTTGCGCGTCGGCAGATCATGACTTGTCCACCAGTACACTCCACGTTCTGCGGCATTTTCCATCCCCCCTTCGGTAAACATCAGATGTTCCGAGGGATTTTTCAGACGCGTCAGCTTAATCCCAGAGGCCCCCAGCGAACCATCACTCCAGAGAATGCCGCACTGCATGTTGATCGCATAATTCACGGAATAACGCCAGTCGCCCAGCACATTGCACCCAGGATTCGAGGGACACATGAAATCACTCTCCTTAGCCCGATCTATTGTCTTCCGGACAGCCGGAATCTTTGCTCCCGTCCTGTAATAATAAAGGATAACCGGCCAGCGCACTTCCAGATAATTATTGATGACCATTCCATTGGCATTGGCGGTAATCATCCAGTCATCATAATCATTAGTGTAAAGAAACGCGGTTGTGCCGACCTGACGCAAATTGCTGGTGCATTGGATGGCTCGAGCCTTCTCCCGGGCCTTGTTCAACGCCGGCAGCAGCATTGCCGCCAGAATCGCGATGATCGCAATCACCACAAGCAGTTCGATCAATGTGAATTTTTTCCTTCTCATTTTTCTCCTTCTTGTTTTCTCCTATGGAACTGTAAGAAATCATAATCCGGCACTCTGCTTCCAGCTGCGCGGCAATGCACATCCGGAACGGATCAGAAGTTCCGCGTCAAACAGGCGCATGGAATCATCCAACCCGTCATTTCGATGAAAATCCGCAATCCGGGCAATCGCACACTGTCCGACAGCGGAACGCGGCTCGGTCAGAATCGAATATGGATAATCCGTATGCTGTCCGAAATCCCGGTTCTCCCCCCAGAGAATCACGGAAAGTTCCCCGGGCACCGCTATCCGCTCCTCGTGCAGATAGGTATGGAACGGCATCATATACACATTGGAAACAATGACAGCCGTAATTTCCGGCAGACGACGGAGACATCCGGCAATTGTCAAGGGGGAGCTGTTCCGGGTGGAAGGAATCAGGTATGATTCGGCATCTTCCACTCCGGCAAAGCGCAGCTGCTCGAAAAAAGCCCTCTGACGTTCGGCGAAAACAGCGGCGGAATCCGGCGTATGGTCAATCAAAGCCACATATGTGTGCCCGATGCTCCGCAGATAACGCATCGCCTGACGAATCGCCGCCGGATAATTGCAACCGACTGCGGGAATTCCCTCCAGATGACGGTTGACCGTCACCTGCGGAATCCCGCGCGCGGCATAAGAGGCAATCCGCGCATTTACCTCCGGCAGGGGACGATCCCAGATCACACCCGAAGCGCCCTCATCCAGAAGCCCGTCAACCTCCGCCGGGAGACAGGGGCGAATCTCATACCCGCTCAGATACCCCTGCTTCACCGCGCCCAAAATCAGATTCCGGTTGAAAAGATTTTCCGCAGCCGTATCTCCCGAAAAATCCGGGATCGCCAGCAGAACGCGCCCCTTCTCCGGAGGACAGGAGCTGCCGCTCACAGTGTCGCTCACAAAGGTTCCCTTGCTCGGAATCCGGACGATCAGACCATCCTCCTCCAGACGGGCAAGAGCGGCACGCAGCGTCAAGAAGGAAACCCCGAGCTCCCGGGCAAAATCCAGCTCCCTCGGAAGCCGTGCCCCCGGGGCGTAGACACCTGACCGGATCGCCGCGCTCAGTTTTTCATATACAACATCTTTTTTGAACTTCGGAACCATTTTTCCCTTTTCAATATCATTCAATATGTTTTTTCAATATTACTTAATATTATTATAAACAAAAAAAACGTTCTGTCAAGAGGAAAAAGAAAAATTCAAAAAAAAACTGGGGGAAAATTATACTGCAGCAACAAAAAGCTGCAGAAGTTGCGGCGCCATCTGACGGGTTGTCATGTTTCCTCTCGCCATCAGGTTTCGGACCGCGCCTGCTGCCGTGAATTGACTGTGTGCCGAGTTCGGCAGACTTTGCATATCATCCGCCGGCAGTGTGTTCATGCTCTGGACATTTTATGGCGCCTGCGCATTCCATCGGTCCGGACTTGAAACGCGGCATAGACTTTTTTGCGCATGACCGCACGTCCGCATCCCGGCAGGGATTGGATGCATGCTGCTCACGGTTCGCTGTTCTGTTTTTTCCGCTGGCAAAGTGTGAAATATGACATGCTGCGTCAATTTCCCCAGAACAACAATCCGGCAGCGCCTTCCATGAGGGCAATATGAAACGCAAACCGTCTTTCCCCCTTGACATTTTCGCGGAAACGGGTATAATGTAAGGAATGCAATCATAAACAGAAATCAGGATGGAGTTATGGCGGAGAAACTTCCAGGCGGACATGAGACAATACTTCTGGTCGACGATCAGGAGACGGTATGGGA
The DNA here is from genome assembly GCA_944390795.1 of uncultured Victivallales bacterium. Lineage (GTDB taxonomy): Bacteria > Verrucomicrobiota > Lentisphaeria > Victivallales > UBA1829 > UBA11452. The sequence continues at coordinate 26,001 of CALXRI010000030.1, forward strand.
CTTCCTGATCGAGGCGCTTCAAAACCTCGGCTATTCCGTGATCCTTGCGGAAAACGGCCTGGACGCAGTGGAAATCTGCCGGGAAAACCCGGGCCAGATCGATCTGGTTCTGCTGGACATGATCATGCCGAAAATGGGAGGCCACAGCACCTTCTACCGCATCCGGGAGCTGGATCCGAACATCAAGGTTCTGCTTTCCAGCGGCTATGTCGCGCCGGACGCGGTCAACGACCTGCTCGCAAACGGCGCGGCGGGATTCCTCCCGAAACCGCACCGGATCAAGACGCTCGCCTGCGAACTGCGCCGGATTCTGGACGCAGCGCCGCAGGAAAAAAAGCCGTCGGACTGAAAAACATCACCCGCGGCATCTTCATTGCCCCTCCCCCGGACAGACAAAAACAGTCAGGACTGTTTCCCGGATTTTTCACGCCGCAGGCGGTCCCAGTAGGCAATGCGTTTGAGAATTTCGCGTTCGAACCCGCGCTCCGGCGGCTGGTAGAAACGCTGGCGCGGCATTTTTTCGGGGAAATAATTCTGTCCGGAAAATCCTTCCGGCGTATCGTGGTCATACTGGTAGCCTTTGCCGTAGCCGATCTCCTTCATCAGCTTTGTCGGCGCATTCAGGATGTGCGGCGGCGGGCTCAGCGTGCCGTATTCCTTCGCGGCGCGCCGCGCCCTGCCCCAGGCGGCGTCGGCGCTGTTCGATTTCGGCGCGGTTCCGAGGTATATGACAAGTTCCGCAATGGCAATGTCCCCTTCGGGAGAACCGAGCCGTTCATAAGCGTCCCAGGCGGCGATGGCGACGTTCAGCGCATTCGGATCGGCAAGGCTCACATCCTCCATGGCAAAGCGCGTCAGGCGCCGCAGGAGATAGAGGGGATCCTCGCCGCCCTCGATCATCCGCGCGGCCCAGTAGAGCGCGGCATCGGTGTCGGAACCGCGCAGGGACTTGTGGAGCGCACTGATGAGGTTGTAATGTCCGTCCCGGTCCTTGTCGTAGCCCGGCGCTTTCTGCTGCACGATTTTCAGGAGTCCTTCCCGATCCAGGGTTTCGCCGTCCGGCGTCAGGTTGAAAACGCTTTCCAGAAGATTAATCATGTAGCGGCCGTCGCCGTCCGCCAGATCCTTCAGCGTTTCGCGCGCTTCGCCGTCGACCGGAAGATTGCGTCCAAGTTCTTTTTCCGCGCGCGCGATGATCTTTTCCAGCGCATCGTGATCCAGCGGTTTCAGGATGAAGACCTTGCAGCGGGAAAGCAACGCGCTGTTCAGCTCGAACGAGGGATTCTCGGTCGTCGCGCCGACAAGCACCACGGTGCCGTTTTCGACATAGGGGAGAAACCCGTCCTGCTGGGCGCGGTTGAAACGGTGGATTTCATCCACGAACAGGAGCGTGCCCTCCCCCATTTCGCGGCGGCGCGCCGCCTCCTCGAAGGCCTTGCGCAGATCCCCGATTCCGGAAAACACGGCGGAGAGCGCCACGAAATGCAGAGAAGTGTGATTGGCCATGATCCGTGCGGCGGTGGTCTTGCCGCAGCCGGGAGGTCCCCAGAGAATGAAACTGGAGATTTTTTTCGAGTCGATCATCCGCCGCAGCAGTCCGCCGGGACCGACCAGATGTTCCTGCCCGACGATCTCGTCGAGCGTCTTCGGGCGCAGACGATCCGCCAGAGGACGCCCGGCAAGCGATGCAAACAATCCTGTTTCCTCGAACATTTCAGTCCAACCCCAGAATAAAACGCCGCAGCGTGTTCAATGCAACAGCGGCGGTCCGTGCGCGGATCTGCTCGCGGCTGCCGCGGAAACGGTTCTCCATGATTCGGACACGGTCCAGATAACGGACGCCGATGTAGACCAGCCCGACCGGTTTCTCCGGCGTTCCGCCGCCCGGCCCTGCGATGCCGGTTACGGAAATGCCGCACTCCGCGCCGAGTTTCCCGCAGACGCCGTCCAGCATCTCCGCGGCACAGTCGGCGCTGACGGCTCCCGCCGTCCGGAGCGTGGCCTCCCGGACGCCCAGCGCCCCCGTCTTGACCTCGTTGGCGTAGGGGACCACGGAGCCGAGATAAATTTCCGACGCGCCGGGGATCTCCGTAATCAGCGAGGCAATCATCCCCCCCGTGCACGATTCGGCAGTTGCGAGCTTATGGCCCGCGCGGGCGAGCAAACGCACGACCTCCTCGGCAACAGTGCGCGATCCATCGGAAAGAAGGGAGTCCGCGAAAATCGCGCGAACCCGTCCCGAGGCGCTTTCCAGAATTCCGGAATCCGGCGCGCTGAGAAAGAGCTTCACGAACTCCGGAGCGGCACAGTAGGCAACCGAAAGCTCCGGAAAGGCGGCAATGACAGGCTGCATGCTCTCCTCGACCTTCGACTCCGGCACGCCGGAAATATGAAAGAGCCGGGAAAAAATTTTCCCGTCCATATTCTCACGGACAATCGGAAGCACCTGGTCGTCGAACATCGGATGCAGTTCGGAAGGCGGGCCGGGCAGCATGACGATTTTTTTCCCGGGAAACCGGTCGCCTTCCTTCGTTGCGACATAAATTCCCGGCGCGGTGCCGAAGCGGTTCATCAGCACGCGGCATCCTTTCGGGACATACGCCTGATTCAGAAAATGAAACGGCAGCGAATGCTGCGCATTCTGTCCCCATCCATGCGCGTTCCGAAGCGTTGTCCAGCGCGCCTTGATCGCTTCGGCGGCCTCGTTGCAGAGTTCCAGCGGATATCCGAGATACTCCGCAATACTGGGTTTGGTCAAGTCATCTGCCGTGGGGCCGAGTCCGCCGGAGGTGATGATGAAATCGGCGCAGCGCATGGCGAATTCAAGTCCGCGCACCACGTCTCCGGGACGGTCCGGCACCTCAAGGGAGAGTTCGGGAACAAGCCCGAGCTCCAGCAGTTTCTGTCCCATGTAAGAAAGATTGGTATTGACAACCGCTCCCTTGAGCAGTTCGTCGCCAATGCACAGAATACCGATTTTCATAAGGAAACGCTCTCCGTCTGTTTTCTGAAATATACCCTGCTTTCCCCAAAAAGCAAAGCTCTTCCGGCAAACAAATCCGGATGCGGGATGTGCCGAAGGGGAAAAACGGCTTGATTTTCCTCCGCCGGAGGCTATATTACGGGAAACAGGACAGAAAACTGTCAGACACTATCGTGAAAAAGGAGAACAAAATGAAAAGAATGATGGGGGTTCTTGCCGGAGCTCTGGCCGCCGCCGGAATTCTCTGCGGATGCGGAGAAAGCGTCGACGAAAACAAACCGATCGCGGAAGTGCGCGCCGAGGCTGCGAAACTTGATGCAAAACAGCTGGAAGCGAAAATCGAAGCCTGCAAGAAGTTCCTGGACGAGAAAAAGAAGGAAGCCGACGCCCTGGCCAAGCAGATCAGCGAAATTCCGCTCAAGGAGATGCTCGGGGAAAAAGCCAAGGGCCTGAAGCAGCAGGTCTCCGAGATCACGGAATCGACCGGCAAAGTCACGGAGCAGATGAACGTTTATGCCGAAGAGCTGAAAAACAAGGCATCGGCCAAGTAATCCGTGTCAGACGGCAAGCATAAAACAGCGGGGAAGAAAAAAATTCTTCTCCGCTGTTTTTTATTTCCCAGGCGAAGGGAAAACGGAAAAACAGATGCGCCGCCTCCTCTCTCAAAAGACGGCGCACCCGTATGATTTCTCCTGAATCCTCTCCGGATGCTCAGGCCTTGCAGTGACGTCTGCGGATCTTCGCGGATGCGTTCCGGATGCCCTCGACCATCATATTGATCTCCTCATCGGTCAGTCTCGGATGCATCGGAAGGTTCATCTCGCGCCTGTAGAAGAATTCGCTGGCGATCGGGCACTGATTCGGATCGTAGCCCATCCGGCGCAGGCCGGTGAAATGGAAGGTCGGCTGATAGTGCAGGATCGTCTGAATGCCCTCCTCCTCATAAAGGATGCGCATGAACTCGTCCCGGGAGCCGCCGAGAACCTTCTCGTCGACGCAGACCGTGTAAAGATGGAACACGTGGTTGTATCCCTCGGGTTCGTAGACGGTTTCGACGCCCGCGATCCCCTGGAGCCCTGCCGTGATCTTGTGACCGATCTCCCGGCGTTTCGCCGTCAGCATTTCGAGTTTGTCGAGCTGGCAGCAGCCGACCGCAGCCTGAATTTCATTCATGCGGTAGTTGCTTCCCCAATGGCCGTTGTGCGGGATCACGTCGAAGTGGGCGGGCATCCAGTATTCCAGCGGGGAGGTCTTTCTGCAGCGGATCCTGTCGCCGAAGCTCCACTCGCTGCCCTGTTCGCCCCAGGAGTGGTTGTTGCTCATGCAGCGGAGATTCTGAATGCCGTGGCAGTATTCGTCATGATTGGTCGTAATCATCCCGCCTTCGCCGCAGGTCGTGATGTTCTTGAGGGAGTGGAACGAAAACGCGCCGATGTCGCCGATGCTTCCGGTCATCCGACCTCTGCAGGAGGCGCCGGTCGCGTGCGCGCAGTCCTCCAGCACCTTGAGCCCGTGCTTCCGGGCGGTTTCCATGATCGGGTCCATATCGACCATCAGTCCGGCGTAATGGACGACATAGATCGCCCTGGTCCTGTTCGTCACCTTCTTGGCGACTTCGGCGGGATCGATGTTGAAGGTGCGCGGATCGATATCCGCAAACACCGGAATTCCCCCTTCCTTGAGGATCGCAAGGGAGGTCGCAACGAATGTATTCGGGGTCACGATGACCTCGTCGCCGGGACCGATGTCGAAAATCTGCGTTGCGACATGCATCGCCGTCGTGCAGTTGGAACAGGCGAATGCGTGCCGGACGTTGTGGATCTTTGCAAACTTGTTCTGGAACTCCTGGGTCTTCGGCCCCATGGTAAGCGTATCCTGCGCCATCGCTTCGAGCGCGGCGTTGCGCTCGGCGTCGTCATAGATGCTTCCCATGAACGAATAGGCGACTTTCAGCTTCACGCCGTCATCCGTGGCGTAAGAACTGGTAATGCCGCCCTCGGTTTTTCCTCCGGTGAAATGTTCCCTGTCGACGGTGTCAATCGGCATCTTCTCCTCCTTGCCTTTAATTTACGCTGTTTGAATTTATAGTGGTAAAAAGGATGAAAAAACGGCTTCCATCCTCCTGTGCGTCATGATTCCATCCTGCGCCGGGATTCCGCTTATTCCGCGTCCCATGCGGTGTTGCCGAGAACTCCCTCCGCGAAATAGACCGGCTTGTATCCGAGTTCCGTAACGAGGCGGCAGCAGGCTTCCACCCGGTCCAGATGATCGGGAATATAGTTGAAATAATCACGGAAGGAATACTGCTCGTGAGTTGCCATGCCGATCGTCTGGTTCTGGAGGGGGGAATGCGCCGCGTCAAGGATTCTCCTCTTCAGCTCCTCCCACGGATACAGGTTTGCGGTCGCGCCGATGCCGGCATTGAGCAGCATGCCGGTGAACTTGTCATAATAAGTCTTGTACTTTTCGAGATAGAGCGCAACGTCCTTTTCATAAAAGTAGCCGATGTCGCAGACCCGAAAGGCATGGTCCATTTCGCCGACATAGGTCTGCGAGCCGATGAAACTGCCGTTGATCATGTTCATGCCGCGTTTCTTCAGAAGGGCGAACACTTCGGGATTCGCCATCGCCCAGTGGATCACGACGGGGGGGATGAAAGTCTCCTCCCCGGCAAAACGGACGATCTCGTCCCGGACCAGATCGAAATCCTGCGCGAGCTTCTCCGGAGCGGTGCGCTGATAGGGGCGGTCGGGAAACTCGGAATACGCGTGGAAGGAAAGGCGCAGCCAGTCGGAATTCGCAATCCATTCGGATTTGTAGACGTCCGGGAAATCCTTCAGTTCAAACGGGGAATGGTCGTTCCGGTAGAAACTGTTCAGCGAAAATTTCGTGCCGTATCTGTCATGAATCTCCCGGAGACGTTTCAGGAAGAAGTGATCGAACAGCGATTTCGGACGCCGCTTTGCGATTTCCGTATAGAAAAAGCTGCAGTCGTCGATATAGTAGTTGTAGCGTTTGAAGGACTTTTTGTCCCAGAGGACGGTGAGTCTGAGAATGACTTCGCCGAAATGTCCGTCCGCGGAAACGACGATCTCATTGATCTTCTCCGGCAGGCGGACCGTTGCGGAGAAACTCCGGTCGGCGCGGCATGCTTCGGCCCCGTTCACCGTGACAAACGCCTGCGGATCGGCAATGCCCTCGACTTTGATTTCCAGAAAGTCGTCTGTTTCCGCGCCGTGCGAATGATTGAGCACCGCGCCGTTCCGGAAGCTGGTCACTTCGAGCATGGGAGCAGACCTCCGCTTCTTCTTCAGAGGGAAAGGATTTTGAGTTTTTCATTGTCCTCGTGCACGATCCGCGCCCCGGTTTTCCGGGCCTTGTCCGCGTCCCGGATCGCCGCGGAAATCGCTTTGGAGGCATTCTTCAGGAATTCGCTCTCGATCTTCCTGCCGAGTTCCGCGCCGGCTTTTTCCGGATATCCCATCACGCCGATTTTCACATCGGCGCGCTGGGAGGTCTGCACGACTTCCTGTCTGAGGTTCGTGAAGGACTCGCGGTGCTGATAGCTGTCCGGATCGTTCCGGAGCCGCTCCGCGACGCTTTTTTTATCCATGACGATTTTCGGCCGGACCACTTCCGGGCACCAGTGAAGCATCAGGGAGGTTTCCGCTTCGGCGGCATGATAATCCTGATTCCGGAACAGTTTCAGCCAAGTCGGAGAAAAATCCCAGATCGGAACCAGCAGGATCAGGTCGTCCTTCAGCGCGGGATTGAGCCATTTGAGAATGCGGAGAGACTCCTTCAGATGAAGCATGCTCTCGCTGCCGCCGTGGCCGGGGATGATGATGAAATTGCGGAATCCCTGCAGAGTCAGGGACTCGATGATTTCCCCGACGAGATTGGAAAAGGTGTTGGGCTTGACATTGATCGTTCCCGGAAGCATGCCGCCGGAAAAGGTGTAATTCAGAACTGGCGCGGCAATGCATCCGAGCTTCCCGGCGAGGCGCACGGAGGCGAACTCCGCGTTGCGGATGTCCACGTCAAGCGGCAGATGATAGCCGTGCTGCTCGCAGAGGGCATAGGGAATGATGACGGTCCTGTTCGTCTTGAGATAGTTCTGAACCTCTTCCACTGTCATATGGCGCATTTCGCAGGTTTTCATTTTGGAAACATCCTTCTTCCGTTGGTGTGATCTGCCTTCTTTTTCTGCATATATTATGAATGATTTTCCATCCTTTTCAACACTTTTTTCTTTTTTTATTGACTTTTTTCCGGATAAATGTATTTTTATGATACGAATATGTCTTACAATCAGCAGAAAAAGGGGTTTTCATGACAAAGAAATCCGATATACGTACTGAAATCATCCGTCAAATGCTTCTTTACAGTTCGATCACACGGCCGGAACTGGTGCGGCGGACCGGGACCCGGGCGGCAACCGTGTTCGAGGTGGTCGACGATCTGAAGAGGGAAGGAATCCTGAGCGAGCCGGACCGGCGCGGCAGAAAGACGGGACGGCGCGCACCCGCCCTCTCGTTTCATCCGGACCATCTCTGGTGCGCGGGCATCGATTTCCAGGTGCGGAGGACCCGCGGCGTGGTCGCGGACATGACGGGAAACATCCGGGCGGAAGCGGAACTCGCCGCGCCGGAACGCACCTCGCTGCACGCATGCCGGAATGAAATCCGGGAAGTTCTGCGGCGTCTGCGCGAACAGCTCGGGGAACGGTGGAATCTCGTCAGGGGAATCGGGTTCGCCGATCCGGGTCTGGTCGATGTGGAAAAAGGCATATCGATCCGCGCGGTCAACGTTCCCGGATGGGAAAACGCGCAGACGGGAAAATGGCTGGAAAGCGAAAACGCCGTCCGCGCGAAACTCTGGCCGGAGTGCACGGTGAAAACCTATATGGAATATCTTTCGCGCCTCCATGCGGAAAAGCCCCCGAAAAGTCTTTTTCATCTGGGGATGGACGACGGAATCGGCGGAGGTTTCGTCAAGGACGGAGTCTGCTTCATCGGGGACTCGAATCAGGGCATGGAGATCGGACACATCGTGATTGCGCCGAACGGGCCGCTCTGCCAGTGCGGCAACCGGGGCTGTCTGGAGGCCGTGGCGGGCGAGACGGGGATCCGCCGCAGAATCCGGGAGGCGCTGAACAGCGGCGTGGACACGGAGATGACCCTGGAGGATTTTTCGCTTGCAAAATTCGTCGAATACGCCAGACATGACAAGGCGGCGAAAATCATCGCAAACGAGGTCTGCGACAACATCGGAAGCGCGCTTGCGGTCGCGGTCGCGCTGCTGAATCCCTCCATGATCGTCCTCAGCGGGGAGCTGACGAAACTCGACACGGTTCTGACCAATGCGGTCACACGCGCGCTCTCCATGAACTGCTTCGCCGGCGCACTACGGGAACTGAAGATTGAACTCTCCACGCTCGGCGCGTTCGACACGGCGCGCGGTGCGGCCCTTCTTATGCGCGACGCGCTTCTGAAGGAGGAGAACTGAGCGACCCGTCTTCTTCCGCGTTTCTTTCGGAAAGGATGTAAAATTTATCTCCTTCCCGGACAAGTTCCGGAACGGGGAAAGTGATCTCCGCTCCCTTTGCGGCGGAATCCGCCGCCGCATCCTCCGCGCGCAGCGGATCGATCACTCCCTCGACAACGCCCGTCGTCGGACCGGTGACAAGAAAACGCTCCCCGGCACGGACCCCCCGCGCCGTCAGGCGGACCGCCGCGACTTTGAGTTTCGGATACCAGTGCGTCACTTTTCCCGCAAAGGTTTTGACAAGCGTCGAACGGTTTTCCGCGGACTCCGCCCATTCGCCGGTCTTTTCGCCCAGATAATATCCGCCGTGCCAGAAACCGCGGTTGAAGACTTCCCCGAGACGCTTTTCCCATTGCGCCAGCCGTCCGCGGTCCGGCCGCAGACCGTCGCGCCAGGCGTCCACGGCCTCGCGGTAGACGCGCGTCACCGCCGCGACGTAATCGGAAGAGCGTCCCCTGCCCTCGATCTTCAGAACGGATACGCCCGCATCCAGAATGCGGGGCAGAATGCGGATCGTGCAGAGATCGCGCGGCGACATCACGTAACGGTTGTCAATCTCAAGCTCCTGCCCCGTGACCGTGTCGCGCACCGTATAGGAGCGGCGGCAGGGCTGGTAACAGTTCCCGCGGTTCGCCGACGTGTTGAAGACGGCAAGACTCATGTAGCACTTTCCGGAAACCGCCGCGCAGAGGGCGCCGTGAACAAACAGTTCAACTCCGATCAGATTCCCGGACGGTCCCCGGATATCCTGTTCGCGGATCCCCGCGCAGAGCCGTCCGATCTGTGCAAGCGTCAGCTCGCGCGCGGGAACGACCACATCCGCATAACGCGCATAAAACCGGACCGCCGCAAGGTTGGCGACATTCGCCTGCACGGAGAGATGCGCGGGAAGCCCCGCCTCGCCGATGGCGGCAAGCACGGCGGGATCCGCGGCTATGACGGCGTCAATCCCGGCCTTTTCCGCCTCCGCGCAGATGCTCCGCACCGCGGGAATCTCGGAATCGTGAACGATCGTGTTGAGCGCAAGAAACGCCCGCGCCCCCGCGCCGTGGCAGAGTTCCGTGACCCGGGGCAGATCCTCCCGGCGGAAATTCGCCGCCGCACGGGAGCGCATATTCAGAGTTCCGACGCCGAAATAAACCGCATCCGCGCCGGAGCGGAGCGCCGCATGGAGCGACCCGAAATCTCCGGCCGGCGCCAGGAGAATCACACTGCGCGGGGATGCACCTTTCCCTGTATTCGTTCGCTGCGACATGCAAAGCGAACGGTATCTGCTTTCGCAAGTGGCTCGAAGACGTTCTGCCTCGTTTGAATTCTACTCCGGCAGGGCAGATTGATTCGCTGATCCCAGGGGCGAAACAAAGTAGTCAATGAGCTCGGGCTCATTATTATGAAGAGGGGAATGCCGTCGGGCGGTCATATAGCCTGACGGCATTCATCTTTGGGCCATTTCCCCTTCGGAAAAATTTCCCCTTGATTCCCCTCTCCATGGGGCTCGCTGGGCGCATACCTGGATCCGGAAACCTGTCCGAACCGCTGTTATGGAATCGAACTGGCACAGCGCGGTTTTGCAACCTGTTCTCTTGACCTTTTCGGCTTCGGGGAGTGGGAGGTCAGGGGGCGGAAGCGTGCTGAACTGCAGAAAGAGTTTTACCGGGATTTTCCCAACTGGTCGTTGGATGGAGTTCAGGTGCGTCTTCACCGC
>CALXRI010000031.1 GCA_944390795.1 uncultured Victivallales bacterium
GAAAAGATCCAGATGTTTGATGACGTTGCCGGCATCATCGTTGGTGCTGAGTATGTGTATTTCGTGACCTACAAGGGCTTGAAAGCCAAAGAGATCAACGCCTTCAAGGATGAGCTGGCGAAGTGTGACGCGCAATGCCACGTTCTCAAGAACCGTCTCATCAACAAGGTCGCGGAGAAGAACGGCATGACCGCTCTCGCCGAGACGCGTCTTACCGGCGACACCGCCGTGGTTGTCGGGAAAGGCGATCCCGGACAGGTTGCGAAAGTGATTGAGGAGTTTTCCAAGACTTCCAAAGGCATTCTCGCTCCGAAGGCCGGATACATGGAGGCCCGGATGATGAGCGACAAGGACATCCTTGCGATTGCGGCTCTGCCCTCCAAGGATGCTCTCAGAGCTCAGCTGCTCGGACTGCTCAATGCGGTTCCGACCGGTCTGGTCCGTGTCCTCAACGCCAAGGTTTCGAGCATTGTCAACGTGATCAATGCGTATAAAAACAAGCTTGACGAAACGCAAAATTAAAACAAAATTTCACATAAAAACGGAGGTCTATCATGACTGAAAACGCTAACGTTGAAGTGTCGGCTGAGATGGAGCAGTTCATCTCCTATGTCGAGAAGCTTTCTGTTCTCGAACTTTCCAAACTGGTCAAAGCTCTGGAAGACAGACTCGGTGTCAGCGCCGCCGCTCCTGTTGCGGTCGCCGCCGCGGCTCCCGCCGCAGCCGCCGCCGCCGCTCCCGCGGAAGAGCAGACGGAGTTCACCGTTGTTCTCGCCGAAGTCGGTGCGAACAAGGTCAGCGTGATCAAGGAAGTCAGAGCCATCACCGGCCTCGGACTCAAGGATGCCAAAGATCTGGTTGAAGCCGCTCCCAAGCCCGTCAAAGAGGGTGTTTCCAAAGACGACGCCAAGAAGTTCAAGGAACAGCTTGAAGCCGCTGGCGCGAAAGTTGAAGTCAAGTAACTTGACGCTGTGTCCGGCAGCATGACAGCCGGTCGGATTGCGGGGACTTCCCCATAAACGGGGACGCCCCCGCTTTCCCGTGTTTTTATTGATTTTTTTTCAAATCCGCGGTTGAGGCCGCCTGCGGATTGCGTAGTCCGAAAGGGGCGACGTTGTGCAAAGACAGCTCATGCCAACCACAATGACAGGGTGGAATAATGCCTGAACGCATGAATTTTGGAAAACTGAGAGACGTGCTTGATATTCCGGATCTGATTGGAATCCAGATTGAATCCTATAAATCCTTCCTTCAGCTGGATACGGATCCGAAAGAGAGAAAGAATCAAGGCCTCCAGGAAGTTTTTAATGAAGTTTTTCCGCTGGAAAGCTTCGACAAGCAGATGGTCCTGGAGTTTGAATCATATACGATTACGCCGTCCAAGAAAGATGTCGTCGACTGCATCAAGGACGGAATTTCCTATACCGGAGCCCTCAGCGTTGATTTCAACCTCAAGGTGAAAGACGCCGTATTTCATGAAACCGTCTCGCTGGGCGACATCCCGCTGATGACGGACCGGGGAACCTTCATCATCAACGGAGCCGAACGGGTCATCATCAGTCAGCTTCACCGTTCTCCGGGTATCTGCTTTGAAAAAACAAGACATTCAAGCGGCCGAATGCTTTATTCCTACAGGATCATTCCCGACCGGGGTTCCTGGATGGAAGTTCAGTTCGATATCAATGACCTTATCTATATTTATCTGGATCGTCAGCGCAGAAGAAGGAAGTTCCTGATCTCCACGTTCCTCCGTGCCATCGGTTACGAGACAAACCGCGACATGCTTTCCGCCGCGTATGAAATCAAAACCATGACGCCTGCTCAGCTCCTCAAGGCTGAAGACCTCTCCGCGTTTCATACCGTCGAACCTGTTTATTCCGCAGACGGCGCGCTTCTGATTGATGAATTCATGAAACTTGACGAAAGCCTCGTCAAACTTCTCAGCGATTCCAAGGTGAAACATGTCGACCTTGTTTTCATACCCGACGGGGATTCCTATCTCCTGAACTGTCTTGCCAGAGATCCCGCGAAAACACCGGAGGACGCGCTGCGCGAAATCTACCGCAGAATGCGTCCCAGCGATCCCCCGAGCGTCAACAATGCCAAGCAGCTTCTCAAAAGGCTGTTCTTCGATAACAAGAGATATGATCTCGGGACGGTCGGACGTTACAAACTCAACGAAAGACTCGGGCTCAATCTTCCGCTGACGGAACGGATTCTCGACAAAATGGACCTGATGGAGGCGACCAAGGCCCTGATGAAGCTTCGGAACGTCGCCGGACAGACGGATGACATCGACCATCTCGGCAGCCGCCGCGTCCGCACCGTCGGAGAGCTTCTCCAGAATCACTGCCGCGTCGGCCTTTACCGGACCGAGCGTCTCATCAAGGAGAAGATGTCCCTGATCAATGCCGACGAGACGGGCATTACGCCGAACAAGCTCATCAATCCGAAGGCGTTTATCGGCGTCATCCGCGATTTCTTCGCAAGAAACCAGCTTTCCCAGTTCATGGACCAGACCAATCCCCTGTCCGAGCTGACCAACAAGAGACGTCTCAGCGCGCTCGGTCCCGGCGGTTTGAGCCGCGACCGCGCCGGATTCGAAGTCCGCGACGTGCACACGAGCCATTACGGGCGCATCTGCCCGATCGAGACCCCGGAAGGTCCGAACATCGGACTCATTTCCTCCATGTCGCTTTACGCCAAGATCAACGAATTCGGCTTCCTGGAGACGCCCTATCGCCGTGTGGTGGACGGCGTTGTCACGGATCAGATCGATTACCTGACAGCGGACAAGGAGGAGCATTTCGTGATCGCCCAGGCGAATGCGCCGCTTGACAAGGAGGGGCATTTCGTCAATCCGACTGTCATGTCCCGCCTCTACGGAGATTCCGCCGAACGTCCGCGCGAGGAGGTTCAGTATATGGACGTTTCTCCGAAGCAGCTGGTCAGCGCGGCCGCCGGTCTGATCCCGTTCCTCGAGCATGACGACGCGAACCGCGCCCTGATGGGATCGAACATGCAGAGACAGGCCGTCCCGCTTCTGGTGACCGAGTCTCCGTATGTCGGAACCGGACTGGAGAAGAAGGTTGCCGTCGATTCCCGCGCAGTCACCTGCGCCAAGGCCGACGGCGTGGTTGCAGAGGTTTCCGCTTCCGAGGTTGTCGTCACGAAGGACGGCAAGCCGCGCGGCGAAACCGCTGACGAGTCGCCGGAAGTCTACCGGATGGTCAAGTTCCTCCGCAGCAACGCCGGAACCTGCATCAACCAGCGTCCGACCGTCCACAAGGGGCAGGCCGTCAAAGTCGGCGATCCCATCGCGGACGGCCCTGCGACCGCGCAGGGCGAGCTTGCGCTCGGCAAAAACGTCTTTGTCGCTTTCATGCCCTGGTGCGGGTACAACTTCGAAGACGCGATTGTTCTGAGCGAGCGTCTGGTGAAGGAGGATGTCTATACCAGCATTCATATTGACGAGTTCGAGATTACCAGCCGCGATACGAAACTCGGACCGGAGGAAATCACCTGCGACATTCCGAACGTCAGCGAGGATCTGCTGCGGAACCTCGGCGTGGACGGCGTGGTCCGTCTCGGCGCCGAGGTGAAGCCGGGCGACATTCTGGTCGGCAAGATTACCCCGAAATCCGAAACGGAACTCGCCCCTGAGGAACGTCTTCTGCGGGCCATCTTCGGGGAGAAGGCCGCCGATGTGAAGGATTCCAGCCTGTATGTTCAGAGCGGCAAGGGCGGGATCGTGATGGATGTCCGCATCGAGTATGCCAAGGATCCGAACCGCCAGAATATGACCAATACGGAGCGCAAGCGTCAGTCCAAGCACGCCAAGGATGTGTTCAAGGAACAGAGATCCGCCTTGGTGGAGGAACTGACCGAGAAGCTTTCGGAGATTCTGCTTCAGCAGAAACTGCCTTGCCCGATTTATGACACGACGTCCGCGAAACAGGATGCGATTCTGATTTCCTCGAACCGTCGCGTGACCCGGCCGTCCATTGCGAAGCTCGCCGCGCAGTATGATGCGTTCCGCATGGACGACTGTCCGACGAAAGAGGCGATTGTCAAGATCATCGACACCTTCAAGCCGCGTTTTCAGATTCTGGAAAAGAACCGCGACGAGCAGCTCAACGCCCTTGCCAACGGCGTTTCCGACGAGACCGGCGCAATCAAGAAGGTCAAGGTTTACGTTGCCTCCAAGCGGAAGATTCAGGTCGGCGACAAGATGGCCGGCCGTCACGGGAACAAGGGTATTGTGGCCAAGATCGTTCCCGTCGAGGACATGCCGTTCCTGAAGGACGGCACACCGGTTGACATTGTGCTGAATCCGCTGGGCGTTCCCAGCCGAATGAACATCGGTCAGGTGCTGGAAACCCATCTTGGATGGGCGGCGAAAATGCTCGGCTTCAAAGTGGCGACTCCCGTGTTCGACGGCGTGCAGGAGGAAACGATTGTCGACATGATGAAACAGGCCAACCGGAAGATCGCCGAGAAGACCGGTGAGGACTTCAAATGGGGCTTCCGCATGCGCGACGGCGTCGAGGAATACGACGGCAAGACGGATGTTTTCGACGGACGGACCGGCAACAAGTTCGATCAGCGCGTCATGGTCGGACAGATTTACATGCTGAAACTCGACCACCTTGTGGCGAACAAGATTCATGCCCGCGCGGTCGGCCCTTACTCGCTGGTCACGCAGCAGCCTCTCGGCGGCAAGGCGCAGCACGGCGGTCAGCGTTTCGGAGAAATGGAAGTGTGGGCTCTTGAGGCTTACGGTGCGGCGCATACGCTGCAGGAAATGCTGACGGTCAAGAGCGACGATGTCACGGGAAGAGCGCGAATCTACGAATCCATCGTGAGAGGGCAGAACATTCTCGACGCCGGACGGCCCGAGTCGTTCAACGTTCTTCTGAAAGAAATGCAAAGCCTGGGCCTCGACGTCCGCACGATCAAGCGGACGGAGTCTCCGAAATAACAGAATGCGGAGGAATCCAAAGTGATTGACAACAGTTTTGACAATAGGGAAATGTCCGCACAGCAGCAGAATTCCGGCATGAGCGCCTTTGAGGTGGTCTCCATCAAGGTGGCCTCTCCCGAGGTGATCCGCTCCTGGAGTCACGGTGAAATCAAGAATCCCGAGACGATCAACTACAGAAGCTTCAAACCGGAAAAAGGCGGACTTTTCTGCGAACGCATTTTCGGCCCCCAGAAGGACTGGGAATGCAACTGCGGCAAATATAAGAGAGTGAAGAACAAGGGCATCATCTGCGACCGCTGCGGCGTGGAAGTCACGCAGTCCAAGGTCCGCCGCGAGCGCATGGGGCATATCGAGCTTGCGGTTCCGGTGTCCCACATCTGGTTCTTCAAATGCATGCCCAGCCGGATCGGGCTCATGCTCGACATGACCGCCCGCACGCTGGAACGCATCATTTATTATGAAGACTGGGTTGTGGTCGATCCCGGCGACACGCCTCTCAAGCTCGGGGAATCCCTTGACGAGATGAATTACCGCCAGGCCCGCGACGAGTACGGCGACGCCTTCAAGGCGGAAATGGGAGCTCCTGCGATCCGGACATTGCTTCAGCAGATTGATCTCGAGCCGCTGCATGCCGATCTTGAGGTGCAGCTTGCCGGCACGAAGAACAAGGCGAACCGCAAAAAACTTTCCAAGAGACTGCGCCTGGTGGAAGGATTCCTGAAGAGCGCTTCCCGTCCGGAATGGATGATTCTGGAGGTGCTTCCGGTGATTCCGCCGGATCTGCGTCCTCTGGTTCCGCTGGAAGGCGGCCGTTTCGCGACATCGGACCTGAATGACCTCTACCGGCGTGTCATCAACCGCAACAGCCGTCTGAAGAATCTTCTTCAGCTCCGCACCCCGGAGGTCATTATCCGCAACGAGAAACGGATGCTGCAGGAGGCGGTTGACGCACTTCTGGACAACGGTCGTCACGGACGCGCCGTCACGGGCGCCGGAAACCGTCCGCTGAAGAGCCTTAGCGACATGCTCAAAGGCAAGCAGGGCCGCTTCCGCCAGAACCTGCTCGGAAAACGCGTGGATTATTCGGGCCGTTCCGTCATCGTCGTCGGACCGGAACTCAAACTGATGCAGTGCGGTCTTCCCAAGAAGATGGCGCTGATCCTGTTCGAGCCGTTCATCATCCGTCATCTGAAGGGCAGGGGATTCGCCCACACCGTCCGCGGCGCGAAGAAAATGATCGAGCGCGGCGAGCCGGTGGTCTGGGATATTCTGGAAGAGGTGACCAAGGGCCATCCGGTGATGCTGAACCGTGCGCCGACGCTGCACAGGCTCTCCATTCAGGCCTTTGACCCGATTCTGATTGAAGGTTCGGCGCTGCGTCTGCATCCTCTCGTCTGCACCGCATACAACGCGGACTTCGACGGAGACCAGATGGCTGTGCACGTTCCGCTTTCTCCGGCGGCGCAGCTGGAGTGCAAGCTTCTCATGCTCTCCACGAACAACATCTTCTCGCCCGCCAACGGCAAGCCGATCACGACCCCGACGCAGGACATCACGCTCGGCGTTTATTACCTGACGATCGATCCCAAGAACAAGGAGAGGATCCGCATCTTCAAGGATGTCCACGAGGTCCTTTTCGCCTTGGATTCCGGCTATATCAAGATCCATGACGCCATCAAGCTGCCGAATCCGGACTACGGCGTCGTGACGCCGCGCGGAAATGCAACCGACAAATTCATCATCACAACGCCGGGGCGCTGCATCTTCAACCGCATCTGGGACAAGAAGCTCGGATTCTACAACGCGCCCGCCAAGAAGAAAGACCTCGGACGCCTGATCGCGGAGGCTTACGACAATATCGGGCATGACAAGACGATCGAGCTGCTGGACAATCTCAAGAACCTCGGCTACGAATACGCCACGGTTGCCGGTTTCTCCATTTCCGTTGCGGACATGCTGATTCCGAAGCGGAAACCCGAGCTCATCCGGGAGACCCGGAAGAAGATCGAGGAGATCAAGGACAAGTATGACAAGGGCTTCCTGACCGTCGGCGAACGGCACAACCAGGTCGTCGACGCATGGACCAAGACGGCGAACACGGTTGCGGACGAGCTCACCAAGGAGGTGGAGGAGGCCAGCCGCCGGGAAATCAATCCTGTGTATGCGATGCTCGACTCCGGCGCCCGCGGAAGCAAGGACCAGATCAAACAGCTTGCCGGCATGCGCGGACTGATGACCAAGCCGTCCGGAGAGATCATCGAGCGGCCGATTCTGTCCAGTTTCCGGGAAGGCCTCACGGTGCTGGAATACTTCATCAGCACCCACGGCGCCCGCAAGGGACTGGCCGATACGGCTCTGAAGACCGCGGACTCCGGTTACATGACCCGCAAGCTGGTCGACGTCGCGCAGGACATCATCTGCCGCTCCGAAGACTGCGGAACGCTCAAGGGCATTTATGTGGAAGCCATTATCGAAGGCGACGAGATCATGCTTCCGCTCAAGGCCAGACTGCTCGGGCGCTACAGCGCGCAGGACATCCGCGATCCCGCCAAGAGCGACGGAAGCTACATTATCCGCGCGGGCGAAGAGTTTACGCCGGAAAAAGCCGACCTGATCGAAAAGCGCGGCATCACCAAGGTGCTGATCCGCTCGGTTCTGACCTGCGACGTCGAACACGGCGTCTGCGTGAAATGCTACGGCAAGAATCTTGCCACGGACAAGGATGCGGAAATCGGCGACGCGCTCGGCATTATCGCCGCGCAGTCGATCGGCGAGCCCGGAACGCAGCTGACCATGAGAACGTTCCACATCGGCGGAATTTCCTCCGGCGGCGGCAAGGAGCCTGTCATCACGGCGCGCCAGGCGGGAACGGTCCGATTTGAAAATCTCCGTCTCGTCACCGACAGGAAAGGCAACACGCTGGTCGTGAACAAAAACGGCTACATCATCATCTATGACGAGGAGAAAGCCCGTGAAGCGGAGGCCAAGGCGCGTGAAAGAGTGCGTCTCGAGGCTCAGGTGATGGGTTCCTCCTATGCCCATGACTACGATTTCTGGTCCGATGCCGTCAAGGACGCCGAGATCGACCGCTATCCTGCGGAGGTCGGCGCGGTTCTTTATAAGAAGGACGGAGACAAGGTCAAGCCGAAAGAGAAAATCGCTTCCTGGGACGCCTATCAGATGCCGATCATTGCCGAGGAGAACGGTATTGTGGAACTCCATGATATCGTCGAAGGCGTCACGCTGAACCGCAGCGAGCGCGGCGGCATCGAGGAGCTGACGGTCATGGAGCATCGCGAGGATCTTCTGCCGCAGGTCGTCATCAACGACGCCAACGGCGAGCTGATTTCGAATTATCCGCTTCCGACCGGCGCGCTCCTGATGGTGAAGAAGGGCGAGAAGGTGGTTCCCGGCATGACGCTGGCCCGCGTTCCCCGTCAGCAGCAGAAGAACCGCGACATCACCGGAGGTCTTCCGCGTGTGGCCGAGCTGTTCGAGGCCCGGATGCCCAAGGAGGTTGCGGAAATCGCCCGTATCGACGGCATTGTCGACCGGGGCAAGAATGTGAGAGGTCGTCAGACCATCATCATACGCGATCCGGATAACAAGGATGTGTTCGAGGAGCACAACATTCCGACGTCGAAGCACCTTATCGTTGGCAAAGGCGACTACGTGCGGAAGGGACAGAAGCTCACGGTGGGATCCATCATCCCGCAGAAACTCCTTGAGATCTGCGGACCCCACGAGTTGCAGCGCTACATCGTGAACGAGATTCAGAAAGTTTACCGTGCGCAGGGGGTGGAAATCAATGACAAGCACATTGAGATCATCATTCGCCAGATGATGCAGAAGGTCCGGATCGTCGACCAGGGTGACACGCAGTTCCTTGCCGGTGAACAGGTTGACCGCTACGACTTCATCCATGCCAACGAGGAAGCCCGTAAAAACGGCAGAAAGCCCGCCGAAGGCGAACCGGTTCTTCTGGGTATCGCGAAAGCGTCCCTTGAGACGGAAAGCTTCATTTCTTCGGCGTCGTTCCAGGACACCACGCGGATTCTGACCGATGCCGCCACGCTCGGCAAGATCGACGTTCTCCGCGGTTTCAAGGAGAATGTCATCACCGGGCACCTGATTCCCGCGGGAACCGGTTCGGAGAAATTCCAGCATCTGCACATGGTGAAGCTCGGCGAGGAGATTCCGATCGAAAAACCGCCGGTGGAGCTGCCTGAGCAGAAGAAGGAGGAGTCCATCGAAAGCATCGACTTCGGCGATGACGACGACATCGACGACATCTTCTCTGACAAGGAGATGGATGACGATTTCGCGGAACGGAACGGAGAGGGCGCTTTTGTCGATGACGAGTATGAGGATGACAAGGATGAATTCGACGACGAGATCGACGACAGCGAATTTGATCCGACCATCGATTACGAGAAGGAATGACGCGTTTCCAATAAAAGTGTAAAAAAATAAAATATACGGTTGAAAACGGCGGACGGGGGGATATATTATCTACCCGTTTGTCGTATACAACTGCAACAACGAGAATATGTGAAGAGGAGATCATGCCGACAATCAATCAGTTGGTGAAATCGGGCCGCAGGACAAAAGTGGCGAAGAGCAAGTCGAAAGCACTCTCGAAGTGCCCTCAGAGACGCGGCGTCTGCCTGCAGGTTACAACAAGAACGCCCAAGAAGCCGAATTCGGCTATGCGCAAGATTGCCAGAGTGCGTCTTACGAATGGATATGAAGTGACCGCGTACATCGGCGGCGAAGGGCATAATCTTCAGGAACACTCCGTCGTGCTTGTGAAGGGGGGAAGAGTCCGTGACCTTCCGGGCGTGCGTTATCACATCGTGCGCGGCGCGCTCGACAGTCTCGGCGTGGAGGCCCGCAGACAGGGACGCTCCAAATACGGCAACAAGACTCCGAAGGCCGGAGATGCTGGTGCCAAGAAGAAAAAATAAGCTCCTGACCGTCCGCGTCGGATGACAGGAACAGAACAAGTGAATACTTGAGGACGCTTAGATACAATGAGAAGACGCAGAATCACAAAAAGAGAACTCACGCCGGACGTGAAATACAACAGCGAACTGGTCGCCCGTCTCATCAATACCCTCATGCGCAACGGCAAGAAATCCGTCGCCCAGAAGATTGTGTACGGTGCATTCGACGTGATCAAGGCGAAAAAGAAAGACATGGAGCCGCTTGAAGTCTTCCTTCAGGCTGTGGAGAACATCAAGCCGAAACTGGAAGTCAAGAGCCGCCGCGTCGGCGGTGCGACCTATCAGGTCCCCCTTGAAGTCCCGGCGGAACGCCAGGTTGCGCTGGCCATGCGCTGGATCGCCACTTATTCGCAGGCGAAAAAGGGCAAATCCATGACGGATGCTCTCGCCTCCGAACTTCTTGACGCTTTCGACAACACAGGTTCATCCATTAAAAAGAAGGACGACACGCATAAAATGGCACAGGCCAATAAAGCTTTTGCCCATTACAGATGGTAATGGAAAGGCTTTATTCCAGAACAGCGAAGTCTATTGAAAACTATGACAGAACATAAAGTAAACGTAGATTATCAGGAAAATCCCGGTCGCATTACGCCGATCGCGGAAGTCCGCAATATCGGTATCATGGCCCACATCGATGCCGGAAAGACGACTCTTTCGGAACGCATTCTCTTTTACACGGGTATCAATCACAAGCTCGGCGAGGTTCATGAGGGCAACGCCACCATGGACTGGATGGTGCAGGAGCAGGAGCGCGGCATCACGATCACTTCCGCGGCGACGACCTGTTTCTGGAACAAGGACGGCAAGAAGCACCGCATCAATCTGATCGATACCCCAGGGCACGTGGACTTTACTGCGGAAGTCGAACGTTCGCTTCGTGTTCTCGACGGCGCTGTTGCCGTGTTCTGCGCGGTCGGCGGTGTTCAGCCTCAGACTGAAACCGTCTGGCGTCAGGCGAAAAAATATCACGTTCCGATCATTGCGTTCGTCAACAAGATGGACCGCACGGGCGCCAACTTCTTCAAGGTTGTCGACGCGATGCGTTCCAAACTCAAAGCCAACGTCATTCCCATGGTCCTCCCCATCGGCGCCGAAGCCAACTTCACAGGCCTTGTCGATGTCATGGAGGAGAAGGCTTACGAGTTTGACGACATGAACATCAAGGAAATTCCCGTCCCGGAAGACATGAAGGATCAGCTTGCCGAGGCGCGGGCCGCGATGATCGAGCGCATTGCGGAAAATGACGAGTCTGTCATGGAAGTTTTTCTCAACGACGAAGTCCCCTCGGTTGATCTCCTCAAAAAAGGACTCCGGCGCGCGGTGCTTTCCGGACAGCTTGTGGCCGCTTTCTGCGGCACTGCATTCAAAAACAAGGGCGTGCAGATTCTGCTCAACGCGATTGTCGATTACCTTCCGTCTCCTGTGGACATCTGGGAGGTCCAGGGAACCAATCCGGATACGGAACAGCCGGACACCCGCGAAGTCGGCGATGAGGTTCCCTTCTCCGCGCTTGCGTTCAAGATCATGAACGACCCCTATGTCGGGAAACTGATTTATTTCCGTGTTTATTCCGGTGTCGCCACCAGCGGCGCGGTTGTCTACAATCCCAGAACGCGCAAGCGCGAGCGTCTCGGAAGAATTCTCCAGATGCATGCGAACAAGCGCGAGGAACGCAAAGAGATCTACAGCGGTGACATCGCCGCTGCCGTCGGTTTCAAGGATGTGCGGACCGGCGATACGCTCTGCGATGAAAACCATCCGATCATTCTCGAGTCCATGAGCTTCCCGGAACCGGTGATTTCCATCGCCGTGGAACCGAAGACCACGGCGGACCGCGACAAACTCTACACCGCGCTCGGCGCCCTCTCCGACGAGGACCCGACCTTTACGATGCGCAGTGACGATGAGACCGGCCAGACCATCATTTCCGGCATGGGCGAACTGCATCTTGAAATCATCATGGACCGTCTCCGCCGGGAATTCAAGGTCGAGGCGCAGTCCGGTCAGCCGCAGGTCTCCTACCGCGAAACCATTCTCAAGAAGTCGAACTCCGATTCCAAATTTGTCCGTCAGTCGGGCGGACGCGGCCAGTACGGCCATGTCATCATGGATGTCACTCCGATGGAGCGCGGCCATGGCATCACGATTGAGAACAAGGTTGTCGGCGGCAATATTCCCAAAGAGTACATCAAGCCGATTGAGCAGGGAATCAGAGAAGCTGCCCAGACCGGCATTCTTGCAGGATATCCCTGCATTGACTTCCACGTCGACATTCTCGACGGATCCTACCATCCTGTCGACTCCTCGGAAATGGCGTTCAAGATCGCTGCGTCAATGGGTCTGAAGGACGCCTGCAAGAAGGCGGGCATGGTTCTCCTCGAGCCGATCATGAAAGTCGAAATCACGACTCCGGACGAAAATACCGGCGACATCATCGGCGACGTTACCTCCCGCCGCGGAGCAATCTCCGAAATGTCCACGGAAGAGGGCACCACCGTGATTTCCGCGAATGTGCCGCTTTCCGAGCTCTTCGGTTATGCGACCGCGATCCGTTCTCTGACGAAGGGGCGCGCCTCCTATTCGATGGAGCCGAGCCACTTTGAACCTGTCCCGAAAACAATTCAAGAGAAAATAGTGGAGAAAAACAGCAAATGAGTACGAGAACCTCATCAACGAAAACGGCTCAGAAGATACGCATCAAGCTTCAGGCCTATGAAAACAGAATCCTCGACCAGTCTGTCGCGGAGATTCTCAACACCGCCCGCCGGACGGGTTCCGTTGTGGCCGGACCGATTCCGCTTCCGACCCGCATTGAGCGCATGACGGTCAACCGCTCGCCTCATATCAACAAGAAGTCGATGGACCAGTTCGAGATCCGGACGCACAAGCGCCTGATGGACATCATCAAGCCGACCGCGAAGACGGTTGACGAGCTCAAAAAGCTCAATCTTCCCGCCGGCGTTGACATTTCAATCAAGATCGGAAACTGATCGCCGAGATCGGTTTTGCCAGAAAAAGGCATTTTTTGGCACCAAGGTCCTTTTTCCGACAGGACATGTGCCTGAAAGGAGTATTATGAAAGGTTTGATCGGAAAGAAAGTCGGCATGACGCAGGTCTATGACGAGAAGGGAATCCTGATTCCCGTCACTGTCATTGAGGCCGGCCCCTGTGTGGTCGTTGGCGTCAAGACCAAGGAACACGACGGCTATTCCGCCGTGCAGGTCGGTTTCGGAGTGAAGAAAGTCAAGAACACGGCGAAGGCTGTTCTTGGAAACGTGAAGAAGGCGGGACTTGAAAACAATCCTCCCGCATTTATCCGCGAATTCCGTTCCGAAGAGGATCCCCAGGCGGAAATCGGCAGCCAGATCAAGGCTGACATCTTTGCGGAAGGTGAATATCTCGATATTTCCGGCACCACGAAGGGCAAAGGTTACGCGGGCGTCATGAAGAGACACCATTTTGCCGGCGGACGCGACGGTCACGGCGGCGGCTGGCATCGCAAGCCCGGCTCCATCGGCTGCCGCGAGAAACCCGGCAACATCATGAAGGGCAAGAAGCTCCCCGGTCAGCTCGGCAACGGCAGCCGCACGGTTCAGAACCTTCGTCTTGTCAGAGTTTCCGCGGAAGAGAATCTTCTTTTCGTCAGGGGTGCGGTTCCCGGTCCGAACGGCGGAACGCTTCTCGTCAAGAAAGCCAAGAAAAGATAATCCCCCTCCGGGACCAACCAACAGGTGAATATCATGTCCATGAAAATTGACATACTGAATATGAAGGGCGAGAAGGTCGGGGATTACACGATCGACGACACTTGCCTTGAATTTGACAAGGGCGCGCAGGCGGTTCATGATGCCGTTGTCGCCTATCTCGCGGCGGGCCGTGCGGGAACAGCCTCCGTCAAAACCCGCGCCGAGGTTGCAGGAAGCGGCAAGAAGCCGTTCAAGCAGAAGGGACTCGGCCGTGCGCGCGCCGGCAGCACCCGGAATCCGGTCTGGCGTCACGGCGGTCACAGCTTCGGTCCGAAGCCGCGCGACTACAGTGTCAAGCTGAATGCCAAAGTGAAGAAACTTGCCCTCAAGCGTTCCTTCTCCGACCGTCTGAAAGACAATGCTGTGTTTGTGGTCGATTCTCTGGTTCTTCCGGATTACAAGACCAAAAATGCGGCGGCCGCTTTCAAGGCCATGAAACTCGATGACGGCAAGCTTGTTGTTTCCGTCAAGGAGTATGAGGAGAATCTGCTGATGGCTACCGGCAACATGCCTGCCGTTTTCCTGATGAAGGCGGCTTCCGTGAGCACGTATCATGTCCTCTACGCCGACAAACTTCTCTTCACCAAAGACGCCCTTGACGAATTTGTCAAGAGACTCGCATGAACGGAGGAATCGGGAAATGATCAAATCCAGTCCGTACGATATCGTCAAGAATATCATGATGACCGAAAAGGCCACGATTCTCAAAGAGAAGAATCAGTATGCCTTCAAGGTCGCGCCGAAGGCCACCAAGCTGGAAGTCGCCGATGCCGTGGAGGAAATCTACGGCGTGAAGGTCAAATCTGTTAACATGCTCAACTACAAGGGCAAGCCCAAACGCTCCGGGAGATCCCCGCTTCCTGGCCGCCGCGCCAACTGGAAGAAGGCCGTCGTCTCTCTCGCCGAAGGCTCCATTGACCTTGCATAAGGAGACTGAGAATGCCTATCAAGAGTTATAATCCCACGACAAAGAGCCGTCGTTACATTTCCGTGATCGACTATTCCGAAATCAGCCGTGCAACTCCGGAAAAACGCCTTACCAAAGGCAAGAAATCCACCGGCGGCAGAAACAATCACGGAAGGATTACCACCCGTTTCCGCGGGGGCGGCAACAAGCGTCGCTACAGAATGATCGACTTCAAGCGCGCCAAGGACGGCATTGCAGCCACGGTTCAGCAGCTCGAATACGATCCGAACCGTTCCGCGTTCATTGCGCTTATCGCCTACACGGATGGTGAAAAGGCTTATATCCTCGCTCCGAACGGACTCAAGATCGGACAGACCGTCATTTCCGGCGAGAAAGCCGAAATCAAGCCGGGCAATGCTCTCAAGCTCCGCAACATTCCGGTCGGTGTTGAGATTCACAACATTGAACTGGTTCCGGGCAGAGGCGCCAGAATGGTCCGTTCCGCCGGACAGGTGGCGGTCCTCCGTTCCAAGGACGGTGATTACGCACAGGTCAAGCTGCCGAGCGGCGAGGTCCGCAAGGTGCATCTCGACTGCAAGGCCACCATCGGCCAGGTCGGCAATCTGGATCACATGAACGCCTCTCTCGGCAAGGCCGGCAAGAAGCGTTATCTCGGATTCCGTCCGCATGTCCGCGGCGTTGTGATGAACCCGGTCGACCATCCGATGGGCGGCGGTGAAGGCAGAACCAGCGGCGGCGGTCATCCCGTCTCCCCGTGGGGACAGCTTGCCAAAGGCAAACGCACCCGTCATCCCAAGAAACCGAGCGGAAGATTCATTGTTGAACGGAGGAAGAAGTAAACCATGGCAAGATCAATTAAAAAAGGTCCTTTTGTGGACGCTCATGTTGTGGCAAAAGTGGAAAAAATGGAGAAAAGCGGAGCCAAAAAGCCGATTAAGACCTGGTCCCGCCGTTCCATGATTATTCCGGAGTTTGTCGGACATACCTTCAACGTGCACAACGGTAAGACATTCACCACAGTTTTCATCACGGAGAACATGGTCGGGCACAGACTTGGTGAATTTGCTCCCACGCGCACATTCAAGGGGCACGGCGTCATCAGCGGAAAGACCGTGTAAGCATCTGTCAGTTCAGCTGCATTTTCAAGCCGGAGCACTCATTGCGGGTGTTCCGGTTTTTTTTGCGTCCGCAGATTTTGAGGGCCAATTTTCCCGAAGGAAGATCAGTATGCCTGCGGTCATGCCGCGGGAAGTCTCAGGACATTCCGGCTGCGTAAGCCTGCCCGGTGCAGATGCCGGATTCGTCCGCCGGCGTTTTTTCATGCTGATAGACTGTGTAGCCGTGGCGGGTCAGAAGTTCCGCTGTCATATCGCTGAGAACCTCATCCTGGAAGAGACGCCCGGATAATACGACAGCACGTTCCAGGGAGAACCGGGACGCGTAGGAGGTCATGGCCAGTCCCGCCTTTGCCATTGCGCTGTAAAAGGCTTTTGCGTAGAGGGGGAATTCCTCTTCGGACGGCTGCGGCAGTTCTGCCAGATTGATAAAGGTCCTGCTCCAGTCCAGAACAGAATAGCGTTCCTCTTCACGGACATCGAACTGGAAAAGTTCCCGAATTGACAGGGGAATCTCTTCGACAGGCATGGTGCATCGCGCCGCGTATTTGTTGAGGATCAGGAGACAGCGGTTGTCGTAGGTGCAGAAATCCGGCGCCGCGCCGATTCCCGCGCAGACCGCATCGAGCAGACGCATTGCGGCATGGGAAAAGACGGCGTTCCCGCGGCCTTCCAGATAGTTCTTTTTCCAGAGTTCATATTCGCTGCGGTCCACCCGGAGGCGTTCCAGAAGGGGCTGTGACGGCTCATGTCCGATTTCGACGAGACGCTCCAGAAAAAGTTTGGATGAACGCAGCTGCGCATCCTTTGTCTCAAGGCGGTAGCGGCCGTTGAAGGAAGCGAAACGGCAGAATCCGTCCATGCGTGCTTCCAGACATTCTCCGCCCCATTCCGTACCGTCCGGACCGTATCCTCCTCCGTTGAAGACGAGAGCAAGTGCCTGCCGCAGGCCGTGTTCAGCCATGCAGGTGAGAGCATGCGCATGGTGTGCCTGCACGGTGACCAGCGGCAGGGAATGCCGATCCGCGAAGGCCGCCGCTTCCCTTGCGCTGAAGGATTCCTTGTCCATGTCGCAGACCACCAGGGACGGAACACGGTCCGTCAGATAGGTGAAGCGTTCCAGTACATCGGAAAGAATCGCCGCGGAGTCCCTTGAGTCAAGAGTTCCGATGCATTGCGAGGGCAGAATTTCCGTTCCGACGCCGAATGCGACAGCTGCGAGGGAGTCGGCGCCGTATGCTGCGACATTGCGCGCGAGGCGTCCGTTGAAAGCGATTCCCCGGGGAACATAGCCGCGTGCCCTGCGCCAGATCCGGACCTGGCCGTTGCGGACCGTGCAGACGGAGGACGGACACGGATGACCGGTTTTGAGATCATGGCAGAGAAATTTGTCCGTAAACGGCATCAGGCGGTTGAAGATTTCATCGATATCCAGACATTCCGCCTTGCCCGGACGGTTGTCGCCGCATGTCACGAGAAAATCGAATTCCGGGTCGGATGCGCCGGCGGCCCGGTGGTCGAAGAGCAGTTTTTCAATCAGGGATGGCGGCAGACCGACTCCGACTGTATCCGTGTCAGGGGAAATCACTTCCGGCAGGGGCCGGCTGTTTCCGTTTTCCCTCCTGCGTTTCAGGATGACCACCGGTGCAATCGGAGAGGTCAGAAGACTTTCCTCGTCCGGTGAGCATTCGAAATACCGTTTTATTGTCTCCATATTTCTGGCCAGCAGACTGAGAGGGCGGTCCGGCAGTTTTTTCTTTCGGCGGAGACGCAGGATCGTGTCAGTGTTGAAGGCATCCGCGCAGAGCAGAAATCCGCCGTAGACGGACTGTATTGCAAGAATGTCCCCCTTGCGCAGCCCTTCCTGTGCGCGGCAGATCGGGACAGCGTCGTCGATCAGTTCCCCGTACATGTCGAGCAGGAAGATCTGCGGACCGCATTTCGGGCAGGCGAGGGTTTCGGAGGCATAGTGGTGGGAATCATGCGGATCATTTTTCTCGGACCGGCATTCGGGACACATCGGAAAGGCGGTCAGACTGGTGTTCTTGCGGACAAAGGGCGTCCGGAGCGCAAAGGAATAGGACGGCCCGCAGATGAAACAGCTGGAGAAGGGGTAGATGAATCTGCGGGAGGCGGGGTTTTCCGCTTCGGCGATGCATTTCGGACATGGAGCCCGGTCCGGATTGATCAGCGGAACTTTGTTGTCCTCGCCTGTGATGCGGAAGCCGACATGACGCAGATCAAGCGGTCCGCTCGGTTCCCGCCTCACCAGACGGATCTCCTTCATGTAGAATGCATTCGGAACGGCTGACGGGATGGATTTGATGAAAGTTCCGATCTGTTCCTCCTCCCCTTCCAGGCGCAGCAGCACCCCCTGTTCGGAATTTGCGATCCAGCCGGACAGCCCCGCTTCGGCGGCGAGTTTCCAGAGGAACGGGCGGAAGCCGCCGACATGCAGATCGCCTTTTAGTTCAAACAGGATGATGCTTCTCATATCAGCCCCGGACTGTCTTTTCGTAAGCTGCCAGCGCCTCCGGGAAGGGACGGAGCGCACGTTCCAGAATGCCGAAGCAGAATGCAATCGCCACGCCGTAATTGGTGAAGGGAACGCCCTGTTCCGTGCACTGCAGGATGCGGGAAAGCATTTCCCGGCGGTTGAACGTGCAGGCGCCGCAGTGGATTACAAGGTCGTATCCGGAAAGATCCTTCGGGAAATCATGTCCCTGCGCATGTTCGATCACGAGATCCGGCGAACAGCGTTTGCGGAGCCAGTTTGGAATTTTCACCGTTCCGATGTCCTCTCCAATGGGGTGGTGCGAACACGCTTCGGCAATCAGAACACGGGAATCCGATTTCAGGTTTCCGATTGCGGCAGCACCTGCCGCGCAGGTCGGAAGGTCGCCTTTCTGACGGGCAAGCAGAATGGAAAAAGAGGTCAACGGAATACTGTCTGGCACAATCGCTGATACTGTGCCGAACGCCTGAGAGTCGGTCACGGCAAGGGCGGGCGGCGTTTTCAGGTTGGACAACGCATCCGCAAGGGAATTTTCCTTGACCACGAGACAGTAGCAGTCATGATCCAGTGTATCGCGGATAGCCTGGACCTGCGGCAGGATCATACGGCCTTTCGGCGCCTCCAGGTCAATCGGGGTGATCAGCATCACGGCGGATCCCTTCGGAACCAGATCGCCGAGAAGACGGTCGGAGGAAAGAAAATCCTCCGGCGCATTGCGGAGAATCAGCTCGCGCAGCTCATGGAGTCCTTCGCCGGTTCGTGCGGAGAGTGCGACATGCGGAATGCCGCGCGCGTCCAGATCCGCGAGAACACGTGCCGGGGGCGGCGCCTGATCGAGCTTGTTGAATACGGCGATCGTGTTGATTTTCCGCTTTGCGAATACTCCGAGAAGCTCCTCTTCGAATCTGCCCCATGAGGCGTCGGAGACGATCAGGGCGAGGTCAGCGCGTTCGAAGATTTTCCGGCTTTTTTCCACTCGGAGGCCGCCGAGCAGCGCATCGTTGTCGTCCAGTCCCGCAGTGTCGATCAGGAGAACGGGGCCGAGCGGCAGCATTTCCATCGCCTTTTCCACGGGATCTGTGGTGGTTCCCGGCGATTCCGATACGATGGCGATGTTCTGGCGGGCGAGTGCATTGAGAAGAGAGGATTTTCC
This sequence comes from uncultured Victivallales bacterium, assembly GCA_944390795.1. Lineage (GTDB taxonomy): Bacteria > Verrucomicrobiota > Lentisphaeria > Victivallales > UBA1829 > UBA11452. Next base: position 19,452 of record CALXRI010000031.1, read on the forward strand.
GGCATTTCGTCTGCCGAAGATTCCGATTTGAAGTCTGAGGCCTTTTGGAGTGTTCTGCATTTTTTCCACGCTTCCTTTGCTTACTGCTCCCTCTAGAAGGGTAACTTACAGTAAAAATCGGACTTTTCCAGCACGAAACCCCCTTTTTGCGGAAGATAGTCCGGAATATTCCCGGAACCGGCTTGATTTTTTCCGGAAAAAGGGCATTTTTCACTCTGGTGGACAGCGGAATTCCGCAGATGTTCCACACTTCGGGGAGGACAAGGAACGAGGAGGAAACATGGAGATTCAAGGCGCCCGTATATTCATTACCGGCGGCGCAGTCAGGGTCGGTGCGGCGGTTGCGCGCGCCTTTGCCCGGAACGGCGCGAAACTCACGGTGCACTGCAACCGCTCCGCGGATGCGGGGGCGAGGCTCATTGATGATTTCGGCGGGGTGTCTGAGGGGCATGCCGTTGTCCGGTGCGATCTTGCGGATCCCGCCTCTTTTGAACGGCTGATTCCGCACCTCCGGGCCGCGGATGTCCTGATCAACAACGCCTCTGTCTATGTCCGCCGGACATTTTCCGACGAGTCCCGTGCCGAGGCGGAGCATCAGTTCGCCGTCAATTACACCGCTCCGGTGGAACTGATGAAACTCTTCGCGAAGGAACGCTCCCGTCCGGGCGTTGTCATCAATATGCTGGATCAGGGAATCCGGCATGCGGATGCCTTGTCGCTCAGCTATGCCGTTTCCAAGAAGGCGCTCGCGGCTGCGACTGAGGCGGGCGCGCTCCAGCTCGCACCGCTGATCCGGGTCAACGGCATTGCTCCGGGACCGGTTCTGCCCCCCGTTGAACTGCCCTGTTCCAGAATGGAGAAAACATTGAAGAACGTTCCTCTCGGGCGTCCGGTTGCGCTGGAGGATATTTCTGCAGCATGTCTGTTCCTGGTAAGGAATGATTCCGTCACGGGGGAAATCCTTTATGTGGACGGCGGACAGTGTCTTCACTCGTCCTGAACCGCTTTTCCCGGAATGTTGGCAAAACGGCCCTGGCAGGACGTCCGAGTTTCCGGAAATCCCGAAAAATTTTTCAGATTTTCTCTTGGCAACAGCGTTGTTATATGGAGAGAAATGATGGTGACGGTAAAGGATGTTGCCCGGGAGGCGGGAGTCAGTTATTCGACCGTTTCGGTTGCGATCGGGAATCGGAGAACCAGAATTCCGATTGCGCCCGCGACACGGGAAAAAGTCCTTGCCGCCGCAAAAAGACTCGGCTGACGCCGCAACGGTCTTTCGGACCAGATGCGGACGGCGTTCTCTGCACACAGAGCTCCGACGGATGCTTTCTGAATCTGATTTTTCTGAATCCGCCGGCAGGAGAAACTGTCCGTCTGCCCGGTATTGCGCTTCCGCCTGTCCGGGCGGAACTGCTGAACACCGGCGAAGCGGTGACGGCGACGCTCGAACCGATGGTTTATTCGATGTCCGCGCCTCCCGCTCTGCGTCTGCGGCATCTCCCCGTCGACCGGATGCACGAGGAAATACAGGTCGTCCGTCTGACCTATCCGGAACCGTTCCGGAAAACGCGGACGGCGGAGAAGGCCGAACCCTGTCTTCTCTGAATGCGGCGGAAGAATATCAACACAAGGAGCAGTCACATGATTCGTTATGCCGTTTCCACGGGATCGTTCGGGAAGGGATACATGACGTCCGCGCTGGCGGATGCTTTCCGAAGAGGCCGGATGCGCAATGTGGAACTCACGTTTCACGCATCTCCTCCGGCACTGCAGGAAAAAGAGGAGCTGTCGCGGCGCCTTGCGGCGGAACTGATCGCCGAAGGCGTGATCCGTCCTGTCAGCGCCCATCTGCCGTTCAACGGTTCCGACGGATCCTGGGATCCGTCGGAACCCGATGAGGAACTCCGGCACGAAGTCGGAGAGAAAATCATCCGTCTGATTCGTGCCAATCATTCGCTGCTCGCACCGCAGATGACCCTTCATGCCAGTTTGGAGCCGCCGGAAGCGGAGCATGCCGTGCGCCTGGATCAGACATGCCGCACCATCGAACAGCTTCTGCCGCTGGCGGAGGAACTGGGTTTTTCAATCAATGTGGAATTTCTGCCGCGGACGTGCATCGGAAACAGCGTGGAGGAACTCCGGAAGATTCTATCGCGTTTTGACGAGGCGCATGTCGGAGTCTGCTTCGACGTCAACCATGCCATGGAGCACAGCCGGGAGCTGCCGGCGATGATTGCGGAACTTGCCCCCCGCATCCGTTCGTTCCATCTTTCCGATTATGACGGAATCGACGAGGCGCACTGGATTCCGGGGACGGGAATCATCGACTGGCCTTCCGTCATGGCGGCAGTCCGTGCGATCCGGCATGAAGTGATCCTGATTCTGGAGACGGTGGATCTGCTTGGCACTACGGTGCGCGGGCGCGGAACCGATCCGTTCCTTCAGCTGCGCCTGCTGGAAAACGCCTGCTGGTTTCTCGAGAACTGCGGGAGAATCGTTCCGGAACTCCGGCGGTTTGAAATTCCCGGAAACGGCCCATCCGGCCCTTTCTGAATTCCGGATGTTCGCGTCTGCGGTTTCCCGTGAGGATCAGAGTTTCGGACGAGCTGTTTCGGCATGCGTGGCGTCGGGAACGAATTCCGCTTTTTCGAAGAAGGTCCGGCAGACTGTGTTCAGAAACAGCAGGGCGTTCTCCTTTTCCGCGGCGATTTCCCGGGAACAGGTTACGCGCAGTTTCACGATTCTGGAACCGACGGGAAAAATCACCAGCTCGGAAAAGAACGGATCCTCGCCGATGGAAAAGGAGAATGAGCAGCGTTTGCCCGCAACGGGAGAGTCCAGGGCAAGTTTTGCGACGGTCTCTTCCGGAATTTTCAGCAGAAATTCTCCGAGAATCGCAATTTCGCCGAGCGGTGCGCTTTTTCCCGTCAGGTGCGCAATATCGCTTTTGACTTCTTCATAGTGTTTCTGCCATTGTTCCGCATTCAGTTTTGCTGTGCTCAGGTTCAGTGCGTAAATATAGACGTCCGCCGACGCCCCGTAGCCATTGGCATATCGGATGACCGTGCCGTAATAGGGATTCAGGTTTTTCGTGACGCTGGTTTTTGTGAAATTGCCGATGCGGGAGGGAAAAACGGTTCCCGTTTCGTCGTCGGCATACGGCGTGTCTTTCGGCAGACTTACGACGTCCTGCGCAGCTCCGTGAAACAGCGCGGCGGCGTAACAGAGGGAAAAACAGAGCAGAAGTCCGGCCTTCATTTTTCCCGTTCCGTTTCAGATTTCGCAAATTCCCCGTTCCAGAATGCGATCTGCGCGGCGACCTGGCCGAAACCGGTTCCGCCGTAAACCTCGCGCCCGGCAACCGCGTTTTCCGCGGAGAAGATGGAAAGCATCGATTCATCCGCCTCGGGAAAGACGCTTTTCATTTCTTCAAGCGTCACTTCATTGAGCGCCTTGCCGTGTTCCGCGGCGAAGCGGACCAGCGCGCCGACCTTGTGATGGGCATGACGGAAGGGGACCCCCTTCCGGACGAGAACTTCAGCCAGATCGGTGGCCATGAGTCCGGGATCGGACGCCGCCTGCGCCATACGTTCTGAATTCACCTTCATGGTTTCGATCATGTGCGGGTAGACCGAGAGAATCGCTTCGACGGTGTCGATTGCGTCGAACAGCCCCTCCTTGTCCTCCTGCAGATCGCGGTTGTATGTCAGGGGGAGTCCCTTGCAGACGGTCAGGATCGACATCAGCGCCCCGTAGACGCGTCCCGTCTTTCCTCGTGAAATCTCCGCGATGTCCGGATTTTTCTTCTGCGGCATCAGGCTTGAACCCGTGCAGAATGCGTCGGAAAGCATGACAAACGAGAATTCCTGCGACATCCAGAGAATGATGTCTTCGGAAAGGCGGGAAATGTTCATGGCGAAAATCGCGAGCGCGGCAAGCACCTCGCAGGTGAAGTCGCGCGAAGCGACGGCGTCCATGCTGTTTCTCGTCATGGCGGGGAAGTCGAGTTTTCTGCGCACGAACTCGCGGTCGATCGGCAGCGTCGTCCCTGCGATTGCCCCGGAACCGAGCGGAAGCACGTTCAGGCGTCCGCGCGCGTCGAGCAGGCGCCCCCGGTCGCGTTCCAGCATTTCGACGTAGGCCAGCAGATGATGGGCGAACAGGACCGGCTGGGCGTGCTGGAGATGCGTGAATCCGGGAAGAATGGTCCGTTTGTTTGCTTCCGCCTGCGTGACAAGCGCCTTCTGGAGCGTGCGGATCCCGTCCGCCAGATGAAGGGTTGCGTCACGCAGATAGAGACGGATGTCCAGATTCACCTGATCGTTGCGGCTTCTCGCCGTATGGACGCGCGCGCCTTCGTCGCCGAGCAGCCTGATGAGTTCGGACTCAATGTGCATGTGAATGTCTTCCAGCTCGACCCGGAACTGAAAGTCTCCGGCTTCAATCCGTCTGCATATTTCATCAAGCTTTGCGCAGATCGCTTCAGCGGACGCCTGCGGAATGATTCCCGCGGCTCCGAGCATGAGCGCATGCGCCTTGCTTCCTTCGATATCGTAACGGTACAGGCGTTTGTCATAAGAAATCGATTGAGTAAAATCGCGGACGCATTGTTCCGCGTCCTGCGCGAATCTTCCGCCCCAGAGCGCCATGGCATACCCTTTCCTTGAGATTGACTTTCAGGCGGAAATATAGCATGCAAATGTCTTTCGGGAAAGGCGGGAAGTGAAAAAAGTCGACAAAAGAATTTTTTTTTCCGCGCTGCGCCTTGCTTTCATCAAAGAAACTGCTATATTTTCCGAATAAGATCAGGAAAACTGCCAAAACTAAGGAGACCTATGATGAAAGTATGGAAAAAAGCGCTTGTTTTCGCCGCATCGATCCTGACAACCGCGGTCATTACCGGTTGCGCCACGCCGCTTCCGCTCGGCGTGATCTACACGAAAGTCACACTCCCCGGCGCAGTCGGCAACAGTGAGCTTCAGTATTCCAAGACCGGAACCTCCAGATGCTACAGCATCATCGGGTGTTTCGCCAGCGGTGACGCCTCCATCAATGCGGCGTGCAAGAACGGCGGCATCACGAAGGTTTCCTGGGTCAGCTACAGCGTCAACAATTTCCTCGGCGCATACGCGACCTATACCACCACGGTTTACGGCGACTGATCCCGCCGCAACCGCAGGTACGAAAACGGGACGGCTGTCACGGCCGCGCCCGTTTTTTTTATGCCGCATGAAAGGGAAGGCGCCTGAAATGAACCTGTTTTTTTTCCAGAGGGAACTGGAGGAGACATTCCGCCGGAACAACTTTGAATCTCCGGAGCTGGAGAGCGCCTATATTGTCTCGGAAATTACCGGCGTTCCATATGTTGAACTGCCGCTTTTCCGGAACCGTCCCCTGACTTCGGAGGAGTGGGAAAAAGGACGCGGATACCTTGCGCGCAGGCTGAGAAAAGAACCGTTTCAGTATATTTTCGGCTGGACGCAGTTCCGCTTTCTCGATTTGAAGATCGGGCCCGGTGCGCTGATTCCCCGTCCGGAAACGGAACTGCTTCCGGAACTGCTCATCCGATATCTGCCTGCCGGTGCATGCGTATGCGAACTCGGCACGGGATCCGGCGCGATTTCCCTCGCGCTGGCCTCGGAGCGTCCCGACCTTGAAGTCTGGGGGTCGGAGGTTTCCGTAGACGCATTCCGCTGGTCCGAACGGAACCTGGCCGCGCTTGCACTTCCGAACGTGCGGTTTTTCCGCGGCTCGCTGTTTGAACCATTCGGGGAAGAGAAATTTGACGCGGTTGTCGCAAATCTTCCCTACATTTCCCATGACGAACGCGATTTCCTGCCGGAGAATGTCCGCGATTACGAACCTCCCGAAGCCCTCTTCGCCGGGGACGGCGGCTTCGCCCTGATTGAACGTGCCATGCTGGAGGCTCCCTCCCATCTCCGGGAAGGTTCCGCGCTCTTTTTTGAAATCGGAGAAACACAGGGGGAGCGCGCACGGAACTGTGCCTTGCGGACGGGATTCTTCACAAAGGCGGAAGTTCTGCCCGACCAGTATGGCTTGCCGCGCTTTCTTGCGGCATACCGGGAACCGCCCGTTCGCGGGGATTCCCCCACCGGGAACCGCCGTTCCTAAAAGAACCCGAAACTCAGGACGACGGGGCGTCCGTCCAGAGTCCCGAGAACCAGACGGAACAGAAGCTCCTGCGTGATTTTCTGCCCGTTGCCGCCTGTTCTTTCAAATGTCGCGATCCAGAGCAGGTTTCGCACGGACGGGGTTTTCAATTCAGTCAGATAGCGGAAATCTTCCAGCGTTCCGAACTGTGAGAGCGTGCTTTCCCGCGAGGTGCGGAAGTCCCTGTCCGTAAGATTTGCGGCGGGACCGCCCGTCAGACATGCGCGGAACGCTTTGAAGTCATCCATCCGGATTGCGGCAAGCATCCGCTCCCCGATCCGGATGTCGGCGGAGGCGTCCGCCGGAATTTCCCGAATTTCCGGCTTTTCCGGAATCACTGTGCAGGCGGAGAAGAGGGCCGCTCCAAGGAGGGGGAAAAGGAATAAAAATTGTTTCATCTCTGACGTCTCCGGAATCTTTTTCACGGTTTTGTGGTTCGTCTGCCCATTCCGGACAGGCCTGGTTTGTCGTCCGGGGAATCCCATGCGCATTCCGCCGTCACAATCAGTTCGGAATGTTTGACGGAATTTGATTTTGTGGAAAAGAGATACCCGAGATAGGGAATGTCCATCAGCCAGGGAATGCCGGTCGTTGATTTCACAATTTCCCGCTTTTTGAGGCCGCCGATGACGAAACTGTTCTTGCCGTGCGGCAGGCTGACGTCCTGGGTGACGACGCTGGTTTTCGAAATGCGCGGCTGTCCGCTGGATTCAAATCCGAGCAGACTGGAATTGGAGAGCGTCACGGTGAATCTTGTTTCATTCAGATTGACCGAGGCGTTCGTGACCTGCATCTGGAATCCGAATCCTGCGAACTGCGTTGTCACTTGCTGATTGCCTTTGCCGACCGGAACGTCGTCCTTGTCGATGGTCCGGTTGATGATGGCCGAGAGCAGTTCATACGGACCGACGCCGGTGTCCGGCAGGGTAGTCGCGTCCGGCACGGGTTCGGATGCCGCGATATAGAAGATCTGCGTGCTCCGGTCGAGCAGGGCGGGGGTGTTGTTCCGAATGAGCAGCTCCCCCGTGTATGCGACTTTCGCCTTCCCGCTGCTGACGAGAAAATCCAGATAGCGCGAGTTCCATTTCGGATTGAAATTGTAGAAGCTTGTGCGTTCGGAACCGTAGCCGCGTTCCGGCATGGCGCCGCCGGTGTAGACGGCCTCCCAGTTGTTGCGCATGCGTCCTCCGGCGGAAAAGAAGTCCGCGCCCTCGTTGTTCTTCCAGGACTGAAAGTCGATTCCCATCCTGTCGTCGTTTTCGCTTGTGACTTCCACAACCTTGATTTTCAGGCGCACCTGCGGGATTGGGACGTCGTATTTTGCGAGCATCCGCGCGATGTTGTCGCAGGAGTAGTTCGAAACGTCGAAGATCAGGTAGTTGAGATCCGGGTCGTAAGTCACGAGATCCTGGCCCTGCCAGATTTCCGTCACATCCGTAATGTTCATGCCGACATTCTGGATCAGGGGGACAAGATTCTTCGCCGGAACGAATTTCGGGAGGTAGAAGAATACCTGCGTGCCGTAATTCGCTCCCATCTGGGGTTTGTCCATGAATTTCACGATCGAGTCGATTCCCATGCCGCCGGGATGATCCCTGAAGCGGTATTCCTCGGCGCTCACGATCAGAAGCCCGGTGCCGTCGGCGTATTTCAGGCATTCCACGGCGGTGTTGCTTCCGAGCTGGAGCGTCGGGCTGTATCCCGGCTGCGCCGCCGCAGGAGTGGTCAGGACGGGCGCGGTAACGGTCGCCGCGACGGAGGCGGCCGCCTGCGTGCCGATTCCCGTTCCCGTGCCGGAACCGTTGTCGACGGCATTGCCCGGATAGGCCTGCTGGAGACTGGTGTTTCCGACGCGTTTCGCCTGAACCATCTGACGGATGTAGTCGCGGAACTCATAGGGGTCCACGTGTTTCAGAAGATAGGTTTTCGTTACCACGCGCGGATCGTTGTTGTCGCGGATGAAATGTACGACTTTCGTATCTTCCCTGACCGGGACGAGAAGCTGCGCCTCGACGCGCGTGCCGTCGTATCCTCCGGTGTTCTGGTTGTTGGAGTCGCGGGGCGTTCCCGCGATTTCCGCCGCGCCGCAGAGAAGCGATCCGGCGGAGAGTGCAATTGCGGTCAGCTGTTTCATTGCCGTGTTCCTCCTCATTTGATTTTCTTCAGTGCGCCTGCTTCAAGTTCGTTTGTCCGGGGCGCGGTGTTCAGCATTTCGGCGCGGACGGTCAGATAGAATCGTGTTTTTTCACGGCTGGTCGTCGTGGTGCTGAAGAGATACTTCAGGACGGGGATTTCCGCAAGGAAGGGCACGCCGATCGTCTGCTCCACATCCTGAACCTTGTCCCACTGGGCAAGAATGACTTCGCGCCTGAGCTCGATCAGCGTGTTGCCCTGCATCGTTCCGGTTTCAATCAGCTCGCTTCCGACGTTGTTGCGCTCGACCACGCTTGCCGTCTGGACGTTGTAGCCGAAAAAGAGGGTGCCGTCGCGTTTCGCATAGTCGCCCGGCGTGTAGTTGTCGAGGGAAAAGGCCTCGTTCGCGGGATATCCCTCCTGCGGGATTCCTCCACGAAGATTCACAATCGGATTGATGATTTTGAGATAGACCTGGCTGGCGCCTTCGGGCAGGCTGCTGATTGCGCTGAGGGTGACGCTTGTCTTGTCGTTGTCGGCCTTTTCGATGTTCTGAAGCTGCGGATTGAACAGCAGCTCATAGCTTTTCGAGTCGGAATTGGATACCGTCAGGTTTGCGGTGTTGCGGATGTCCGCATTGCCGCTCTGCTGAAGAAGACGGAGAAAGCTTGCGTCGAACTGCGGTGCGAAGAAGAACCCGCCGACAGGTCCGGACATCGCCTGCAGCGCGGCGCTGCCTCCGGACGAGAGACTGAAAACATCCCAGCCTGTCTGGAAAATGTTCAGCCCCGGGCCGTTCTTCCAGGCCAGATAGTCGAGTCCGAGATCGCGCATCGTGCTTTCGCGGATCTCGTAAATGCTGAACTGGAAGGAGATCTGCGGCGCCGGACGGTCCAGCCAGGAGAGGAAGTCGAACATGTATTCCGTGTTGGAGCTGTTGTCCTTCCAGTAGATCTGGTTGGAGTTCTGATCGTAGCCGTAGACCGAGCCGTAGGGGCCTTCGCCGATGACGGCATTTACGATGATATTGATGAGATCCTGTCCGGAACGGTATTTCGGGCGGTAGACGGCGCGCGTGATTCCCGTTCCCCGGATGATGTCTCCCGGCGCCTTGCCGTCAATCTTTACATCCCGGTCGGCGATTCTGATGAATTCATCCACATAGGGCATCATTCCGACGGGACAGGTCACGGTCAGAATCTGTTCATTGCTGTTTCCGTATTCAATGCAGTTGACCGCCGAGTTGTTGTTATAGCGTTTGACCATGCTCATGACGAACGGCATGATGTCGTTTGCCTGGACATACTTGAGCACGTAGATTTTCGATACCATGTAATCCTGCGCATCGTCCTGAACCAGACGAAGCGTCTGTTTCTTTCCTTCATCTCCGTGAAGGCAGAGCAATACGCAGAAGAACACCCACAGCGTTTTTGCCGTTTTCGACATTGGTTTCCCCCCTTTGCAAGTCGTTTTCAGTCTGAATGACGATGATCCGCATTTTCCGCCGGCGCGGCGGAAGCGAAGGCAGACTAATCAGGCGCGGCATGCCGTGCTTTGTTCATGAAAGATTCCCCCGGGATTGATTCTGTCAAACGGATTCGATGATTTTTCCCCTCTGACGGAAATACTTATACATCGTTCTTTCGGAGATTGCAAGTTTCGCAGAAAAACTTTCGCCGGGAAAGATTGACGCTTTTGGCGCTTTTCCCGTCTTGTCTTGCCGCTGATCCGTGCTATATTAATTGCGACTGAAAAATTTTAACGAGAAAGGAACTTCCTATGTTCGGCAACACGTTCGGCAGACTGTTCAAAATCACCTGCAGCGGAGAATCCTATTCCGGCGGATTCCGGAAGAATCCCGCCGTTCCCCCGGAACTCTACGGCGGTCTGATTACCATTGTGGACGGCGTGCCGCCGGGAATCCGGATCACTGCCGACCTGATTCAGGCGGAACTGGACAAGCGCAAGCCCGGCCAGACCCCGCTGGATTCCCCCCGGAAGGAGAAAGACCGCGTCTATATCTTCTCCGGCGTGATGGAGAACGACCTCACGACCGGCGCCCCCGTCGGGATGATTATTCCCAACAACGACATCCAGGATGTGCATATCGATCAGTACCGGAGCTACAAGGATGAGATCCGCCCGGGCCATGCCGAATACGGATTCTTCAAGAAATTCGGCGAATATGCGGACTGGGTCGGTGCCGGGCGCGCAAGCGGACGCGAAACCGCCAGCCGCGTCGCGGGCGGCGCGGTCGCCAAGGCGGTCCTGGAGAAGATGGGAATCGACGTCGTCGCCTACACGATCGCGTCGCACGGACTGAAAATCGATCGCGAGCTCTCCTACGAGGAGGTCAAGGCGAACTACCGGAAGAATGAAATCAACTGCCCGGATCTGGAGCTTGCCGAGAAAATGAAGGCGGACGTGATGAAGATCAAGGGCGAAGGGGATACCGCGGGCGGGATCATCGAATGCATCGCGCACGGCGTTCCCGCCGGACTCGGGGAACCGGTCTTCGACAAGATGAGCGCGCTTCTCGCCCATGCCGTCTGCTCGATCGGCGCGATCAAGGGAATTGAGTTCGGCGCGGGATTCGAAGTCGCCAACATGCTCGGCAGCCAGAGCAACGACGCCGCCTATGTCGATCCGGAAAGCGGGAAAGTCCGTTTCCGGACCAATCACGCCGGCGGCATTCTCGGCGGCATCACGACCTGGGAGGACATCCGTTTTCGCTGCGCCGTCAAGCCGACGCCGACCGTCTCCGTGCCGCAGCACACGGTCAACGTCAAGGAGATGAAGGATGTCGTTCTCTCCCCGATCACACGGCGCGACCCGACGCTTCTGCCTCGCATCTACCCGGTCATTGAAGCGATGACGCGCTGCGTGCTTCTGGATGCCATCTACATGGCGGAGGCCTACTGGAAGGTCTCCGGAATCGATGAGAAATGGCGCAGGATCTGATTCCTTTTCCGTAAAAACGGAACGGCCCGGCGGACAGTGTCTTCCGGGCCGTTTTCGTAACGGACATGCGTTTCTCCCCGCCGGCGGGCGGAGTTTATTCAAAAAAATTTAGGTTAATACCGCGATGCACTGCATCGCCAAAAATTGCTTCGTGCGTAAGTGCCCAGCCAGCCCATCTGGATTTGAGGCAGACAGCGTGGTATGTTCTGCCACAAACCGGAATAATGGGAG
>CALXRI010000032.1 GCA_944390795.1 uncultured Victivallales bacterium
AACCATCTGCCGGAGCAGGCAGAAGTCATCCCCTCCGGTGACTGGAAAGTGAGGTAAACCATGGAAAAGACTGTCCTTGTTGAACTGACCTCAAAACAGATCAAGCTGGCCGAAGGAATCGTCCTGTTTGCGCTTTTTGCTTCTCTCCTTGCCGGATTCGGACTCCTTTACATCGCTGTTCCGCTCGGTCTGGGGTTCTTTCTTCTTACGCTACTGTGTTTCGTCGCCTTTTGTCTGGTGCGAACCTATCGCTGGTGGAGGCACGGATAACGGCAGTCCACTCCTTTTAGGAATGAGGCGGCAGAACAAGTTGCCATGAGACTCTTTTTTGCATATAACAGAGACGTTTCATTTTTTGAGTCCAATAGGGAAATATTGTCCATTATGATTTGACATTTCTTCTTTTAAATGTATATTGAAAAAAGTATCATTGTGATGGTTTTGTATTGATACAGTGCTTTTTGAAAACCGTTATATTTCAGCAGATGTCCCGAAAACCGACCAAGTAAAAAGTACATTTGCCATGAAATCAAATGAAATATGACCGGTAGGATTGTGTCTTCACATCTTGCCGGGCGCTTTCAATTGCTTTACATGGCAGGTTCTTGGTCGGACCTTCGGGACAGCGCTTGGAAGCGTTCGGTTTTTTTTCGAATGCTTCCTGGCATGCTGGATTTCGCCGCGAAAAATTGGGAAATCGGCAGGCAACCCAATAGAGAGCAACGGAATGGGCATTGCGAATGATCGTGCATAATTATATCACTGCATAGCTTTCCATAAATGTTGCTGTATTCTCTTATTTCGATCTGACCCTGTGCAAGCAAGCCTTTATTTCTCAATAAATGCTTCTTCCGTTTTTTGTAAGTTTTTTCTGCTCGCTAATTTTTTTCCGCTGCGGAATCCATTATCGCTGGATTATCGCGGCGTTTTTGTTTTTTGCGGCTGTTTTTTAGTATATTTTTTGTCGTTTGCAGGGCCACAGCCCTATCAATAAAATGGAGAAAGTAAGTAATGATGATAACGGGCAGAAACAGAAAAAATAAACGGCAGGCGCTACTTTTTGATGCCGCCGGAAAACTTCTCGTGGAAATGAGAGATGTCCGTGCGGTCGTCTCAAGGGCAATTGCCGCATTCGCGCACACGAGCAAATCTGCCATTGACTGCCATTTCGACAATAAGGCTGGATTTCTCAATGCCGTATTGAATGAACTTCGACAACTTCATGGATGTTGCTGCATCATCGATTTTCTGAATAAAAACGAAAGTATGCTGGAAAACAGAGAAGGGCAGATTCTGTTTATCTCCTTGCTTCCGGACGAATTCCAAAAATATTTTATGCGCGAGGGAAAAAACATATGCCATATTCTGCTTCGACAGGAAGTGATTCAAAGTCGCCGCAAAATTGGCAACCGTATTCTTGCCTTCTTCCTTGAAACGGACATGGAGGCGTTCTATGCGCTTTTCAATAAAGATAACAGGTCGAGATGATGTGAATAAAGTGCATGCGTGGTGCATGAACATCATATTGCCGCTCTCCACGCGCGGATACCGGAAAAATAAACTCAATTTCAGCGGACCTCTTGCCACCTTCCCTGATTATGATGAGTTTTATCTCGAATTTTACAAGAGGCCGCTGATGGCAGGCCGGGGGCTGATCTCCTTTCCCGGTCAACTCTGCATATCCAGCGGAGAATTTTGCCGCAGGAAGGGCGCATGAAAAAAATTTTATTGTCCGGAAATTCTTTTTGGGGAAATGATTTCCTGGAAAAACTTATAAAAACTGTTTTCGTTCCACTATATAAGGGTAGAGAGTAAAGAGTTTTCCCTATGAACATCGGGACCAAAACAGACGAGGCGATGTAACATGTACACAACCAATTCGGAACTCCTTGAAAAAGTCCGCGAGGGTGATGAAGCCGCGTGGAGGCTGTTCCGTGACACATATCGCCCTCTGATTTACCACTGCGCAAAGCAGTGGGGGCTGACTCCGGACGATTATCCGGAACTGGAGCAGATCGTATTATTGTCTTTTTTTCGGGTGAATCCAAATTTCGTCTATGATCCCCAGAAAGGGAAATTCCGTTCCTACCTCGGCATCATTATGAAAAACTGCATTTCTTCAATCTTCCGCCATAAGAAACAGCGGACAGAGATGAACAGGGCGCTGGAAACGCAGGCTCATGAATTCGATGATTCCTTTGAAGAAGAATGGAACAGGGAGTGGAAAATTCATCTGTTCTGGCTCTCCATGAAAAATGCCGCCGAACAAATGCCGGAAAAAGTGTTCCAGGCATTTGAGCTTCTGGAAATGAAAGGCAAGAAAGCCGCTGAAGTCGCGTCAACGCTTGGAATTTCCATTCCGAGTGTTTACAATTACCGGAAAAAAGTCATTGATTTTCTCCGAGGGAATATCGCGGAGATTTCTCGCGAGGAGGTGGAATGATGAGCCATTTGACAGATGCGACAATCGACCAGTATGTGAAAAAACAACTGCCGGACTTTGAGCGCCTGTCGGTCAAATTTCATTTGGCTTTGTGCCGGGAATGCTTGAAAAGAGTCCGTCAATATCATGATGACGAGGCTTTTATCGGGGCATATCGCGAAGGTTTTGTTAAAATGAATTCCTCTTTTTCCCATATTCAGGAGTTCCTGGATAAGAAAGAGGGTTAGAAATAAGAAAAATGATGTCTTTGTAAAAAACACCCCCACCAACGGAAAGGACAAGGAAAATGAAGACAGCAAGAATCAACCGGATGAAGAAAAGCTGGTTTGGACGCCAAATCTGCAGACTGCTGGGCGAAGAACGCGGTGCGGTGATGATGGAATACGTCATTGTCGCAGTGCTGATCGCGGCGGCATGCGTGGTTGCCGTGGCAATGTTCGGCAAGACGATTGTCGGCATGTTCGATGTTGCCGCCAAGGGAGCCACCGGCGACCACTCCGGAGCCAAAACGGCATTGGACGAAACACAGCAGCAGCAGAGTGAGGATGCCTCCCAGGCTTCTGAATTTCACGACAGCATGCATAAGTAAGGGATCGGGTTCAGGATGCACATTACTCCCACAGCGTATCTGATTGCGGCGGCGACTCCGTGGCTGATCGTATTGGGAAAATACGATTGGAAGACACGGACGCTGCCGAATCGTCTCACGCTCGGAGGAAGTGCTGTGATCCTGGTCTGGCTGTTTGGCTGGGGTGGTGTCCCGTATCTGCTGAACAGTCTTCTCGGCGGTGTTGTCGCGGGAGCGCTGCTGCTGATTCCCTTTTTCGTAAGGGCGGCGGGCGCGGGAGATTTGAAGTATCTCTTTGCGGGTGGATTGCTGGTCGGATATCCGGCTGTGTTTCCGATGCTGCTGCTGACCTCCGTGTTCGGACTCGTGTTGGGAATCGTTATGCAGATTACCGGCCGGGTGGACGCCGCGAGGCTCAAGCACTTTTTCCGCTGTCTCTGCGACTGGCGTTACGACCGGGCGGAAGGACGGAAAAATCTGCCTGACAAGGAAAGCGAAAAGGTCCGTATTCCGTTCGGTGTGGCGATTTCCGCCGGAATATGGACAACACTGCTGTTGCGCCTCGTCGGGGAGTACGCCAGATGAAAAAAAATGAACAAGGCTCCATGCTGATGGAAACGGTGATTGTCATGCCGCTTCTGGTCGCGCTGATTTTGGGCGCGCTTCAGATGGCGCACATTCATGTGGCACGGCAGATCGTGAGTTATGCGGCGTATGCCGCGGCTCGTGCGACATTGCCTGTCGCGGGGGACAAGGAGGAGGAAGAGGCGAAAAAAGCGGCGCAGCGGATTCTCTGCTGGCTGGTCGCCTCTCCCGATTTCCTTCACGACGGCGTGATGATGCCCGATCCGGAAGCCAAAAGCGTCAAGGACCGTCTGCTGGAATTCCGCGTGAAGAAGAAGAACGGTTGGAACAATGAAGTGGAGCTGAAGTTTGCGTTTCCGCTGGTCATGCCGCTTGCGGCGCAGATTATCGCCTATCGGTTCAATCCGGCGGATTACACGCGGGGCGAGGCGGGAGAACATATTTCGAAGAAAAAATTCGGTGACGAATTCACCGGGCCGCATCTGGTCTTCCATGAACGGATGAGCATACCCAAACCCTATATTGTAAAGAAATAAAAATGACGGCAATTCTGAAACAGAAAATGATGGATCTCGGGCGTGACGAAAGCGGCGTCGCTTTCGCCTTCACTGTCACGGTTTCGCTGATCATTTTTCTGTTCGGTTTCGCCATTTACGCCTGCGGAGAAACCGTGCGGCAGAGGATCGAACTGCAAAATGCCGCCGATGCAGCCGCATATTCCGGAGCGCTGGTTCAGGCGGATACGATCAGCCGCGTCGCCGTCATCAACAAGGCCATGGCGTGGAATTACGTCATGATGACGCGCCGCCAGATGGATCACATCGTCGGAGCCTGGCTCGGCAAAGTGACGGAGCGCTGGCAGCATGACTGCGCCGTGACTGCCGCCGCCCAACAGATCTGCGCCTGCTGCTGGCACAAAATCGAGGCGGTCAACTGGCGGGTCGGAGTCGATGCCTCGGGCGGGGCAAGTGAAGGAATCACGCATCAGTTAATCCGCCTGAATGAATCGCAGAACACGGGAATCCCGGAAATTCTCGGAGGACTTGGTGTAAATGCCGCGCAAAATCCGGTGTCGTTTCTGAGTTCTCTGCGGAACTGTATCGCTTCCATGAATCAGGCGGAGAAAGAATTGATTTCCGGCATGAAAAAACGGATTGAAAATGCGGTGGAATTTGCTGTCAACGCAAATGTTTCCCTGACGGAAAACGACAGAAAAACCAGGGAAAAACGCGAAATTCAATGGTCTCTTTACGAGCTGCAGGATGCGAACCGTTATTTTGAAGCGCTCAAATCGAATGAAGAAAGCCGTTTTCTCGGATTCGGGGATTTCTCCGGTTCGGCTCAGGAGACGTTCGGCGCCGGAGCGAATACCTGGCTGATTTTGGCGGATTCCGAAGGATTCCAGCGGAACTATCAGCAGCTCGGGAACGCTCTTACCGCCAGATGGTTTACTTATAATCAAATCTGGTGGCATGCGACCGTGTGTCATTATGCCGGTTTTTCCGCTCAGGCGGCTCCACCTGTTACCGGCGAACAGGGGCGCGACGCGTATTACACCGGGGAAAAGGCGTCGCCGATGGTGTTGAAGTCCAACTTCTTCAAGCCGGATGGCGCGATTGTCGCAGGCGTGTCGCGCCCTTTGAACAATCCGTTCGCCTTCATTTTCGGCGGCGGGGAACAATCCGGAATCTATTCGGCGTTCAACGTCGGGGGCGGCAGTCAGACAATGTGGTGCATTTCGGGAGCACGGGCCGGCTATCGTCTTTCCGACTGGAAAGAAGGCGAATACCGCAACACGGGAAGTATCGAGGACAAGGACAATCTGTGCGTGGCGGACTGGGACGCGCTGTTTTTGCCGCTGCGCGACAAGGATTCGACCGCCAAACCAAGTCTGCTCGAAGATCTGGCAAAGAAGCTTGGCGCGTCTAAGACATTTGTCGGGAAAGATCGATTCAGTTCATATTCAAACATAGAGTTTTCCGGTGCGAAGTCGCATTTACACCACTAAACCAGAAACAGGAGAACAAATAGCATGAAAACGACAAAATTGCTGACAACGGCCGCACTCATCATGGGGTGTGTGGGAAGCATGCAAATGGCATTCGCAGAAAATACGCAAAACACCGTGGAAAATCCGTTCGAAGGCAATATTTCCATCATGCGTATTTTTGCCAAAGAGACGCCTGTGAAAACAGTAAGGGATTGGATGAGCAAAGGAGCCGGGGCGAAATGGGAAAAAATGATCCAGCCGACTGTCCTGGAAAACGGCAGTGCTCCGTTGCTGAAAAATTTCTTTGCAACGGCTGTTGTTTTCATGGGCAGTCAGAATGAAGACAGTGGAATTGCGGCATTTTACAATGTATGGCAGGACTCCATCCTCCTGTTTCAAATGGACAATTCCGAGCGTTTCAGTGCACCGGAAAATTTTATTTTCCTTCCGGGAGCGGTCTTCCGCGGAGAAAAATTCAATGCGGAAAAACCCGCACAGTCCATTTGCCCGACAACCGAGGCTTTTGATCTGGCGATCATCCAGACATATCAGGCAACAAAAAAAGTTTTTGACAGCAAATTTTCAGGAAAGGAAGCAATGGCGGAATTTGCCGGATATCTGAAAAACGATTCTGACGGCATGTTCGCGGATGTTACCGTCAATGCTTATCTGAATGCAAAATTGCTTGCCGAACTCAAGGACCCCGGCAATACTGCTGCGCTCAAGGAGGCGGACCGTTTCGGGGATCTGCTTCAGTCTGGAAGCACCGGTGAGCTGGAAAAAGTCTTTTCCGGCGGAAGTGCAAAAAGCATGATTGAGAAATTCACCGCATTCCCCGCGGAAACGAGGGAGAACATCGTCATTACCGCCTATCTGAAGGGGAAGGACCAGACGATCTACGCATATGCTTCGAGCATCTGGCCGGAGCTTGCCGTTCTGATTTCGGTTCCGAAAGAAAACGGGAAACCAAGTTTTCTCATGCTCCTTCTGAATGATAAGTTTGCTCAGCAGATCATGAATATCAAAAGCAGATAAACCAGGAAGGGAGGCATGGCTATGAAAAACAACGGAACAATCAGATTTTCAATGGCAGTCCTTTTGGTCTGTGGATGCGTTTTCCTTTCCACCGACCTCGCGGCTGCCGAAAAATCCAAGGCTGCATCTTCATCGGTTCAGAAAAACGATACAGCGAAAAAGACCAAGGCAACGGGGAATGTCATCTCGAAGGAGGATCTTGAAAAACTCACCACAACCGCTATGGAAAAAAGCGGAAATCCCCTGATGCAGGCCGGTTCAAAATGGCTTGGATGGATCGACAAGATCAAAAAAGTGAATTCTCTGGTCTGGGATGGACTTCAGGCCGGTCTTGCGACAAACGAACAGGAGTTTCTCACGGCATGGGAAAACGCGGTTGTCGATGCGTTCGGAGAAGGCGTCCGCAAGAACAAATGGCTGATGGAGCAGATCAGAAAGATCGGAAAAGAGATCTGGGCGTGGCACATGAAAGAGGACAAGAAGCTCAAGGAAAACAATAAAGAGGATTATGAAAGAAGCCAGAAGTTCCTTCAGGGACTCCTCAATCTGGGCAGATGACAACGGGAACGGCACAGGAGAACGCGATGCACATGCAGAATAAAGCAAAACGGTCATGGAAACGCAAAGACGGATTTTTCCGCCGTCTCATATTCAGCGGTTCCGGCGCCGTCACGATGGAGTATGTGCTTCTCTGCGTCCTGCTTGCAGGCGGCGCGGTGATGATGGTCATCACATTCTCCCGCGCCGTCACCAGACAGTTCGCCCTGATGTCCTATGTCATGGCTCCCCTGCCGGATGAGGATTTTTCAGAAATTCAGAAGCGATTTCGGGAAAACACGGACTCGGATGCCCAAGTCGGAAGCCAATATTCCGACTACATGCACGGCATAAAAGGCGGACAGTAGTAATGATAACCACGCTGAAAAAAATGATGGCGGAACGGGGATCGGTTCTGATGGAAACGATCCTCGTGATTCCGTTGTATATCGCTTTTTTCAGCGGAATCTATCTGCTCGGCGATCTGGAACTCGGGCGCAACAGGCTCACCGCCGCCGACCGTTTCGCGGTCTGGCTCTCCGGCAGCCGATATGAGGACAAGGACGATGAGACGGTGAAAAAAGACGCATCGAAAGCGTTTTTCCCGGACGGCGAATTTGCCGAGGGAACAAAACTCGAATCGTTTTCCTCTCACAAAACGAAGGCGGACTGGTATTCCGTGGTGCGCGGAGCAACGAAACTCAAGATGGTTCTGCCGGTCTGGGCAGTGGGATGCCGGAAAGGGGTGATTCAGCTTTTTGCCGACATCGGCAGGACGCCGGACAAAGAGTTGTGGGACAAGCTTTCGTTCAAGGCGCGCGAGATCAAGGAACCGGACACCCACAGTGTGCTGATGCGCGCGGCTTACGATATCCGGGAGAAATCCGGCCGCGAACTCGCACAAGGGGGACCGCTGTGGTATGTGGAATACCGCACCGCCTTCATCGACCGCGAGGGGGTCCCCAATGACAAGCCGGATGCGCTCTCCGCCAGCGATGGCGCGGAGTACATCCGAAACCCGCAGTTCGAGAGATGGAGCAAATGAGGATGAAGCTGTTTTCGATATTTTTATACGCGTTTTGCCTTGCGGGAGCCGTTGTCGCCGCGGACATCCGGCTTCCGGCGGAATCGCAGCTTTCCGCCGATGAAACCGCCGACGGAAAAACTTGGCGGCAATGCGGAACCATGCCGCTGGCCTACACCGCGGCAAAAAAGAATTTTGATCTGTCTTTGCGGAAACAGGGCTGGATCAAGTTGAAAACAGTTGAATACGACCGGATTCAATGGAAATCACTCGAAGTGTGGGGCAAAGGCAAAGAGCAGATACTGGTGCAGTACTGGCGGGAAGATGTGTCTCTCACCGGCTTTGCCTGGGGAACGCTGAAGGAAGAAAAGAAGTCATGAGCGAAAACGGAACACGGAAAAACAATCAGAATCCAGCTTCGGATGCGGCGTCCCCGATGCCATCGCCTCCGGAGACGGGCTCCGCAGTTTCGGCGCCGGACGAGGAAAGAAAGTATCCTACTGAAGTCACCATGGTCGATGCTCCCGGAATAAAGGACGCCTCCTCGGACACAGGAAAGATTGAGACCGAGCTGACCATGGTCGATGCCCCAGCCAATCCTCATCAAACCGACGTTACCATGCTTCAGGAAAAACCGCCGGAATCGGGGGAATCCCCTGTCGAAGACGATTTGCAACCGGGCGACCGGATCGACCGCTACACCATCGTCAGGAAACTCGGTCAGGGCGGAATGGGAAGCGTCTATCTGGTACGGCATGAAACACTTGGCGTTTTCCGGGCGGCAAAAGTTCTTTCCGGCGCACTTTACGAGCGCGGCGGCGAATTTGTCAAACGCTTTATTCAGGAAGCGAGAATGGCGTGTTCGATCAGCCATCCGAACATCGTCAACGTACTGGACGTCGGCGAAGAATCCGACAGCGGCCTGTGTTATATCATTATGGAATACGTGGACGGAGGAACCGTCCGCAATGTGCTGCACACCATTCCGCGTCTCAGCGAGATACACGCACTCATCATCGCCGAGGCAGTGGCGGAAGCGCTGAAAGCCGCCGCCGAACAAAAGATCGTTCACCGCGACATCAAACCGGACAATGTGATGCTGACGAGGCGCGGCGAAGTCAAGCTGGCAGACCTCGGAATTGCCAAAAATACGGATGATAACGTGCAGCTGACCAAATCACACATCATGATGGGAACTCCTGCCTATCTCGCGCCGGAACAGGCGCAGGACGCCCATTCGGTGGATGTTCGCGCCGACATTTACAGTCTGGGCGCGACACTGTATGAAATGCTTACCGGGGAAATACCGTATCCAGGAAAAAGCACGTATGATATTCTGACAAAATTAGTTTCCGACCCGGTTCCCGATCCCCGCGCCTTGGTGGACTCCATCTCTCCGCAGACCGCACGCCTGGTCATGAAAATGTTGTCGAAACAGGCAAAACAACGTCAGCACAGTGCGGAGGAATTGCTGAAGGAAATCCACTCGCTGAATATTCTTCCACCGGATCTCGACTCTCAAAAAAGCATACGGGAACTTCTGGAACAATCCGGAGCCGGAAACTACACCCCGGCTTCATTGACTCCAACAAAGGGCAATCCCGTCTCAAGCTGGCTGATGCGTCATGTACTGCTGCAATTGGAAACTTCTTTGCATAAAATTCCTCTTTGCGCCCGCATGATCGACGCCATGCACCGGGACATCCGGATTTTTTACGGAGTGCTCGCGCTGGCGACACTTCTCGTGATCGGACTGCCGGTCACTCTGGTGCTGACCGCCCCCCCCGCCATCCCGGATGCTCCAATCTCCACGCAGACGGCGGAGGACGCCACCGGCGTTTCCGCCCACTCACATTCATCTGGCGTTTCTACCCCTGACGCACCACCTTCCGGGGAACCGTCCACAGTCACGGCCAATCCACAAACAGTTCCGGCGCAGGAGACAACGCAACTGCCTGATCAAAAAGCATCGGAAAAACTTTCCGCACAGGATACTGCGCGGCTGGCCGAGGAAAAGCGTAAACTGGAGGAGGAGCAGCGCCAGCTGGAGCGGGAGCGCCGTGAGGCCGAAGCCGAACGCAAACGAGCGGAACAGCGCCGCGAGGAAGCTGAGCGATCTCGATTTATTGTATCGCAAAAAACAAACACTCAAACATCCGAAGAGAAAAAAATCGCTGTTTTCGCGGAAATCACTCCGATCGGGGCGGAAGCCGTTTTGCGGAACGAGGCCGGGCGGGAACTGGCCTCGCAGCGGGTCCCGGTCACCGGGAAAGTGCAATTCAATGTTCCGGCGGGTCAATACAAACTTTCCGTATCGGCTCCCGGGTTCAAGTCACTGGAAAGGGCGTTTCCGGTTTCGGACAGAAGGACGATCACCGGCGTCAAGATCGATCTTCCGCATGACATATGTGTCTGCACGGTGCGGGTTTACGGCAGTGCCAAGCTGCTGGAATTTCTGAAGAACAGGGGTGTGGAGCTTCGCGTCGATGACGGCGCATGGAATAAAATCACCAAATTCCCGTATAAAATGGAAGTGACCCGGACCACTCATACACTGTCGCTGCGGGGAACGGGAATCCGCCCGGCGGTTCAGAGTTTGAAAATTGCGCAGGATCAGGCGAAAAGCTCCGCTGAAATCTATCTTTCGGAAAAGGATGCAGCTCTGGAAATCGCAACGGAAATCAAAGACAATATCTCCATCAATCTGTTCGGGATCTGGGAGCCTCTGAAAAAGAATATCCCGCTTGCTCCGTTCAAAACATACACATTGAGATGGAGAATTTCAGGCGGCAAGGAATCCATTGTCCAGATCCCGGAACTGCAGCCTGAATCCATCCACAGAATCGTTCTTGAACGGAAACAGCGGACCGCTCTTCCCGGCGAAGCGGAATTTACCGAAGCGGAAAAACTGATACGGAACGGCGACAACAAAGACGCCGTGGAAAAACTGAAAGAGGCCGTCGCAAAGGGGCATCCGGAAGCGACGTTCCGGCTCGGGCAGATGCACGAGCAGGGAAAAGGCCGCTGGTTCTCCAGTGACACGGACGCCCTGGCCTGTTATCAAGAGGCGGCGGAACCGCCGATGAATCATGCGAAGGCCCAATATCAGGTGGGATTGTTTTATGAAAAAGGACGCGGCGGCCTGGACCGGGATATCAGAAAGGCGATCGAATGGTATAAGAAATCCGCGGATCAGAAAAATCCGGACGCACTGTTCCGGCTCGGGATGGCATACAAGGACGGAGATGGAAACGAGCCTGTGGATTACACGAGAATGATTACATATTTTACTGCAGCGGCGCAGGCCGGACATCCCGACGCGCAATATCAGCTCGGATACAGTTACGAAAACGGAATCGGAGTGCCGATCAATGTCGGCAGGGCGAAGTACTGGTATGAGAAAGCCGCGGAACAGGGTAACGCCAACGCCAGGCGGCGCGGAAAAGCGCTGGAAGGATTGAAATAAAAAGAAAAACATGAATCAACATAAGGAACAACGGTAAATGAAAAATTCCATTCCCCTGATTCTTGCGGTGCTGCTGGGGCTGGCAGCTGTGTTCGCCGTAAGCAAAATCATCTCGACCAGCACGGCCAAGGTCGAGGAGACAGTGAAAATTGTGGCGGCGACCCGCGACCTGTCGGCCGGAGAGGTGATCGCGGAGGGTTTCTTCATGCCCAAGGAGGTTCCGCTCTCCGCCGTGCCGGCACAGGCCATTAAATGGAACCGCTCGTCCATGATCGTCGGACAGCGCCTGAAGCAGCCGGTGCAGAAAGGCAACTACATTTTCATTCAGGACGTGGGACTTTCCCAGGGAATGAGCAATGTGGTCGGCGAAGGGGAGTGGGCGGTCGCCATCCAGATCGCGGACAAGGCCATGGCATCGCTTCTGCAGAGCGGCGACGAGGTGGCGATTGTCGGCACATTCAAGCTCGACTTCAAAGGCGGCGCGGGGGTGCCTCCCGGCAAGAAGGATGTGACGATGGTACTGTTCCCGAAGGTCCGGGTGCTGGAAATCCCGTCCGGAAAGCGGGATCAGAATATGGACGGGGTGATCATCGTGCTTCTGCCGCCGCAGCAGGCGCAGGCGCTGATCGCCGCGTCGCGGATCGCGGAGCTGACTCCCGTGCTGCGCAGGGCCAACGACCCGACCGCGCTGAACCGGATGGACGCCGGAATGGTGACGCCGGAAACCTTCAGTTCGATGGTCAACGACCTTGAAGTAGTCAATATACCCAAAACACCCAAAAAGTAACTTAACCACAAGGAGTTCGCCATGTTAAAGAAAATCTTCGCTCTGATCGCAGTGGCGGGTGTGGCCGTTGGAGCAATGGCCGCGGACAGTGAAAAAGTCTTTGTCCCGCTGAAAGGAATCGTCATTCTGACACCCGGTTTCCGGGCGACCGACATCAATATCACCGACCGGGGGATCATCTCCGCCGAACCGATCGCGAACGATCAGATCCGCGTGACCGGTCTTGCCGTCGGGAAATCCGATCTGCACATCACAGCAGGAACGGTCGCAAAACTTTACACGGTTACGGTCAATGACAATGTGCGCGAAGTGTTCAACGCGCTGCGGCGGGATCTGGACAGCGTTCCGGAAGTCGAAATCAGTATCAACGGCAACAGAGTCGTCCTGAAAGGCGAGGTTTCCAGTATTGAAGGATGGGAAACGCTGCTCAAAGTTCTTCCCGGATACGGCGCCAACGTCACCAATCTGACGATCTTCCGCCCCGCGCCGGAGATCATGCTGTCCCTGAAAAAACTGTTTGAAAAATCCGGTTTCAAGGTGGTTCAGGATATCACCGACCTTTCCCCGGGCACATTGTCTCTGCAGAACGAAAAGGACACGCTGATTCTGCGTGGCTCCGTTTACTGCCAGGAGGATCTGACCACCATCCGGCAGCTGATTTCCACGCAGGACTGGATCTCCCTCGACGGCAAGGACAGGAGCAAGCCGGTGAAATTCATCAGCAAAGTCGTCATCAAGCCGACGCTTCTGGATGTCGGCGTGGTATTCGTCGGCGTCAAGCAGGCCGATACCAGCGCGGTCGGAGCGAATCTGCTGAAAGGCGGTGTGAACATCGCGCAGGGGTTCAACTTCTCCACCATTTTCAACGGCGGAACCAATCAGAGCTACAATCTCGGAGCCGATGTCAGCACCATTCTGAATCTGATGGCGGAAAGCGGCTGCAAGCGCTTCCACCGTGCCGGACACCTGAGTTTCATGAGCAATGAATCCAACGAGTTCAAGGTCCTGCATGAAGGCGGCACGCTGAAAGTCCGCGTCTACGGCGGCGCCGGCGGAACCGGAACGCTGAACGACGTTCCCTACGGGTTCATCATGCGCGCCAAAGGCGGTTTGATCGGCAACGACCGCGTCAAACTTGACCTGCAGATTGAAATCAGCACTCCCGCGCTTCAGGAGAACAACGACTACGATCTCAAACAGACCAAGGTTTCCACGACAGTCGTCGCAAAACTCGGCGAAACCGTGGCGCTGGGCGGCATGAAGGATATGATCGAGGAAAGTTCCGGACCCTCCGGCATTCCGTTCCTCCGCAAGGTCCCGGTGCTGAACTGGATCTGCGCCGAATCGACCGACTCCTTCAACGACAATCAGGTGCTGCTTCTGGTCTATCCGCAGGTCGCCGGACGGACGCCGCCTCTGAAGATGCCGCCTTCCGCCGAAACCGCGGACACGCTGGATGAATCCGGGAAAAGCAACCGGCAGCGCACCCGGGAAGCCGATGAGAAGAAAAGCTTCTGGGAACGCTGGTTCTAATTCGGAAATGAGGTGAAAGAATGTTTCTGCAAATCATCGAGGCAAACGGAACAGCCCGCCATATCGATCTCGGAAGCAAAGAGGGCGAATGGCTGATCGGGCGTTCCGACAACTGCGATATCCGTCTTCCGGAAAGTTCGGTCTCGAGAAAGCACGCGAAACTTTTCGGCGGGCCGGAAACATTCTTCATCTCCGACCTCGGCAGCGGAATCGGAACAAGAAATCAAAACGGACCGATTACCTCGGCCACGGAATTCAGCTTGAGCGATTCTGTTTCCATCGGCCCGTTCCAGCTCCGGCTGGTGAAATCGGCTTTTTCCGCTCCGCCGAAGCAATCGGCGATCGAAGGGGAAAAGAGCGTCTCCCGCACGTTTGATTTTGATGACACCAACGTTCTCTACACGGACGAACTGATGGCTCTAAAAACCCGGATTCACAATTATGTGCTGGGGAAATTGAATCTTCAGGAAATAGCGACCAAGCAGATTGCAAATGATGAAATGCGTGAAAAACTGCTTGCCGCGCTTGACCTGTCGCTCAAAGAGCTGCGCCACGAATTACCGCACACCATTCCGTTGGAAAAACTGCGGGAGTCTCTGCTGGACGAACTCACCGGTTATGGTCCGATTTCCCCTCTGCTGCGTTCCGACAAGGTGGACGAAATCATGGTCAACGGTCCGGACCTGATTTTTGTGGAAAGCCACGGCCGCATTTACGAAACCGGAGCGCGTTTTTTCAACGACAAACACCTTCATACGATTATTCAGCGCATTGTCGAGCCTCTTGGACGTCACATTGACGATGCCAGTCCCATGGTGGACGCCCGTCTTCCGGACGGCTCACGCGTCAATGCGATCATCTCTCCTCTTTCGCTCCGCGGCGCGGCGGTGACGATCCGGAAGTTTGCGAAAAAGAAGCTGACCGCCGAGGACCTGATCGCCTTCGGAAGCATGACCCCCGGCATTGACCTGTTTCTGCGGGAGGCAGTACGCGCCGCTCAGAACATTCTGGTTTCCGGCGGAACCGGATCGGGCAAAACGACGCTGCTCAACGTGCTTTCGCAGTACATCCCTGCGGATGAACGCGTCATTACCATCGAGGACTCCGCCGAACTGAAACTTTCCCACCGCAACCTGGTGTCGCTGGAATCGCGCCCGGCGAACATTGAAGGGAAGGGACGAATTCAGATCCGGGATCTGGTCATCAACGCGCTGCGCATGCGGCCCGACCGGATCATCGTAGGGGAATGCCGCGGTGCGGAAGCCATGGACATGCTTCAGGCAATGAACACCGGACACGACGGTTCGCTCACAACCTGCCACGCAAACTCGCCCCGGGATGCGATTTCCCGCCTGGAAAACATGGTGCTGATGTCGGGAATTGATTTCCCGATCACCGCCATCCGCGAGCAGATCGCCTCCGCCGTCAATCTGATTATTCAGCAGAACCGCCTGCCCGACGGATCGCGCAAAATTGTGCAGATTTCCGAAATTACCGGACGGGAAAAAGACATTGTGCTGATGCATGATATTTTTGTTTACAAGCAGACCGGATATGATGAAAACGGGAAAATCGTCGGGGAATATTATCCTACGGGAAATATTCCGGCCTTTGTGGAAAGACTTCGCCAGAAAGGCGATCTCAAACTCGACATGTCCGTGTTTGTGCCCCGGGTATAAGGAGGAAATCATTGATGCACTGGTTCGTTCTTCTCATGGTGTTTGCCGCGGTGTCCGGCATCTGCTACATTCTCTGCCGCACGCTGTTCTCCGATCTGGATCACAGCGGAGCGGAGCGTTCCGGCGGCTGGGACGGACGGACGCAGCTGGAATATTTCATCTCCAAACCCAAACTCCGGAAAATTCAAATCTGCTTTGCCACCGTCGGCGCATTGATCATGCTTTGCCTGCTGCTGGTGGCGGGCGTCTCGGTGTGGGCGGTTCCGGTTGTCATGCTGATGGCGGCAGGAGCCGCGTATGCGCTTCCGCTTCTGTATTATAAGAACAAGGTGAAAAAGCGCAACCTGGCGTTTAAGAGCCGTCTGCTGGATGTGGTGCTCGGTCTGAACAACGGCATGCGTTCCGGCGTGGCGCTTCCGCAGGCGCTGGAAGTTGTCGGGCGCGACATCGGGGGGGTCATGCAGGAGGAAATTTCCATGACACTTTATGAATATCGTCTCGGCGTCGATCTGACCGAAGCGCTTGTCCGGCTGGAAAAACGGATGCCGGATGACAATCTGAAACTTTTCGTCACGGCGGTCGGCATCTCCCAGCAGACCGGAGGAAGTCTCTCGGACATTCTGGACAAGATCATCGACACGATCCGCCAGCGTTCCATCATGGAGGACAAGATCAACACTCTGACCGCACAGGGCAAGTTTGAATCCATCATCATGGCCTGCGCGCCTCTCATGGCGTTCGTGATTCTTTATCTGCTGGACCGGCAGCTGATGCTGCCGCTGGTCACCACCGTGCTCGGGTGGGCGGCGATCTGCGTGGTTCTGATTCTGGAAACCATCGGGTATCTTTTCATTAAAAAAATCGTCACGGTCGAAATATAAAACAGGAAAGGAGGCCGAATCATGGATGAACAAGTCTATCTGCTGCTGGCGCGCCTGTTGAGCTTTCTTTCCTCGTTTCTGCTGGTGGTCGGACTGAAATTCTATTTTTCCGGGAAGAACAGGAACAGAGGAGGTTATTCCGATCCGCGTCTGCCGTTCACCTTCCGGGAGTTTTACGGTGAGATCAAGATTCTGAAGGATACGCTCGGTTCGGGCATGAAACAGCTCTTCCGGAGCAAGAGCGAAGCCATCGCCAAAGACCTGAAGCTGGCGGCTCTGCCGCTTGATCCGGCGGATGTTTTCGGCGCCCAGCTTCTCTGGGCGGTGTTGCTCGCCGCATGCGGAATCGTATTTATGCTGCTTCTCGAAATGGATCTCTCATATGTCGTTACGGCGATTTTTATCGCGGGCTTCACAGGGTGGCTGATTCCGATTGTGCAGATTCAGAATCTGGCACAAGAAAGGCAGACTTCCATCCGCCGCGCCCTGCCTTTCTCCATCGACCTGATTTCCTCCGCGATGACCGCGGGACTGGATTTCTCCGCCGCCGTCCGCTACTATGTGGAGCATTCGGAAGTCTGTCCACTGACACAGGAGTTCGGCGTCACGCTGAAGATGCTCGAACTCGGAAACAACCGGAACGATGCGTTGAAAGCCATGGCGGACCGCCTTTGCATCGACGAATTCCGAAGCATGGTCAATGCCGTGATTCAGGGAACCGAAATGGGCGCTTCCATCACAGACACGCTGCGGATCAACGCCGCGGAAATGCGGCGCGTCCGGGTCGCGGCGGCGGAGCGCAGGGCACAGCGCGCGCCTTCGCTCATGATGATCCCGATGGCTTTGTTTATCATGCCCTCGGTATTCATCATCATTTTCGTGCCGATCTATCTTCGTGTTCAATCCTCCGGCATGGCAGGAATGTTTTAAGGGAGAAATCATATGATCCGATATCTCATATACGTCAATCATGAAAAAACGCAGGAAGGGGAGTTGTCTCCGGGCGAACACATCGCGGGGCGTTCCCATTCCGCGGACATTCATCTCACGGAACCGGATGTTTCCGGAAAACATCTGAAACTGGATGTGACAGAGGAAGGGATTTTTGCGGAAAACCTGAGTTCCCACGGCACCATGTTCCAGGGCGCGCCTCTGGACAGCCGAAGAAAAATGGACGACGGCGATGTGCTTTGTCTTGGGAAAAAAGTGGAAATCCGCCTGAACATTCAGGAGGAGAGTCCGGCTCCCGAAGGCGAAGAAAAGAAAACCGTCATTCCCGCAGCGCCTCCGCCCGCGGATGCCGACGATCCGGATAAAACGGCGATTCCGTCGCAGCAGGTCACCGACAAACCGGCATCTTTCCCTGAAGACCGGAACAAAACGGCAATTCCGGGGAAAGAGGGGGAAAACAGTCCGGAACCGCCGGAGCAGGTTTCCACTCCCGGAACCGGGGAGGAAGTCCGGAAAACGGATGTGATGCGCACCCGTCTTGCCAGCGTGGAGGAGATGAATCTTCTGCGCAACGCGGATCGCAAGCGCTCCACGGGAAAACTGTTCAAATATATTCTCGGCGGCATCGGCGCGATTGCCGTGCTGGTATTGCTTTATTCCCTGAAATCGTCGCCCAAAGAGGTGAACCTGACCTGGCCGGTCGGCCCGGACGGCTATGAACTCGGCGCGTTCACCGATCCGGGCAACGGCGGCCACAAGTCCGGCGCGTTTTCGCTGGCCTATCCGAGCATCAAAGGGAAAACCAGAGTGGAACAGAAACCGGGACGAATCACCATCACCACGCGCTTCGGGAAAGACGCCTCGGTTCCGCTTCGGATCATCTTCCTTCAAAAACAATCCATCGACTTCCTGTACAAGGAGCGGAAACAGGTGTTTTCCTCCATGCTGAGTGATCTGCAGAAAGAGAATAAAAGATGGAACCTTGCGCAGATTTCCGATGTTTTTTTCATCGGATCTGAAAACGGTCTGCCCTGCCTGAGCGTCGAATACCGCCGCGAGGCGGACAACGAGTCCTGGTATGGGGAAATTCTCTTTTTCCGCACAGGAGACCAGGCATACATGAGAATGGCGGAAACTCCGGTTTCGGAACGCGCCCGCGGGCAGAACTTCATTTCCAACACGCCGTTCCTGAAATTTTCCACGCAGTATCTGCAGGGGCATTGGGAGGGCAATCCCGATTACAAGGGGGGAGCCGATACCTCCGTAATGATGGACGAAGTCTCCAAACACCTGTCAAAACAGGCGCCGTTTGAATGGGCGAGAACGTATCTTCTGCTTCAGAACACCCTGATGGAAAGTGTCAGAAACAGCAATCAGGCGCTGATGCAGAACGCGCTTACACAGTTGCGGCGTCTCCGTACCATGCAGACGATCTGGTACAACAGCCAGAAGATCCAGTATTACGAGGCGAATCTGAAAAATGACCGTCAGCAGGAGAGTGCGATTCTCGAATTATGCAAAACCGTTTTCTCCTCTCCTGACGATCTGCGCTACTTCACACTCAGGAGGAACGTATGGGAGTAAGCCATTCGAAAAGCAGTATATTCAAGCGGATGTTCTCCCGCGAGACGTTCCATCATTTTCACAATACCGTGGTGCGCGGTCTTGCCCTGAAGAAGTCTTCTCCGGAACGGCTGAGCCTCCGCCTTGAATTCAATCACAAGGTGTTGTACGAGGTTTCCGATCTGTCCGCTTCCGATACCATCACGATCGGGAGAAGCGCGGACTGCACCTGGGTGATTCCCAAGGAGGACAATGTCGCCAGCGGGCACCATGCCGTCATTTTGATGCGCAAGGGTCGTCTGTGTCTGCGTGATACCGGAAGCCGGAATGGAATTTTCTACAAGGCACGGAAAATTCAGGAAAAAAATCTTGCCGCTGACGATCAGTTCTCCATCGGAAACTGCACGCTTTATGTGGAGAAGCTCAAAGCGTCCGGCACCGCGCGGCATGAGCTGGTGTATCTCAACACCGACAGAAAAGGGCAGTCGATCCGGCTCGACAATCCCAGAATGGTGGCCGGTTCCGCCCCCGGCTGCGATATCGTCATCGACGAACAGCTCGTTTCGCAGCGTCATGTCGAACTCAACAGCAAAGCGGATGGCTGCTGGCTTCGCGATCTCGGAAGTAAAAACGGCACGTTTGTAAACGGCACAAAACTCTCCGCCAGTACGGAGCGTCTGCTGGTGGACGACGATGTGATCAGCATCTCCTTTGTCGACTTCAAATTCGTGGACGGAACCGTTGAGCATTCCAAAATCAGAATATGGTCCAGCCTCGGCATCGTAGCCGCGACCATTTTCATCGTCCTGGTATTGAACTGGCTCTGGATGGGAGTCAAATCGTCTTCCGACACGTATTTGAATTACGCAAGGCGCGAGGCGGCCGCCGAACGGTTTGAGCAGGCGCGTGAATTCCTGAAGGAATCGCGTTCGCGCCGCGGGGCAGACGCAAATGAAATCGCGTACAACGAACTGGAACAGTCCATCGCCGTATGGGGAAAGATTTATGCCAGCTGGGGCAAGGCAAAGTCGGCGCTGAGTTCCGGCAACTGGGTCGAATCCTCGCACATTCTGGGCATGATTACCGACACCGACCCCAATGTGTGGGGATGGAACGACACCACAGCGCCGGAAATGCGGAAAGAAGCGTTCACCGTAAAAAAACTGCTGGATGCTTATCTTCTCGCGCAAACATCCATGCGCGATGACCGGAACCAGAAAAATCTCGCCGATTTGAAACAATCCGTGCAGATCATCACCGGAATCGAAAAACTTTTCTCGCAGAAGCCTCCCGCCTATCTGAAAAAACTGCTGACGGATTCGGTGACTCTCCGCAAACAGATCGCGGACAATCTGCTGTATCTGGAAAAACTGGAGGCCATTCTTGCAAGAATCGAGGCGGAATCGGACAATCTCGCCCTGGTCCTGAGCGACCTGGATGAGTTGAAGCAGCATGCCGAGCCGAACATCCGCATCCGAATCGAAAGCTGCATGGTTCCGCTGGCGATGCTGCAGCGGGCCGGCAAGCAGATCAAGCGCGCCATGATCGCGGTCCAGCAGCTGGAATTTGAGAAACTCGATTCCATCCGTCTGGATCTTCCGACATTGGAACAATGCGTCGTCAATGCGAATATTGCCACGCTCAGGAAACAGCAGGAGCGGCAGTTCGACATCATCCTCGCGGTCGCGGCCAATCTGCGTCCGCTGATCCGCAATTTGAACGAGGCGGGCTTGAACAAGGATACATCCATGCCGGAATGTGTCGCGATCTTTCAAAATCAGGAGGTCATGAAAAAAGTATTCTCCTGTGATGCGTTTGAGCGGAAAATGCCTTCCCGCCTGCGAACGGAACCGGCGGGGGAATACGACCGTGTCCTCGGGATTGAAGGATTCTTTGAATTCATCTATGCGCTTCCGGCCCCGTATGACCAATCCGTCTACGCGGAGTTTCAGTTCCGTCCCGAAATCGTCAAATTCAGAAATCTGCTCGGAGCGATTCAAACCTTCCGGACTTTCGCCGATCAGAAACACAACGAATGGCTGCATTCCGGCGCGTTTCAGCGCCTGTATGAAAGTACCGGAGAGGTGCTGAAATTCCGCAACGAACTGGCAGCGAAATATTTCACGGCGAACTGCGAGACCCTGCGGGAAAGCATCCTGAGCAAAGCCGTCGCCATTTTCCTGACGGGCGGGGATATCAAGGAGACGGAAGTGGAATCCTTCACGCGCGACTTCAAGAAGATGCGTATTCCACTGATTAAACTGGGACGGGACTACAATGCCGCGTCGGACGAACAGAAAATTGAAATCAGAGATTCCATTCTCCGTCAGGGCATCCCGGGTGATCCCGTGGTGCGCCGGATGTGGGGATTCAAGAAATATCCAAGGTGACAACCTATGCCGTATCTGCTGTTCCAGAAAAAGTATTTCAATGCCGGAGCATGTACCGACACCGGTTTGGTACGCGGGGAAAATCAGGACTCTTACCGGTGCATCTCCTCCAGCGGTCTGTTTGTCGTTTCCGACGGCATGGGCGGCGGGGACGGCGGCGAACGGGCTAGTGCCATTGTCGTCCAGACCCTTGAGAAAGCAGTGGTTTCTCCTTTGAAAAATCTCCCGGCAATGGTAAGATTTTCCTATCAGGCGAACGCCGAAATCCAGAAATTCGCAGCAGCGAACAATATGCGCGGCATGGGGGCCACGATTGTCGGAATGATTCTCTCTCCGTTTCAGCCGACATGCGCAATGCTTTTTTCCGCCGGGGACAGCCGTTGTTACCGCCTGAGAAAAAAAGCCCTGGAGCTGCTTACCACGGACCATACCATCGCCTCGGCTATGGGAGTAGCGGAAGAGAAACTGGCCAGGCATCTGCAGGGCGTTCTGACCAACGTCGCCGGGTGCGGTTCGAAATTCTTTCTCGAAACACGGGATCTGGAACTGATGGACAACGATCTTTATCTGCTCTGTTCGGACGGCGTTTCGCGTCAGCTTTCCGAACAGGAGATCAAACAGATTTTAAGTTCCGCTACCGCTCCGGGGCAGAAGGCGGAAGAGCTGATCGCCGCATCCTTGAAACACGGCGGAATCGACAACGCGACCGCGATTGTAATTGCCTTTGGACAGCTTCCGGAAATCACTCCCGACGTCAGGGAGGAGGAAGCCGAAACGCCGGACCCCCCGGACGGAGAGGAGGTGGACGATGTTACTCCGCCGACTGAATGATCTTCTCCCGGCGCTTTGCCGCGGCTTTGAATCGCCGGAAACCGGATTTGAGCCGTATGCCGCGCAAATCGCAAGGGAACTGGAATGGCTACGGATTCATCCTGTGCAGGTGGAATTGTCCGGTCTTTGCCCGCTAGATTTTCTCCTGCTGTTCCGCCCGGACCGGCGTACCGCCGTTTTAAACGGCAAAGCCGATATCTTCGACTGGCAATGGGCGGCGGCGGTCCGCTTGACGGAATTGCTTACGAATATCCGCCCTGCCCCCCAAGCCGGCGTTTTTGACTCTCTGCTCCGCACCTGGAAATGCGGCGTTCTGCTCCGGGAAGGCTCCGGTCTTCCGGAATTCGTCCGGACGGTTTTTTCCGGGCTGCCCCCTGATGAACGGCGTTTGACGGAGCCGACTGTGATTCACGGCGCGGAATTGAAAAGGTTTATCGCAAAAGGAAGTACCTCGCTGGTGTATCTCGCTGAGTTTCACGGCAGGGAGTGTGCCGTGAAACTCCCCGTTGCCGGAGGGGAATCCCGTTTCCGGAACGAGCTGGAATGGCTGGGCCGTATGAAACACCCGAATCTGCCGGAAATTTTCGCTTGCGACAGCGGCGATTCCCCATACTGCGTCATGGAATGGTGTCATACCGGAAGAGGGATTGGAAAGCAGGCGGGAACATCCGGGTTCTTCCAGGCGCTGGACTATCTGCATCGACGGTTTGTCCTGCATGGCGATATCCGGTGGTCGAATCTCGGATTGCGGAACGACGGTTCCCCCGTCCTGCTGGATTTCAGTCATGCCAGACGCGCCGGCAATTGTTTTTCCGCGGGAGAAGCCGATGCTGAAACGCAAAAATTAAAATGCCTTTTGACATAAGGAGCAGAGGAATATGAATGGAATTTCCTACCTGGCCATGTTTCTGGAACCGGTCAAGCCCAGCCTTGACGATCCGGCCGTCAGCGAAATCATGATCAACGGGCCGGAAAATATTTATATTGAAAAAGGCGGCAAGGTTGTCAAGATCGACTCGAGATTTCCCGGCGAACCGGCGCTTCAGGCAGCGGCGAACAACATCGCAAAATCAGTCGGGCGGGTGCTGAACGACGAATATCCCCGCCTTGATGCAAGGCTGCCGGACGGGTCCCGTGTCCACATTGTGATTCCTCCGCTTTCCCGCTGCGGAACGGTTGTTTCCATCCGCAAATTCCGGACCGATTCCCTTTCCCCGGAAAGTCTGGTGAAATGGCAGAGCATTTCGCAGGAAATGCTTGACTATCTCAAAACCCTGGTTCAGAAGCGGATGAACATTCTGATCTGCGGCGCGACCTCGTCTGGCAAAACATCCATACTCAACGTGCTGAGTTCGTACATCGATCCGGATGACCGAATTCTGACGATTGAGGATTCCTGCGAACTTCAGCTCCGCCAGCCGCATCTTGTGCCGTTTGAAACGCGCCGTCCGGACAAGGACGGCAAGGGAGAAGTGACATTCCGCGATCTCCTGCATTCAGCATTGCGGCTGCGTCCGGACCGCATCATTCTCGGCGAAATCCGCGGAGGCGAGGCGCTGGATCTGCTTCAGGCGATGAACACCGGACACGCCGGATCAATGTCCACGATTCACGCGAACAACGCATACGACAGTCTGCTGCGCCTGGAAACCTGCGTCATGTATGCCGGTTTTGATCTTCCGCTCCATGCGATCCGCAATCAGGTGGTCGCCGCCCTGAATTATATTGTGCATACCGGACGCCTGGAGGACGGAAGCCGCAAAGTGCTTGGAATCAGCAAAGTTCTTCCTCTGGATCACGGGGAATACCGCCTTGAGAACGAATGGGCGTGGACGCAGACCGGAACGGACGAGTCCGGAAAATTCACTGGAAAATTCGAGAAAATGCAAAAATAACAATATGGGAGCTAAGGCAGACATGAACAGAAAAATCTTATCGGCGGGAACGGCGGCGTTCGTTTCCCTCTTTTTCGCAGGATGTGCGAATCATCTGGAAGACATTACCAAGGAAACACCGGAGAACTCAAGAACCGTCCTCGGCAACCAGTACATTCTGACGACGGACAAGGAAATCCCCGATTCCTCCTCTTTCAAAGTGACTTTGGAGCAGATGGAAAATATTAAAGTGGAGGGTTATCAGGTCCGCAAGGTTTCTTCCCTTTATACCCCTTACGAGGGGTGGCGAGAGTCTTATGAATTTCTGACCGGCCTGGGACTTTTCCCGTTTGCGATCATGTCCCATGTCATCAGCGTTTTTTCCTTCGGAATGTTTCCGTTCGAATGGTCCGGCGAGGTTACAAAATATGCATTTGACGGCATGAATCCCTGCATGAATTTTGAATCGAGAAGCCGCGTCGAGGAAATCCCCGCAAAAGTGGAGCGGACGCTCGTGGATTCCTATACGGAAAGCAAACGCAAACCGCTCGTCAACGAATGGCTGGTCGTCAATCCCGGAAGCGATACCTTCTGGCGGGTCTGTACCGATCAGCTCGGCCAGGCGGAAATCGTTCTTCTGTCCATTGATCTGGACAAATCCAAAAGCATTGACACTCGCTACCTTGATTTTTATCTGGAAAAGAACAACGTGAAGTGCAAAAGAATTCCGATGAGCCGCCGTCTTTTGACACGCCTTGCCACCGCCCGGAAATCCATGATGAAATATTATTCCGCTCCAAGCGGGACCGAACTGGCGGCCTGCGTCCGGAAACTGGAGGAGCTGTCATTTGAAAATCTTGCGTTTCAACTGGAAGAGAGCGAGCTGAAAAAACATCCTGAATTTCGTTCGTCATTTGAACAGGCGGTGAAATAACAGGAGGGATCCCCCATGTCTGTTTCAAAAGAACAAGGCTCCATGCTGATGGAATATATCATTGTCGTTTTGATTGTCCTGCTGGGGGGATCTCTGGCCATGGGGGAGGCTGGAAGCAGTCTGATCGAAATGACCGGAGTTTCCGTTTCGGAAGAGAATCATTTTGGATTATTCGGCAATTATGCGGTGGACTGGTTCCGCCGTTTGATGTGGATGGTGGCACAACCGTTCCCGTGAGAAAGTGATACTGCAAGGGTATTTTGGAGACTTTTTGTTGGAAAGTCCAAAATACTCTTCTCTTTTTTGCCAGAAAAAGTCATAAAAAAATCAGAGCCCTGCTTGTAATTATCGTTTCCCATGCTATCTTCTATTTTAAACTATAGATTGCCTTGTTCTTTTTACAGTAGTTCTTTTATATGGGTAAAGTTGGAGCAAGTTGCAAGCTTGTATGCTTTTTTGCAAACAGTACACTCAACTTTGAGGCTGTGCGAGTTCTAGTAATCTCGCGGAGAATTTTTCGAGAAGATGAATTTGTTATCCTTTTGAGACTTGAAAAATTCGCCGTTTTGAGGTGGAGAGAAGATTTCTGAAAAGCCTCAAAATGCTCCATTTTCGCGATGTTCAAACTCTTTTTTGAGGCAGAATGAAGTTCCAGTTTCTCCCGGAGAATTTTTCGAGAAGTGAAAATGCTCCTCCTTTTGAGACTCGAAAAATTCGCCATTTTGAGGTGGAGAGAATTTTTCTGGAAAATAAAAAAATGGTCGACCATTTTTACTACCTTGTTATGAAGCACTTACAATTATAGCAGTCCTTTTTCTGCTACCGAATTGCTACCGACTATTTAGCCTCACAGTAGCTTATTTTATTGATATCAATGGCTAAAGCAGCACGGTTATAATGTTCCGTCTGCAAGGTGTTTGTATGTCCGACAAGACCGCCGATAATCTCCGCAGTATAACCCGCTTGACGCAATTTCGTCACAAGAGTCACACGGAAACTGTGAAAACCCACACTATAACCGGGAGGAGCCGTTATATTCAGCCTTTTCAGTATTTTTGAAAATGGTTTGGTTGGATCGGAAACACCGGAAATACGGTTCCCAGATGTATCGTAAACGGGATAGTCTGCTGCCAGGTGAGGGAAAATATAATCGGAGAGATTATTCAATCTGAAAAATATTTTCTGTAATTCATGGGGAAGTTTTATAAGAATTTTCTTCTTGACCAGCGTTTCTGTTTTATGAGGCGTCAATTCAAGAACGTTATCCGTTATACTGTCATATCTCAATAATGCAATATCTTCATAGCGCAACCCCGTATACATTGCAAAACGACAAGCCTTCAGCCATTCATCTGCATGTTGCAATTTTCGGCTGTTTTTTATGTAATGAAGAATTTTTGTGATTTCTTCATCCGTAAACGCCTTTTTAGGCTTGGATGCTGTTTCTCCCCGAGTTGTTGAGCGTTGCGGAATCTTCGAAAATGGATTTTCGCACGAAAGCCGGAGTGCCGTGTGTGCAAAAACCTGAAGCAGGTCGCTTCTGTATGTGTTGAACGTTTTTCCTGTTTTTCCAAGACTTGAAAGGTAGGACTCGCAGAATTCAGGCGTCAAATCTTCGAAATTATCAACATGTTTTGATTTGCAGTAGGATATGAAACGTTCTGCATTCCTGATTCTGTCATGTCTGGTCCTAGCTTTTAATGTCTTGTAATTTTCAGTACTCTGATATGATTTGAGCTCTGTTGCAAGGTGTGAAGAAGGAAGTTGAAGCATAATCTTCTGATCGTTTTTCTGATGCTGGAACCAAATTTCATACGCGTATGCCTCCGCCTCGCGTTTGACACGCGTTTTGCATGAGCGCCAGATGTCACGGTATCCGACTCTAAGACGGATATAGAAAATTCCATTTTCTCTGCGGAACGGGCGCGGAGGGGAGCCTCGGAAATCGGTTTTCATACGAATCGACATGGAATCACTCCTTAAAATTTAATGAAAGTGCATATTGTCAATAACTTGAATGCCATGTGCACGCGGAACGATGACGGACAGCAAACGGTTTCAGAGCATCGAGGAATCCATATTTTCATCCTGTCCTTCCAGTTCTGCAATTTTCTTCAATTTCAAATCTACATAGAAAAGAGTAAGGGTGCAGGTGATGGAGGAATACCGGACATGGATCATGTTTTTTTCGAAGGAAGAAGATAAGAAAGATTGAACATCTTCTCCATTGTCAGAGCGGAACGTCATATTATAAACATCTTCAAGAGCCGCGAGCAGAATCTGCAACTCCCGTTTTCCTTCTGCGTCACTTCGGAATTTTGCCTCGGCGCGAATGGTATAAATTCTTGATGTCTTCGGAGTAATCAGCAGGCTGTATTCCTGGAATTTCCTGAATTTTTTCGGAGGAGTAAAGTAGACTGTTTTTCTTTTGTGTGTCGGTATGACAATGTCTCCGTTGATTTTCAGTTCCTCAACGTTGGATACTTCTGTTCTTATGATTTTGACATCCCGCGGCAGTACCGCTCCAAGCGACTGTCCGAATGCCGTTTCGATTTTCTTCTGGGCGGACGCGCAGAACGACAGCAGAACAAGCAGAACAATACACGCTTTCATTGTGGTGTCTCCTCACAGATATTCTTCGGAATAAAATGACTTTGATATACTTCAGCCATTATCATCTTCCCATGTTTTTGGTATATGATGAACAGAAATTAATCTTGGATTACGATACCATAAGCTTTGAATATTATCAACGGCAGGTTTCTTATCCAATAAATCAAAAAAATCTTTTTCTCTGACAATATGAATAGAAAAGCCTTGATTTTTCAGTTCAATAGCACGTCTTATTTTTCCTCCTAAACCTTGCCATGTTTTTGTTTGCAATGAACCAACAATCAAGTAATTTGTCTTCTGTGTTACTGAATTTTTTACTATTCCACCTCTACTTATAATCATTTCATCAATTTCATTTCTTTTCACATCTTCATAGTTTTGAAATTGACCTGTTACAGCAAAAATGGATGATTCAAATCTTATTGCATCTAATGAATCATAAGGAAGATCATCAGGTGTTTTGAGTCCGTTAGTCCCTTGGCGTATAGAACCTTCCGGAATTTTTCTTGGAACCTTCAATCTAATTTCTACTACGATTGATTTTTTACAGTTCGGACATGTCATTACTATCGAATCATAAGTGAGTTCTTTCTCCAAAGACTCAATTTCATGCGCAGCAGAAAAATCTATAGTTACATCTATATTACGATGGCAAGCAGAACATATTTTTTTCATTTTGAACTCCAGTAATCATACGACTGCTGATACAGAATTTTCAACTTGAAATGATTGCTCACATAATATGCCGCATAGGAACGAAAAGCCGGTATGCCGGAATGAATAAGTTCCGAATAATAATTACGATAACGTCCAGCTTCAATATCTCTTTCCAATAATTCTTCTTCATGTTCTAGAAGCCGGTTCCAGATGAAATGGAAGGCAGTGATCATGAATAATATTTTCAATGATATAAATATTGCAGTGTATACGGAATTTTAAACTGACCTTTCGGTCCCGTCAAAATTCCGTTTTTTATTTTTCCGCTGAAACAAGCGGAAAACTCCATCGCAGGACAATGGTGGAGTATTTTTCAGAACAGGCAGAAAATCAGGATACC
Source organism: uncultured Victivallales bacterium (assembly GCA_944390795.1). GTDB lineage: Bacteria > Verrucomicrobiota > Lentisphaeria > Victivallales > UBA1829 > UBA11452. The sequence goes on from CALXRI010000032.1 coordinate 28,742, forward strand.
GTTCGGAAAATTGCGCACATTTTGAAAGAGGTTACTTGAAAAAGGGCCTGTTTCCGGAGTGATTATAGGGAGCATCAGTTCTATTTCGCTTAGGTGAGGTGGAGCTGTAGTGCAGGTGTGCCTTGGTCCAGCCAGTGTGGTTCATCTCAAGCCGCAAGTAGAGGTCGCAAGTTCGAATCCTTTTGAGAGCGTTTTTGCGATATACAAACCCGATTTTGAGGTTGTGCGAATTTTTACGAATCTCTCGGAGAATTTTTCGAGATGATGGACAACCCCATCTTGAGAGAGTTGGAAAATTCGCAGTTTTGAGGGGACAGAGAAAAGTTAGTTCAAAATCTCGTCACCCCGAGGATTTCATTCCTCGCATTCTGTGCCGTCCGCATCTGGCGATGGTGGTTGAATGGGTAAGTCAAATGCTTGATTTTCATTTTTGATGGAGTATATTGGAAGCATTATAGAATTAGGAGTGGAAATTATGTTGGACTTGACCAGTTATACTTATTCATTTGAAGAACTTATCCGGGGTAAATTCCTGTATGTGGATAAGACGGAGTATATTTGGAATATGATTCGTCCAGCAACTGCGGGCTATTTCCTCTCCCGTCCGCGCCGCTTCGGGAAGTCGTTGACGGTTTCCACGCTCAAGGCTGTGTTTCAGGGAAAAAAAGAACT
>CALXRI010000033.1 GCA_944390795.1 uncultured Victivallales bacterium
CTCCCATTATTCCGGTTTGTGGCAGAACATACCACGCTGTCTGCCTCAAATCCAGATGGGCTGGCTGGGCACTTACGAATCAAAAAAGGCATCAAATATTCTGCAAATTCAGTGAAGCAGGGGATTCTCGCCAAGATTCCACAAAAAAAACCTTGATATTTTGCGGCGGACAATATACATTTCGAATATATCGGCGGACAATGCGCCATTTTACAAAGAATTTGACCTGCTTCCATGGAAAGGACGGTTCTCTCATGAAAAACAGCAGACAGCCACTTCTGCGCAAGGACGGAATCAGTTATGTTCTCCCCTTCATTCTGATCACCTCGTGCTTCGCATTCTGGGGATTCGCCAACGACATCACCAATCCGATGGTCAAGGCTTTTTCAAAAATTTTCCGCATGAGCGTGACCGACGGCGCCCTGGTGCAGGTCGCCTTCTACGGCGGATATTTCGCCATGGCGTTTCCCGCGGCAATATTCATCCGGAAATATTCCTACAAGGCGGGCATTCTGCTGGGGCTTGCGCTGTATGCCTTCGGCGCGCTTCTCTTCTTTCCGGCGAAAATGACGGGCAGCTACTACCCGTTCCTCCTCGCCTATTTCATCCTGACCTGCGGACTCTCCTTTCTTGAAACAAGCTCCAATCCCTATATTCTCTCCATGGGAACCGAGGAGACCGCGACACGGCGTCTGAACCTTGCCCAGTCCTTCAACCCGATGGGCTCCCTGATCGGCATGTATGTAGCCATGCACTTCATCCAGGCGAAGATGAATCCGCTTGACACAGCGGAGCGCGCCGCCCTGACGGATGCGGAATTCGCCGCAGTCCGGGATGCGGATCTCTCCATTCTGATCCGTCCCTATCTGATCATCGGACTTGTCATCATCGCATTGTTCTTCCTGATCCGCTTCACCCGGATGCCGAACAACCACGACCAGTCCCACGACATCAATTTCATCCCGACGATCAAACGCATTTTCTCCATTCCGCATTACCGGGAGGGCGTGATCGCGCAGTTTTTCTACATCGGCGTGCAGATCATGTGCTGGACCTTCATCATCCAGTACGGCACGCGTCTCTTCATGTCACAGGGAATGGACGAGAAAGCCGCCGAAGTGCTTTCGCAGCGCTACAACATCATCGCCATGATCATCTTCTGCTTCAGCCGCTTCATCTGCACGTTCCTGCTGCGCTATCTGAATCCGGGGCGGCTTCTGATGCTGCTTGCCGTCGCGGGAAGTCTCCTGACACTGGGAACGATCTTCCTGGAGAACAATTTCGGCATGTACTGCCTTGTCGGCATTTCCGCCTGCATGTCCCTGATGTTTCCGACCATTTACGGAATTGCGCTGGAAGGGCTCGGGGACGACGCGAAATTCGGAGCGGCGGGCCTGATCATGGCGATTCTCGGCGGCTCCGTGCTTCCTCCCGTTCAGGCGGCGATCATCGACAGGGGAACGCTGTTCGGCATGCCGGCGGTCAATCTCTCCTTCATCCTGCCGCTGATCTGCCTTCTGGTGGTTGCCGTCTACGGCTACCGGTCCGCGAAGAGAACCGCATGACGGAAAGGACGGAACGCCGGACAATCCGTCAAGGGGATCATCCGGCGCATTCCTGAAATTGCAGCGGCCTGCCTGGTTACCAGTTGCTTTCGATCTCCCGGATCCTGAAATCCGTCAGGCGCAGCTTTTTCTCCCGGCTGGTTTTTAAACATCCCTCAAAGACAATCCGAATTTTTGCCAAATCCAGCCGGAATCCTGCAAAAATACAATGTCCTTCCATGGCAGTTATCTGCCATGAATCTGAAGCTCTAGATTATAGACGAACGGAGATACTGCGGCATCCCTTGCCTTTTTCAGCCGGAAACAGAAATATAAATATCTCACACCATTCGGAACATTTTCCCATTCTCCGATCCTGATTTTCCTGGACGAGAGACCATTATAATGATATTCCCCTGAAAAATCTCCTCCGTTTAACTGAAACTCAGCATTGATGCGCCATCTCTGAATATTTTTTGTTTTGATTTTCCGTATGACGATTTCTCCTTGATCGGGGATGCGAACTCCGGTTTCCCAAACGGCATTCGCATCCGTGACATTGTCAATCTCTTCCGGCAGGAGAAGGAGTTTATCCAGTTTGGCGCCTCCGCACCAGGCAGACGGCGTGGGAAACTTCCATACATGCTCTCCTCGATCCAGGTGATAGACAGGTCCTTTGTGCCAGCGCCATACATTAGGAGGCTGATTGCTGGAATCCTCAATCAGCCCGGAGATATTTCCATTATCCATACACTCCCTGTGATTATACGAGTATGTTGTCGGATAAGAAGCCCGGTACCATGCGCGGTAATTTCCGGGATGTATCACATGAAATTTAAATTCCATGGCGCGAACATTCAAAATGGACATGCATCCATTTTCATCCTGCAGCCGGGCATTTGAAGTATGATAAAACAACAAGTTAGGCTGTTCTGCTTCAAATAAAATCCCCTTGCTTTTCTGAATGTGGCATGCGGGCAGGTAAAAAAGGCCATCCTGATTCAAAATAGCATGTTCGCTTTTATCGATATTGAGCTTTCCGCGGAAAATATTTTCTTCTGCACCCGTCAAAGAGAAAACAGCCGCCAGAAACACACTCATTAAGCCTTTTAACATGAAATCAATACTCCTGTAATTATTTCAAATTGGAAAATGGCACAAACGCCCCCTGATAAAATCCAATGAATTTTCCTGCTCTCCGCATTGCTCCACCAAAAAAGAACCAGCCATCCGGGACCTCCTCCACAGTAACCCCTTCGGTGTCAGGAGGACACGGCATTTTTCCCGCCAACTGCCATTCAGCCAATTGAATCCCATCATCTTCCTGAATCGTTTTATAGATATTTCCGGATATTTCATCAAAGTAATAGAGTGTTTCATTGTACACATACAGGCGTCCCAGCGCATTTGCCGGAGATTCCACCTGCACCCATTTTTTACCAATTCCATTTTCAGGAATTTTCATTGCATAAATTTTGCTTCCGCCTGTGCGAAGTGCAAAATGAGCAATGCCATTCGCATAAAAACAGCCTTTGTAATATACAAATCCGCCGCGACAGACCGGAAGAGGATATGCTTTCCCATATTGCCATTCATCCAGCTCGCCATTCTCAAGAATTTTCGCGAATATAAGCTTATTTTCACCGCTCCCCCCCAGGAACCATATTTTTCCGTCGCAAATAAGAGCTCGACCTGCTCTTGTTGGAAAGGGAAGAGAACGCACTGCTTTCATATCGCAGACCCTTCCATCCGGTTCTATGGTTCCGGTCATAACAGTAGCAACCGACTGGCATTTCCTGTTGTTGACAGTGCCTTCCCCGCCAAGCAGCCAGAAGCGTTTTCCCTGAACAACAGAAGCGCCTACATGAAAGTTATAGTCCGGATAACTCTTGTTTTTCCATTGACACAGAAGCGTCAATTTACCGTTCATCTGCAATTTATTCTTTTCATACTTCCATGTTGCAATCCGGTTGCGATTCATTTCAACAAAGACGCCGTTGCAGTAAAACCCCATGATATTCCAACTGTTGCAATCAGGAAAATTAATGGCACAAACAGAAAAGGTTTGTATTACACACAGTATCACAGCGAAGTTCCTGATTTTAATTTTCATCATTTATGTTCCTTTCCTTTCAAAGGTCAATGCTCAAAGAAATGATTCTTTATTGCAAGTCTTTCTTCCACAAGCAAAGCGGATGCGCGTTGCAAGCCTTCTCTGTTTTTAATTGATTTTACCTGCCTCCATTTCTATATTATGAAATTTCTGATTTGCAATGCTGAAAACAGCGGAACCAGTTCAGTCAAAATCATTTCAGTATCAGAAGAGCTTGTGCTTTCCCTCCAGTCAGATCGCTACAACCGTTACACGCTGAGAGATTGGCAAAAACGGCAGGGAAGGAAACGGCAGCAAGCCTGATCCATTGAAATCCTTTCGATTTTTATGTTTTCTGTTCCCGGATAACCAGCAGGGTATAATAACGGAAATCAGGAATAGACAACACAATTTCATCTTCAACTTGTTCCGGTTTGATTCTGCTGACAACAGGCTCCAGGACAACATCGCGAAGTCCATAGGGCTGAATAGTCCAAGCCTGCACTTTATTGATATCCTTGAAAATACGGGAAGATATCTCAACATCTTTTGCAGGAAGAGTCTCCTGAACTGTTTCAAATGAAAGATTTTTTGTATCCGGAACATTCAGCAAATGAATGTAGTAGTCCCTGTATTCAGGAGTTTCATTGATATAAACAAAATCCTCCCACCAGATATCCCGCAATGCATCCACGCTGAATTTTCGGAAGGCCTTTTTGACAATGCGAATATTTTCATGCCAATAGAATCGGGAATAGCGTGTCATAATCTGGGTAAATGGACGATATGCAGCTCCGCCGAGAGCATAAGGGTGACCGCAAATTGCAGCTATGATGGCAGCAACATGGCTATTAATATTCCAGAATTGATGTGTCTTCTGAAAATTCTTGAATTTAATTCCTTTGCGTCCCCATGCCACTGCGCTTGGCCCCACCATCCAGAGGCCATCCGGAAAACTTGTATACCCGACATGCAGAATATTTGTTTTCACATCAAATTGATTCGGTGTTGTTTGGAGACTCCAGTATTTATTCCTGACATTGACTGCGGCCTCTTTCAAAGATCCCCATACATTCATATACTCGATTTTAGGATTCATCGGCATTTCACCGATTTCCCATAACGATCCCGATGCGGGAGATGCAAAAATGCGAAATCCATTGAATCCAGAAGAAGCTGTAGGGGTTCCATTCGCCCAATGATAAAAATCCGGATTATTCTTCCGGAACTCTGCAAAGCGCCGAATAATATAATCTGAAATTTTCTTGTCGACTTCACTTTTGTTAAATTTCTTGTATACGTCCCACCCTTCATGATCAAAACCGGGGGTAAGACAGAAAATGCCATCGAAATAAACTCCGTCAAAACCATGCCGTTTTACACTATCCAGAGTCGTATCAACCCCATGTTTCAAAACTTCCGGCAAGGCAAAATTTGGCCGGGTATGTGACCAACCTGCAGTATAGGGCTTGACACATCGATAAGAAAGTCCAAGAGGATCAATTGTATCATAATATGCAAAATCCCCTTTGGCGTCTTTATGAAACCATTGCGGATGTTTTCGCATCAATTCAAATCCAGGATTCCCTGTCGCATGCTGTGCAAGATACTTGGTGCGTCTCACTCCCCATTTCCGGGCAAAGGCGGTATCTCTTTTAAAATCGATATATCTTCTCCCCTCGGCTCCTTCCGCCACGGCATACCATAATTCATCATCTTTGAATGACGGATCATGAAAAACACCAAATGTCGAAAATGACATATTCCACGGAGTCCAGCAAGTAAAATAGGATGCAAATGGCCCTATCGGACTTTTTCCCCATGATTTATAAAAAAAACGGTCAAACGGAGTATTGTATGGGCGATAGCCATACCATCGGCAAAGTCGGTCTCCTTGCTCTGTTCCGCCAATGACACTTGGCCAGACTCCAATATTCACCCGCCACCACTCATTGATGACATTGAAAAATTCGGATTTTGCAGCCAGAACTTTTGAATCGGACATTAATACGGCTCTGCTCTCGTGACCATAGCGGACTGTCCCCGTGTTCCATGAAATAGAGAATGTTTTTTCACTGTTCCCTTCCATCTGAACCGGTATTTTTGCAATGATCTTTTCCTGGTCCAAATCCCATTTATCAAAGAGAACAAGTTCTGCTTTTTCTTTTCCTGCGTTCCGATTTGCAATTGTAACCGTGATAACGGCATTTTCATTCAGGGCATAGTTGATCTTATTCGGAAGCACTCGGACAACTTGAAGATTTCCGCTGAATACTTTCAAAAGCAGCATGAATGTAAAAATAGCGAAGAACAATTTCATTTTTGGATCTCCTTCAGTGTTTCCATGATAATCTTCCGCATGGCAGAAACATATTCCTCAGATTCCCAATATGGAGTTGATCCATCTTTCGGATCTCCCAGTGGAGCCCCCAGGAAACAGAGTATTCGCCCTTTCTGATATGCCCCTTTGATTAAAACCGGATGTTGACCGACTTGCCAGAGAATTTCCGCGGACGGGTTGATTTTTGCGAAATGGTGCATCCAGTAGAGATATGGGGCCTTCAGGGAATTAATTCCTTTGCCTGCAATGGCAACCCCTTTGTCAAATTGTCCTTTTCCTGCCACGGGCTGTAAATCAAACGCCCGTCCGGAGACAGGAAGCATCTCATTGAAAAAAGAATTTTTTTCATATCCGCCTGTTCCAAACGCTGATGGCCCGCCAGTGACAAGCAACAGTCCTCCATTGGCGACAAAACGCTTGACTCTCGGCAAACAGACTTCCATTCCATTGATAAAGGCATTGCTGATAATCAATATGGAATATTCATCCAGAGTGGATGCCGGAGGAATTTCTTTCATGCCGGTATTCCAGACAGAATAAGTATCGATTTTCCAGCCGTCTAAAATTTTATCAAATCGATTGAACGGGGTGTAAAGTCCAAACAGGCATACGGCTTGTTTTTTACGCACAGGCATCATTTCATACGCAATAGCTTCTGTTTTTGTCCGTGTTACGGCGGGACGCATAAAACAAGGCGTAAAAGGACACGCGGCAATGTCCTGCATACGCACACCATTTTCAAAATATTGTTCTGTCGAAAATTCTTTCCCGTTCATTTTGCTTTTCAAAATGACCGCAAAATGATTCTTCATTCCTGGATGAGTAAAATCCACACTGCCGCACACACCTTTTTTCAAGTGCAAATTAACCTTTTTATGAAAAACGGGTTTCCTGTTTTCATCAACGATTGTGAACTCCCCGGAAAACTCTCCTGATTCATATGGGAAAACAGATGCAGTCGTTTTGGTTTTTCCGTTTGAAATATAAGCTGCAAAAGAAGAATTGACAGTCGTTACCCCTGCCAGGTGTTGTATTGGCCGGATCTTATAAGCGGTTTTCACAAATGCCTGGGGAGCCATGTAACCGCCATCAAACATAAAACCTATATTCTGCCCCTTGAAACTGTAAAAAGAACTTTGCGCAGCAGAATCCAGGAGAAAACCAAGCCCATTTTTCCCTTGGACATCCATTTTTGCACACCAGTTCTCCGCGATGGATGAGCTCCAGGCCGGCAGCTGTGCATAAAAATTAAGAAACAACCAGGAGGATTGCGGAAATGTTCCAATGGTGCGTGGAATGAAAACAACTTCTGAATTCTTCGGACGCAGCTGGAATTGATTCCGAATTCCCCAATATGCATAACGGAGCTGTTCTGAAATGTTCTGGAATTCCATCGTCACCTTGATTTCCGGAACAGCGGGATCGAATTGGAATGTTTTTTGATATTTGATGCCATCCAAATCAATGCCGGCAGTTTCTTTTTTAAGAGTTGTGCAAAGAGTAATGCTTCCCTTATTTCGACGGGTAACTTCCCAGACGACCGAAGCGGCTTTGTTTTCCATTTGCTTCGTTGTAAAAATATCTTCTCCGATGCTGAATTCTTTCTCCGGCTTAATTCCTCCAAAGCGATATATCTTCAACAATCCGCTTTTGGTGTTCAGTATAATCTGATTATCCCTGTCATTTGCCAGTGTACATTCATTCGCATGAAGAAACAAAGGACACAGCAGCAGAATCGCATATACTTTCCATTTCATGATTTTCCTCCCATTTCACATTCCTTATCGAAATATTTGATTACCTGGACATAATTTTCAATCCATGCCAGAATGGTTGTTCTGAAATATTAACCCCCTGATGTTTTGCATTTCCTCCTGGCGAAGTCTGTTTGAATCATTTATTTCACTTCCTTTTTTATTTTCAGTATTTTGTCGTTCCGCGAAACCATAACTTTCTTTGAGGAATCGTGCACATCCATTCCGTCATTCCGTGCTGTTCACTTGCCACATTCCCCGCAATAAAAAGAAGATTCGCTCTGTTGTTACCATGCCTGTGCCAAATATTATGGGCGCCAGCGGGAAAATTCAGCTGCATATATTCATTTGTGATAGGAGAATATTGAATGCCGCCCAGTATAATCATTCCATCTTGAGTCTTTCCGTCTGCTATCTGGATTGCTTTTGAAGGCAGCAGCAAATGGGAAGATTTTTTATAATAATTTCCATAGGCTGGGGAGTTGGCCAGCATCCAGCACCCTAATGAGCGGCTGTATCCATAAGAACCATTTGTTTGAGGCGTTTCATCTGATGGGCATTTATTCGATTTTTTCCATGCTTTCTGGGGGATATAGATTTGAATTAGAGAAAACCATGCTTTATGATCTTCGAGTGTGTTAGACGGCATGAGCCAGTCTTGATTGTCATTGACATATCCATGAGCACCAACAGACATTTGTCTCAGATTGTTTTTGCAAAACGCAGATTGCGCGGTCTGTTTCGCCTTCTGCAAGGCCGGAAGCAGCAGCGCGGCAAGAATCGCAAGGATTGCAATAACAATAAGAAGCTCAATCAATGTGAAGCTTTTCAGCCTTTTCATGATTTTCCATTCCTCCCTCTCATGCAATCACATCTCAGAATTCATTTTGCCGTTCCCAGCGTCCCGCCGTCCGCCAGCACAGGACGGAGCAGATTCTCATAACAGCGGATTTTTTTCCCGTCAATCCGATCGTGAAGAATATCCAGCGACATCTCAATGAGAGCCTCCCGGTCGGAGAACATGCATGTGATGCCGGGGGGCGCTTCAAATCCCAGATGATGCCCGATCAGGGAAACATCCTCCGGAACGCGGATTCCCAGCTCTGCAAACTCCTTCTTCAGGGAAAGATGATAAAAGATGTGCGGAGCGACGATCGCAGTCACCCCCCCTGCCCGGACCGCGGGAGCGATGCGGAGCGCATATTCATGCATTTTCCTGTCATGATTTTCCGTAGTGATCGAGTCGCAGAGACTGTATTCCGGCACGATCTCCAGCCCGGCAGACTGCGCGGCGTCTTCAATCGTCTTTTTCACCTGCGTCTCTCCCGAAGTGAAATTCTCCTCCGGCATATAGGAGGAGGAAACCAGCGCAATCCGCCGATGCCCTCTTTTCTTCAGTTCATTCATCGCGCACAGGAATCCATAACGGTGATCGATGTTCACGATGGGCACATCGACGAAATCCATTGAAAACGGCACATCCATCAGGACAACCGGAACCTTCGCCTTGACGGTATTCACAATGTCAAGATGAGGCGTCCCGATGACGGCGCCGTCTATCAGGTCGTTCAGGAGGGGCGGACACTGGAATCCCGCCTCACGGTAGTAGCAGTAGGGAATCACGAAAAGACTGTGTCTGCGCGCCTGCCAGGAGAGGCGGTAGACGTCCGTTTCCTGCGCGCGGTCATGATAAGGCACCACATTGGACATGTGAACAATATGCATGATGATGCCGGTCTTCACCCGTTCGCCGGAAGTCCCGGATCGCAGCCCGCGCGCAGATGCGCTCGGCATGTAATTCAAACGGTTCGCAACCTCCCAGACGTGTTTTGTCGTCTTTTCCGAGAAACGCGTCTCGCCGTTCAGAACGCCGCTGACCGTCGCCAGACTCATGCCGGCGGACTGCGCTACATCCCGGATTGTTATTCGCTTGCTCATCTTCATAAAATTGAAATGTTTTTTTGAAACGTTACACCTATTATAATCGAAAACCCCCGCATTGTCAAGAGCCGAAAGCAAAAAAATCCTTTTTTCCGTAAAACCGCAGGTGTCACGGCGCAGGAAAAGAAATGGAAATTCTCCTGCGCCGGCAGTATGCGCCGCAGAAAACACGGCTTGTTGTTTTTTCCGTTGAAAATCGAAAAAAACAACGCGCGCCATGGGATGGAAATCCGTCCGGGGCGCGCGCCGTTTCCCGCAATGCGGGAATCCCGATCAGTGCTTGCCGGTCAGGAGAGATGCCGAATCCTTGTCCAGATAGGTATGGCAGTCCTTGTGCGTCTGGAGAATGGACGCCGGGCAGAGGTTGGACACGGGGCCTTCCAGAGCGCCCTTGACCGCTTTCGCCTTGCGCAGGTCGGGAACCGTATTGATGATCGCGGCGCTCTTCATGATCTGGCGGATCCCCATGGAGATTGCCTGTTTCGGCACGTCGTCAAACGTCGGGAACCAGCCTTCGCCGAGCTGCTGTTTGCGGCAGACCTCGTCCAGTGTGATCACCAGATAGGCCTTCTCCGTGTCGAAGTCGGCCGGCGGATCGTTGAAGGCAAGGTGTCCGTTCTCGCCGATGCCGACAAACGCCACGTCAATCGGGCAGGCGGCAATCTCCTTTCCCAGTTCCGCACAGACGCGTTCCGGATCCGGATCGCTGCCGTTGACCGGATGAAATGATGCCGGCTTCACGGGAAGATGGGCGATGAAACGCTCGCGGATATATTTGCGGAAGCCGGCGGGATGATCTTCGGGCAGTCCGATATATTCGTCAAGGTGGAAGATATTCACCTTGCTCCAGTCGATCCCCGGCTCCTTCGTGAGCGCGGAAAGCATTTCAAACTGACTGGCGCCTGTGGCAACGATGATGTTCGCGCGCCCGTTTTTCTCAAGCGCCTCACGGATGTAGGCGGCTCCGCGTGCGGCGGCGGCCCGGCCGAGAGAGTTCTTGTCCTGGAAAATCTGAACTTCCATCTTTGTCTTCTCCTTGTGACTGACTGTTTTTGTTTATTCGGGAAACGTATTTTCTTTTCGGAATTATTTCAAAAGCTCGCTGATGAAAACGACGCGGTTTTCCGCCCGGGAAAGTTCGGCGGCCTGCCCGATGGCGGTGGAAAGCATCCCCTGTTCGACGGTGGAGGTGTTGACCTCCTCGCCGCGGACGGTCCGGATGAAACTCTCCACAAGGCCGGGATCGGCGCCCGCGTGCCCGCCGGAAACTTCGGGGATCTCGTAGGTGATCGTTTCATGCGTCCATCTCCTGACGACCGTAATCGTCCGTCCGGAGAGGCTGAGAGAAGCCTGCCCGAGCGTGCCGACAATCGTGTAAAGACGGTCGGACATGCCGGTGACAAAACACTCCATGTGACTGGCACGGGCCCCATTTTCATACTCCACCATCGCAATCCCGTTGTCATGCACGCTCAGGTCGGAAAGATACATGCAGGAATCCTTGACATAGCCGTCGGCCTTCTGCGCCTTTTTGCCCCATTCCTCCTCCGTGTAGGCTGCCGCGTCGCGGCAGACGCCGTTTTTCGCATAATGGCACTCGGAACAGCAGGGGCCGGGACGGATCCCTTTTTCCAGAGGAAACGGAATGCCTTCCGGACGGAATACGTTCATGCCGGCAAAGGCCGTCACCTTGTAAGGCTTCGGGAAGTTGAAAAGCCAGTTGAAAATATCGAAGTCGTGGCTTCCCTTGTGAATCCAGAGCCCGCCGCTGGAGGCTTTTCTCCCGTTCCAGCGCGCCATGTAGGTTCGCCCCCCGTCATAAAATTCCCGGTTTTCGGCGAGAAAGATTTTTCCAAGCACCCCTTCGTCGACAATGCTTTTCAGTTTCATGAGAAGCGGAGCATGGCGCAGATTGAATCCGATCATTGCGACTTTCCCGCTCCTCTTCGCTTCGCGAATGATGTTCCGGCAGCCCTTGACCGTGGTGGCAAGCGGCTTGTCGATCAGCACATTGACCTTGTGTTTCAGCGCCTTGACGGCGCATTCCTCGTGAAAGGCGTCCGGCGTGGTGATGATGACGGCATCCAGTTTCTCCTTCCCGAGCATTTCCTCAAGGTCGGTATAGACGGCGGGCTTTCCGATTTTTTCCGCCATAATCTTCGCGCGCACCTCGTTTACGTCGCAGACGGCCTTGATGACACAGTCGGAACGCTCCTTCAGATGATGTCCGAAACAGCAGATACCCCGGAGTCCCGTCCCGACGATGCCGAAATTCAGTTTCTTTTCCATGATTCACCTTTGGTTTATGTGGATTGCTGAAAGTTCACACTTCATGCGGAATTTCTGACGACCAGGCGCATCGGAACGGGAATGTTTTCCGGCGGCCCGTCCTTCCGGACCCCGCCGATCCGCTCGAACAGCATCTGCGCGCTGACTTTTCCCACTTCCGCGCTGGGCTGCGCCAGCGTCGTGAGCGGAGGGTTGAGCATGCCGGCCAGTTCCCGGTCGTCAAACCCGATAACGGAAACATCCCGGGGCACTTCCACTCCCGCCGCGGCAAATCCGGCAAGCAGGCCGGATGCCATGTAATCGGACGTCTGCACGGCATCAGGGGGATTGTCCCACGACGCCAGTATCTTTGCGATCTGCTCCCCTTCCCTGCGGATTTCGGAAAGCGGCTTCATGGTTCCGGAAACGATGAGTTCCGGAATCCCCAGCTCCCGGACTGCCCGCTGATAGCCGAGTTTCCGGTTTCTGGCGCGGAAGGTTTCGCAGAAGACGATCCGCCGGCGTCCTTTTCCGTAGAGGTAACGGATGGCGTCGTAAACGCCGCCGGCGCGGTCGATGTAAACGCAGTCAATATCCGGAACGCCGTTGAAAGTGATCATGACGCAGGGGATTTTCCTGCAGAGCTCGCGCACTTTCCCGATGATGAAGCCGGAGGAGGCGATGATGATGAGACCGGCCGGATTCTGTTCGAGAATATCGGGAAGCAGCGCATTGAAGGTGCTTTGCGGATAATCCTCGCTGGTGAAGTGAACCCCCATGGTGTAGCCGCACTCCGCCGCGTATTCCTTGATCGCGGCAAGTTTCTCGATATGGAGATAGTCGTAGGATTCCGCGACAACCGTGATCTGGGTGGATTTCCGCCGCCTGAGATCCTGCGCCGCCCGGTTCGGATGGTAGTCCAGCTCCCGGACGGTCTTCAGAACCAGTTCCGCGGTCTGACGGGAGACATAGCCGCTCCCGCGAATGGCGCGGCTCACCGTATTCATGGAAAGCCCCGTCGCCCTCGCGATATCTTTCAGTGTAGCCATTTTCCTCCTCCGGCACGGCATTATCTCAACGTTAACATCTATTATACCTCTCTTTTTCCATTTCGCAATGCCGGATTGAAAAAAAATTGCGTTTTTCCTGTTTCCGGGGATGCAAATGCTCCCGGCATCACCATCACCCGGCAAAAAAAAACGCCCGCCGGAAAAATGCGGCGGACGTCTGCACAGGCTCCGGAAACCGGATGGCGTCACTGCTTCAAACGCATCTGCGGGAAAAGCAGGACGTCGCGGATGGATTCCGCGCCGGTCAGAAGCATAATCAGGCGGTCCACGCCGAGTCCGAGTCCGCCCGCGGGAGGCATTCCGTGCTCCATCGCGGTAAGAAAATCCTCGTCGATCGCCATGGCAAGATCCTTGCCGTCGTGCACGGCCTGTTCGACGAAACGCCTGCGCTGCTCGATGGGATCGTTGAGTTCGGAATAGCCGGGGGAAATCTCCTGTCCGTTGATTTCCAGTTCATAGACGTCGACCACGGTCGGATCGTCCTCGCAGGCCTTCGCCAGCGGCACGAGATATGCGGGAAGACGCGTCACGAATGTCGGCTGAATCAGCGTCTGCTCAATGAGTTTTTCGTAAATTTCATGCGTGATGTCGCGCTCTTCCATTTCCGCGGGAATGGTGAGCCCCATTTCGCGGGCTTTCTCCGCCTTCCGCTCTCTGGAAAGCTCGAACCAGTCCTCCCCGGCGCGCTCGCGGATGAGATCACGGTAGGGAGCGCGCCGCCACGGCCGCGCAAGATTGATGACCTTCCCGCCGGGATGAACAATCTCAAGCGTCCCGAAGAGGTTCATGGCGATCGTCGTGACCATCTCCTCGATCAGGTCCATCATGCTGCGGCAGTCGCCGTACGCCTGATAGATTTCAAGCATTGTGAACTCGGGATTGTGGCGGCGGTCGATTCCCTCGTTCCGGAAGTTCCGGTTGAGCTCGAACACCCGCTCGAATCCGCCGACCAGCAGGCGCTTGAGGTAAAGTTCCGGCGCAATGCGCATGTACATCGGACTGTTGAGCGCCTCGTAGAACGTCTTGAAGGGATTGGCGTTCGCGCCGCCGGGAATCGGCTGGAGCATCGGCGTCTCCACTTCCAGGAATCCTTTCGAAGCGAGGAACTTGCGGATTTCGGAAAGAATCGCGAAACGCTGCAGGAAAACCTTGCGGCTGTCGTCGTTCGTGATGAGGTCAAGATAACGCTGGCGGTACCGCTGCTCGATATCGGTCAGGCCGTGGAATTTCTCCGGCAGCGGGCGGAGCGACTTGCTCAGAAGCGTGAACTTGTGGACTTTGACCGTAAGTTCTCCGGTCCTCGTTGTGAAGGGAACTCCGGTCACGCCGATGATGTCGCCTAAATCAAGCTTCTTGAAAAGCTTGAAGCCGTCTTCCCCGACCTGGTCGCGCTGGACATAAATCTGCATCCGGCCGGATGAGTCCCGGACATCCGCGAAAATGGATTTCCCCATGGCGCGGAACGCGGTCATGCGCCCGGCGATGGTGACCTCCTCCGAATTTTCCGCATCCGGACGGAATGACTTCCGGACCTCCGCGGTCATCTGCACATTGTCAAAACGCTTCCCGAACGGCGGGATGCCGGCTGCGGCAAGTTCCTGCGCCTTTGCGGCGCGCTGCGCGAAAATATCCTCACTCTTCTCTCCGGCATTCCCCGGAACAGTTTCCTCGCTCATTCTTTCCTGTCCTTTCGAATATTCAGATCAAACGACATAAGATACAGTCTTTCCGTTTTTTTTCAATCCGGAAGGCTGTTTTTCCGCAGAAAAACGTCACTCCTCACGGAGGGCGTTGTAAGCTTCGAGAAACGCTTCCAGTTCGGATGCTGTGCACTCCCAGCGGGCCGTGGCGTCGGCGATCGCCGCGTCCAGCGCGCTCAGATTCTTCCGCAGCGTTCCGAAATCCGCATCGGCGGAGGGAGACGAGAGCGCTTCGATGATCCGGGCCTTTTCCGTCTCGGAATCCTCGATGAGCCTCTCCAGGCGCGCCACCTCGCTTTCGAGACGCTTTTTCTCTCCGGACATCTCCTGACGCTTTTTCGCGCGTTCCCGGCGGCGGTCCTTCGCGTTCCGGTCCGCATCGGACGGTCTGATTTCCGCCCCGGACGCCTTCTCCGCGCTCTGCTCGGCGGCGATCCGTTCCCGGTAATAGTCGTAGTTCCCGCAGTGAAGACGGATGCCGGGGGAACGCATTTCCACGATTCCCGTCACCGTTCCCCGCAGAAACTCGATGTCGTGGCTGACGATGCAGACGCTTCCCGCATAGTTCCGCACAGCCTGCTGGAGCGCCTCGCGCGCGGCAATGTCCAGATGGGTCGTCGGCTCGTCCAGCACAAGAAAATTCGGCGGATTGACGAAGATCCGCGCAAAGCAGAGGCGGATCTTCTCGCCGCCGCTCAGAACCTTGCACTGTTTTTCCGCATTCTCGCCGGAGAATCCGAACGCGCCGAGAATTTCACGGATGCGCTGGGAAGGCACTGTGCCCGGTGCGGCGTTTTTCACAATATCGAACGCGGTCATCTCCGGAGTCAGCAGCTCGGCGAACTCCTGTGCCTGATAGCCGGTGACAACCTTGTGACCGAGTGTGCGCGTGCCGGAGACCGGAGTCAGAACGCCGGCCAGGATTTTGAGGAGCGTCGTCTTGCCCGTGCCGTTGTAGCCGACAATGCCGATCTTGTCCCCGCGCGCAATGGAAAGCGAGACATGCTCGAGAATGTTCCGCTTTCCGTCGTAGGAGAATGTGACGTCCTCCAGCCGGACGGTCTCGGCGCCGGAATGCGGCGGATCGGGAATCCGGATCGCCCCGCGGAAATGGAGATCCCCGGGCACGTCGGCGTCCTCGATTCTGTCGAGCATCTTGATCCAGGACTGGACCTGCGCGGCCTTCGTCGCCTTCGCGCGGAAACGGTTGATGTTGCGTTCGAGCTGTTCTCTCTTCCGGTCGATGTTCTCCTGCGCGGCCGCGGCGTGACGGCGGCGCTCCTCGCGTTCACGGACGTAATAATTGTAGCTGCCGGGATAGCGTGTGACATGCCCGTTGTCCACCTCCAGCGTGATCCCGGCAATGGAGTTGAGCAGAAAGCGGTCGTGCGAGATCAGGAGCAGCGTTCCCGCATAGGAGCGCAGACGTTTCTGGAGCCATTCCACGGCGGGGGTGTCCAGATAGTTGGACGGCTCGTCGAGCAGCAGGACGTCGGGTTCCGCCAGAAGGGTCTTCGCCATGCATGCGCGCATCTGCCAGCCGCCGCTGAATGCGCCCATGGGTTTCTCCAGATCGCCTTCCCGGAAACCGAGTCCCGCAAGCGCGGCCGCGGCGCGGTGCTTCATCCCGTAGCCGCCGAGCGATTCATAGACGCTCTGAAGGTGTCCGATTTCGGCAAGAAGCGCCTCGCGAGCCTTTTCTTCCGCGGACTGCGGAAGTTCCGCTTCCAGCTGATGAATGCGTTCAAGAATTTTCGGCAGCTCGCCGTCCGCCGCGCCGGCAAACGAGATCAGCGTGTCCGTGTCGCGGAAGAAATCCAGCTGCTGGTGCAGATGCCCGATCCGCGCCTTTTTCGGGATCGTGATCTCGCCGCTGTCGGCGGAAATCTCGTTGCAGATGAGCTGGAACATCGTGCTCTTGCCCGATCCGTTCGGGCCGACGATTCCGACCCGTTCGCCTTTGTTGATGCGGAACGAGACGTGATCGAAGATGTCGCGCTTTCCGTAACTCTTGCAGACGTCGATGAAGTCGATCATGGCACGTGTTTCCGTCCGCGGATCAGTCGCTCTTCTTCGCGTTGCGCACTTTCTTGCGCTCCAGCTCGGAAAGATATTTCTTGCGGAGGCGGACGTTCTGCGGCGTAACCTCGACATACTCGTCGTCGGCGATGTATTCGAGCGCCTCCTCCAGACTCATTTTCTGGGCGGGAGCGATCTTCATGTTGCGGTCGGATCCGGCGGCGCGCATGTTCGTGAGCTTCTTGGCGCGCTGGACATTCACCTCGATATCGCCCTCCTTGCAGTGTTCTCCGACAATCATCCCCTCGTAGGTTTCCACGCCGGGCTCGATGAAGAAGATGCCGCGCTGCTGGAGTCCGTCGATGGCGTAGGGAATCGCCTTTCCCGCGCCCATGCTTATCATGACGCCGTTGATGCGCTGCGGGATGTCCCCCTTGAACGGCTCATAGTGGGAGAACATGTGCGACATGATCGCCTCTCCCGCGGTGGCGGTCATGACCTTGCTGCGCAGCCCGATCAGCCCGCGCGTCGGAATGTAGAATTCCAGAAGCTGCCGCGAGGTGTGCGCCTCCATCTTCGTCATCTCCCCCTTGCGCATGCCGACCAGTTCGATCACCTTTCCAGCACAGCCGTCCGGCACGTCGACCGAGAGCAGTTCGACAGGTTCCTGCACCTTGCCGTCGATCATTTTCGTGATGACGTGCGGCTGGGAGATCGTGAGCTCATATCCTTCGCGCCGCATGTTTTCGATCAGGATCGAAATGTGCAGAACGCCGCGCCCGCTGACGTTGAACGAATCGGTGCCGTTGTCTTCGACGCGGAGCGCCACGTCGCGCTCGGCCTCCTTGAGGAGACGTTCGCGGATGTGGCGGCTGCTGATGTATTTGCCCTCCTTGCCGAACAGGGGGGAGTCGTTGACGCGGAAGGTCATGGAAAGCGTCGGTTCGTCGATGGCGATCGGCGGCATCTTCTCCGGATGGGTCGCGTCGGCGATCGTGTCGCTGATGTCAATGCCCTCGACACCGACGATCGCGCAGAGATCTCCGCACTGAACCTCTTGGGTCTCCCTGCGCTCGATGCCCTCGAAGGTGAAGAGCTGTTTGAGCTGAACGGGGTAGGTTCTGCCGTCGCGCTTGATGAGCGTGAGGGGAGCGCCGAGCCTGAGCGTGCCGCGGTGGACGCGCCCGATGCCGATGCGCCCGACATAATCATTGTAGTCCAGCGTCGTGATCTGCAGCTGGACGGGGCCTTCATGCATCGGCGTGGGCGGAATGTATTTGAGAATGGCGTCCATCAGAGGGAGGATGGAGTCGCGTGCGCCGTTTTTCAGGTCCTCGGTCGCCCAGCCGTTGCGTCCGCTGGCGTAGAGAACGGGGAAGTCGAGCTGTTCCTCGGTGGCGTTCAGGTCGATGAAGAGATCGAACACCTTGGAGAGCACCTCTTCCGGTCGGGCGTCCGGACGGTCGATTTTGTTGATGATGACAATCGGCTTCAGATTGAGCTTGAGCGCCTTGTCGAGCACGAAACGGGTCTGCGGGAGAGGCCCCTCGGCGGAATCGACCAGAAGCAGAACGCCGTCGGCCATGTTGAGCACGCGCTCGACCTGCCCGCCGAAATCGCTGTGCCCGGGCGTGTCGATGATGTTGATCTTGCAGTCCTTGTAGCGGACGCTGATGTTTTTTGCCAGAATGGTGATGCCGCGTTCCCGTTCGATATCGTTGCTGTCAAGGAAACACTCGTGCATTTCCTGATTTTCGCGAAAGATTTTCGCCTGTTTGATGATCTCGTCGACCAGCGTGGTCTTTCCGTGGTCGACGTGCGCGATGATGGCGATGTTTCTGATGTTCTGCATAAAGAAGGCCTGTTGTTCCTGTTAAAAAAATGTAGCTTATACTATACCTCATTTTCAGGAAATTACAACAACGCTTCCGCCGTTTTACGCGAAAATGCGGAACCGCGCGGAGCCGGAAACCGTTCCGTCCGTCTCCGGGCGCGGCAAAATGCCGGGAAATCCCGTTTCCCGGATTGACTTATCGGGAAAAAAGGGTATAATCCCCAGACAGCATTGCAAAGGAGGGAGGAAACAAACGTGAAATCCGAGCATCCGTTCGACATTCTCATTCCCGCCCCTGTTTCCGTCGTGAAACAGGAGGGAGCCGTGACACTTGCAAATCTGAAAACGCTCCATGCGGATCCGGAATTCACCGGCATCGCCGAGGAGTTTGTCCGGCTTGCCGCCGTTTTCGGCATCCGCCTTGCCGTTTCTCCCGATCCGGACGCGGATCTTGTGCTCAGGCGGAACGGCACGCTCGAAACGGATGAATGGAGCATCCGCGTCGAACCCTCCGCGATTCTGGCGGAAAGCGCGGGGCGCACGGGAATGTCTTACGCGTTTTCCGCCTTTGCGCAGATGCTGTTCGCCGCGGAAATCCGCGGTCCGGCGTCCGCCGTGCTCCCGCGCGGCACAGTCACGGACAAACCGCGCTTTGCATGGCGCGGATTCATGCTCGACAGCGCAAGACATTTCCAGACTCCGGCGACGGTCAAGGCCGTAATCCGCCTGATGGCGCATTTCCGTTTGAACACCTTCCACTGGCACCTGACCGACAACCAGGGCTGGCGGATCGCCTCGGATGCGGTCCCCCCCGAAGCCAATGCCGCGACGCTCACAGCGGGGCAGTATACGAAAGACGAACTCCGCGGCGTGGCGGAATTCGCCGCGCGGCACGGAGTCCGGATCGTTCCGGAGATCGACATCCCCGGCCATTCGCGCGGACTCCTGAAAGCCTGTCCGCAATATGCCTGCGACGCCGCCGCGCCGGGCGGAGAATTCTGTCTCGGAAATCCGGAAACCATCCCCTTTCTGAAAAAAGTGTTCGCGGAACTGCTCGACATCTTCCCGGACTCGCCGGTCATTCACATGGGCGGCGACGAAGCCGACACGGCGCACTGGGAGAAGTGCCCGCGCTGCCTGGCGGCGATGAAGGCGGCGGGATGCGGAACCATGCGCGGACTGGAAAACCGTTTCATGACTGAAATGACACGTTTCCTGATCGAGCGCGGACGCACGCCGATGCTCTGGGGCACCTGCTCGGGACAGACCTATCCGCCGGACACGATCATCCAGTCCTGGCTGGACATCCGCGAACCGCTCCGCGTCGCGCCGAACGGAAACAAAGTCGTCTACTCCGTCCACAACTCGCTCTATTTCGACTATCCGGAAAACCTTTCCGAACCGTTTGAAACCTGGATGTTCGAACTTTCCGAAAAAGGGGTCTACATGACCGATCCCCATATCATCTGGGAGGAGAAGGTGAAAGACGCCATAATCGGCACGGAGGCGTGTCTCTGGACGGAACGGGTTCCGGAATGGCGCGTGATGCGGAAAATCCTGCCCCGTCTCGGCGCCTACGCCGAATGCGCATGGAGTCTCCCGGGAAAGAAGCTATGGCACGACTTCCTGCGGCGGAAAGAACTGCTGGAGGCCGCAGGCTATTACGACTTCCTCCTCGGAAACTGCCGGGAAAGGGGAGAAGAATGAATCGTCTGCGTCTTGAGTGGAGCATCTTCCGGAAATCCCTGCGTGTGCTGAGGGAAAACCGCGCGCTGCTGCATCTGCAGATCGTCAATCAGCTCGGCACACTCCTCATCATCGCACTGCTGTTTCCGGCGCTGCTTTTCGCAATCCCTGGAATTACACGCGGGAACTGTCCCTCCCCGCTGCCTTTTCTGATCCTTTTTCTGGTTCTGACACCGTTTGTTCTCCTTGTCAAAACCTTCCTCCAGGGAGTCTTTTACAGCGAAATGATCCGCGGATTCGGCGATGACGGCGTTCTGCTCAAGCGGGGACTCTTCTTCGCATTCATCAAGCGGAAGGCCCTGCTGCGCCATGCCCTTCACCTCATGACCCACGGCAGGGGAAATGTCTTTGCCATCCCGACCATCCTCTGCGACGAAGAGGCCGAGGAACCCGCCGTCGTCATGGAACGGGCGAAAACCACAATCCTGCACATCTGGCATACGCAAGGACGCTGCCGGGGACTCGAAACCCTGCAATCGCTTCCCCTGCTTGCCTTTCTCCTTTTCATGGCAGGAGTCCTTTTTGCGGGACACGCGGCAGCCGTCACCGTGACTCTCTGTTTTGCGGGAGGAGCCATCCTTGTTCTCCTTCTGACCGCTTTCATCAAATGCGCGGAACAGGTCTACATCGCGGCCCTGTTCTGCTACGCGCACGGCCCGGACGAAGTCGGAGAGTTCACACGGGAGGAACTCAAGGCGGGTTTCTGAGGACGGAAACGTCAGACGGCCCTGGGATTCCCGCAGAGGAGCGTCATGTATTCCCGGAGAATCCGCTGCCAGGCATCGATGGAGGAAAGCAGCAGCTTCTCCTCCGAGGAATGCATGCCCGTGCAGACACAGCCGGCGATTGCAATGGGAACATTGAGGCTCTTCAGATGGCGCGCATCCGTCGCGGCGCACATGCGCGTGAACTTCACCGGCCGTCCCGCGACGCTTTCCCATGCCTGGCGCAGGAACCGCAGCGCGGGGGAATCCGGGTCGCTCGACACCGGAGGGCAGATGCGTTGAACGGAAACCTCCAGCCCGGCGCTTTTCACGAAGTCAAGAATCTTCCGGGAATCGTCGTCCGCGACATAACGGAAGTTCAGAATCATCTCCGCGGTATCCGGAATCTGATTCTCGGCAAAGCCGCCGGAAATCATGCAGGGAGCCATCGAGTTTCTCCAGTCGTCCGCGGAAACCGGATTGCGCCATTCCGCGCGCAGCTTCCCGTAAGCCTCCGTCAGCAGATCAATCGGATTCGCAAATTCCCATGGCACCGAGGAATGTCCCCCATGACTGCGCGCCGTCATTTTCAGGACCAGAATTCCTTTCTGGGCACAAAGGATGCCCTCCTCGCCTCCGCCGTCGAGAATCAGGACAGCCTTCAGCGCGCCGCAGCCGCGTTCCGCCATCACGCGGGTGGTCTCCCCGCCGATTTCCTCGTCCGCCGTAAAAAGAGCGCCGGCACGGAACGCATCCCGGTTCTCGCAGAGAAATCGGGCGATGCAGACGGCGTTGCCGAGACAATCTCCCGCGCCGCGCGCATGAAGCCAGCCGTCCGCGATCCGCGGCGTGAACTGACTTTCCTCAATCGCGGGAACAACATCCAGATGCGCGTTCAGAAGAACATCCTGCACTCTTCCGGGGCGCGTGGACGCATAAAGAACTTTCCGTCCTTCCCATTCCTCCATCTCGCAGCAGATCCCGTGCGCTTCCAGAAAATCCAGCATCATGGTTTCCGCCCGGTTGACCGCGGTCACATCACTGCTCACGGGACGGCATTCGACAAGTCTGCAAAGAAGATCCGTGTATTCGTTCATTCCGCATCATCCCCTTTTGGTAATTCCATCATGCTCAGACGTGCAGCGGACTTCCCGTATTCGCCGCAGCGACGGATGAATTCCTGAAAAAGCTTCCGGTTTCCCGGATCATTCCCGCGCTCGGGATGCCATTGCACGCCCACAACAAACGGGCGGCTGGAATCTTCCAGCCCTTCGATGCAGCCGTCCGGCGCAAAGGCGGTGGCGCGGAAGCCGTTTCCGAGCCGCCCGACGGCCTGATGGTGAAAACTGTTGACGGCGACACCGGAAACGCCCAGAATGTCTCCAAGCATCCCGGAAATCCCCGTCAGAGAATGCGTCACGCCGTCTTTGTGACCGGACACCTCCGGAATCAGGGTCCCCCCCGTGACAACATTCATGATCTGCATTCCCCGGCAGATCCCGAGAACCGGCATTCCGGCCTCGCAGGCGGAACGGAAGAGAAAAATCTCGAAACGGTCGAAATCGGGATCATATGTCATCCCCGGTTCAGGCGTTCCCCCGTAAGAGGAGGGATCAATGTCCCGCCCGCCTGTAATCAGAAGGCCGTCCGCTCCGGAAAGCAGAAAGGCCAGCAGGTTCTCATCCTGCGTCAGCGGCAGGGCGAACGGAAGCGCGCCGCCGCGCAGCACCGCCCGAAAATACAGGGACACGCGACGACTGGTGTAAGATATCGTTCCGGGAGGAACCACCACCGCGACACGCGGCATTTCCGCATCAGAATACTGCACCGGCATATTCCCGCTTCCCCAAACTGCCGGCAGAGGGTTCCCCGAAAACGGGAAACACGACCGCCGTGCAATTTTATTTTTTCCATTGCGCAATTCCGCGCAGTTTAAATAGAAAAAAAGACCGGACGCAAATCCGGTCTTTCAAAAATGCATCCGAGCTCAACCGCGGCGGCTCTTGATTCTGCCTCTCTGCAGGAATCCGTCGTAATTCCGCATCACGAGATGCGATTCCATCTGACTGAGCGTGTCAATCGTCACGCCGACGATAATCAGAAGGCTGGTTCCGCCGAAGAACGAAGAGACCTGATAAGGAATCTTCAGCCACTTCGTCAGCAGCATCGGGAAAACGGCAAGGGCCGTCAGGAACACCGCACCTGCGAAAGTGACTTTCGTCATGGTGGAGTCCAGGAAGTCGGCCGTCGGTTTTCCCGGCCGGATACCGGGAATGTAGGCGCCCTCTTTCTTCAGATTGTCCGCAATCTGAACCGGATTGAACATGTTGGCAACCCAGAAGTAGGAGAATGCCAGAATCAGCAGTCCGTAAATCGTCATGTAGGAATAAGTCTCGTGTCCGAAATAGACCGCGAACGAACGCACGGTTTCATTCGGGATCATCTGGAACAGAACCGGCGGGAAAATCAGAATCGCACCGGCGAAGATGATCGGCATGACGCCGGGAAAGTTGACCTTCAGCGGCATGTAGGTCGTGCCGCCGCTCATCTTGTTGCCGATGATGCGCTTCGCCATCTGGATCGGGACGCGTCTCTGCCCCTGGGTCAGCATGACCGTGAGAGCCGTGACCGCCGCGAAGATGACGAAAAGCAGCAGCAGATGGACAAGACGGAATCTCGCGCCGGAAGCGGAAAATCCGCTGTTCATCATTTCAAACAGCGCAAGAAGCGACTGCGGAAGACGCTCGATGATGTTCGCCGTGATGATGATGGAGACACCGTTGCCGATGCCGTGCTCCGTAATCCGTTCCCCCAGCCAGACCAGAATCATCGTTCCGGCCGTGAGAATAATCATGGACATGATGATGAATCCGGCGCCTGCGTTGGAAACGAGGGGAAGCGCGGGAGCGGGCAGCCCCAGGCGTGTCGGATTGGTCATGGCGACTGCCGCCATCGCGCCCTGCACGAGACAGATCACGATGGTGAGATAACGCGTGTACTGATTGATCTTTGCACGCCCGATCTCGCCCTCGCGCTGGAGCTTTTCCAGAGAGGGCACGACCGGCGTGAGGAGCTGCATGATGATCGACGCCGAAATGTAGGGCATGATCCCGAGCGCTCCGATCGCGAAATGCAGAAGCGCGCCGCCGCTGAACAGGTCGAACATGCCGAGGAACTGTCCGGTGGCGGATTCCGCGCCCAGCTTTGTGAAATATACGTCAAGATTGGCCGTATCAACGCCGGGACAGGGGATGTTGGCAGCGACACGGCAAAGAATCAGGATTCCGGCCGTAAAGAAAATACGGTTCCTGAGCTCCTTGATCTTGAACGAATTTATAAATGCTGAAAACATTTATCCTCTTTCCCGGCGCACTGCGCCGCTGGCAAGTTAAAGAGCGACCACTTCGCAGCTTCCGCCCGCCTTTTCGATTTTCTCCTTCGCGGCGGCGGAGAAGTAGTTCGCCTTGACTTTGAAGGCCTTGGTGATTTCTCCTTCCGCGAGAATCTTCAGCGGAGCCTTGGCCTTGCCGAGGACGCCCTTCATTCTGAGGGAGGTTTCATCGACTTCCGCGCCGGCTTCAAAAGCCTTTTCGATCGCGCCGACGTTGACAACGTTGAAAACGGTCTTGACGCCGTTCTTGAATCCGACTTTCGGCAGACGGCGGAACGTGGGGGTCTGACCGCCTTCGAAGTGATGTCTGATGGCGGCTCCGGAACGGGAGTGCTGGCCCTTGTGGCCGCGCCCGGCAGTTCCGCCCCAGCCGGAACCGTCGCCTCTTCCGACGCGCATTCTGCGCTTCTTCGAACCGGGGGTCGGTGCTAATTCATGAAGTCTCATTGTAGTATTCCCGATTTAGATGTTAGATTTTGCCGAGTTTCTCAAGGACCTGCTCCTTGGACTGCATCATGCGGATCGCCTTGAACGTCGCCTTGACAACGTTGGAGGGATTGCTCGAGCCCAGGGACTTGGTCAGAACGTCGACGACGCCCGCAAGACTGAGGACGGCGCGCATCGTTCCGCCGGCGATCATGCCGGTTCCCTCGGAGGCGGGACGGATCAGAACGCTCGATCCGCTGTATTTCGCCGTCACGGAATGCGGAACCGTCAGGCCGCGGCGCGGAACCGTGACCATGTTCTTCTTGGCGGCCTCGCCGCCCTTGCGGATCGCATCGGAAACTTCGTTCGCCTTGCCGTAGCCGTAGCCGACTTTGCCGTTCTTGTCGCCGACGACAACCAGAGCGCCGAAACTGAAATTGCGGCCGCCCTTGACGACTTTGGAGCAGCGGTTGATGCTCAGGACGATTTCCCCGTATTCGCTGCTTTCCGGAGTCTGGTATGTGACAAGAGACTGTTCTTCGGCGGGCGCCGTCTCTTTTTCCTTGATTTCTTTTTCAATAGCCATTTGATGCTCCTCAGAAGATTAATCCGACTTCGCGCGCGGCTTCCGCAAGCGCTTTGACCTTGCCGTGATACTGAAATCCGCCGCGGTCAAACACAACGGTCGTGATTCCGGCTTCCTTCGCCTTCTCGGCCGCAAGTCTGCCCAGCGCTCTGGCGGCTTCGACGTTTCTCTTGAGATTGAGAGCCTTGAACGCCTCGGAAAGCGTCGACATGGAGGCAAGAGTGGCTCCCGCCTCGTCGTCGATGAACTGGACATACATGTTGTTCGCGGTAATACTGACCGAGAGACGCGGTCTCGCCGCCGTGCCGTGGATCTTGTTGCGGAGCCGCAGGTGGCGTCTGACTCTTTTTTCTTTTGCTGTCTTATACATGATGCACTATCTCTTTCAGCGGTTACGCATTGGTTTTGCCGGGCTTGATGACGACATGCTCATCGGAGTAGCGGACGCCTTTGCCCTTGTAAGGCTCGGGCTTCTTGAACTTCCGGATGCGCGCGGCGGCTTCGCCGACCATCTGCTTGTCGGCGCCCTCAATCAGAATCTTGACGCCGTCGGTAACGGTAAGCTTGAGTCCCTCCGGAACGGTGTAGACAATCGGATGGGAATAGCCGAGGTTCAGCGTGAGCTTGTTGCCCGCAAGCGTCGCCTTGTAGCCGACGCCGACGATCTGAAGCTCCTTCTTGTAGCCTTCGCTGACACCGATCACCATGTTCTTGACCAGACTGCGGGCAAGTCCGTGCATGGCCTTGAGCTCATCCGCGTCGTGAACGCGGGAGACCTTGACCTCGGAACCTTCGACGACAGCCGCGATATCCGCGGGAAGCGTATAGCCCAGCTTGCCGAGTTTGCCCTCGACGGCGACATCCTGGCCGCTGACGGAAACTTTCACCCCGGCGGGGATTGCAATGGGTTTCATGCCGATACGTGACATTTCTCTATCTCCTCTCCTGATTACCAAACGTAGCAGAGAATCTCTCCGCCCACGTTCTGTTTTTCGGCATTTCTGCCGCTGAGTATCCCCTTCGGAGTGGAGAGAATGGCGATGCCGAGACCGTCTTTCACTTTCGGAATGTCCTTGCTTCCGCAGTAAAGTCTGCAGGAAGGCTTGGAGACTCTTTCAAGGCCCTCGACGACGGAGCGGCGCTGGAAATATTTCATCTCGACGAACAGCGTCTTCTTGACATCGCCGTCGACACGGAAACCTTTGATATAACCCTCTTCCTCAAGCACCTTCGCAATCGCGACCTTGAGTTTCGAGGACGGAATGGCGACTTCCTTCTGCATAGCCATGGAGCCGTTGCGAAGGCGCGTCAACATATCAGATATGGGATCCTGCATGCTCATTTTATGCCACCTTCCTTCTGTTACCAGCTTGCCTTCACCACTCCGGGGATCTGGCCGCTGAGCGCCATCTCTCTGAAGCAGATTCTGCAAAGTTTGAATTTACGGATATAAGCTCTCGGCCGGCCGCATGCCTGGCAGCGATTGTAGGCCCGGGAAGAAAACTTCGCAGGCCGTTTCTGCTTGGCGATAAGACTTTTCTTAGCCATGTTGTGTTTCTCCTAATTAGCGGGCGAACGGGACTTCCAGCAGAGAAAGAAGCTCCTTGGCCTCTGCGTCGGTCTTCGCGCTGGTAACCATTGTGATGTTGAGTCCGAGTGGATATTTGAGCTTGTCAAGATCCACTTCGGTAAAGACGGACACGTCGGGCATGCCCAGATTGTAGTTCCCGACGTGGTCGAATCCCTTCTTCGGAACGCCGCGGAAGTCTCTCACGCGGGGCAGCGCGTTGTGAACCAGACGGTCGAGGAACTCATACATGATGTTGCCTCTGAGCGTGACCATCAGTCCCACCGGCATGCCGGCGCGGAGCTTGAAGTTCGCAACGTTCTTTCTGGCCTTCGTGACGACAGGAAGCTGTCCGGCAATCGCCGTGAGAATATTTTTCGCTTCCGTGAAAGCGTCTTTTTCCATTTTCGTGCCGATTCCCATGCTGATGACAATCTTCGTCAGTTTCGGCACCTGCATTACATTCGTGTAGCCCTGCGATTTGGTAAGGGCCGGTACAACTTCTTCGTTGTACTTCTTTTTCATGTCAGACATTTTCGATTACTCCGATCTCAGTATGTTCGTGTCAGTCTTTTTTTCTGACGTTTGACACATGGACGGAGACCGCGCGGTCCACGAGTCCGCCTTTCGGGTTCGCAGCACTCTTCTTGATCGTCTTTTTGCCAAGTCTGGCGGCAAGCTTATCCTGAGGAATACTGCTGATCTCGAGAACGACGCGGTCCTTCTTCTTAAGAACGGCAACGATTTTGCCGGTTTCCTTCTTCCATTCGCCGCTGATCACTTCAACGGCATCACCCTTTTTCACGTGATACTTTTTGGCGCATTTTTCGGAAAACATCAGAGCACCTCCGGAGCGAGTGATATGATTTTCATGAAGTTCTTTTCACGGAGCTCGCGGGCCACCGGGCCGAAGATGCGGGTTCCTCTCGGATTCTTCTCGTTGTCAATGATCACCGCGGAATTCTTGTCAAACCGGAGGTAGGATCCGTCCGGACGACTGATCTTGGCGGCGGTGCGGACAATCACGGCCTTGACGACTTCGCCTTTCTTCACCGTTCCTCCCGGGATCGCCTCCTTGACCGCGGCGGTGACAATGTCCCCGATCCGGGCGTAACGCCTCTTCTGACCGAGAATCGTAATGGCGGTAATCCGTTTCGCCCCGGAGTTGTCGGCTACTTCCAAACTGGTCTGCATTTGTATCATGATTTCAATCTCCTTCGGAAAGCGGCCTTATTCGGCGCGGCTGATGATTTCGATCAAGCGCCAGCGTTTGTTTTTGCTGAGGGGCCGGGTTTCTCCGATTCTGACCATGTCGCCGACCTTAGCCTGGTTCGTTTCGTCATGCGCGGCATAACGTTTGCGTGATTTTACGACTTTCTTGTATCTTTTGTGAGGCGAGCGGCTCTCGACTTCGACGACAATGGTCTTGCTCTGAACATCGCTTACCACCTGTCCGACTCTGCTCTTGCGATTTCCGCGCACGCTCTGTGTAGTGCTGCTGATCTCGTTCATGGCTCAGTATCCGTTTTCCTAAATTTCTGTTGATTGCATTGAAATCAGGCGTTCGCCGGAGCGGCGCTTCTGATTTGCTTTTCCGTAAGGGCTCTCGCAAGATCCCTGCGGAGTCCCTTCATCTTTGCGGGGTTCTCGTTCTGTCCGGACTTTGCCTGGGCGCGGGTGTTGAATTTCTCCTTCCGCAGCTCGGCGATCTTGCTGTCGAGTTCCGCATCCGTCATATCTTTGAACAATTTCATCTTCATGCGTTTCACCCTAGCCCCGTTACGCCACGACGCCGTGACGGATAATGAACTTGCATTTGATCGGCAGCTTCGCCGCGGCAAGGCTCATCGCCTCCTTGGCAACCGCTTCGGAACAGCCGCTGACCTCGAAAAGCATTCTGCCAGGCTTCACCGGCGCCACCCAGTATTCGACGGCGCCCTTTCCTTTTCCCATTCGGACTTCCAGGGGTTTCTTCGTATACGGCTTGTAGGGGAATACCCGGATCCAGATCTTCCCGCGGCGTTTCATATGGCGGGTGATCGCGACACGCGCCGCTTCAATCTGATTGGCGGTCAGCTGCGACCGTTCCATGGTCTGCAGTCCGAAATCGCCGAAGTCTAACTGATTGCACCGCTGGGACAGCCCGGCGTTGTTACCGCGCTGCACCTTTCTGTGCTTTACTCTTTTTGGCATTAACGGCATTTTGCATATCCT
>CALXRI010000034.1 GCA_944390795.1 uncultured Victivallales bacterium
TTGGCAGCTATGATGATAACGATGAATAAAATTATGGCAATTTATCCTCCGTTATGATATTATTAGGTGATAAGTTCATAATTGGGAGGTCAGTGCGGGAGTGACGGCGTCCGCGCCTGTCCCTGTCATCCTTGCAGGCGGATTGACTCCGGCAAATGTTGCGGGAGCGGTCCGTCAGGTCCGTCCTTACGCCGTGGACGCCAACAGCGGTCTGCGGGGATTTGACAGAGTTCTTGACCGGAATCTCTGTTCGGCCTTTGTCCGGAATGCGATCAATGCGCTTTGAACTTATTCCTCCATTTTTTTCCGGATATACTGTCTGGTGCTGTCCGGAAACTCGTCAAAGCGTTTGAGAATCCCCGCCTTTTCCAGAGTTTCATGAACGGGTTCCCGCCCTTTCGCAATATTGTTCCGGACGGTCCCGCCGATGCAGCCGACCGGAATGCTGTTCCGGTGGCAGGGACAGAAGATAACTTCCTGACCGGGATCGTCATTTTCATGGAATCCTCCGATATAAAGATAGGAAACGTGCTCTTCCGTCAGCATTTTCTCACTTTCCTCCGGGCGGATGCCGGACAGGGGACAGACAAAAACCCGCGGATCCGTCAGATAACCTGACTTGCGGAGAATCTCAAATCCTCCCGCGCCGCTCCGATCCGGAAATGCTCCGCGGGAGTCTCCGCTGTACATTCTTGCCGCAAGCAGAATCTGTTTGATGTTGGAAAGGCAGACCAGGTCCGGACCTTTTTCATGTGCAATGTTCATCGGCGGGAAGAGAAAGACGCAGGATGTGAAGGCAGAAGTTGCGACAATGGCGATCAGGGTTGCGATCAATGTATGTTTCAGAAGCTTCCGCGCTTTTTCCGGGCAGCGGGGATACTGAATGAAAGAAAGCAGCACGCAGAAAAAGAATGTGAGGATTCCCAGAAAGGGGATCAGCATGAAAAGGTAAAGGAGAACGATTCCTGCCACAGGCAGGCTGGCGGAAATGGAATCCGTCTGCGCCTTGGAAGAGGATGCCGGCGCCTGCGCAGGCGGGGCGCTGTTTTTCTGAATGACAATTTCACTCCGGCAGATGGGACATGTTGCGGATTCTCCGATCCATTCCTCTTCCGTTTCCATCCGGTTGCCGCAGTGCGGGCATCTCATGCGAAATTTCACAGCGGGTTCTCCTTCATTGGCGTCTGGCGCAATATAGATTCCCGTAAATGCGATTTCAAGGAGTTCCACCTGCAAACCCGGGAAAAATGCCGGGATGCCCCCTTGAACTCCTGCGTCTGGGTTGCCAACGGCATTTCCGCTGAAACAGCAGTTTCGTCAGAATGCGGTGATTTTCCGAGCGGACTCCAGCAGTGTCTGAAGAATTTTTCCGTTTCTCTTCTCATAGCCCGGAACGGGCACGGTGTAGACTCCCAGTGCGCCGATCAGTTCGCCGGTTTTTCCGAAAACCGGTACGCCGTAGGTGAAAAGGCCGTAACGTTCGCGCATGCACATGCAGAAGCCCTCCTTGCGGATGCGCGCCGAATCCGCCTCGTAATCCGGCCACTGTTTTTCCGGATGTCCGTTTTCGCGGATCAGAACGGAGCGCCGGGCCAGGGAGGAGTAGCTGAACATCACGCGTCCGGTCGCGGTTTCAAACAGGTAGCGCCGTTCCACCTCCTCCATGTCCACCTTTACGACTTTTCCGGTCGGTTCGGCGCGGACGAGGGTGTTCCAGGTGTTGCTGGCCAGAATGGTGAAGACCATGGACTCGTTGAGGATGGCAATCGCTTCCCGCATGACCGCAATCACCTTCTCCCGGAAATCGTCTCCGCGCTGATAGTTGCGATAGGCGATTCTGCGGCATGCGGGACCGAATGTATACCGTCCGGAACCGTTTTTTTCCACATACCCGCAGATGCGCATGGTCTTCAGAAGATTGTGCACGCTGTTCGCAGGCAGACACAGCTTGCCGGCAAGCTCATTGACCGCGAAACCCTGTTCCTCGGCATCTTCGAACAGAAGCATATCAAGAAGATCCAGGGCTTTTTTCAGCGATTTGACGGGAACAGTCTCATTCATGCGCTTGAAATCCTGATGTTTGTTTGTGAAACGTAATGTGAATTCTTCAAAAATCAAGTTCTCGGATTCCATATTGTGGATTTTCATGATAAAAAAATTTTTTATCTTGATCTTTTCCTGTCTTGAAATATAATTTATTCGTCCATAATAAGGATTTGATGTGGAAAAAGGATACGTCGGGAATTCCGAAAACGTATCCTGCAATGAGAATTTTTTCATCAGTCAAGGAGAGTGGAAAATGCCTGCCAGTGTCAGAAAGGCGCCCGGTTATCTGAAGAGATCCGTCATGTATCAGATTTTTCTCCGCCCGTTTACCCCGGGAGGGACATTGAACAGCGCAGCGGAGATGCTTCCGCATCTTGCGTCGCTCGGCGTGGACATTTTGTATCTCTGCCCGGTTACAGAAGCGGACGATGACATGCGCCCGGAATTCTGGAGCGACCGTCAGAAGGCATGCGGGCTGGGCAATCCGAAGAATCCCTACCGCGTCGGGGATTATTACCGGATTGATCCCGAATACGGGACGGATGCCGATCTGAAACGCTTCACGGCGTATGCCCATGAGCTGGGAATGCGCGTGATCCTGGACCTGGTTTATTATCATTGCGGACCGGGAGCCGTATTCATTCCGGATCATCCGGATTTCGTAAAGCGCGATGCGGATGGGAGCATCCGGAACGGGAGATGGCATTTTCCCGAGCTCAATTTCGATTCCCCTGCCTTGCGGGAATATCTGCTCGCGAACATGGAGTATTTCATCCGCGAATTTGATGTGGACGGATATCGCTGCGACGTCGCCGATGCCGTGCCGATTGATTTCTGGGAGGAGGGCCGGCGCCGGATCGAGACACTCAAACCCGATGTCATGATGCTTGCCGAAAGCATGGAGCCGGCGGATCAGATCCATGCGTTTGATCTCAACTACAGCTTTTCCTGGGGGCATCTTTACGAAGTTTTTGCGGGAAAGGAACCGGCCGCGAAAATCACGGAGGTCTGGAGGGAATATCGGGATCATCTTCTTCCCGGCGCACGGGCGATCCGCGCGACGGAAAACCACGACATCGCCAATGACAGGGAACGGCCTGACAAAACAATCGGCGTGAAAGCGCATGATGCGATGTTTGTGATCAACTTCGGTCTTGACGGCGTGCCGTTCCTCTACAACGGGCAGGAAATCGCCGATACGGCCCTCCATTCCATCTGGGGGAACCGTTTTTATGGAAAAGACCGCCTGATCGACTGGTCGCGCGCCATGACTCCGGAGGGGAAAGCGCGCTTTGCATTGCTTCAGAAACTGATTGAACTGCGGCATGCCCAGCCTGCGCTGTCGGAAGGAGCCGTGACATGGCTCTCCCACGACAAGCCCGATGCCGTTCTTGCGTTTTCCAGGACCTGTCCGTTGCAGAATCTGATTGTCGTCGTGAACTGCCGCAGCATGCCGCTCAGCGTCAGGATTGACAGCAGTTTCACGCGCGTTTCGCCTCCTGAAGTCCTGCTGGCGCGGGGCGCGGATTTCTCGCTGGAAGGCGGGACGCTGAAAACCGATCTCCTGCCGTATGGATTTCTGATGGCGCAGTATTGACATTCATCCGCATCGGGAAATGGCGGGCCGTCACGGCAGCAGAAGTTCCGTTTTGATTGCCGAATGGAACGGCCTGCGCCGCTCGGCGTATCCGTCAAGCAGCCAGCGCTGGGATTCGCGGAACATTTTTTCCAGCTGCTGGCGCATCATTGCGACGCCTGGATAGGTGGCAAGTTCCGGAATTTCGTCGTAGGTAAGCAGGAAAAAATCCTTGCCGGGAAGCATGCCGTAGAGCCGGGCGCATGTCACCAGGGAAAGGGTCAGCGCCGAGTGAAGCACGACAATTCCGCGCGGCGGCTTTTTTGCCGCGAAGAGCCGGTTTCCGACTTCCGACATTTCCGTCGGAATGTCTTTGAATCTCCGCATGAAAATGGTGTCTGAGCGGAGTTTCGCCCCCAGTTCCGCGGCGGATTCGTAAAAGGCGATCAGACGTTCCGCGATATAGGGCGCCTCCAGCGTGGCGTCCGGCGAGACCAGCGCAATGTCCCGCCCGGCTTCGATCAGGAGCCAGGAGAGTCCTTCCCGGATACTGTTTTTCGTATCCGTGGAGGCGCAGTTGAACTCCTTGTAATTCCGGTTGATCAGCAGCTGCGGAATTCCGCGGCGTTCCAGATGGTCCATCATCGGGATGGATTCTATGCCGGGCATGACCCAGATCACTGCTGAATCAGGGCTGCACAGAGCATCCAGCTGTTTGAGCACCTCGTGTTCGCGGAGACGATGCACCGGGATGTCGGAAGCGACCTCGGGAAAGAAGATTTCCCTGAGGGAACGGTCGTTCAGTTCCGGGAAGGAGCCCGAGATGATGAAAAGCCGGCGGATTTTCCGGCTCTCGCCGCCGGCGTTGTTCACATACGTGCCTCCCCCCTGATTTGAAGCCAGATAACCGTGCTTCTTGAGCGCCTGAACCGCACGTTCCACCGTGTTGCGCGAGCAGTTGTATTTTTTGCAGAGCTGGTTGCGGGAAGGAATCCGGTCTCCGTTTCTGAGACGTCCGAGACGGATTTCAGAGAGAATCATATCCTGAAGCATCCGGGATTTGTTCATTTGCTCTTCCTGTTTTTTAAATATGAAAAGAAGACAAGATGAAAATCCGGTATTTTACTATGCTGTTGTTGGAAATGCAAGGATTTTTTTTCGTGATAAAGGAAAAGAAGTTAAGTTTTTCCGCAATAAAATCCGCCTGCGCCTTGCAAGCACGCTGGAAAGACCGTAATTTATATATGTTGTCGAAAAAAACAATCCAGGAGGTTTTCTTATGTTTCTGACCGGATTTGCAGATGAGGCGTCCCGCGATTTGAAGGAACAGATCAGGGCGACGGAAGAGCTTGGATGGAATTTTATTGAAACCCGATCCATCGGCGGCAAAAGTCTCGGAACATTGTCCGACGCCGAATTCGATGAAGTGCTCGAGATCCTTTCCGGGACTCGCGTACGGTTCAACTGTTACGGCAGCGCCGTCGCCAACTGGAGCAGATCTCCACGCTCGGACGCCGATTTCGAGGCCAGCCGGAAGGAACTGCTTACGGCCGTTCCCCGGATGCACAAACTGGGAATCAAGATGATCCGCGGCATGAGTTTCCGCCGGGCCGCGGATGAGACGTTCGACAATCCCGATCTCGAGAAAGTGATTTTCGCCAAAATCAAGGAACTGGTGCGCATCTGCGAAGGCGAAGGCATCATTTACGGACATGAGAACTGCATGAACTACGGCGGGCAGTCCTGGCATCATACGCTCCGCCTGCTGGAAAACATCAATTCGGATCATTTCCAGCTGATTTTCGATACCGGAAATCCGACGTTCAATTTCAGCCGACTCGGGCCGAAACCGTACAAGCTTCAGAGCAGCTGGGAGTTCTATTCCAACGTGCGGGAATTTGTGACGTACGTCCATATCAAGGATGCGAACTGCGAAGTGATGCCGGACGGTTCCGTCAAGCAGGTTTACTGCTGGGCAGGCGACGGACAGGGGGATGTCGAGCGCATTGTAACGGATCTCATCCGGCGCGGCTACGACGGCGGATTCTCCATGGAGCCGCATGTCGCCGCCGTCTTTCATGCGCAGTCGAAGTCGGACGATCCGGACGCCCGCGCGAAAATCATGTATTCCAGTTATGTCGAATACGGAAAACGGTTCGAGAAACTTCTGGAGAAGTGTCGGGCGGCAGCCGTGCGCGGTTGATGGCATCTGAAGTGAGGTGGCAGGCGGTTCACCCGCGAGGCTCCTTTTCCGGAGTTCCCCCGCAGACTTCGGTGCATGTACTCCAGGAATGGCGCCGCGGGAAAAGTTATTCCGGGAAGAGGGTCTTCAGCGCCATTGCGAGGGACGTTTCCCCGTATTTTTCCGGATGAACCGGCAGAAGTAGTTGCTGTCCCGGAATCCGCTGAGCTCCGCGACTTCAACCAGTGTCAGGCGGGGATTCTGCAGAAGGCTCAGGGCCCGCTGCAGGCGCAGCATGTTCAGATAGTGCGACGGGGAGATGTTCATTTTTCTGCGGAATATGCGCAGGAGTGTCGTACGGTCGAGTTTCAGTTCGCCGGCGAGTGTTTTGATGTTCAATCCCGGGTCGGAAAGACGCGATTTGCAGAGAAACAGGATCTCCTGCAGTTTCCTGTTTTCGGAAGAGGATTCCTCCGTGCTTCCTCCCGCCGCGGCAAGAATGTTGCAGATTTCGCAGAACATCTGCCGCCAGCTTGAGGGCGTCCGCACAAGCAGATGCTCCTCGAAATTGATGAAGTTCCTGTGCGGGCATGGTCCGGCGTGAAATGCGTTTTCCGGATATCCGAATGAGCGCATGAAATCAGCCGCCCGGGGGCCGTCGAATGCAATCCAGCGGTATTCGCATTCTTCCAAGCGGTTCCGGATTCTGTAAGGTTCGCCGGGGAGGCAGTAGATCACATACCCGGGAAACAGAACATGCCGCATGCCGTTCTTTTCAAACACAGGTGTGCCTCGGATTCCCCAGAACAGCTGCACAAAATTCTTTTCTCCCCCCTTTACCTCCTCCCGGTTTCCCGGCATCCGGATGAAATGGCCGGTGGAACGAGGATAGACCGGCAGGTCAATTTTCGGATACTGCTTCAGTTCCGGGCGGAAGCAGCAGGTGCTTCGGAATACTGTGTTCTCTGCTTTCATGCATCCATAATCCAGTTTTTACATCTGAAATCCTCTTTTTTTTGAATATTTTAGTGCTACTGTGAAAGGAAATCAACCATCCGGGAGGATAAAATGGCGAAAATTGTGATTGTCGGTGCCGGCGGAGTCATTTTCACGCAGAACTTCCTCAAGGACATTCTGCTGGATGACGAATTGCGGAAGAGTCAGGTCGTACTGATGGACATTAATGCGGAACGGCTGGGGCATGCCGGAAAAATGGCGGAAATCATGAGCGGGCAGTTCGGCCGTCCTTTCCGGCCTGAACTTACGACGGACTTGCGGAAAGCGGTGCGCGGCGCCGACTATGTGCTGACCGTTTTCCGCGTCGGAACGCTGGAGCATCAGCGTCTGGAATATGAGATTCCGGCCGGATACGGGGTCCGGCAGGTCGTTGCGGATACTCTCGGCCCGGGCGGCGTGTTCCGCGGACTCCGCACGTTGAAAGCGTTGTTTGAAGTTCTGGACGTGATGGAACAGGAGTGTCCGGGCGCTTATCTGCTGAACTATGTCAATCCGATGTCCATGAATACGATTGCCCTGAGCCGTCGTGCGAAAACGGTCAAGGTGGTGGGACTCTGCCACAGTGTGCAGGGGACCGTGTCCCAGATGGCCGCCTGGCTGAAGGTCCAGCCGGAGAAGCTGCATTTTTATGCAGCCGGCGTCAATCACCAGGCGTTTCTGCTGAAACTGGAATCTGAAGGGCGCGACCTGTATCCGGAACTGCGGAAGTGCATGGACAATCCGGAATTCTACAACCGTGACAAGGTGCGGTTTGAAATCATGCGGCATTTCGGTTATTTTCCGACGGAAAGCAGCGGTCACGGAAGTGAATACAATCCGTATTTCCGGAAACGTGCCGACCTGCTGGAGAAATTCTGTTCCGTGACGGCGCCTCCCGATCCGGCTGACCGCTGCTGCGTCCATCTGATGTCGGCGGGCGTGTCCGGGGCGTCCCTCACGGTTTGCGCCGGACTGCAGGAGCGCAATGAGGAAAAACTGCGGAATCTGCTGTCCGGGAAGGAAAAAATAGAAGCGTCTCCGAGCATGGAGTACGGAGTCCGCATTATTGGGGCCATGGAGAAAAACCAGCCCTTTTCCGCCAATCTCAATGTCATGAACAACGGATTGATTCCGACTCTGCCTCCGGGGGCGTGCGTCGAAGTTCCCTGCCTGGTCGACGGAGGCGGAATTTTTCCCGGCAGAATCGATGATTATCCCGAACAGCTTGCCGCGCTGAACCGTGGGATGATCAATGTGCAGATTCTCGGCGCGCAAGGTGCGCTGAATCACAGCAGGCGCGACATTTTCCATGCAATTGCCGCTGATCCGCTGACGGCGGCGGTTCTGGGACTGGACGAGATTCAGAAAATGACCGACGATCTGTTTGATGCGCTCGCTTCGGAAATCGATCCCGCGTTTTCCGGTCCGCAGTGACGGACATGCCGCCTGGAGCGGAATCCTGAAATCCTGAGTGCAGCTGAGCCGGTCATTTCTCCGGATGCCTTTTCAGAATGAAAGTTTATCTGTCAGGGCATCCGGCGCTTCTGCGGATTTTCAACGGTCCTTCCGTTTTCTGCGGCGGCTTCCGATCAGTACGGCCAGAACTGCGAGCAGGACAACTGCGCCGACGGCGATCTGCCGGGAGATTCCTCCGGATTCCGGCTCTGTTTTCCGCACAGGATCCGGGCGCTGTTCCTTCAGAACCTGTCCTTCGACTTTTTCCGTGCCTGCCGGAGCTTCCCGGATCCGGCGGATCGCCTCCCGATAGTCAGCTGCCGCCTTCGGATCATCGGAAAGCTTGTCTGCAATCATCTCCCGGAGCTTCGCATTGTTGCAGACGAAAGCGCTGCATCCCGGCGTATGTTTCCGGATCAGTTCGGCATGGAGCGCGGCAATCTTCCGGACGGTTTTCTCATCCGCCTTCCAGAAGCCCTTCCGGATGGTTTCCAGCATGATCGCGGTCATCTCCTGATAGGCATAAGGGTTCTTCTTTTCGAAGTATTCCCTGATGCCGAGCTTGAGAGTATCGTCCACGTAGACTTTTCTGTACTCCTCCCAGAGATAATCCTGTACCATGTCCGGTTTGGTGACCTCCCAGCCGTAGGTGTTGCTGAAATAAGCTGCGAAGGTGTTGGCTCCCGTCGGACCCTCCTCCATCATTTCCCGGATGTATTTCGGATTCAGGACTGTGGTGCGGGCCTCGGACATGACCGCCTGGGTTCCGGTCTGGACTTTTGCCTGTCCGGGCGTGCGCAGATCATTGAAGTAGACTTCCGGCTCCTTTCCGGTGATATGCCGGATTGCAAGATTGGCGCCGCCCGTGAATTCATAGACGTGATCCAGGGAGAGCGGCCCCCATGCGCTGGAAGAGCGGGACTGCACGACCGTGTCCGTATTCTGAAGCGCGGCCCGGTAGACACCGGGGATGTTCACGCCCCAGTTTTCTTCGGTGTAGAGCGTGCCCCTGCTGCGGATGAAGGCTTCGGCGACAACGGAAGGATCCTCCCATTTGTCTCCGGACTGCGTCATCTGTCCGACGCCGGGGCCGTTGTCCTCGCCGTTGCCGCCGCCGAAGATTCTGGCATTTGCGAGTTTTTTCGCATCTTCCGGAGAAAATCCGCTTTTTATCAGAGCTTTTGCAGCGGCCGTATTGCCTTCCGCCACATAGTTTTCATACTCCGTTGAAGGATCGGACGCCGCCAGGCGCACCGCGCGGTCGATGAGTCTCATCCGGCTGGTGGCTGCCCCGCGGAACTGAACGGAGGTCTGCACCACCACGTCGATGCGGGGCCGTCCCAGCTCGGAAAGCGGCACCAGACGGACATCCTGCACCCTGCCGCGGGCGTCCCAGACCGGCTCGACTCCAAGCAGATGGAAAATTTCCCCGATATCCGAGCCGTGCGTGTTGATGAACTCGCCGCCCCAGACCGTAAAGGAAACCTTCTTCGGATATTTTCCCGTTGATTTCCGCTTCTGCGCGATCAGTTCCTCGGCAAGCTGCCTGCCCACGGCGAAACTTTCCGGTGTCGGCGTGCGCTCCGGATCGATTCCGTAGAGATTGCGTCCCGTGGGAACAGCCTCCGGATTGCCGATCGGATCGTTGCCCGGAGAGGGATGAATGTAGCCGCCCGAAAGCGCGTTGACGAAGGCATCCAGTTCCGCGGGCGTTGATTTCAGAAGATTTTCATAGGCTTCGACGGCGCGCAGTTCCGGCGCGAACTTTTTGAGCGGATTTTCTGCGGGGCCCCGCCGCATCATCCTCATTCCCGGAGGCATTCCCGGCCCCATTGGAATGCCTTCCGGATGTCCCGGCGCGGCACCCGACGCTTTTTCCGGTTTTTCAGCCGGTTTCCGGACCTTTCCGCGCGCCAGCTGCACGGACGGGAGAAGGCGTTTTCCGCTTCTCACATCGGCGAAGGCGTCATCGATCCGTTTTTCCGCGGGCTTGAGATAATTCCTGTGATAGAAGAAGCTGTCGGAACGCTTTTTGCGGTCCATCTTTCCCGCTTTGACGTCCGCCTGGAACATGTCGTATGCGACAAGATCCACGGTCATGAGTTTGGCCGTCTCCTCCGCTTCCGCCTTGGTATAGGGGCGTCCGAGCACGTAAAGGCCGCGGTTGATTTTTTCTCCCTGCAGTTCATGCAGATAGTTGTGCAGGAGTTCCAGATCGGCTTCGTTGAGCTTTCCCGCGGCAAAATCCGGGCTGAATTTCAGTTCATGGTCGAATTTTTCCCTGCGCGCAAGTTCGATGATGGATTTTCCGTATTCCTCCCTGAGCCGTGGGTCCCCGGCCAGGGCGCGCATTTCGATTTTCCGGTCGAGTTCGCGGATCGCGCCGTATCCGTCCGCGTACATGAACGGCGGGGTCAGATGGCTGATGAGCGCGGCATAGCTGCGGCGTTTCGCAATCTGCGCCTCGCCCATGTCGTTCATCATGTAAAGGTAGTAGTGCGGCATTTCCCCGATGAGCACATCCGGCCAGTCATAACTGGAGAGCGCGACCTGCTTCCACGGCGTGAATTCCAGGCTTCCGTGGGTGCCGAAATGGATCAGCGCATCCGCGTTGAACTCGTGCCGGATCCAGAGATAGGTTGCGATGTAGTGGTGCGGCGGAGCCATTTTGACGCCGTGCACGATCTTGTCCGCGTCCGCCCCCTCTCCGGAGATGGACTGCGGCATCAGCACGATGTTTCCGAAGCGGAGCATCCCGAGCGCAAGTCCGCCGTCCGGCGTTTGGAAGGCTTTCCCCGGAAATTCCCCGTAGCGCGCCGTCACCGTCCGATAAAGATCCGCGGGCATGCTTTTTCTGATCCAGGATTCATACTGTTCCCGGGAGATTTTTTCCATCTTCGCCTTTTTCATGAATTCCTGCACGGCGCCTTTCGCATAGGCTCCGAAAACCGCGGCGTTGTCCTGAATCTGCCGGAGCAGCTCTTCGGAAGATTCCGGCAGTTCGCCTGTGTTGAACCCGGCCTTCCGCAGGTGCCGGAGAAGGTTCAGCAGCGAATCGCCGACCTCGATTCCTCCGGCGGTCAGGGCGTTTTTCCCGTGTCCCTTGTAGTAGATGACCGCCACTTTCTTGTCGGCGTTTTTCCTGCGGCGCATTGCCGTGATCTTGCTTGCGAGTTCGGCGAAGCGTTCGACGCGGTCGGGAATTGCCTTGTAGGCCAGCAGTCCGCGTTCATTGCGGAAAAGCGCCGAAAGGACAAACGGCGCGACGCCGCCGTCGATTTCCGGCATGGTCACGCTCTGGCTGAGCATTCCTCCGTCCATGCCGCGCTGATCCTTGAGATAGACCTCGTAAGGCTGATCGCTCTTGATCGGGCAGAGGAGCGGAATGTTGTATTGCGAAAGGACCTTCACCGCGCCTTCCGGGTCGCGCGAAGCGAGCCTTCCGTGCGGCTGATAGATGATGAGATCCGGTTTTGCCTCCCGGATCATTTCCGTCAGGCGTCCCATTCCGTTGACGGCCACGACGTTGAGTTTGCGTTTTTCGAGCGCTTCGATGAGTCTGCCGAGATCGCCGCCGCCGTTGCCGGAGTAGAGCAGAACCGTGGGAGATTCCGGGTGATGCCGTCCGATCGACTTGTAGTAATCCAGATATTCCCCGTAGGTCATGAATCCGGCTTTCTCGTCGATATGGAAGAAAACGGCGCGCGGCACGGTTTTGACCGGTTCGACTTTGTCGATCCGCAGGAGTTTGCCGTCCACGTGGCGGCGGATGTAGTTCAGCATGTTGCGGAAATTCTCCTTTCCGGCATTCCGCATGTAGTCGCCGATGACTTTCCGCTGCTGCTGCGTCATGGTGTTTTTCGCGGTTTCGTTGTTCGGTGTCGAGGTGAGATAGATCGGTTTTTCCAGGGAATCCAGAAGTGCGCGCTGGCGTTCGGAAATGTGAGCGCCCATGCCGAAGAAGAGAATCACGTCATAGTTGCGCAGTTCGTCGCCGGATTCCGGTTTCCACGGAAGCACGGAGACTTCGATGGCCGGATTGAGAGGCTGGTCGAGTTCCTCCGCAAGCAGATATTCCGGATAGTTCACAAATGCGATTCTTGTCGCCGAGGCGTATTTCTGATATCCCCATATTCCGAGGCTGATCAGAAGCAGTGCTCCGGCAAGAGCGGCGATGCGGATTCTTATTTTCTTTGGCATGGGATTGTCCCCTCCTTTTCCGGGACAGGTTGAATGAAAGGAAAAATGCGGCCCCGGAATGAGGCCGCGCAATGACAGTGTCAGGACTGCAAATTAAAGTTCGGCGATGTTCACGATCCGGTATCCGTCGCGGGACTTGCGGTATGAGAAGCAGATGCGCGACCCATTGGCGGAATTGACCACGACACGGTAGCAGTTCTTTTTCTGCGCCAGCTGAAGATATTGTACGGCGTTCAGATCCAGCGAGCCCGAATGCCTGTCGAGCACCTCCATGCTTTCGCGGAAGGGATCGCTTTCCCCCAGTCCGCGCAGAACGGCGCGTTTTTCCCGTGTGTCGGAGAAGATGTTCTCCAGGGTTCCGGTTCTCTTTTCCCTGTGCAGTTCCAATGTGGCCCTGAGCACCTTCTCCAGTTCCGGCAGTTTTTCCCTTGCCGCCGGAACTTCTCGGACCGCATATTTTGAGTTGTCCTCCCTGTCGTAGTTCGCCCATACGACGAATCCGATTCCCGTAAGAAGGACGGGCACGATCATTTTCAGTCTCATTTTTCCGCTCCTTGTCTGTCTTCTGTCAAAATGATTCCTTGTTTCATGTTTCAGTCTCCGGAATCGCCTTCCTCATACTTCGGATGGTAGGATTTTGTATACGAGACGCCCGACTCGTAGGCGTCGAGTCCGCCGACATTGTGGGAATTGTTGCCCAGATAGCGGGGTTTTTCCGCGGAAACATGTCCGTCCGCCCATGCGATGTTCGCTGTCTTTCCATTGTGACGGAAGCATGTGAGCGCGTTGGACATCAGGGAATTGAGCGCAAAATCGGTAAAATCAGCGGAATCCAGCATCATTGCCGCGACATTGGTGCTGCCGCCCGCGTCGCCGAAGGAGGCCAGTGCGGACGGCGTTTTCACCAGTCCGGATTTCCGCATTCCGGCATTTGCCATCGTCTCCTGGAGTCCGTCACCGACTCTCGAGAATCCGAGCCAGCCGTGCACGCCGAGATTCGCTCCGTAGCCGCTTCCGCTTGCGCGTGTGACGTCCTCGCCTTTGAGAAGGAGATATTTCTCAATGGAGGGATCCGGGCAGAACATGATATTGGTGGCCTGCTGGGACTGCATTTTTTCATCCGCTCCGACCCGCTTCAGATATCCGCTCAGGTATCCGTTGCCGGTGTAATCGTAGCCCGCCGACTGTTTTCCGGTGCCGGACCATGTGACCGTCGACGACATCTTGTCCCATGAGGGGCAGTAATATCCGTAGTCGTTCTGGTAGAACGAATCCGCAAGTCCGATCTGTTTCAGCCGGGATGCGCATGATACTGTCGTGGCGCGCGCCCGTGCGTTTCCCAGAGCCGGAAGCAGCATCCCCGCCAGAATCGCGATGATCGCAACAACAACCAGAAGCTCTATCAAAGTGAAATTGTTTCTTTTCCCGTCGACGTTTTCAAATGCCGGCCGTTTCATTTTTCCTCTCCTGAATTAATAATTAGTTTAGACTAATAATTTTACTCCAAAAAAACAGGCGGAATGCCTGTAAATCCTGTCTGATGCGTTTTAATATACCTTGAAAATATTAAATGTCAAGTATAATATTTAGATTAATCTAATTTTTTTTATACGGTCCGGAAACAAGCGGAAAAATCAGATCAGAGGCGGTCAAAGTCAGAGGAATTCAAGTCCCGTCCCGATGAACAGCATTCCGCCGAGAACGCCTGCGAGCGCGATATGATGTTTTCCGTATGTTTCCGCCATCGGCAGCAGCTCGTCGAAGGAGATGTAGATCATGACGCCAGCGACAGCCGCGAAAAGCACGGCAAGCAGCGCCTGTGTCAGGAACGGCATCAGGAAGAGGAATCCGATCAGTGCCCCGGCGGGTTCGGCGAGTCCGGATAGCAGGGAATAGAGGAGGGCTTTCTTCCGGCTTCCCGTTGCATAGAGAATCGGAACGGCGACGGCGATTCCCTCCGGAATGTTGTGCAGCGCAATGGCAATGGCGATTGGAATGCCAAGTTCCGTTCCGGAGAGTCCGGCTGCGAAGGTGGCGAGTCCTTCCGGGAAGTTGTGGATGCCGATGGCGAGCGCGAACAGAACGCCGGCACGCCCGAATTTCGCCCGTTCGTTCTGTTCCGCGTTTTCCGCATGGCGCACTTCATTCCCGCTGCGGACATGATGCGGATTTTCCACATCGGGAATCATCCGGTCGATGAGAAACGTTGCGAGGATGCCGAAGGCAAACGCTCCGACGGCGATGAGTCCGCCCGCGGGAGAACCGTATCCGGCGGAAAGCCCCGCTCCTGCCTGCGCCATGAGTTCCACCAGCGAGATGTAGACCATCACGCCTGCGGAAAATCCCAGCGAGGCGGAAAGAAAAATACCGGAT
The DNA here is from genome assembly GCA_944390795.1 of uncultured Victivallales bacterium. Lineage (GTDB taxonomy): Bacteria > Verrucomicrobiota > Lentisphaeria > Victivallales > UBA1829 > UBA11452. The sequence continues at coordinate 14,829 of CALXRI010000034.1, forward strand.
TCCTCTTCTTTTTTCGCAAAAAATGCAAGCAGTCCGCCGGCGCCCGTGGCAAGTCCGGCGAACATGGTCAGCGCGAACACGAAAACGAAACGGGTGAATGTGACTTCCATGGGAAAATCCCCCCTTTCCGGCAGAATATATCCGGGAAACGGGAAAATGCAAGAGCCTCTCCCGGAATGCCGGAAATTTCCACTGGAATCATTTTCGGCATCCGCGATCCCATGTTTTTCTTGATTCAATTTCCAGAAGGGGGGTTGACAAAAGCGGATTTTCGAATATAATGATTAATGCACAAACGGTTGAGCATTGAAAAATCAAGGGATTTTCAGATGGTCACGATCAATGATATAGCCCGGCTTGCCCATGTGGACAAGGGTGCGGTTTCCCGGACGCTGCGGAATCACCGGGACGCCCAGCGTCTCCGTCCTGAGACCCGGGAGCGGATTCTGCGGATTGCGGCGGAACTGGGATATCAGCCGAATCAGCTGGCGTCTTCCACCCGGACGGGAATTGTCCGCAGTCTTGCGCTGATCGGCCATTTCCTCACTTCCACGCTTTATTTTTCGGCGGCCCAGATTATCAGCGGCATCCTGTCCGAGAGCACGAAACAGGGATACGGCGTCAAAATGTATGACAGCGTCGACCTGAAAAAGGCTTTTGCGGAAATTGTCGGAAACCGGATCCGATATGTGCTGTCGTTATGCCCGGAACGTCCGGCGCGGGAGGAACAGGCACGTTTCTGCCGGGAAAACGGGATCCAGATCGTGTATCTCTACGAACATGCGGTGGGGGAATATCCCGCCGTCAATATCGATAATTTGGCGGCTTCCTCGCTGCTGGTCCGTCATCTTGCGGAACGCGGACACCGCCGGATCGCCCTGCTCTGCGTCCCTCACAAGGAGGATCTTTACTCCTATGTCAGGGAGCGGCACGAGGGATACTTCCGGAGCATGGAGGAACTTGGACTGCCGGTTGATCCCGATCTGGTTTCATGCAGCGATGATGTGGAAGCCGCCGTGGCGCGGATGCTTGCCTACCCGCCGGAAAAGCGGCCCACGGCGTTTTACGGCATTTCCGACAATCAGGTCATGCGCGCGCAGCGTGTCGCGGTCCGCCTGGGATTCCATCTCCCGGAGGATCTTGCCATGGTCGGGTTCGGCAACAACGAAGCGTCGAAACTGGCCGTCGCATCCATCACCACGGTGGAAGAGGAGTTCTTCCGCAGAGGGGAACTTGCTGTGAAAATCCTCTTCGGCGACCGGAACGGTCTGCCGCCGATGATTCACGGCACCTGCCTGATTCCTCCCTCTCTGATTGTCCGGGAGTCGTCCGGAATATGCCCGGAAAGCCGGAGTTCCGGCGGCGGAAAGGGGAAAGCGGGGAAAAGCGCCTTCCGCAATGCATGACAGACAGAAAAATGACAGCGGCGAAACGCCGGAAAGGAGAGCGAGATGCGGATATCGGGTAAAAAGGGAAAAGCGGGCGGCGCGGAACAATTTACATTGATCGAGCTTCTTGTCGTGATTGCGATCATCGCGATTCTCGCGTCGATGCTTCTTCCGGCTTTAAGCCGGGCGCGGACGGCGGCTTACAGCGCGACCTGCACGAATGTCCAGCGTCAGGTCGGCCTGCTTTTCATGCAGTATGCCGGCGATTACCGGGACTGGTCCGTCGGACGCTGTTATGCTTCGTTCAACAAGGCGGACCCGAGCAAAGACCGTTTCCCCTGGGTTCATCTGTTCACGCGGGATTATTCATCTTCCACGGTACGGTGTTCTTCCGTTGTGGGATGGGAGTTGAAAAATCTTCGGAATAGACTCTGCTGCCCGGTTGCCGAAGCGGATCGGATGGCGAAAGGACAGGCCGCCAATCTGGGAAACATGGCTGTGAATGACATGCTTTATAAAAACACAGGTTCCGGAGCGGATCGCGGGCGGTATGCCTGGCGTTCCGACGATGCCGGTTTTTTCATTCCGGTTTCCGTTCCGTCGCCGTCGAACTTATACTGGCTCAAATGCGCATACAATTATACGGATTACGCGTATCATTTCTACCACGGCGGCTACAATCTGCTCGCACTGTTCCTGGATATGAGCGTGAAGAAGATTCCCCGTTCCGCCATTCTGCCAGATTCCTCGGGGAACTACAATACCTTGTGGAACCGTTATCCCGCGAGCGGGAGTCCGTTGAAAACCGGGTTCTGACTGCCGGATGGGATTCCGTCTGCGGCATGAGGAGGGAACGGCATCTCATATGTTCTGCTTCAGGGCTTCCGTGAGCGTCCCTGCGCGTCAGAAGGAAGGAAACAATCCGAGTTTCAATATAAATTCAACAAGAAGAAAGGCTGTCCATGTTCAGAAAAAGTATGGTCCTGTTGCTGCTGCTCGGGTGCGGCGGCGTCCTGTCCGGAGCGGATTATTCCGCTCAGATCGCATCGGTGAAGGCCGGAAAGACCGCGGAGGCGAAAGCGGTCTGGTGGGGCTACGACAAAACGGATGCCACGAAATGCCTGCAGGCTGCGCTGGATTCCGGGGCGCGGAAAGTGATTGTCGACAATGTCGGAAGCGACTGGATCATCGGACCGGTTGTCGTGCCCTCCAATGTTGAAGTGGTGTTTCAGGACGGGGTTGTGATGCGCGCCAAACCCGGCGTATGGCAGGAAAAGCAGGGAAGGCGGTTTGTCCAGCGGCGCATGTTCGAAATTCACGGAAAGAAAAATGTGACGCTGCGCGGCATCGGCCGGGTGAAGCTGGAATTTCCCGCTTCGGAACAGAAAGACCACCGGCACACCGTTTCCATTCTGGACAGCGACGGCGTCACGGTCGACAACTTCGAGATTGAACGCGGCGGCGGAGACTGCGTTTACGTCGGGTCGCAGAACTGCCGGAACATCCGTCTTGAAAATCTGCGCTGCCGCGCGGGCTTCCGCCAGGGACTCAGCGTGACCGGCGCGGACAATCTCTACGTGAAAAACTGCGTGTTCGCGGACACCAAAGGCACCGCGCCGGAAGCCGGGCTTGATCTGGAGCCCAACTATCCGGACGGCAAGGTCGGTCTGCGGAACATTGTGTTTGAAAACTGCCGGTTCATCAACAACAACACGTTCGGCATTTATGTGGCGAACAATTCCCGGAAGAAAATCGACGTGACGTTCAAAAACTGTCTGATCAAAGGAAATTCCGACGGAATCGGCGTCGGACATGTCGGGCATCCGACCACGCCGAAGGACGGCACGCCCGGCACTCTGGCCTTTCTGAACTGCCGGATTGAGGGGAACCGGAACATGCATGTCATGGTCGGGCACCATCTGCCGGATGTGAAGCTGATTTTCCGCGACTGCACCGTGGATGCGCGCGGGAGCGGATTTCAGGCTGTCCGTCTTTCCAGCGACAATCCGGACGATATCGACGGACTGGAAATCACAAACCTGACCGTGATCGACGATGTGAAGCGCGATCCCATATTTTTTGAAAGCCGTTTCGGAAACGGGCTCGTCGCGCCGAAGATTGCCAATGTCAAGGTCCGCGACGGAAGCGGGAGGACGAGTGTCTTCAACCCTTCGGAGCTGATCCGGAAAAGCGCTCCGGATCCCGTTGCCAAGGCTTTCAAGGTCAGACCGGTTGAACGCAGGGAACTTGCTCCGGCATTTGCCCGGGGAGTCCTGGCCGGCGAGCGGATCCGGCTGCGCGGGAAGAACCGTTTCCTTCTGAATGCGAAAGCCGGGGAAAAGATCAAAGTCACCTTTTTGAACAAGCCTGTGCACCGCTATGACCTCAAAGTCTATCGCGATCCTCTGGAGGTGACGATCGACACCCCGACTCTGAACGCCCAGAAACGGATTTATGTCCCGTTTGACGGGAAACTCGAATACGTGCTGGAGGCGGGGGAGACGGGGATTTACAGGTTCAACATGGATGCCAGGGCCCAGACGCTCTGTGTTGCGACCGACCGCCCCGGACAGGCTTATGACGCAGGAGAAAAACTTTATGTCTTCGGATGCAGCGGACGGCTTTATTTCGGCGTTCCCGCCGGGGTGAAGGATGTCAGGATTGAAATGAACGGCGCTCCGCGCGAAGCCTCCACAGTTCATCTGTTCGACGCGAACGGAAAGAAAGTCGCCGGGGTGGATCGTCACGGCGGAGGAAAGATCCTTTCCGCAGAGCGCGCGGATTCTTCGAAGAATGAGATCTGGAGCATTTACGTCAACGCGTCGAAACTCTGGCTGCGGGTCGGCGAGCCGCTGGTTCCGCTTCTTTCCTCCGATCCGTCGAATATTCTGGTCCCGAAGGAAGGGGCGGGAAAATACACGGTCACGGACACGCGGGCGTTGTCTCCGATTGTCCGCAACGGCGAGTTCCGGGATGTCGCGCCTTCGCGATACAAAGGCGTTCAGACGAAAGACTTTCCTGTTTCCTGGGGGATCTCCAGAGGCGCTCTGAAAACCGGGGAAGACCATCGCAACCGTGTGGAACTGAAGGGCGTCATGTGGAGTTATCTCGCCCTGCCCCGGGACGGGGGAAAGTTCACGGGCGAAATCACCGCATCCGGTTCCGGGACGCTCCGCGCATGGCTGAGCACCTCCGTCAGAAAGCCGGGCGACAAGAGCCGGTTCACGCATAAGAAACGCCTGCCGGAATTCGGTCCGTTCCAGCTTGCGGCGGAACCGGGCACGTTCCATTTCTCCTTTGAGACCGTTCCCTTTGAAACCGGCTATCTTTATGTGAGCGCAGAGGACGCGCTGGTTTCCAGCGTTTCGATTGCAAAAGCGGACGCTTCGAAATAAGAAGTCAGCATCGCCAAAATAGCTTTGCGCTCTTCTTCCAGTCCTGCCGCGGTCCGGCTGCGCAGGCCGGCCGCCGGAGGTGAAATCCCCGATACGGGCGCGTGCCCCGTATCGGGGCAGTTCATTTGCGTTCCCCGGCTTTCCTGGCATGCGGAGCGCGAATGGGAAATTCCGTCGGGCGGAATGTGGGACAGGACTTGATTTTCAAGAGCGGACACGTTCCGTGTTTCCGTTTTCGCCGACTGTTCAGGAGAGGCCGACGGCCGCTCCCAGTGCGCCGACGGCTGCGGAACCGAATATGACGCTCATGATGGAAACTTTCCCCTTGTAAAGCAGAGCGGTTGCCGCACAGAAGATCAGCACGGCCAGAGGACGGATGAAAAATTCCGTCTGCGAAGCGTTTTCCGCAATTCCAAGCCAGGTTTTCCACGGGATTTCCGTGCTGAAGACAGACATCTGCATGAAAATCAGAAGCGCCGCGAGAATCATTCCTGTCGTCGCCGGATGGATTCCCGTCATGATGCCGCGGACAAGGAAACTCTTTTCCCAGCGTTTCAGGGAACGGAGCGCGAGAATCACCAGGAAATAGGACGGCACCAGCAGCCCGACCGTCGCCATCAGGGCGCCGGGAATGCCGCCTCTGCGGAATCCGAAGAAAGTGGCGGCGTTGACGCCGATGGGGCCCGGCGTCATCTGCGAGATCGCGGTCAGATCTCCGAATTCCTGAAGGGTCATCCAGTGCTGTTCATTGACCAGATGATCAATGTAGAGCGGCGTCAGGGCGTTTCCTCCGCCGAAACAGAGGAATCCGAAGTAGCAGAAAAGCAGAAAAATGTGGAAGATGTTCATCATGCCTGTTTGTTGCCCTCCGCAAGATTTGCCTCCGCGATTTTTCCGCAGGTGAATTTGAGGTAGACGATGCCCGCGGCCATTGCGCCGAGGAGCAGCCATGCCGGATTCAGGGAGCAGAAGATGACGCCGCCGAAGCAGAGGAATGCCACCAGATAGGCAAACCAGTCCGTCATCATTTTCCTCCACGTGCGGAGCAGGGCGGCAAGGACCAGTCCGCCGAGTGCGCTCCGCACGCCGATGAAGGCGCCCTGCACATAAACGTTATCCATCGGCAGATGGGAAAATCCCATTGCCACGGCGGTGATGATCAGAAAGGACGGCATTGCAACGCCGGCCAGCGCGACCAGCGCGCCGAGCGCGCCCGCGGCCCGGTATCCGACATAAATCGCAGCGTTGCCCGCCATCAGGCCGGGAATCGTCTGAATGATCGCCAGCATGTCCATCAGTTCGCCGTCGCGGAGCCAGTGGAGCTTCCGGATGAAGATGTCTTCCGCGGCGAGGATGATGGCATAGCCTCCGCCCACGACAAAAAGCGCAATTTTGAAGAAATTGAAAAACAACAGCCACAGGACGCGTCCACGCGGGAGTTTTGACAAATCAGTTTCCATAAGTTACCTCGTTTCCGCGGCGGCGCTGCGCCCGTGCGGTTTCGGAGATGCAATATAGCATGAATTTCCCGGATTACGAACCGGAAAGCTCCGATATTTTTCCCCCCCGCAACAGGAATGAAAATAAATTTTTAAGAAAAATTCTCAATAATGCTTGACAACAGCGGATTTGGATTTAAGTTAAGGGCCGGGGGATCCAGAACAATCCCTCTTGTTGCAAAACCAAACTTACAGGAGGATTCCACATGTTAGTCACCAGAGAAGCACCGGATTTCACCGCGAATGCCGTTTACCCGGATTTCAGCATCGCCCCGCTCACCCTTTCGGAGTACCGGGGAAAATACGTTGTGCTGTTCTTCTATCCGATGGACTTCACATTTGTCTGCCCGTCTGAAATCATTGCGTTCAACCGGAAACTGGACGAATTCAAAAAGCGGAACTGCGAAGTCATTTCCGTTTCCATTGACTCGGAATATTCCCATTTTGCCTGGAAATCCACGGAACCGAAGAAAGGGGGCATCGGCAATGTGCAGTTCCCGATGGTTGCGGACATCACGAAATCGATCTCCCGCAACTACGAGGTGCTGTATGACAATTCCGTGGCGCTGCGCGGACTGTTCATCATCGACAAGCTCGGCATTGTGCGCCATGCGACGATCAACGATCTTCCGCTCGGAAGAAATGTCGACGAGGTTCTCCGGACACTTGACGCGCTCCAGTTCACGGAAAAATACGGCGATGTCTGCCCGGCGAACTGGCATCTCGGCGACGAGGGAATGAAACCCACAGCCGAGGGGGTTGCCGATTATCTCGGAAAGCATGAGTGACAAATCATCCGGGGAAGAGGGGGGAGCCCCCGCTTTCCCATACCGTTTCCTCCCGCGCGGATGAAAAATTTCCGGCGGGAGGTTTTTCCTGTCTGTGTCGCGCGCCCCGCGGCATGACGTTTCACAAAGGAGCTTGAGATGGATTTATCCGGTCAATACCGGTGGCGCGGCGGTTTCTGCATGGAGGTCAGCCCGATTCCGGACACGGTGGTCATATTCGGCGCGCTCGGCGATCTTGCGAACAGGAAGCTGATCCCTTCGCTGTTCAGCCTGCACCGGCGCGGGCTTTTCCACGACAAATCCGCGATCGTCGCCTGCGGGCGCGCACCGATGACGCACGGCGATTACCGCGAAACCGTCCGGAAGCTTCTTGCGGAAAAAAATCCGCCGGACCGTCTTGCCCAGATCGATTCCTTCCTGAATAAACTTTTTTACCATGCGGGCGATTATGACGCGGCGGACACTTATGTCCGTTTGGATTCCGCGCTCCGGAAGATTGAACATTCCCTGTTCAACGACAACGCCTGCCGCATTTATTATCTTTCCACGGCGCCGACCGTCTACATGACGGTGGTGGAGCATCTCTGCGCCGCCGGTCTGCTTGCCGAGGATCCGGTCAGCAATATGCCGTGGCGGCACGTTGTGATCGAAAAACCGTTCGGGCGCGACCTGGAGAGCGCGAAGGAGCTTGACCGCGCCCTGCGGAACTGCCTGAGTGAACGCCAGATCTACCGGATCGACCATTATCTCGGCAAGGAGACCGTTCAGAACATTCTGATGTTCCGCTTTGCGAACCTGATTTTCGAACCTGTCTGGAACCGCGACTATATTGATTCCGTCCAGATCACGGTGGCGGAAACCGTCGGAGTCGAGCACCGTGCGAAATACTTTGAGAATGCCGGACTCCTGCGCGACATGTTCCAGAATCATATGTTCGAGATGCTTTCCCTGGTCGCGATGGAGATGCCCGCCTCGTTTGAAGCGGGGAGCGTCCGCGATGAAAAGGCGAAGCTTCTCCGTTCGATCCGTCCGTTCGACTCCCGCAATCCCGCCGGACAGATTGTTCGTGCACAGTATGCCGCGGGGAACGGAATGAACGCCTACCGCGCGGAGCCCGGCGTGGACCCGGAATCGCAGACGGAAACCTACGTGGCGGCAAAGCTCCTGATCGACAACTGGCGCTGGGAAGGCGTGCCTTTCTATCTGCGGAGCGGAAAGCGGCTCGGCGCGAAACGCAGCGAGATCGTGATCACCTTCAAGCACATTCCGCACTCCATTTTCCAACCGGTTCATGCCGGGGATCTTGCGCAGAACCGCCTGACGCTCACCGTTCAGCCGCAGGAAGGACTGTCGCTCGGGATTCTCGCCAAGAAGCCCGGTCCGAAACTCTGCATGGGGGATCTGACGATGGACTTCAAATACGCCAGCATTCTGGAACCGGGGGAGAGCATGCCGGAGGCCTACGAGCGGCTTCTTCTCGACTGCATGCTCGGCGATCAGACGCTGTTCATCCGCAGCGACACCGTGGAGCTGGCCTGGGGGCTTCTGACTCCCGTGCTCGATCTCTGGCGTGAACGGCCCGGGACATGTCCTCTTGCCTTTTATCCCGCGGGAAGTTCCGGACCGAAGGAAGCGGACCGTCTGATCCAGCGGGACGACCGTTTCTGGACGGAATTTGCCTGACCGGGGGAATCACCGGTTCAGCCGTATCTTATCAAAAAATAATTTCATGCCGCGATGCTCTGCATCGCTAAAAATTGCTTCGTGCTCTCCTTTCAGTCCTGCCGCGGTCCAGCTGCGCAAGCTGGCCGCCGGAGGCGAAATTCCCGACACGGGCGTGTGCTCTGTTCCGGGGCGGTTCATTTCCCGGATGAGGGGAGGGTATTCTGCTTTTTCTCCTTCCGGCGGTCACGCAGTGCAAAAAGATTTGCCAGGACCGTTCCGCTGATGCTGTGATAAACGCAGGCGACGGCTGATGCGAGCGCGGCTTCGGGGAGCGCCGGAAAGTGAACCGTTGCAAGATGCGTGCCCAGTCCCGCATTCTGGCAGCCGACCTCAATGGAGATGGTTCTGCGTTTGGCGGGATTCATTCCCGCGACCTTGCCGACCAGATAGCCGGTCGCATAGCCGAGCGTATTGTGAAGGGCGACGATCAGGAAAATCATTGCGCCGGAAGTAAAGAAGCGGTCTCCGTGGTAGCTCATGATCCCTCCGACGATGCAGGCAAGTCCGATTACACTGACCGCCGGCATGATTCCCATGGCATCCCGATAGGATTGCGCCTTGCCGAAGAAGAAATTCAGGAATGCTCCGATTCCGACGGGGATCAGCGTGACGATCAGAATGCTCTGAAACATTCCCCATGTGTTGACATGCACCGTTTCCCCCGCCAGCCATTCCATCAGCAGCGGCGTCATGACGGGAGCCAGAAGCGTGCTCGCCGTTGTCATTCCGACGCTGAACGCCACATCCCCGTGCGCAAGATAGCTCATGATGTTGCTGGAGACGCCGCCGGGACAGGTTCCCACGATCAGGATGCCCACTGCGATTCCCTTCGGCAGATGGAAAAGGTGAACCAGGCTCCAGGCGAGAAGAGGCATCAGCGTATATTGTGCGCACGCGCCGATGAAAATGTCCAGCGGACGCTGCGCGAGAATCCGGAAATCGTCCTTGGTGAGGGTCATGCCCATGGTGAGCATGATGATGCCCAGGACGACAGTCTGGGCGGTGCCTTTCACCCACAGACAGAGCGGCGGATAAAAATAGGCGGCAAGCCCGGTCAGAATCACAAAAACGGCGGTCTGGTTCGAGAGAAGGCGGCTGATTTTTTGAAGAAAAGAGAGCATGATGTTCCTCCGGATGCAAAAACAAGCGGTACTATATGTTTCCGCACAAGAAAAAACAACATCGGGAACGTTCTTTTTGCGATGAAACGGATGTGGTTTGTGGTCTGAATCGGGGCTTATTCCGTATCCGGGACAAAAAAAGTGATAAAAAAGTATAAAACGGATTTGACATTTGCGGATTGGGAGGTAAATTAAAGCCCCATGTTGTCCGGGGTTGCGAGCTTCCGGGCGGCAGAGGTTCATAAAAAAGTTTGAAAAAAATTCAGAAAAGCATTTGACAAATCTCAAAACGCTGCTAAATTTATTCTCCATTCTGTCCGACACCGGTTAGGTGTCCGGCCTGAAGGTTCTCAAAAAAGTTGAAAAAATTCAAAAAAGCGTTTGACAAACGTCAAAAGCGTGCTAAATTGAGTTTTTACGTCACCACCTCTTCGGGAGTTGCTGACGGATGTGAAATTAAACGTGAGATCCACGTTTGAGTTGATAGATCAAGGCGTTAAAGGGCGGCGTTGAGCCGTTACTAACGGGGTATTGATAAAGGCGACTTTAGCGGACCCTGTTTTTTTATACCCTGAGAGTTCTTTGAAAATTGAATAGTGCGATGAGCCCGAGTCAGATTTTGAGATCGCAAGATTGAGGAATCGTAGTTGAATTGAAGAAAATAAGTCGGATTGAAAGATCCGCAAGCTTCAAATTTGAAGAACGAGAAAAGATCTGCAGAGATGCGGATTAAGTTTTTTTGTTTGGAGAGTTTGATCCTGGCTCAGAACGAACGCTGGCGGCATGGATTAGGCATGCAAGTCGAACGCCGGTAGCAATACCGGAGTGGCGCAAGGGTGAGGAACGCGTGAGTGATCTGCCCTCAAGTTGGGAATAGCTCCTGGAAACGGGAATTAATACCGAATGTGATTATATTTCTGCATGGAGATGTAATTAAAGGCGAAAGTCGCTTGAGGAGGAGCTCGCGTCCCATTAGCTAGTTGGTGAGGTAACGGCCCACCAAGGCCATGATGGGTAGCTGGTCTGAGAGGACGACCAGCCACACTGGGACTGAGAACTACCCAGACTCCTACGGGAGGCTGCAGTCGAGAATTTTGGGCAATGGGCGAAAGCCTGACCCAGCAATGCCGCGTGCGGGATGAAGGTCTTCGGATTGTAAACCGCTGTCGAGGGGGACGAAATTTGACGGTACCCCTAGAGGAAGCCACGGCTAACTACGTGCCAGCAGCCGCGGTAATACGTAGGTGGCGAGCGTTGTTCGGATTTATTGGGCGTAAAGGGTCCGCAGGGGGTTGATTAAGTCTGACGTGAAATCCCTGAGCTTAACTCAGGAACTGCGTTGGAAACTGGTTGACTAGAGTGTTGGAGAGGTGATTGGAATTCCAGGTGTAGCGGTGGAATGCGTAGATATCTGGAAGAACATCGAAAGCGAAGGCAGATCACTGGACAACGACTGACCCTCAGGGACGAAAGCATGGGGAGCAAACAGGATTAGATACCCTGGTAGTCCATGCCCTAAACGGTGTAAACTTGATGTGAGCGGAATTACTCCCGTTCGTGTCGAAGCTAACGCGATAAGTTTACCGCCTGGGAACTACGGCCGCAAGGCTAAAACTCAAAGGAATTGACGGGGGCCCGCACAAGCGGTGGAGCATGTGGCTTAATTCGAGGCAACGCGAAGAACCTTACCTGGGCTTGAAATATACCGGACAGTCTGTGAAAGCAGATTTCCCTTCGGGGCTGGTATACAGGTGCTGCATGGCTGTCGTCAGCTCGTGCCGTGAGGTGTTCGGTTAAGTCCGGCAACGAGCGCAACCCGTGTCATTAGTTACCATCAGGTGAAGCTGGGGACTCTAATGAGACTGCCTGTGTTAAGCAGGAGGAAGGCGCGGATGACGTCAAGTCCGTATGGCCTTTATATTTAGGGCTGCACACGTGCTACAATGGCTGGTACAGAGGGAAGCAAGATCGCGAGATGGAGCTGATCCGTAAAGCCAGCCTTAGTTCAGATTGCAGTCTGCAACTCGACTGCATGAAGCCGGAATCGCTAGTAAAGGCGTATCAGCTACGACGCCTTGAATACGTTCCCGGGCCTTGTACACACCGCCCGTCACATCATGGGAGCTGATTGCACCCGAAGTCGCTGACTCGACCTGCAAAGGGGAGAGGCGCCTAAGGTGCGGTTAGTGACTGGGATGAAGTCGTAACAAGGTAGCCGTTGGGGAACCAGCGGCTGGATCACCTCCTTTCTAAGGAGACAGACATGGCGGTCGCCATAGTGAGAGCATGAAGTTCTCCGTCGGAGTGACCGGGTATGTCGAGAGTAACATCCGATTCGGATGAAGGTTTCCAGCAATGGGAACCGGGGCTCATGGCACTATTCAAATTTCAAAGATGTTCGTTAAAAAATATTGAAGGCATGGCGGAGAAATCCGCGGGGCTTAAAAGATTCGAGGGGCCTTAGCTCAGCTGGCTAGAGCACCTGCTTTGCAAGCAGGATGTCAAGGGTTCGAATCCCTTAGGCTCCACCAAAAATGCCGCTGCGGCGTTTTGGCTGAATCGGACGAAAGCGCACGATACGGGCGTATAGCTCAGTTGGTTAGAGCGCGTCCCTGATAAGGACGAGGTCCTTGGTTCAACTCCAAGTACGCCCACCATTTGCAACAGGATCCGCGAGAACGGATTTTGATAGACACGGCATGTCCGTGGTGTTCATTTACAAATAAAGAGGTTGAGAAGTAGGGAAATTAATGCCATACAGGCAGGCAAAACAACTTTGCCAAAGTCGAATTGCGTTGAGACAAGATAAACAAGAATAATTTCTTGGTGGTCAAGCTACTAAGAGCGCATGAAGGATGCCTTGGCACCGGTAGGCGATGAAGGACGTGTAAAGCTGCGATAAGTCGCGGGGAGCTGCATACAAGCATTGATCCGCGAATTTCCGAATGGAGAAATCCAGCAGAAGTAATGTTCTGCTATTCTGAACTGAATCCATAGGTTCAGAAGGCGAGACGCAGTGAAGTGAAACATCTCAGTAACTGCAGGAAAAGAAATCAACCGATATTCCGCAAGTAGTGGCGAACGAACGCGGAGAAGCCCAAACCGGACGGCTTGCCGTCCGGGGTTGCGGGACCCCGATACGATATCATGGAAGTTAGCTGAACGATCTGGAAAGTTCGTCCAAAGAGGGTGACAGGCCCGTAAGCGACAACGGAAGTGAGTCCAGGGGTATCCCAAGTAGGTCGGCACACGTGAAACTCCGACTGAATCCGGGGAGACCACTCTCCAAGGCTAAATACTAACCGGTGACCGATAGTGAACAAGTACCGCGAGGGAAAGGTGAAAAAGCACCCCTTTTAGGGGAGTGAAAAGTATCTGAAATCATGTGCTTACAAAGTGTGGGAGCCCTTCGGGGTGACCGCATGCCTTTTGCATAATGAGCTTGCGACTTACTTTATGTAGCGAGGTTAAGCCAGGTGGCGAAGCCGGAGCGAAAGCGAGTGCGAATAGCGCGTCCAGTTGCATGAAGTAGACCCGAAACTGAGTGATCTATCCATGGTCAGGCTGAATCTCCGGTAACACGGAGTGGAGGGCCGAACCGGTAAGTGTTGAAAAACTTTCGGATGAACTGTGGATAGGAGCGAAAGACCAATCAAACTCAGTGATAGCTGGTTCTCTTCGAAATATCTTGAG
>CALXRI010000035.1 GCA_944390795.1 uncultured Victivallales bacterium
GTCTTGCCTAGTGCTCTAATCGCTTTGAGCAACTTTGAATCAAGCATTTTATGCCTCCTCGCTGAAAAATATATCTGTTCAGGGAAAAGAAATCAAATTCTTCTTAATCAAATATTCACACGCATGCACGTACATATATGAAAAAGTTTTTCCGAAAAAGCGTCCGAAACGTCCGAGCAGCCTCAAAATGGCGGATTTCATCCGTCCGAGAGCCGTCCGGGAAACGTCCGGAACTGTCCGGAGGGCAGGAAAGTCCAGAAGAACCGCAGGGATAGAGCCATGTGATCCGATGCCGGAAGGGAAACTTCCCTTGAAAAAACGCCCCCTGGAGCTAGATTCAAAAAGTGGTAGACGTTCGGTAGACCTTCACGCTGTTTTGACACTCAAAAAGAAAGGGAAAAAATCGGAAAACACAGAAAAAAGACCTCACAAGCATCGGCATTCATAAGTAGCTTGCTAAAAAGAACTTAGGTATAAAATAGAATGGTGCACCCGGTAGGACTTGAACCTGCAACCTTCTGGTCCGTAGCCAGACGCTCTATCCAATTGAGCTACGGGTGCTCTCAAATTACAAGGAAGGGAATATAGACCGGAAACTCAAAAAAACAAGGGATTCTTCAATAAAAAATTCATTTTTTTTAGAGACATCACAAATCTTTTGATGCGAAAAATTAAGGGAAAGGCAGATTCATTCCCTGAAAAAGTCATTTCGCAGCCAATCTCGGGAGACGATACAGGATCAAATGATTCTTCCGGTACGTCCGATGGAGTTTCGCGCGGGAATGCCGTTGAAAACGACCGATGTCGACATCCGCGGAACCTGAACGCTGATCCTCTCCTCCCCGGCGGTTCCCTGGACGGATGACAACGGGGAAACACCCGCCCTTTTCCATCCCCGATCTGATTCCGGCGGAACCGGAACTGTTGAAATAGAAAAAAGACAAACTCCGGAAAATTGCGAACATTTCAAGAAAGGTCTCTTGAAAAAATACATTATGAAAAAGATTCGTCGTCATGGCCGTGTCGCCGGCAGCTTTCCGGAGGAATACTCGGAGATGACGCCGGCCGGGCTTGCCTTTGCCTCATGCTTGTTTCGGCAAAATGAGGAACTCGCCAGTTCATGAGCGCTTGCAAAATCTACGAAGGTGGTGTAAGCTAAAAAGGCGGAAGGCGCCGCCTGCGCAACCAACTGGCTCCTCCGGAGTTCTCTGTTCGATCAACGACTGCGGCTGTGCCAAGTCACGTTTGTCGTCTGTGATCAATATGGATAGAAACAAATGTGCGCAAAATAACGAACACCACCTGAAACAAGGAGGAAAAATGTTCTGTCAATACCGGATCTGGCGTTCGATTTACAGCAATTTCGCGGCATTCCCGGAAACTGACCTGGATGACGAAACCTGTCACGCGCATGAGGTTTATACGGACGAAACCCTGCGGGAAATCCGGGATCACGGATTCAACGGGATCTGGGTTCATGCCATTCTGCACCACATTGCATGCGCCGCCCCCTTCCCCGAATTGTCCCCCCATGTGGAACAGCACAGGGAAAAACTGCGGATCCTGATTGCGCGCGCGGAAAAATACGGAATCAAGGTGTTCCTGTACATTCAGCCGCTCCGCGCCGTCCCGCTGCGCGAAAAGCAATTCTGGGAAAAATACGGAAACTCGATCGGAGGCAGCGAATATCCGGATGCGCGGGCGCTCTGCATCTCCACGGAAACGGTCCGGAACTATCTGGAACGTCTGGCGGAAAATCTTGTGAAGAGCTGCCCGGTATCGGCGGCGTCCTGCTCATTACGGCGTCGGAACTCCCTGCGCATTGTTACAGTCACCGGCAGCGGAAAAACGAGCTGTCGGGCATCACATGCCCCCGCTGCGCGGAACGGGAACCCTCCGACGTCGTGCTGGATCAGCTTCTGGCTTTCCGAAACGGGGTCCGCAGAAAGTCGCAGACGATCGAAATCATCGTATGGACCTGGTCCTGGAGCATGTGGGGATATCAGGCGCCATGGCGGGAGTTCCTGGACCGCCTCCCGCCGGACGTCACAGTCATGACGGATTTCGAACGGGGCGGATTCCAGGATTACTGGATGCATCCGCGGCACAGGATCGACGAATACTGTCTGAGTTTCGCTGGCCCCTCCGAAGCCTGCAGCAAAACCCTGGAATACGCCGGAAAACGCGGCATGAAACGAATGGTCAAGCTGCAGCTCGGGACAACTCATGAGCTGGCCTCCGTCGTCAGCCTCCCGCTCCTGACCAATATCGCACAGAAGATCCACGCATGCAGGAAGCTCGGAATCGACGGTTTCATGGGATGCTGGAATTTCGGTTCCTTCTTTTCCGCCAACACCGCCGCGGCCATGTATCTTCTGAACTGCGATGCGCAGCTTGATCCCGAAAAGGCGCTCCAGATATTCGTCCGGGAATATTTCGGCCCCGGCTGCAATCCGGGCCGCGTAACAGCAGCATACGGAATGTTTGAAGAGGCCATGCATTATTTCCCGTTCAGCAATGTATTCATCTACAACGCGCCCGTCAATTACGCGCTGGCCTATTCGGAAGTCTATTTCCCCGGACCCGCCGGAAGCGCGCCCTGCGGCCCCTCGCATCTTGATGTCCACCCCCGCGGGGATTCCCTCGCCGACGCGGCGGACTGGCAAAAGGCGGGAGCGCGGAGGGAAGACGTTTACAGCATGGCGCAGATCCTGCTGACTCTTCCCCGTCTCTGCGATGCATGGGAGAAGGCGGCCGCGGCCCTGCAGGACGCGCTGCGGGAATGCGGCTCGGAAAATGCCCGTCTGGAAATCAACAATGCCGTCCTGATCGAAAAAATCTGGAGAAGCACGCTTCACGCCTTCCGGAGCTATGTGCTGCGGACAAACTGGGAAAGCTCCGGAAAACCTCTGCTGGACCGGATCATCCGGGAGGAGATGGATGTGGCGCTCTCCGCTCTCCCGCTGCTCCGGAACGACCGGCGCCAGGGATGGCACGGGGAAGCCGGCGCTTATCTGTTTTCCGAGGAAAAAATCATGGAAAAGCTGGAAAAGCTGGAACAATACCTGCACCAGGCGGCGCAGGAGGACGGATTGGGAGACAGGCAGCATGAGAGAAATGCCTGAAGCAGCCTTCGCCGAAGAGATATGACGCCCCCGGAACGGAGGGAAACGGAAATCCCACTTTCCGTCCGGGGCATCTGTCTCTCTCAGGAAGAGAAGCGTACATTTCCCCTGATCTCGGATCTGATGGATTTTGATCTTCAGGCGGTTTCGCTTCTGGAAAAAGCCGCCGCGTCCCTCCTGCCGCATCAGACGGCAATGCATATTCGGACATCCCGCAATCACGGCGGGGCGGAAAGGATCCGCCTTGCCTGAAACGCCTTCTGCGCATATGCCGCGGCATGTGCGCAGCGCCCCATCCGGGTGCGTCAGGCGGCAAAAACACGGACGGTCTGCAGTCCCCCCGGATGAGAATCCGGCAATTCCACGGCGCATTTTCCTCCCGGAAGCGGGCGGAAGTTTCAGCTGTCTTCCCGGAATCGGTTCCTCTGCGCATGGCAATGCTTTGCATTTTGTAAAAACCGCGCTGAAAAATCCGGTCATGAAGCGGCACGGGGGCTCCGGGGGAGGAGGCCTTCCGGAAAATCAGCGCATGCGGCGATATGGAAGTGCAGTGTCTTTCGGAGTTTCTGCCGATGCTTGATATTGAGCCGCGCGACTATTTCAGCGTCATGGCGGAGGACCTGAAAAAGTTCATTAGCATTCCCGGGGACACCATCCGTTTTCTCCACATGCTCCGGGGAAAAGGGATTGCGCTGTACACCGCCTCGACGAATTCACCGTTCATGCCCGGGACAAACTGTCCCCGGCAAATCTTGCGGACCTCGAAAACGGTCCCTTTCTGACCGGATACTGTCCCGGATGCATGTATCAGGACCCGCGGGGAAAATTTGCGCCATCCTATTATCCGGACATCCTGAAATATCACGGATTCGATCCCGATACGGTCATGATGGTCGGCGACGAACCGGCTCACGACATGCTCCCTGCGCTCCGGGCGGGAATCCGTTACGGGATCTCCATCGATCGGAAACAGCCGGAAAAATGGTTCCGGAAGGACGGTGGAATCTTTGTAAACTCTCTGGACGTTCTGGCGGAACTGATGAAAGATATGCCCGTCTGACGCGCTCCTGCAGATCGCCGGCTCCGCCTGAAATCTCCCGGCACGATGCCGGATAACGAGCATCTTTCCCGCAAGGAGCGGAAAAATTCTCTCACGCTCCTTATCCGATACCGTGTTTCACACTGATATGCAATCCCGTCCGTATTGTCCCCCGCCGGCATCACCGGAGCGTTCCCGCCGGAGAGTGCCGCAATCGGGAAAAAACATCCTCTAAAATCCGGAAGGAAGATTGATTTTGAGACAAAAGCATGGTATAGTAAAATTTGATTTTTTATACACAAATACAGTGGAGGTGTATTTCAATTATGGGTAACGAATTTTCCTATCTGTCGGAGATCGGCACTGAGAAGGGGGACCTCATCAAGGGCCTCCAGCTCGTCCAGTCGCGCGAAGGCTACGTTTCGGACGACGCCATCCGCGCCATTTCCAAACACTTTTCCATCGCCGAAGCGGAGATTGAAGGCGTCCTGACATTCTATGCCCAGTTCAAACGCACGAAGCCCGGGAAATACAAAATCTGCGTCTGCGACGGAACCGCCTGTCATATCAAGGGTTCCATCCTGATCCAGGACTGGCTCTCCTCCGCGCTGGGAATTTCCGACGGACAGACGACCGAAGACGGCATCTTCTCCATTGAAACCGTCGCCTGTCTCGGCTGCTGCAGTCTCGCCCCCGTGATGTCCGTCAACGGCAAGGTCTACGGAAAACTCAACAGGAAAAGCCTTCTCAAAATATTGAGCGACTACAGAAAGATGGAGGAGTGATTGCACCATGCCTGATATCAAGAGAATCAAAGTCGGCACCGCGTCCTGCGGACTCGCCGCAGGAGCGGCGGAAGTTCTCGACGCCTTCCAGCGTCTTTCCGGCAGCATTCCGGTCGTCGAGGTCGGATGCATCGGCCACTGCTACGCCGAACCCATGGTGGAGCTCGAGCTGAACGACGGAACTTCCATTTTCTACTCCTCCGTCAAGGGCGACGAAAAAAGCGTGAACGCCATTCTCGGACTCACCGAGACGGGCCGCTTCCAGGTGCCCGCCGAACGCGCCGCGCTGGAAAAGCTCAATGTGACGCGTCTTTCCGGCAGCATCGATCCCAAGGACATCGAGGAATACAAGGCGAACGGCGGATTCTCCTCCCTGAAAAAAGCCTTTGAACTCAAGCCCGAGGGCGTGATCGAAGCCATGAAACGCTCCGGACTGCGCGGACGCGGCGGCGCCGGATTCCCGACCGGCAACAAATGGTCGTTCCTCGCCGCGAAGAAAGCCGATGAGAAAATCCTCATCATGAACGCGGACGAAGGCGATCCCGGCGCGTTCATGGACCGTTCGATGATGGAATGCGTCCCGTTCCAGGTCATGGAGGGAATGCTGATCGGCGCCTATGCCACCGGCGCGACGCGGATCTTCATCTACTGCCGCGCGGAATATCCGCTTGCGATCAAGCACCTGAACATTGCAATCAATGAACTCAAGAAACAGGGCTACGACCGCCTCCCCGGACGTGAAAAACCCCTTGACATCCAGATCAAGGAAGGCGCGGGCGCATTCGTCTGCGGCGAGGAGACCGCGATGATCGCCTCGCTCGAAGGCAAGCGCGGACAGCCCCGCTTCCGTCCGCCCTTCCCGACCGACAGCGGCTGGAACACGTATCCGACCGCGATCAACAACGTCGAAACCTTCGCCAACGTTCCCGTGGTGATCGCCGATCCCGACGCGTTCGCCGCGCTCGGTTCGGAACGGAGCAAGGGGACGAAAATCTTCGCGCTCGCGGGCGACCTGAAATATCCCGGACTCACGGAAGTCCCCATGGGCATCACCCTTGCCGACATCGTCTACAAGATCGGCGGCGCGGAGCCGGGCAGCGTCAAGGCGGTCCAGACCGGCGGCCCCTCCGGCGGCTGCATTCCCGCCGACAAGTTCGACGTCAAGGTCGACTACGACTCTCTCAAGGAACTCGGCGCGATCATGGGCTCCGGCGGACTGATCGTGATCGGCAACAACCGCTGCATGGTCGAGACCGCGCGTTACTTCCTCGACTTCACGCACCGCGAATCCTGCGGAAAATGCACCTTCTGCCGCGTCGGAACGACCCGCATGTTCGAAACGCTTGAAAACATCACCGCCGGAAAAGGAAAACCCGAAGACATCGATTTCCTCGTGGACATCGGCAACAAGATCCGGAAGGGCTCGCTCTGCGCGCTCGGCCAGACCGCGCCGAATCCGGCGCTTTCGACGATCCGCTACTTCCGCAACGAATATGAAGCGCATGTGAAGGACGGCTACTGCCCGACCTTCCAGTGCGCCGCGCTTTCCGACGTCCGGCTCGATCCGGACAAATGCGTCAAATGCCGCCTCTGCATCAAGACCTGTCCGGTGCAGGCGATCGGGGACGACTTCAAGGTGGACAACGCAAAATGCACCCGCTGCAACACCTGCATGGAAGTCTGTCCGAAAAAAGCCATTTCCCGCGTAAAAAAGGGCGACGGCTTCTCTTCCAATCTCAGCAAATAACCGATGGAGTGTATCGACAAAATGGCTGACATCAATTTCATTCTCGACGGAAAAGCGGTGACTGCCGCGCCCGGGGAAACGATTCTCTCCGTCGCAACGAAAAACGGCATTGAAATTCCGACCCTCTGCTTCAACGGCAAGGTCTCGCGCACGACCGCGTGCTTCGTCTGCATCGTCAAGGACAGAAAAACCGGGCGTTTCCTGCCCTCCTGCTCCGCTTGTCCGAGCGAAGGTCAGGATGTGGACGCCTCCTCCGAGGAGGTCCGGGAAATGCGCAGAACCGCGCTGGGGCTGCTGCTCTCCGAGCACACCGGCGACTGCGAGGCCCCCTGCACGCTCGCCTGTCCCGCACACGCCAGCGTGGAGGAATACGTCCGCGCCGGACGCCAGGGCAACTTCAGGAAAGCTCTTGAAATCATCAAGCAGCGCATTCCGCTCCCGATGTCGATCGGCCGCGTCTGCCCGCGTTTCTGCGAGAAGGACTGCCGGAAGAACGTAACATCCAAACCCGTTTCGATCAACGACTTCAAGCGTCTTGCCGCCGATCTTTGCTACGAGGACTACATGGAGGAGCTCCCCCCTCTCAAGGAACAGAAAGTCGCGATCGTCGGCGCGGGCCCCGCCGGACTTTCCGCCGCCTATTATCTGCGGCGGCTCGGCTACGCCTCCAGGATCTTCGAGCGGATGCCCGAAGCCGGCGGCATGCTCCGCTACGGCATTCCCGAATTCCGTCTCCCGAAGGCGACGCTGAGAAAGGAACTCGCGCACTTCGCGAAAATGGGCATTGAAATCGAAACCGGCAAGGAGCTCGGAAAGGATTTCACGATCGAATCGCTCAGGAAAGAGTATCAGGCGGTGATCGTGACCGTCGGCTCGTGGGCGTCCAGCTCCATGCGGATCGACGGGGAGGAACTCGCGCAGCAGGGCATCAAGTGGCTTGAGGGAATCGCCTCGGCGAACTGGAAGAACTGCGCGAACCCGGGCAGAACCGTGGTGGTCGGCGGCGGCAACACCGCGATGGACTGCGCAAGAACCGCGCTGCGCCTCGGCGGAGATGTGACGGTCGTCTACCGCAGAACCCAGAAGGAAATGCCCGCCGAACAGCTGGAAGTGCTGGAAGCGATGGAGGAAGGCGTGAAATTCGAGTTCCTGACCGCTCCGCTCGCGCTCCGGAAAAACGCCGACGGGAAACTTGCGCTCGCCTGCCAGAAGATGGAACTCGGCGCACCCGACGCGTCCGGCAGACGCTCGCCCGTGCCCGTTCCGGGTTCCGACTTCGACATTGTCTGCGACACCGTGATCGCCGCCATCGGCCAGCGCACGGTCGCGCCGGAGGAAGTGAACAGGGACAAGCGCGGCAACATCGTAATCGGCAAGGACATCCGCTGCGCGGAGGGCGCGGTCTTCGCCGCGGGCGACTGCGTGACGGGGCCGAAGACGGTTGTAGAGGCGGTCGCGGCAGGACACAACGCGGCGGACGCCGCCGCCGCCGCGATGGAGGGCAGAAGTTACGAGATTCCCGCCATCTTCAACGTCTCGCGCGGTCACTGGAGCTCGCTGGAAAAGAGCGATCTCGTTTTTCTGCGTGAAGTCTCCGATGCTGACCGGGTCAAACCCGACTACATTCCGATGGAAAAGCGCAGAACCACCTTCGAGGAGCTCTTCCCGACGATTCCGGCGGAAAAGATCGAGAAGGAAGGCGAACGCTGCATCGAGTGCAGCTGCACGGCGAAAGGCGAGTGCAAGCTCAAGAAGTTCTCGGAGCAATACTGCGCCGCACCCGACATGTTCCCCGGCTCCAAACCGCTTGCCGCGGTCGATACGCGCCATCCCTACATCATTCACGACCGCAGGAAATGCATCCGCTGCGGCATCTGCGTGAAGACCTGTTCGGAAATCGTCAACAGGAATCTGCTCGCCGCGATGAAGCGCGGATTCAACACGCAGGTCGGAACCGCCTTTGATCAGGGACTCCAGTCCTACTGCACCGATTGCGGAGCCTGCGTCGAAGCCTGTCCGGTCGGCGCGCTCGACTGGAAGAAAAAGGATTGACCTCCCGGTCTGGATGCCCCACGGCTTTATTCCGGCATCCGCAATGAAAAAGCCCTGTTCCGAAATACCGGAACAGGGCTTTTTTTCTGCATGATGCAGTGGAATGCCACGGATGGTTTTTCTGATGAAACGGGGTCAATCCTCGAAATCCTCGTCGCGTTCCTCCCGCGGCGGCTTGAAGCTCCTCTTCCGTTCCGCTTCGCGTTTCCGCTGGAACATCTTCTTTCTGGCAAGGATGTCGTTCAAGTCCTCGCGGCGGCGGGCCCGCAGCGAGATGCGGATCGGAAATCCGGGGAACGGAAACGCGCGGCGCAGACAGTTCTCCAGATATGTCCTGTAGTTTTCCGCGCAGAGCGCCGGATCGTTGACGAAGAGAGAGAAGCGCGGCGGACAGCTGCCGGTCATGGTGCCGTAATACACCCGGAACGGACGCCCTCCGGAAAGCGGCGGAAGATTGCGCTCCTGCGCATCGGAAAGCACCCGGTTGAGCATCGCGGTGGAGACCTTCACGGACATCTGGGCGCGCAGCTCGGCGATCGCCTCGAAGAGTCCGGAAAGATTGTGACCGTTTTTCGCGGAGATCAGAACCAGCGGCGCGTAAAGCATCTTCGGAAGCGACGCCCGCAGGTCGTCGATCAGCTCCCTGCGCCTGACACCGGTGCAGGCGTCCGACTTGTTCGCGACAATGATGCAGCCCTTCCCGGAATCCTGAATCATGCGCGCGATCGTCTTGTCCTGCGATGTGGAGACCAGCGTGGTGGCCTCGATCACGAAAAGGACGATATCGGCATTCTCCAGAGCCTCCTCCGCACGCATCATGCTGTAGCGTTCGACGGCCTCGTCGATTTTGGATTTTTTCCGGAGTCCGGCGGTATCCACGAGGACGGCGTTCACGGTTTCATCCCCGCAACGGAGCGAAAAGGGAATGTCGATCGCATCGCGCGTCGTGCCGGCGACCTCGCTGACAATCACGCGTTCCTCATTGAGAAGACGGTTCACCAGCGAGGATTTCCCGACGTTCGGACGGCCCAGCACGGCGATCCGGAGCGGACGGGCTCCCCCGCTGTTCCCCTCCCCCGCGTCTTCCGGATTCGCGGCGATCCCGGCGAGCGCGTCGCGCATCAGCGAATCGATCCCGATCCGGTGCAGACAGGAGACCGTGTGAATCTTCTCAAAGCCCAGTTCATGAAACTCGTCGGCGAGATGCTCCGCTTTCTGATTGTCCGCCTTGTTGGCCACCAGAATCACCTTTTTCGCGGAAGCGCGGAGACGGCGGGCGATCTCCTGATCCAGCGGATTCACGCCGGCAAGAACATCCACGACGAACAGAATCGTCACGGCGGAGTCGATTGCGGCCTCGACCTGCGCCTCAATGGACTGGTCCCAGAAGCCGACCTTGCGCTTTTCCCCGGAGAACATGGCGAGTCCTCCGGTGTCGATCAGATTGAAACGGCGTCCCTCAAACACGCCGGAGGCGGAAATGCGGTCGCGCGTCACGCCGCTGTCGAAATGCACAATCGCCTGGCGTCTGCGCAGAATCGCGTTGAAAAGCGACGATTTGCCTACGTTCGGGCGGCCGACAATCGCAATCGCCGGCAGTCCGGGACCGGCGGATGCGCCGTTTTCCATGCTGGGTTCGCTGTTTTTCATGATTCATTCCTCGATTCCGGGGAAAAGGAGGTTGACTCAGAACGTGAATTCCGCATCGGAGAGACGGCGCGCGAACTCGGCAAGCACCTTCTCCTCGGCCTCGCGCCCGCCGCGCGCGACAAAGGTTGCGCTGAAGCGGACATAGTTTCCGGCATCGTCCCACGGCACGGAGCTGATGAGCTTGTTCCGGATGAGCCACTGGCTGAAGTCCTCGCCCGTGGCAAAGACGGTTCCGTCGGAGGCCGCCTTCGGCGCCTTGACATACAGATAGAAGGAGCCTGCGGGAACCTTGGCATTGAAGCCGAGTCCCTTGAGGGTGTTGACCATGCTGGTCAGACGGCGGCGGTATTTTTCGCTGATCATCGGCGTGATGTTCGCCTGGTCGTCCAGTGCGGCGATCGCGGCTTTCTGAATCGCCATGAACTGCCCGCTGTCGGCATTGTCCTTGACGTTGGCGAAAGCCTTGACGGCAAGTTCGTTTCCGCAGACCCAGCTCAGACGCCAGCCGGTCATGTTGAATCCCTTGGACATGCTGTGCAGTTCGACGGCGACCTCCTTCGCGCCGGGAACGGCGAAGATGCTCAGAGGCTTTCCGGCAAAGTTCAGCGGCGCGTAAGCGGCATCGCTGACGACGAGGATCTCATTTTCCTTCGCGAACTTCACAACCTTCTCGAAGAACTCGTAAGAGGCCGACGCGCCGGTCGGGTTGTTCGGATAGTTCAGATAAAGAAGCTTCGCGCGTTTGCGCTGCTCCTCCGTGACGGCGTCGAGATCGGGCAGAAATCCGTTCTCCTCCAGCAGCGGCAGCTTGACCACGCTTCCGCCGAGGTATTCGGTCCATGTTCCGAGCACGGGATAGCCGGGAATCGTAATCAGCGTGATGTCGCCGGGATTGATGAAGCAGGCGGGAAGAAGCGTGAGCGCGGATTTGCTTCCGATCGCGTGGCAGATTTCACGCTCCGGATCGAGTTCCACGCCGTAGAGCGCCTTCATGTAGCGCGCGGCCGCTTCGCGGAATTCGGCGATGCCGTTGTCCGCATAGGTGCGGTTCTCCCATTTCGCGGCTTCCTCGCAAAGCTTGCTCACGACGGAAGGAAACGCCATGTCGTCGGGTTCGCCGACCCCCATGTCGATGATTTCAACGCCCGGATTTTTCGCCATGGCCTCGCGTTTTGCACGTTTGATTTTTTCGAATTTATAGATCTTCGTGTCCTTGCCGAACATGTTGCCGCCGATTCTTTCGGCAAAATTGTTCTGAAGAAAGCTTTCCGCCATTGCAATTTCCTCCTGATGGTTGTTCATTAATAAAAATGCGCATGCAATATAGCCGTTGAAATGTAAAAATTCAAACGCGGACGGACAGGAATGTTGTTCAAAAAGGCAATTCCGGGATTTCTGAAAACACTGGGCTTCTACGTGCCGCTGAACTGTCCGCTCTGCGGCGGCGCGCCCGCTGACGGAACCCCGAACATGTTCTGCAAAAACTGTCTGGAGCGCCTCCCGTTCATCCGGAATCCGGTCTGCCCCGGCTGCGGCGGCGAACTCTACGGCATCCTCGACGTCTGCCCGGACTGTCTGCACGCGGAGAAGAAATTTCCGTGGAAACGCGCAGCGGCGCTCTTCAAAATGGACGGCATGGCCAAAGAGGTGATCTATCAGTACAAATACCGGAACATGCCGGAACTGGCGCGCCCGCTGGGAAGGCTTGCCGCAGGCGTCATGGAACAGGCCCGGATCCGTCCGGACCTGATCGTGCCGACGCCGCTTCACTGGTTCCGCCATCTCCAGCGAGGCTACAATCAGGCGGCGCTCCTCTGCCATGAGATCGGGCGGGAAACGGCCATTCCCGTCAGGAATCTCCTGAGACGGACGAAATGGACGAAACAGCAGGCGCGGCTCGACCGGAAACAGAGAATTCAAAATTTACATCAAGCTTTTTCAATAATCGACTCGACTAATTGCAAAGACCGGTGTATATTACTCGTCGACGACGTAATGACAACCGGTTCCACACTGTCGGCTGCGGCGGAAACCCTCCTCGCTTCCGGCGCTGCGGAAGTTGACGTCCTCGTACTGGCAAGAAGACAAAGGGATTGAAACAATCATGGCTGCACTGTTCAGGAAATCGAAGTATTCGACGATAAGCGGAACACAAGCGGCGCCGCCTCCGCCGCAGCATCACGCCGGGCTCACCGACGATCCGCTCAAAAAGAAGGAAATCCCCGAAGGGCTCTGGGAGAAATGCAAAAAATGCGAGGAAATCATCTTCACGA
Source organism: uncultured Victivallales bacterium (assembly GCA_944390795.1). Lineage (GTDB taxonomy): Bacteria > Verrucomicrobiota > Lentisphaeria > Victivallales > UBA1829 > UBA11452. Next base: position 12,672 of record CALXRI010000035.1, read on the forward strand.
AATCGCGCGAGGAAAACCTGAACATCTGCCCGCGCTGCTCCCATCACTACCCCATGACGGCGCAGCAGAGAATCGCGCTGCTCACGGATGAGGGCACGTTCAAGGAGATCGACGCGGACATCGAATCGGTCGACACGCTGAAATTCGAAGGTGTCGCCTCCTACACGGACAAGCTCGCGGCCAGCAAGAAGAAAACCGGACTGACCGATGCCGTCGTCTGCGGACACGCAAAACTCAACGGCATTCATTATGCCCTCGGCGTCATGGATTTCCGTTTTCTCGGCGCGAGCATGGGCGCGGTCGTCGGAGAAAAGATAACCCGCCTCATCGAGTATGCCACGGCAAAGAGGCTGCCGCTTGTCATCGTGACCGCCAGCGGCGGCGCCCGGATGTATGAAGGCATGATCAGCCTGATGCAGATGGCCAAGACCAGCGCCGCGCTCGAACGCCATCAGGAAGCGCTCCTGCCCTACATCGTCATCATGACGCATCCGACCACGGCGGGGGTGACGGCGAGTTTCGCCTCGCTCGGCGATCTGATTGTCGCGGAACCTGACGCCCTGATCGGATTCGCCGGCCCGCGCGTCATCAAGGACACGACACAGGCGAATCTGCCCGAAGGATTCCAGACTTCCGAGTTTCTCCTGAAAAAAGGCCTGATCGACCGGATCATCGACCGCAGAAATTTGCGCGCGGAAATCGCTTTGCTCCTTGAATATTTCACTTTATGTGCTAATAGTAAGGGGTCTCGCAGAAAAGAGACAGCAAAATAACAGTTTTTGATTTTCTGCCGCCGACGGTGGACTCTATGTATCGGAATTGCGTGAACCTGGTCAGATGGGGAACCAAGCAGCCATAAACGTGGAGACCGGGTACTGTAGAAATTCTATGGTCGGCGGCTCTTTTCTTTTCAGGGCCATGAATTTGCGATCCGCCAACGAGAGGTAATGCCATGAAACGATCCGATTCCCGCACGAACGACCAGCTCCGCAAAGTGAAAATCATCCCGAATTATCTGGCGCATCCGGCCGGTTCGGCGCTGATCGACATCGGGGGAACCAAAGTGATCTGCGCGGTCTCGTTCGAGCCGGGCGTTCCCCCGTGGATGCGGGCGCAGGGCGTTCCCGGCGGCTGGGTCACATGCGAATACGGACTGCTGCCCTCCTCCACGCACCAGCGCAACCAGCGGGAAGCCTCCAAAGGCAAACAGAGCGGGCGGACCATGGAGATCCAGCGTCTGATCGGACGCAGCTTCCGGTCGGTGATCGACCTGGTCGCGCTCGGGGCAAACACCATCTACATCGACTGCGACGTGATCGACGCGAACGGAGGAACGCGCTGCGCTTCCATTACCGGAGCCTCGGTCGCGCTTCAGCTCGCTTTCCGGAATCTGATGGAACGCAGACAGATCCAGACCTTTCCGATGCGCGAGAATGTCGCGGCGGTCAGCGTCGGCATGAAAAACGGCGAATGCCTGCTCGACCTCTGTTACGAGGAGGATTCTTCCGCAGACGTGGACATGAACGTCGTGATGACCGAATCCGGACGGATCGTCGAAGTGCAGGGCACTGCAGAGGAAAAACCCTTTACACGGGCAGAGCTCGACGCGATGCTCAATCTGGCGAAACGCGGGCTGGACAGACTGTTCGAAGAACAGCGCAGGGCGGTCGGCGACGAGGCGCTTCCGAAACCCTCTCCGAAAAACTTCGGCAATCTCGGCAGCGTTCTGGACAAGGCTCTGCGGTGACACATGGCCTTCCGACGGAGCACGCGGAAATGCGCCGCGGCGGAAATCCCTTCTGAAACCGGAATCATGATGAAAAAAGGACACCTTCTGTGATGACAAGCGGCAATGGAACCCCTATCCCCTACCGGGACGAATTCCGCCGCAAGCTGGTCCATTTAAGCTCGCTCTGGATGCCGGCGGCGATGTGTTTTCTGCCGCGCCTCCCGCTCTGCCTCGCATTCGGGATCCTCTGTCTGCTGAATCTGCTGGTGGAACACGCCTATGCCGCGGGAACGCCATGGCTGGTCCGTCTTTACGACCGCTTCTTCGGCGGCATGCTGCGGAATGCTCCGGGAAAGGGGCAGTGGATCATCAGCGGAGGCCCTTACGTGTTCGCCTCCGCCTGCCTCACGCTGGCGCTGTTCCCCCGTGAAATCGCGGCATGCGGCATGGCGGTCATGCTGCTCGGGGATACGGCGGCGGCGCTGATCGGCCGCAGGTTCGGACGCACGCGGATCATCAACGGGAAATCCCTGGAAGGCGTGATTGCGTTTCTGATCGCAGGCTATGCGGGGTGCGCGCTGTTTCTTCTGATCTCCGGCATGCCGCCTGTATTTTATCTTGCCGGCGCGATCGGAGTCTTTCCCGCAGCGGCGGCGGAACTGTTCGAAAAGCAGCTGCGGCTCGACGACAACTTCACCATCCCCGTCCTTGCGGGCGCGGTTCTTGCATGCGCCCGGATGTTTCTCTGAAAAACAAAGCGGAAAAACGCAGGAGCGCGGACGGGATCATGATCCGCGGCGGTTCCAGTAACGCTCCACGAAGTCGACGATCGGCTGCGGATTCTCCAGACAGTGCGGATGATGATCGGCGGCAGGCTTGCGGATCACCTCGACAATGCCGCCGAGTTCCTTCAGGCGTTTCACCGCGATCTCGCCGTTTTCCTCCGCGGTCACGACGGTGTCTTTCATCGCCGTCACATGGAGCACGGGGATCCGCGCTTTCGCGATGACGTCCAGATGATCCAGCGGATTGCCTCCGTATGCCAGGGCCTCCTGCTCATCGGCGAATCCGTAGGCTTTCATGCAGCGTTTCCACTCCTCCTCGTAACGGCGGACCTTTCCCATGCCGCCGGGCCAGCTTTTGAAGTCGCAGACCGCATTGTCCAGATAGAGACACGCCACCTTTTCCGGATATTCTGCCGCCCAGTTGTAGGTAATCAGACCGCCCCGGCTGTATCCGGCGATCACGGCGCCGCGATGATACCCCCGGGAGATCATGAAATCGTAAAAGCGGTTCAGGCGGCGGACCGCCTCCGGGGAACCGTAAAGCTCCGTGACATCCGTATGGGTCACGCTCCAGCCGCGTTCCAGCAGCGCCAGATCGGCAAACGGGAAGGCCCCGAAAAAGCGCGCCCGGTGGTACCAGGGACGCCCGGGAGCCTCCGCCACATTCGGTTTTACCAGAATGCAGTCCACGCCGTCCAGTTTGAAATCATACCGCGCATAACCGTTCCAGTCGCTGCGCACACCGGGAAAATCCGTGACAAAATCCTGTGACATTGCATATCCTTTCCATTCGGATGTTTTTCACTCCGAAATAATATGACCTCTCCGCGGACTTTTTCAAGAACGGATCCGCGCGATCAGATCAGGATCCGGGCCGGAAAAGGCGACAACCGGATTCCGGACCCAGTCGTCGGCGGAGAGTTCGCCGCTCCCGGGATCCAGAAGATAAGTCCCGGAAAGACTCTCCCGGCGCGCCCTCACAGACACGACAAGAACCGTATCCCCTCCTTGAAAACGCACGGACAGCGTATAGGCGACGAGCGTATCATTCTCCATTGCGCGGTAAACCGTGCAGATATGGGAGATCACATCCCGGGGAACGGGTTCGTCAAGCGCCTCGTTCAGACGGTGAAAACACGAGGGAATCCCGTCCGGATGATCCGGATAAAACACAGCGGACGTGCAGACTCTTCCGAACTTCCGGGAGAGAAAGGCGTCCTGTTCATACGTGTTGCCGGCGCGGTCGGCGAGTTCCTGCACTTCGGACGCGGGAAGCGAACGCAGATACTTTTCCACCGTTCTCCGGCTTTTCCGCCATGACGCGGCGCACCAGGCGAGAATCCCGCCCGCAGCCAGCAGATAAATCACGATTTTCAGAGCAAACCACATTGCGCCGTCTCCCGGAGTTGAAATTCTGTCCGTACAATATACATCGCAGCCGGGCGTTTGCAAATTGCAAAGAAAGCGGAATCACGCCTTGAATCTCCCGGAAGACGGCATTACAGTATGCGCAAACGCACGGAAGGAAATCCGCACGCCGCTCTGTCGGCGGACGGGAGACTGCCGCCGCAAACAGGAGGTCTGAACAGGAATTTGAACATGCCGGCTGTACACAGAAAGTTCCGCCTGTGGCTCCTTCTGCTCTGCGGATCGTTCCTTTACTTTTTCGCAAACGTTCAGAGAGTCGCCGTTCCCGGATCGATTTTCGACGAACTGCAAAGAAGCCTCCAGGTTTCCGCCTCCGGCATTACGAACCTCGGTGCCGCGTTCATGTACGTCTATGCGCTGAATCAGCTCGTCATCGGACTGCTCGTCGACCGCTTCGGCGGCTGCCGCGTCATCACAGGCGGCGCACTCCTCTTCTGTGCGGGATCGGTGGCGTTCCCCTTGTCGGACACGCTTTTCATGCTCTACTTCAGCAGAGCGGCAACCGGACTCGGAGCCAGCGCGATTTACCTGAGTCTCGTCAAAGAGATCGCCCGCACGTTCAACCGGAATTTCACCGTCATGCTCGGGCTTCTGATCCTGATCGGCTATGCGGGAGGAATCATGGCGAACGCCCCGTTTATTGCCGGCGTGCAGGTCGTCGGCTGGCGCATGATGCTGGAGATCACGGCGGCGGCAACCATTCTGGCCTATCTGGTTTTCGCGGGAATCAAGCTCACGCTGAAAATGCCGCGCATTCAGAGCGTCCCGTTCAGCTTCGCACCGTTTCTCGAACTGCTCAAACGCCGCCACAACCGGAACATCTTTCTGTTTTCCGGATGCAGCTTCGGGCTGTATTATCTGATCCAGACGGTCATCGGGAAAAAATTCCTGGAGGATTTCTGCGCAATGGGGGAAACCGGCGCGGCCTGGATTCTCTCCCTGCTTGGAGTGATTTCCGCGCTTTCCAGTTTTGCCTCCGGCGCTCTCAGCGCGGCCTTTGGAAACCGCCGCAGGGTCTTTGTGCGGATTGCGGGGCTTGGATGCCTGATTTCATTTCTTGCACTGCACCTTGCCACCGTCTTCGATTTCAGGACGCCATGGCTCGCCCTCGTCTTCTGCATTCTGACCGTTACGGCAAACATCTCGCCGGTCACGATCTCCCTGCTGCGGGAGACCAACACGCCAAACGTGACCGGAGTTTCCGTGAGTTTTCTCAACTTCGGAAACTACATCATGGTCGCCCTGCTCGGAACCGCCGCCGGACTGCTGATGGATCTGTTCCCGCCGCAGATCTGCGGACAGACTCAGATCTACGGCAGGGACTCGTATCTGGCGGTCTTCACCCTGCTCTTCCTGCTTTCCTGCATCGTGTGCGGCTGCGCGTTCCGGCTGCGGGAGACAAACGGCATCAACTGCGCATCAACCACCCACTGAAGGAGAATCTGATATGAAACATGAATTCCGGTCTTTCTATCTGGACTCGCCGCTGCAGCCCGGACGCGTTTTCGATCTCTTCCTGCCGGAAACTGCAACACGGGACACGGCTCTGTTTTTCGTTCACGGCGGAGGCTGGTGCGCAGGATCGAGAACCGCCTATCATGCAATCATGGAGCGCTGCAGCGAACTAGGCTATCTCTGCGCCTCCACGGACTACCGCCTCGCCGGACCGGTCCGTTTTGCGGACGCTCCCGGCGTCACGGCATTCGACCAGCTGCGGGACATCCGCGAATCCTACGACCGTTTCGTCACCTGTCTGAAGGAACGGAAACGGCCCTTGAAAATCGGTGTCTTCGGCACTTCGGCCGGGGCGCATCTCGCCTCGCTCCTCCTCTGCGCCGATCCGGGGGAATGCGGGGAAACATGCATTCTGCGCAATGAATGGGTCAAGCCGTTTCGCGGCGTTCTGCAATCCACACCCGTGACATTCGAACCATGGGAAGATATCTTCCCGCAAATCTGGGGGGACATGCAGATCTATGCAGCAGGATGCCGCTACAAAAGCGATCCGGCCCGTTTCCGGGCGTTGTCACTGCGAAACTATCTGCGCGGAGACAACCCTCCGCTTCTTTTTCTCGAAGCGGAAAATGAACATATGTTTCCCCCCGCCATGACACGGGAATTCGTCCGGGAGCACAATCGGATGAACATCCCGTCGCAATGGAAGATCTGCCGGAATGCCGAACACGGTTTCTTCTACTCGCTTGACCGCGCCGTCCAGCGGGAAGCCTTCCAGGATATCATGCGTTTTCTGGACGGAGAAACCGTAAGCTGAGCGGCAGCACTCCGGAGGCAGTCTGGCGCATCCCGGCGGAATCCCCCTGCCCTGCCCAGCCCGGCGGGGACGGCAGCTTGTGCGGAACATGTAATCCCCTCGTATTCAGAATCCTGCTATTTAATTCCTTTTTTCCCGCGCCTTTTCTTGTTTTTTTCCGCATCCATGTTATTTTAAAGAAAAATGCCGTGTCATGACCTGGCATTGCACGCGGAGCGGCCGGACACGGGGCGCTCACAGGAACGCGTGCAGGAGCATCTTCCGCGAAGGAACAAGGAAAGAAAGGAAATCAACAATGGGACTGTCGGACTTGTCCGGCAGCGCCGCTGCACGCATGCGGCCGCGCGGGATACTGCGCTGCTGCGCCGTGCTGGCGCTGCTCTGTGTCTGCGCTTCCGCGACCGCGGAAAATCCGGAGGACAATCGCTTCGACGCGATTATCGGCGCAACCGCCGCACGCCACAATGTGGATCCTCTTCTGATCAAAGCCATGGTATGGCATGAGAGCCGTTTCCGCCCTCTGGCGCAGGGAAAGGACGGTGAAATCGGACTCATGCAGGTGAAAATGGACGTCGTGCGCGACTGGGCAAAAGCCAGAGGCATGAAAACACCTCGCCGCACCGATGTGTTCGATCCTTACGTCAATATCGAAATCGGAACCTGGTATTTCGCCCGCGCCTTCCGGAAATGGAGCAGAAGTTCTCACGCGCTTCTGCTCGCTCTGGGAGAGTACAACGCGGGACCGGGCCGGGTGCGCCGATGGATCAGACAGTGCGGAGGAGACAGGGAACGGGCCATTTCGCATTCCGCCTCCTCCCGTTATGTCAGAGCCATCCGCGACAAATATCTGGCATATACCGTGCAGTATGCCGCTTCCATCGCCTCATCCGGCACGGAACGGAGCAATACGCCGCCGTCCGGCCTCTCCGAAGGCTCCAGACTGTAAGCTCCGGTTCGGCGGACGGGTTATTTTCCGGCTTTCTTCCGGTTGAATTTCTTTGCGAGATCGATGATCTCCATCAGTTTCTGCCGCTGAACATCGGGTGCGAGATCGGCGAACGCGTCAAGCAGAATCTTCTCATCGGAAGTGAGCTCCAGCGGCTTCTTGTGAGTGTCGCTTTTCTTCTTCGGCAGGTAGTTCTTGATCAGCGGATGGATTTTTTTCCATGTATCCTCCTTGATGGAGTCCGTTTCCCGCCGGAGATATTTTGAAATCGTGTTTCCGCTGACATTCGCGAATTTCGCGAAATCGGAAACCGATTCAAAACCCTCTTCGATGCAGCCCTGCAGCGCCTTTACGATTTCATCGGTCAGTTTCATGTCAGAATCCTCTTCCTTTCACTCCCCGCAGTCCGGGCCGAAGTTGTTTTTGATGTAAGTGCACGCGTCCTCGAGGGACGGCAGGATTTTTGTCGAGAACTTCACGATCCACGGACTGCAGTTCTCGAAGGAGAACGGGGAAAAGGCGACCACGAATTTCCCTTTGCAGTAGGCGGCGTAAAACACTTCCATGGAGGTTCCGATGGAAGGCTTGTTGTAATTGACCAGAATGATATCCGCGTCGCGGACATCCTGCAGATCGAATTCGACGATCTCGTTGGCGCTGTCCACCTGCCGGTCCACAAACTGGCGGCGCATCGGATCGAGCAGCCGGAAGTCAGAGGAAAGCAGTTTTTTCGCAGCTTCCCGCCATTCGCGCGCGGCTCCATGAAACTCATCCATGATCGGACCGCTCAGATAGATGGTTTTTCTGCGGTTGTCCATAGCAGACCTCATTTCTTTTTCGCCTTGCTGCGCCGGGGCGTTTCACAGGGACAGTCGGAGCCCGCGGAAACGGGATCCTCCAGCTCCACCTTGACAGGCTTGACGTGCCAGATTTTCGTCGCGTAATCCTGGATGGAGCGGTCGCTGGAAAACATGCCCATGTTGGCGATGTTGATCAGGCAGCGGCGATTCCATTCCGGGGGATTGCGGTAGAGCTCGGATACGGATTTCTGCACTTCGCAGTAGGATTCGAAATCCGCGGCGGTCATGTAGGTGTCGCTGTGGAAGGAGTCCAGGATCGGCTTGAAGATTCCGTGTTCGCCCGGCGAGAAGAAATCCGATTCGATCAGTCCGATCACGCGGCGGAGCTTTTCGCTCCGGTTGATGTAGTCGTAGGGATTGTAACCGGAACTGCGGAGATTCCGGACCTCGTCCACATTCATGCCGAAGATGAAAATGTTGTCCGCGCCGACCGCGTCGTGAATTTCGACGTTCGCTCCGTCCATCGTGCCGATCGTCAGGGCGCCGTTGAGGGCGAACTTCATATTGCTCGTGCCGGACGCCTCTGTTCCGGCAAGGGAGATCTGCTCGGAAAGATCTGCCGCGGGAATGATCTTTTCCGCAAGCGAGACGCGATAATTCGGGACGAAAATCACCTTGAGGCGGTCCGCGACCTCGGGATCGCTGTTGATGACCTCTCCCACGGCGTTGATGAACTTGATGATCAGCTTCGCCATGTAGTATCCCGGAGCGGCCTTCGCGCCGAAGAGAATCGTGCGCGGCACGATGTCCTGGTCCGGATTGTCCTTGATCGCAAGATAGAGCGAGACGGCGTGAAGCGCATTCAGAAGCTGACGCTTGTATTCATGCAGACGCTTGACCTGCACATCGAAGATCGAATCGACGTTCACTTTCACGCCGCAGACATCCTGCAGATACTCGGCGAGAAGCTCCTTGTTGGCGCGCTTCACAGCCGCAAGTTCGGAGAGAAATCCGGAATCTCCGGCAAATGCCTCAAGCTGTTTGAGTTCATCGAGATTCTTCACCCAGGAGCCGCCGATGCGCGACGTGATGAGCGCGGACAGCGCCTTGTTCGCCTTCTTCAGCCAGCGGCGCGGCGTGATCCCGTTTGTGACGTTCACGAACTTGTCCGGGAAAAAGTCGTTGAAATCCTTGAACAATCCGTGCTTGAGCAGCTCCGTGTGGAGCGCGGCAACGCCGTTGACCTTTCTGCTGGCGGCAACGCACATGTACGCCATCCGCACCATTTTTTCGGGCGTCTCCTGAATGAGAGACATCCGGGTAAGGCGGTCGTTGTCTCCGATGTAATGCGTGGAAACCTGGCGCAGGAAGCGGAAATTGATCTCGTAGATGATCTCCAGATGGCGCGGCAGAAGTCTGCCGAGCAGATCGACCGGCCATTTTTCGAGCGCCTCGCTCATGAGCGTATGATTCGTGTAATTGAATGTTTCCGTGCAGATGCGCCATGCTTCGTCCCAGTCGAAGTTTTCAATGTCGATCAGGAGACGCATCAGTTCGGGAATCGCAAGCGCGGGATGCGTGTCGTTCAGCTGGATTGTCGCGTATTTCGCAAATTCATGAATGTCGACGCCGTTCAGATGCAGACGCCCCATGATATCCTGAAGCGAGGCGGAAACCAGGAAATACTGCTGCTTGAGCCGGAGTTCCTTGCCTTCATAGTTGTTGTCGTTCGGATAGAGCACGCGCGTGATGTTCTGGGACATCGCCCCCTCGAGATTCGCGCTGATGTAATCGCCCTGATTGAATTTGGAAAGATTGAACCCGTACTGGGATTCGGCGGACCAGAGGCGCAGCGTGTTCACAGTGTTCGTGCCGTAGCCGGGAATCGGCGTATCATACGGCATCGCCAGAACCTCCTGCGTATCGACCCAGCGGCGGCGGTCCTTGTTCCGGGCGTTCGGATAAGGTTCGACCCGCCCGCCGAACTGAATGGAGCGCGCAAGTTCCGGACGGCGGATCTCCCAGGGGTTGCCGCGGCTGAGCCAGTTATCCGGCTCCTCGACCTGATAGCCGTTCTGAATGATCTGGCGGAAAATTCCGTAATCATAGCGGATGCCGTATCCGCCTGCCGGCAGTTCCATTGTCGCCATCGAATCAAGAAAACAGGCGGCAAGCCGTCCGAGGCCGCCGTTGCCGAGTCCCGCGTCGACCTCTTCGTCGCGCAGCCGTTCAAGTTTGAGCCCGAGCTCCTTGAGCGCCTCGACGGCGGCATCGTAAACTCCAAGGTTGATCATCGCGTTGCCGAGCGTCCGCCCCATCAGAAACTCCAGGGAGATATAATAAACCGTGCGGGGCTGTTTGACTTCATAAGTGTCTTTCGTGGCGATCCAGCGCTCGACCATCAGATCGCGGATGCTCAACGCAAGAGCCTGGTAGCGGTCGAGATTGCTTGCATGCTCCGGACTTTTTGCAAGAGAAAGCATCAGATGTTTGAGAAAGGATTCCTTGATAATGTCTTTCATGGAAGGCATGGCATTCTCCTCATGTGAATGATTCTTGAAACATTAAGCCCATACTATACACCGGAGTCCGCGGTTTTGCAATCCGGCAATCCGGAAAAGCGCCGCGCCGGAGCGCAATGCCCCGGCACCGGACGTTTCTCAGATTTCCGCCGCTTCGAAAAGCGCCTTGCGCATGACCTCGACGGGAGCCTCCTTCCCGGTCCAGAGCGAAAGGGATTTTGCGCCCTGATGCAGAAGCATCGTAAGACCGCTCGCCGCCGGAATGCCGTGTTTCTCGGCATAGTCATAGAGCTTCGTGCGCTTGTAGATGGTGTCGTAAAAGAAAATGCCGCGCGGCAGAAGTTCCGGACGGATCGGGGAGGGATCATCCTTTTTCAGTCCGAGACTGGTGCATTGCACGGCGAGACGCGAATCGTTCAGAAATGCTTCGATCCGCTTCTCGTCGGCAAGCGGAGCCGCGACGGCGTCCAGCGCGGGAAACTCCCGGCACAGACTTTCCGCCAGCGCAAACGCCGTTTCCGGCGTCCGGTTCAGAAGCCGGATCTTCCGGATTCCGTGCAGTGCGAAATGGAAAGCGAGCGCCTTGACCACGCCGCCGCAGCCGATGAATGTCACGGAACTGCCGGGGATCTCGTAGGAGAAAGATTCCCTGAGCGCGGCCTCAAGCCCGTATCCGTCGGTGCTCGTTCCGAAAAGCCGTCCATCCGTAACCGTTACGGTATTGACGCTTCCGGCAAGAGCGGCGTCATGGGAAATCTCGTCCAGAAAAGGAAGAATCGCATTCTTATGCGGAACGGTGATATTGAATCCGGCTAGTTTTTTTCCCGCCTCGCGGACAAATGCTCCGAGTTCTCCGCGCTGAACCAGAACGGCAATATATTCGGCGGAAAGTCCGAGCGCCCGCAAGGCGGCATTTTGCATCACGGGGGAAAGCGAGTGGGAGACCGGACACCCGATCACAGCGTATAGTTTCTTCTGCATGGCGGTTCTCTTCCAGTATCGATTTGAAGATGTTGATTCCGACCATTCATTTTAGCATGAAAAACAAAGGAGCGCAAGTATTTTCCATAAAAAAAATAAGACTGATTTGAAAAAAATGAAAAAGGATGTAAATTATTCGCGCAGGAGACTTTGACGATGATGTCAAAAGCGCGATCCGAAGTATTCCAAGGAAAAAGCCTTCTGTTGTTCAACAACTCAAATCCGAAAGGGGTAGAGAAAATGGCAAAAGCACTTTCCAAGCCTGAAAGCAACCTCAAGAAGCTCACAAAGTCTCCGATTCCGATGAACTTTGTGAAAAAGCACAATGCCTCCTGGAACCATCAGGACTGGCTTGACTTCCTCGACTATCTCAAGGAAAAGAACTACTTCCCGATCGATACGGACAAGGTCGGCCTGCTCCTCGAGGAAAAGAAGGCGCAGTACATCGCTCTCAAGAACAAATAACCTTTTCCCCGGAAGAGCACACCGGCAACACCCGGAGCGCCATCCGCGATTTCCCGGACGGCGGCCGGGTGCTCTGTTTGCCCCACCCATGAAACAGAAACCGGCAATCGCATTGACAATGGGCGATCCTGCGGGAATCGGTCCTGAGATTATTGTGCGCATGCTTGACGCGCATCCTGAGTTTCAGGATGAGGCGGAGATTATCCTGTATGGCTGCCCGGAAGTCCTTGAGGACGCGGCAAAGCGCTTTCTCTCCGGACATTCGCTCCCGTGGAAGGTCCGCGCAACGGGTTCCATGAAAGCGGACGCGTTCTCATTCGGGACGCTCTCGCCGCTCTGCGGCAGGGAGGCCTATGAAGCCGTCCGCGCGGCAACCCTCGACGCGCTCTCCGGCAGACTGGACGCCATTGTCACGGCTCCGGTCAACAAGGCGGCAGTCAATCTGGCGGGAATTCCCTTCACCGGTCACACCGAACTGATTGCGGAACTCTGCGGAACGGCCGATTTCGCCATGATGCAGTCCGCCGATTCTCTGCGCGTGGCTTTCGTAACCACCCATATCCCGCTGAAGGACGTAACAAAATTCGCCACCCGGGAACGGATTGTGGAAACGGCCCGTCTGCTCTGCGGCGCGATCCGGGCGGAAGGAATCCCCCATCCGAAAATCGGCGTTGCCGCAATCAACCCGCATGCAGGGGAAAACGGCAACATGGGAACCGAGGACGAACTGGTCACAAAGCCTTCCGTGGCGCAACTGCGCGCGGAGGGTATCGACGCGGAAGGGCCCTTCCCTCCCGACACATTATTCATCCGGAGCACGCTGGCACGTTTCGACGGGATTGTTTCGATGTATCACGATCAGGGACATATCCCGTTCAAAATGCTTGCATTTGACCGCGGCGTGAATTCCACGCTCGGACTGCCGGTGATCCGGACAAGCGTCGATCACGGCACGGCATTCGAGATTGCCGAAAAAGGCGTGGCGGACACGGGAAGTCTGAGCGCGGCATTCCGGATCGCGCTCAAACGGGCGAAGGCGCGCCTGAACCAGTCCGGAACGAAATCATAATTCCCAAATAGCGTTTGCAACCAAAATTCTGCGAGGCTCATCATGTTTGAACTGGACATCCGCCGGGAATTCTCCGCGGCGCATCAGCTGAAAGGCTACAACGGAGACTGCTCGAATCTCCACGGACACAACTGGACGGTGGAGGTTTTCATCCGTTCGGCGCAGCTGGATGAAATCGGAATCGCGCTGGATTTCAAGGTGCTCAAAAAGGAACTGGACGCCATTCTCGCCGGACTCGATCACAAGCACCTGAACGAGCATGAGGCTTTCAGGACAAAAAACCCGACCAGCGAAAATCTCGCCATGTACATCTATCAGACGCTGGGAGCGAAAATCAACACGGAAACTGTCCGTGTTTCCAAAGTCAGGGTTTGCGAATCGGCAAACTCGGGAGCGACCTACTTTGAATAAGACACCCATGGAAAAAATAAAATTTACGCCGCAGGAGGAACGCGCCCTCCGCCGAAGCGGGGACCTTGCGCTGGGCGGAAGAATGAAACAGTCGGCGATTGCCGTCTCCGTTCTGTTTCTTGTGCTTTTCATTCTCGCCGCCTTCACCGTCAGAAACAACTTCGTCACGATGGCAGTCGGCATCGTCTATATTGTCCTGACTCTCGCGGAAAAACTGGCGTTCATCCGTATCATAGCCGTCTACCGCGGACTCGCGGTCAAGCTGGGGAAAGCCCTCAACGGAGAAAATCCGTAGTTTCCGCTCTCCATGCTGAAGGAACATCTTTTTTCCCTGAAAAAAAGGGAAAAGCAGACTTGAAATCCCGAAAACATGCAATATAGTAACTCACGTCATTCGGACAATGTCTGACATGGCGGCTTAGCTCAGTCGGTAGAGCGATGGAATCATAATCCACAGGTCACTGGTTCGAACCCGGTAGCCGCCACCACTTTTCAGCCTCGTTTTTTACGATTTCCGGCGCTTGATGTTCTCTTGTTTCCCCTTATGTTTTCTTAGGTTTTTTCCCTCAATTCTGCACATTTTCTGCACATTTTCCTGCGGAAAGGCTTTGAAGGTCAGGCTGTCACTTTTTTCTGCACTCTTCCAGTAAAAAGATTTTGTCTGCGGTCTGTATGCGCCGGAACTTGTGATGAACTTCCGGTTGCGACTTGTCTCGAGGGAAAAAATCTTTGTCTCTGCGATACCAGCCGCGAACAACATATGGTTCTGTTGAAAAGTGGGATTCATCGACAAAAAATACATCCGCATCCGAATCCTTTTTCAATTTCAGAATTTCGGCGGCTATTTCCTGAACCCGGGCAAGTTTCTCTTCTTTTGAAGGTGCTGCTGCCGGGACTCCCTTCCGCGGGCGCCTGCAGGAATAAGCGCAATCTTTCAGTAATCTCTCAAGGGTGAATATCCCGACCGTTTTTCCTGTATCTTTTTTCATATGATGATAAACTTATTTTACCTGCATGAGAGAGCCTTACCGATTTTCAGTTGATAGAATATCGGAGACTGTTTTTTGTTCAGTCTTTGACACTGTCCATGATATGAAACTTAGCAGAACCTGTAATCTGTTTTGATTGATAATTTTTTGCACGTAAAACTATCTTGTAAGATATCTGCTCGGAGGTAATTGATTTGAGTATCTCTGCATCCTCGACCGAAATCAAGATACCGCTTCCTGTTATTACAGGACCGGTTTTACTCCATATCAGGTTTGTTAAGTTTTTATCTACATATAAAGATAATTCAACTTCAGCTTGAGGTTCCACTAAAAGATAGTCAGGCTCCAAAGATATTAACAACTTAAGATTTCCAAGGCGAAAATCATTTACTGTAAAAGTCTTTGGCAGGACAAGCGACTGGCGGTTTACAAATGCATTTCCTTCTCTTACTAGAAATGTAAGCGGCATCAGACCTATCTTTGTCAAATCAGCTAAAGCATATCCCTCATGTCTATTTATAAAAATATTAGTTGCCAATATCGCATCTTCGACATTACCATCCGGCGTTTTTACATAGAGCCTTTCCAAAATAATAGGCACTCTATGTAATACCGGCAATAGGCGAGAGTATAAATTACAACGTTCATTATTATTTTCAAAAGTTCTGAACACTTCATAATGTTTAATAAAATCATTGCTTTCCTCGGGAGAATAAAATCTGCCAGTAAACAGGCGCTTTTTTTCTTACAGTATACAGTTCATTTTTCATAGGAGCGGAATCTACGATGAAAATTCGAATAATCTCCTGTGGTCTTAAAATTGTGTTTGGAGAAAAACGGAAGAGAACCTCTTTTTCTAACTGCAAAGAAAAACCGGCAATATCAACTGTTGAATTTGAATTATTCTTCACCTCAACCCATTGTTGACGATTGTCCCGATGTCCTTGGAAAATTCCAATAACTTCGATTTGAATTGCAGCGTGAATACTCAATGCAGTGAAGAGGACAAAAAATACAAATGCAATTTTATTCATAGGAACTCCATAATAATACATTATCTTTTACTGTCATGTGCGAGAATAAATGATTCTGTTTTTCAGTAAAAAACAGGTAACACTTTTCTCCTGGTTAATCAATTGACAATCAACAGGATGCAACAATATATCATATTCTGTCAAGCAGAATAAAATAGTCGATTATGCAAAAGCCAGATGCGAGAAGGAAAAACCTTTTGAGGAAAGGTCCTTTCCTTCTCTCGCTCTACCT
>CALXRI010000036.1 GCA_944390795.1 uncultured Victivallales bacterium
TGCAAATCCCTTTGACACAAGGGGTTTTACGCAAGAAATAAAAAAGTCCGAATCAGAGGTCTGACTCGGACGGAGAAATCGTAATGGGGTGGATGACGAGACTTGAACCCGCGACCTCCTGGGCCACAACCAGGCGCTCTAACCAACTGAGCTACAACCACCATTCGTTTCAGCTCCGTAATTTAGCATTCCTGAAAGATTTGTCAAGTCAAAAGGCTTTTTTTTCTGAAAAAATGGCGGTCTCTCCATCCGGGACATCCCGAAAAAATGAAAGGACGGCAGGAAAAAGGCGCCGGATCCCGCAGAAACACAGACTGTTCTGCGACTCGCCGCTCCCGGAAGCAGAATCCCGAATCATTCCAGCATGCAGACAGGGATCATGTTGTCCGGGCAACGGCAGAAAAATTTTCAGAAATGCGGTTGGAAACCGGATCAACAACCTCCAAATGTTCCCTTTTTCGATTTGAAAACCTCACTTGGCGTGCTATTGTGATACCCATTGCGGACAGAGACAAGGAGAAAGGGAAAACCGATGCCGAACATTGACGTATATCTTGAATTCCTGATCGAGCAGAAAGCCTCCGATATGCATATGAGCAGCGACACCCCCGTGGCATACCGAATCGATGGAGAAATGGTGTTCACGGACACGCCCCCGCTCTCCAGTGATGAGATTGAGGCGCTCGCGTTCGAAATCATGCCGCAGCGCAATATCGATCAGTTCAAAGAATGCAATGACACCGACCTTGCCTACTCCCTGCCGTCCGGGGACCGTTTCCGTGTCAACGTATTCCGCGACCTGCACGGCGTCGGCGTCGTGACCCGACTCATTCCCGCAAACATCCTGACCTTTGAACAGCTCAATCTCCCTCCCGTCATCGCGGACCTCTGCACTCTGAACAAAGGTCTTGTGCTGGTCACAGGCCCGACCGGTTCCGGCAAATCGACGACGCTCGCCGCGATGGTCGACTACATCAACAGGAACCGCACAGACCATATCATCACAATTGAAGACCCTGTCGAGTTCGTGCACCCGAACAAGAAATGCCTGATCAACCACCGTGAAATCGGACGCCACACCAACAGCTTCGCCGCCGCCCTGCGCGCGGCCCTGCGTGAAGACCCGGACATCGTGCTCGTCGGAGAAATGCGCGACCTGGAAACCGTCGAAATCGCACTCGAAACGGCGGAAACCGGACATCTTGTGTTCGGGACGCTGCATACCACCACCGCCGCCAGCACCGCCGACCGTATCATCCAGCAGTTCCCGGCAAACCGCCAGGAGCAGATCCGCGCGATGCTTTCCGGTTCGCTCAAGGGAATCGTAGCTCAGACACTGTGCAAGCGGAAAGGAAGAGGCCGTATCGCGGCGCTTGAGATTCTCATCGTCACATCCGCTGTCAGCAACCTCATCCGTGAAAACAAGATCTTCCAGATCCCCTCCGTGATCCAGACCGGATACAAGCTCGGCATGCGTTCGCTCAACGGATCCCTGCTCGACATTGTCATGCGCGACATCATCACGCCGGAGGAAGCGCTGTTCAAATCCATCGACCGGAACGACCTGCGCAAGATGTTCGATGAGAACGGAATCGAATACGAGGCGTCTGTGACGGATGAAGACCTCCTGTAATACATCACTTTCCCACGCAGCACCATCAAAGGAAATCACTGTATGAACAAACTGCCTTCTTCCGAACACAGAGACCATCCGACCCTGACCATTCAGGAGGGATATGGACAGAACCGTGAAGTCCAGATGGAACGCAACAATGTCGTAATCGGGCGCGAACCGGATTGCGACATCGTCATCGGAGATCAGAATGTTTCGCGTCACCATGCTGTGATTTCACGGGAAGAGGAGGGTTTCTTCATCAAGGACCTGAACAGCGCGAACGGCACATTCGTCAATTCCCAGCCTGTCACCATGCAGCTCGTCAAGCACATGGACATCATTCAGATGGGCGGCGTGATGATCGTCTTCAACGATCCGAACAATCCGGAGTTCGCCAGGAAAAACATCGAAAACAAGTGGACCGCGGAAAACTTCAACATCGAAACCCTGCAGAAAATCATCCGCCAGCTGGAAGCCAACATTGCACAGGTCTTCAAGGGAAAACCTGAGGTGATCCGCAATATCATCGTCTGTCTGTTCGCAGACGGCCATCTGCTGCTCGAGGATGCTCCGGGTGTCGGAAAAAGCCTGCTTGCACAGACGCTGGCGAAATCCGTGCAGGCCCAGTACCGGAGGATTCAGTTCACGCCCGACATGCTGCCTTCCGATATCACGGGAACCAATATTTTCGACGAGGCGACAGGAACCTTTAAGTTTCTGCCGGGACCGATTTTCGGCAACGTGATTCTCGCCGATGAAATCAACCGCACGACCCCGCGGACACAGTCGAGTCTGCTCGAATGCATGTCGGAATCCTCGATCACGATTGACGGGAAAGGGCATGTTCTTCCGAAACCCTTTTTCGTGATCGCAACTCAGAATCCGGAAGATTATCACGGAACCTATCCGCTGCCGGAACCCCAGCTGGACCGTTTCCTGATGCGCCTCAGCATCGGTTATCCGGCGCCTGAAGCGGAAATGGAAATTCTCACCTCGCAGATCTCAGGCCATCCCCTGAACAGTATTTCCTATGTCATCAAGAGCAATGACGTGGTCTACTGCCAGGCACAGGTCCGCAAGGTGAAAGTCTCGCCGCAAATCAAGGACTACATCATCCGGATCGCCAACGCCACGCGCGAACACCCGGCCCTTGCCAACGGCTGCAGTCCGCGCGCCTCGCTGGCAATCATGCGCTGCAGCCAGAGTCTCGCGGCTTACTCCGGGCGGGATTTCGTCACGCCGAAAGATGTCCGTTCCCTTCTGAAACAGGTCATCGGACACCGTCTGCGACTGAAGCTGCGCTGCAGAAACGAATGGAAAAGTGTCGATCATGTCCTGGACTCCATCCTGGACTCCATCAAATTGAAAAACGAGGAACCTGCCTGATGATCATTGCGATGCCGACAAAGAGCGGCATTCTGCTTGTAATCGCGTCACTCGCCGCCGCGGGAAGCGCAGTTATGAACGTCGGGTTCTCCAGTGCCATGATTGCGTCGCTGCTCGGCGCAGTCACGCTCTCGTGCTTTCTGATGGCGCAGTTTTCGCTCCATGGGATCACGATTTCCCGCGGACGGTCCCGGGACGCAGTCTGCGGAGAACTCATGGAACTGCCTCTTGTGGCGGTAAACCGGACCTACCTTTACCGCATGCCGCTTGTCGCCACGGAGAAACTTCCATTCTGCCGGGGGAAAAAATTTGATGTGGTCATTCCCGCGCTCGCGCCGAAAAGTTCCTGCCGCACGGAGAGACCTGTCATCCCGCTGAAGCGAGGCCATTTTACGCTGAACTCCATCTTCCTGACGGGCGGCGATCCCTGCGGGCTCTTCCGGAAAACCGCCAGATTCAGCATTCCGGCATATGTGACCGTCACGCCGAAAATCCAGCCGCTGGAACATCTTCACCTCCGCAATGACCATCGTTCGGGCAACGACCAGGACGGACGGGCGCTCGGCCATGCAGGGACCGGCATGGACTTCTTCGGAGTCCGGCCTTACCATCCAGGAGACGAGATGCGTGCGATTCACTGGAAAAGCTCAGCCGCCAAGGGATGCATCATGGTCAAGGAGTTCGAGGCGACAACCGTTGACCGGATCATGCTGCTTCTGGATTCCAATGAAAAAAATACAGGCTATGATGACATCGAAAGCAATTTCGAATATCTGATCAATACGGCGGCGTCCATCACAGACTACCTGAGCCGGAAATACTGCGCATTGACCTTCTTCACCACCTCCAGGGAAAGCGGCATCCTGCGTGAAAACGGCGACGCAGCCGGAATCCGCCTGAGAATCATGGAAATCCTGACCGATCTCCTGCCGTCAGACACCCCCGTGGAAGAACTGGTGGCGGACGCGATGGAGAACTTTCCGGACGGTGCAGTGGTCTATGTTCTTACGATGTCCGCCTCGCGCGAACTTTCGGATCTGCTGAATCTCATGGAAACACAGGGATATTCCGTCCGGTGGATTTTCGCGCCGAAAGAGCATTTCCCCCCGTGCGAACCGGATGAGCCGCGGCGCATGACCGTGATGCAGCCGGAATTGAAAAAAGGGGATGTCAAACCGCTTGCGGCGTCCTATCGGAAGGATCCGGCACAGCTTCTGAGGGATGAAAATGTTCTGGAAGAGGAATAAAACGATTGTTGTCGTGGACCGTTCGGCCATGCTGGCCGCGCCGGCGCGGCATCCGCTCCATTTTCTCTATGCGCTTCTGCTTGCCATATCCTTCGCCGCAGCCTTATGGCAGTACGGGCATCCGCATCTGACCATCGGGCTGCTGGCCGCGGTGCTCCCCTGTTCGCTTGCAGTTTTTCTTCCATACCGCATTTATCCCTCGATGCTCCGAGCCGCAGTCAACTGCATTTTTTTCGGCGGAATCTGCCTCTGGGGTCTCTACCGGATGAAAAACGGCGTCATGCCGGACAAGGCCATGCTGGAATCGCTCGCCGCAGCCTCTCTGATTTTTCTGATGAAGGGACAGCGCCGCGATCTGCATTATGTGCTTTTCATCAGTCTTTTCCTGTTCATCTACGGTGCGCTGATTCCGCGCATGCTTTATCTCTGGCTCCTGACACCTTACTTCATTCTTTTTCTTCTGCTTCTCTATGCAAACCGGCCGGAGGCCCTGGCAAACGGCAGACCGGTCGCGGGAAAACATCGTTTCTCTCTCCTCCGGAGCTGGCCGTATTACCTCATAAACCTGCTGTCCGGCGTGTGCATCTTCTGGTATCTTTTCGGGATCATGCCTCTGACGGACAATGACGTCCCCGGAATCTTCGAAGTATCGTTCCTGACCGAAAGGGATTCGGCTCTTCCTCCCGAAGTTCACCTCTGGCTGTACGGCGACAAAGTCAAACGCTCTCCCGCAGGAAAGCTTATCGTCCGGGACAACAAGCCAGACTCACTGGCTTCCCGGGGAACCCCGCTCAAAGTCAGGAGCCGGAAAGCACAGGCCAATGCCGAAGGGGACGGTGAATCCGCTTCGCAGGGGAAAGATCTGCTTTTCTATGTCAAAACGCCGCTGAAACTTTATCATCTGGCACAGCTCTACGATATGTATGACGGAGACAAATGGACAACCTCCCCTCGCCAGAAAAGAACCAGACTCCGGACCGGAAATGAAATGTCCCTTTTCCATCAGGTCAGCCAGAATTACACCATTGTCAAATGGATTTCGCCGAAACTCTATGCGGCCTTTGCGCCGCTCTCCTACCAGTCTCAGAACGCGGGACTCCTGCAGGTCAGGATCAATACCAATTATTTCAGCGCTGAACTTTTCGGAAAAGAATATCCGGCCACTCCGTTCTCTTACACAGTCAATTCCGCCATCGTGTTTCCGCAGAAACGGGAGAATCCCGATCTGTATCTGTCACTCCGAAAACCGCAGACCCTTCCCGCCAGGAAAGGAAACCGCATCCCGCCGCGGAAAAGCCGGAAACCGCAAACGGAAGAAAAGGAACGCCCACTGCCTTCCTCCTCCCCTATCCTGCCGGCAGCCACCGGGAAAGAGGCGGGGAAAAATGCGGAAAAACGCCTGAAACAGACATCTTCCGCGACAAAGTCCCCCCGTCGGAAAAATTCCGCTCGGCAAAGAAGGCGCATTCCGCGCGACCCCTATTGGCCGGAAAGCGTGCCGAAATCCTGCTATCTGCAACTTCCGAAGCGGAAAATCCCCGCCAGAGTCGGAGAACTGGCGGAAAAACTGACGGAAAAACTCGAAAGTCCTTATGACAAGGCGGTCGCGCTGCGCGATTACCTGAGAAACAACTTCAAATATCTTCTTTACGCGCAGAAAACGCCCCCCGGAAAAGAATCTGTGGATTATTTCCTTTTCACACTCAAGGCGGGACATTGCGAGTATTTCGCATCCGCCCTTACTGTTCTGGCGCGCTTCGCCGGACTGCCGGCACGCGTCGCCACCGGCTTTTCTCCGGGCAACTACAACACTCTGACAAAACAATTCGAAGTTCATGAATATCATGCACATGCATGGACACAGATTTACATCGACAGAATCGGCTGGCTCACATTCGACGCCACTCCGCCGCAGCAGATCCGCTCGGAAACGCGTCCTGCCGGATTCGGCTCTCTGCGCGATCCCTTCGGGGACGAATGGCGCATCACGCCGCCGGAAATCACGAAACAGACGCTTGAGCACATCCGTTCCGACATCATCCGGGAGACGCGGAAGGAGGAGGACGCCTCCGCGCTTGAAAAAGCCCTGATCAGAACTGCCATTGCCCAGGAGGCAATTCAGGAGAATATCACGAAGAACTATACCAGGGCGAAAAAACATTTTGACCGGAAAAACAAGGAGGGATTTCTGTTCCGTCTGGAACGGAAGCTCAATGAGCTTCACGGAACGATCACGGAACTCTTGCTCTGCATCCGCCGTTCCTGGATTGTTCTCCTGATGTTCCTCATCATCATTCTTACTTCCGGCTCCATCTGCCGTCGCGCGGCAAAGCTTGCGGCAAACTGCTGGAAACGAAAAAAGATGGAGCAGTTCATCAAAACGGCCGGGGAAGAAATGCGGAATGATCCGGGGAGAGCAATCCGGGCGGTTTACTTTGCGCTCCGACTCGCCCTGGAACTATCCGGATTCCAGCGCAAACGCAATATGGAACTGCTGGATTACGCCAGTTCGCTGAAAAATGCGGATCCGGATCTTGCGGAGAAAACTTCCCGCATTTTCCTTGTGTTCTACAAACTGGAATACGGGACCTTCTCCCCGCGCACGGAAGACGCCGAAACAGCACTGGCTCTCCTGCAGGATATCCGCCGTGCACTGGAACGACTCCGGACAGGGACAGCCTGAAGGCACCGCCGGGAAATGCGGAGGTTCCTCCCGGAAAAACGTCCGGATAAAAAAAAGCCGGATCGTATCCGATCCGGCCTCAGGATATCTCAACCGGGAAAAGAGTCATTTATATTTCTTGTCGGATTCCTCGAATTCTTCGTCGTCAAAATCCAGATCGTCGAATTCATCATCGCCGAATTCGTCCCCCAGATCGTCATCACCGAATTCGTCCTCGTAGATGTCGTCGGATTCCTCGTCATCGACCACGGAACCGGCAGTAATGAGGGTTCCGCACTCGGGGCAGCAGCCGTCCTCGGCTTCCACGAGTTTTTCATTAATCTCGATGTCGCAGTAAGGGCAAATTATTACCATTTTCACTTCTCCTTTTTTGTGCAGGACCCCGTATAGTAGCGAATTATAGGAAATTTTTATAAAATGTCAAGCCCCGAACGAAAAAAAAAGCTTTTTTTATTCAAAAAAATTTAGGTTAATACCGCGATGCTCTGCATCGCCAAAAATTGCTTCGTGCAGGACTCTCAGTCCTGCCGCGGTCCAGCTGCGCAAGCTGGTCGCCGGAGGCGAAATCCCTAATACCGCGCATGCTTGCATCGCGGTAATTTATTTTAAAAAAATCAGGCTGACAGTTCGCGCTTTTCAACTCCACAGGAAAAAATGGAACGGTCTTCTCCGCTTCAGGGAAAAAACCTGTGTGTCACGGATCATGCCGTTTCCGCGCATGTTCCGCCGTACGGCGTCCGGATTCTGCTCGCGGACAAATGACGGAGCCGGAACCATCGCGGGAAACAATCCTCGCTCCTAATAACATGCCTTGCGGAAAAGTCAGCGCAGTCTGTGATAGAGGGAACCTTCCTTGCGGACTTTGCGCAGAAGCTCCAGCCCGATCAGCGACGCCATGACCTCGGAGGCGGGAATTCCCGTCGCCGCCGAGATGTCATCGACCGAGGCGTCTCCCTTCGCCAGAAAATCCGCAATCTTCGCGCCTTCCGTCGAAAGCGAGGCATCCGCCTGTTCCTCGAAGAACTGTTCGGCTGCGCTCTCCTCGCGCAGCGTGTTCCTGCCCCGAGAGAAACCGGGCAGGAAATCGAACTCTTCGAGAATATGGTCGAAATTCTCCACGAGAATCGCGTTCTGCCGGATCAGCTTGTTGCATCCCGCCGCCTGCGGATTGTCCGCCTGCCCCGGAACGGCGAAAAGCGTGCGGCCCTGTTCGCAGGCGAAGGACGCGGTAATCAGCGAACCGCTGTTCAGGCCCGCCTCGACGACAAGTGTCGCCCGGGAGATGCCGGAGATGATCCGGTTGCGCATCGGAAACGAGTGGCGCGTCGGGGAAAACTCCATCGGGTATTCGCTGATGACCGCGCCGTGCTGCGCGATCTCGCGTGCCAGCGGCACATGCTCCTGCGGCTGGATCCGCGCGAGTCCGCCGCCGAGCACGCTTACGGAAAGTCCGCCGGCATTCAGGGCGGCGCGGTGGGCGACCGCGTCCACCCCGTAGGCAAGCCCGGAGACGATCGTGAATCCGGCAAACGCGGCCGCTTCGGAAAGGTGCTGCGCCATCCGCTGTCCGTACTGCGTCATGTTGCGCGTGCCGACCACGGCAAGGGAGCGGCTGGAAATCGAATCCGGAATCTCGCCGCGCACGTAGAGACAGAGCGGCGCGTCATGAATCGTGGAGAGCAGTTCCGGATACGCCTCCTCGCCCCGTGTGACAATCCGGACTCCGCCGCGTTCGGCAAGTTCCAGTTCGCGTCTCAGATCGACATAACGGTCCCAGTGAGCGATCTTCTCCGCAAGCACGGGTCCGATTCCCTGAATCGCCGCCAGCGCATGTTCGGGACAGGCGAAAATCTCCCGCGGCGTTCCGCAGAGCGCCAGAAGCGTCGCCACCCGCGCGGGTCCGATTCCGCTGAGCATGTTCAGGATGATATAGGCCTCGCGTTCCGTCATTGCGCGCTCCGCTCCCGGATCGCATTCAGAATCATCTCACGCGGAACATCCGTATGGATGCCCGCCTTCCCGATCCGTTCCGGAAGAATCAGTTTCAATTTCCCGTTGCTGTTCTTCTTGTCCGCCCCCATCGCCTGAAGAACGGCTTCCGCAGAACACCCCTCCGGCACGGTGACGGGCAGCGCGAACGCCCGCAGCAGGGCATCCTGCCGCTCCGCCGTCTCCCGGGAAATGAACCCGAGGGAAACAGCAAGACGCGCCGCAACGGACATCCCGATTGCAACCGCTTCGCCGTGTTCCACTTTCGTGTATCCGGTCACGGCTTCAATCGCATGCCCGAACGTGTGTCCGTAATTCAGGATGGCGCGCTGCGAGGACTCCTTTTCATCGGCGGCCACAACCCCCGCCTTCAGAGTGCAGCAGCGGGAAACGGCCTCGATCGTCTGTGCCGGAGCCGGATGGGGCAGCAGGGCTCCGGCATCCGCCTCAAGAAAAGCGAACAGCGTTTCGTCCAGAATGACCGCCGTCTTGATGAGCTCGGCATATCCGCAGGAGAGTTCGCGCTTCGGCAGGGTTTCCAGAAACGCGGTGTCGATCACGACCGCCTCCGGCTGAAAAAAGGCGCCGACGAGATTTTTGCCCTCGGGGAGATCCACACCGGTTTTTCCGCCGACGGAGGAATCCACCATCGCCAGAAGCGACGTCGGAATCTGAATGAAACGCGTGCCGCGCATGTAGACGGATGCGGCAAAGCCGGTCATGTCGCCGCAGACGCCGCCGCCGAGCGCGACGAAAACGGAGTTGCGGTCAAGCCCGGCGCGCACCGCTTCCCGGCAGATTGCCTCAATCGTGGAAAGACGCTTGGAAGCCTCTCCCGCCGGAAACACGCAGCGGTGAACAGCGCGCGCGCATCTTGAAAGACTCCGCTCGACATCGGGAAGAAAGCGTTCCTTCAGATTGGAATCCGTGACTATGCAGACGGAACGGCCGGCGAGATGTTCCCCGATCAGTCCGTCAATCGTCTTCAGCAGTCCGTTTCCGACAAAAATCGGATAGGAACGCTCCTCCAGCTCCACAATGACTTCATTCATAAAGCAGTTTCCTTCACAGCCGATCCGCCATGCGGTTCCGCCACTTTTCCTCCCCACGCGCTCACCCGGCCGCGGATGAATTCAACGATATGCGCATGTTCCGCCTTGCCGGACGGGGAAATTTCCATAATCGGCTCGCCGAATTCGAAATAGACCGGATTACGCCGCCGGATCGGTCCCAGATCCTTGACGAGACGCCCGTTCGCAAGGAAATCCGTCCGGAGCGCCATCGGAATGACGGGAACGCCCGCATGCCTGGCAAGCTTGACACCGATCGTGTTGAACTGCGCCGGGTCAAAAACCTCCGAGCGTGTAGCCTGCGGAAAAATCACGATGGTCTTCCCCTCTGCCGCGCGCTTCTTTCCCTCCTCCATGACAGTCCGGAAATCGTCGCGCGGATTGGCGCGGTCCACGGGAATGCATCCGAGATAGCGCATGATGTCGCCGAAATACGGGATGTCGAGAAGCGAACGCTTGATGACAAAGCAGAATTCGCGGCGCGGCCGGATGAACGCATGCATCAGCGCGGTTTCCAGCAGACTCATATGATTGCCGATGATGATCGCGGGGCCGGGGAAACGCGAGAGATTGTCCAGCCCGCGCAGATGGATCTTTCCGCCGCAGCTTTCGACGATCCGGAAGTTCTTCACAGAGTTGTCAGCCTGCTTCTGCCCGCTGAAGTCATTTGCGCGGCAGGATTTTCCGGAATCATAGAACACGTAGAAGTTGCGCAGATAGAACGAGGCGCGCGTGCCGAGCGTCAGATATTCCCAGACACTGCGCGGGAAATTCTCCGGCGTGTCATAGGAGTTTTCCGTAAAAGGGGTCGTGATATTTTCTGAAGTGAACATCGTCATTCCTTACCCGCGCGCGGCGGCTTCCGCAAGTTCCCGGTAGGTGGTTCTGGCATCGTAAAGCGCCTTTCCGACGATCACGCCCTCCAGATTCGGCAGTTTCAGCGCGGCGAGTTTCGCCGCGTCCTCCGCGCAGGACACTCCGCCGGAGGCGATGATCCGGCAGGAGGGAACCAGACGGCAGAGCGCTCCGGTCGGTTTCAGGCTCGGGCCGGTGAACGCGCCGTCCGTGGCGATGTCCGTGAAAATGATCCGCGAGACGCCGCACTCCGCCATTTTCACGGCAAGGGCCCCCGCTTCGATCCCGCTGGTCTCCAGCCAGCCGCGAACCGCAACCCTGCCGTTGCGCGCGTCAATGCCGACCACGACCTTTTCGGGGCCGAATGTTTTGACAAAACGTCCGGCAAGCTCCGGATTTTCGCAGGCGACTGTGCCGAGAATCACGCGGGAAACCCCCGCCTTGAACAGGAGTTCGGCATCCTGCTCGGTCCGGATTCCTCCGCCGATCTCACAGGGGATGTCGACACTTGCGCAGATGTTCCGGACGGCCTCCAGATTGACCGGATGCCCCGCCCGCGCGCCGTCGAGGTCGACAAGGTGAATGATTTTCGCGCCGTCGTTCCGCCATTTGACGGCCTGTTCCGCGGGATTGTCCCCGTAGACGGTCTCTCTGGCGTAGTCGCCCTGGAACAGGCGGACGCAGCGCCCGTTGCGCATATCGATAGCCGGTATGATCAGCATGGTTCCGAACCATCCTTTCCGCAGATCGTTACAAAATTTCTGAGTATGGCCAGCCCGCACTCCTGACTTTTCTCGGGATGGAACTGGGCGGCAAAGATCCTGCCCTTCGAAAGGGCGGCCGCAAATTCAATCATATACGTGCATCTTGCGGCAGTCACGGAGGGATCGTCCGGAAGAGCATAATACGAGTGGACAAAATAGAAGAAGGAGTCCTGTTTCAAGTCCTTCAGAAACGGATTGCCCGGATCGAATGAAATGGAATTCCAGCCGATCTGGGGAATCTTCCAGCCGCGCTCGGGAAACCGCAGAACACGTCCGGGAAAAATGGAAAGACCCGGCACGCCGGGCGCCTCCTCGCTGGAGTCGAGCAGCATCTGCATGCCGAGGCAAATGCCCAGAAGCGGCACATCCGCACGCACGGTCTCCTTGAGAAACGGCACGAAACCGCTTCGGTTCAAGTGCTCCATGCCGTCGCCGAAATTGCCGACGCCGGGCAGAACCACCCCGGACGCCCCTTCGGCCTCGGCGGGCTTCTCCACAATCCGGATCTTCCCCCCGGCAGCCTCCAGAGCTTTGGAAACGCTCATCAGGTTTCCCATTCCGTAATCGATCAGGGCGATGAAGGACATCGAATCAGACTCCGGAAAATGCTGCGAAACCGCCGTCCACGGGGATGACCGCGCCGTTGACAAAGCCAGCAGCCTGATCGTCCACAAGCCAGAGGAGCGTTCCGAGAAGGTCTTCGGGCGTTCCGAAGCGTCCCATCGGGGTGTGCGCAAGAATCGTGTTGCCGCGCGCGGTCAGCGAACCGTCGGAGTTGGTAAGCAGCGTGCGGTTCTGGTCCGTCAGGAAGAATCCGGGAGCAATCGCATTGACGCGGATGCCGACCCTGGACATGTGCGTGGCAAGCCACTGTGTGAAATTGCTGACCGCCGCCTTGGCGCCGCTGTATGCCGGAATCTTGGTCAGCGGGCGGAACGCGTTCATCGAGGAGATGTTGATGATGACGCCGTGCCCCTTGAGCGCCATGTCGCGGGCAAACACCTGCGTCGGAAGCAGCGTCCCGATGAAGTTCAGATTGAAGACGAAACCGACCCCCGCCGGATCAAGATCGAAAAAGGAGATTTTTCCCTCCGATGCGCCCTCGGCGTCCGCTTTTGTCGCAAATTCGCTCGAGGTCGTTCCCTTCGGATGGTTTCCGCCCGCACCGTTGACCAGAATGTCGCAGGGGCCGTAGGCGTCCTTCACGGTCTGGCAGGCCGCGAGAAGACTTTCCTTTTCAAGCACATTCGCGGCAATGCCCATGGCCTCTCCGCCGCTTTTCCGGATCGCCTCGGCGACTTTCTGCGCGTTTTCAAGGCGCAGATCAAGAATCGCGACTTTCGCGCCGCACTCGGCGAGCGCCGCGGCCATGGAACTGCAGAGAATGCCGCCGCCGCCCGTCACAACAGCGACTTTGCCTTTCAGGTCGATTTTCAGAGGAACACTCATGATTTCACTCCTTTGCATTTTATTGTTTTGTCAGGGACAACGGAGGATAATATACTCCGGAAATGAAAATCTTAAAATGATTTTTTGAATAGTTGTGCGGATTATTCGCATTTCTCTTGCAATCTGGAATCCGAAAACGTATATTTACCTGTCAAAAAAACAGGATTCAAGAAAAGGTGCCCGTCCATGTATCAGAAACTGCTATTGTGTTCGCTCTGCGCAGCGTTTCCGCTGCTGCTTTCCGCCGCGCCGGAGGCAGCAGCCGGACCGCAGCCGCAGCTCAACAGGAAAGAACTTGATCCGTCGCTCTTCGCCGACCGGGCAGCCGCGGAGACACTGCTCAAGGAACGTCGGGAGCTGATTCTCAAAATGCACCGGACGCGCATGGAACTCATCCGGAAGGATCCCAAGCTGAAACGGATTCATGCGCAGATCACGGCGCTTTACCGCGAACTCGCGCTGGAACTGGACTCCAAACGCGAAATGACGCTGCTCAGCGGCGATCTCAGAAGCCTGGATGCGAAAATCGATTCTCTTCAGAAAAAGTGACAGGGAGGAAACAGTATCATGAAAACAATTCAGCCGGAATCCTCCAATCTGATCGACGGGAAAGCGATTGCGGACGCCGTCAACCGCGAAACGGCCACCAGAGTTGCAGACATCGGAAAACAGTACGGAGCGACGCCGGGACTGGCGGTCATCCTCGTCGGAGACAATCCCGCCTCCAAGGTCTACGTGAACACGAAAGTGAAAAAATGCGCGGAACTCGGCATCTATTCGGAAAAAATCGTGCTGCCGAAAGAGACCTCCCAACCGGAACTCCTTGATGTGATCCACAAGCTCAACTGCAACCCGACGATCCACGGCATTCTCGTGCAGTCCCCGCCGCCCCCGCAGATCGACGAAGCGGAGGTTGTAAAGGCTGTAGCCCCGGACAAGGACGTGGACTGCTTCCATCCGCAGAACGTGGGAAGAATGCTCCTCGGCGATCTGACCGGATTCCTGCCATGCACGCCTAGCGGAGTGCTGCAGCTTCTTCAGCGTTCCGGCATTGAAACCGCCGGGAAAAACGCGGTCGTCCTCGGCCGTTCCAACATCGTCGGGAAACCGATGATGGCGCTGCTCTCGGCAAAAGGCGTGGACGCCACGGTGACCATGTGTCATTCCCGCACGAAAAATCTCGCGGACTTCACGAAAAAAGCCGATATCATTGTCGCCGCAATCGGAAAGCCGGAATTTCTGCGCGGCGACATGGTGAAGAAAGGGGTCGTCGTAATCGACGTCGGCATCAACCGCGTCGAAGCGCCGGATGCGCCGAAAGGCTACCGGCTCGTCGGAGACGTCGCATTCGACGAGGTCGCCCCGAAAGCTTCGAAGATCACACCCGTCCCCGGCGGCGTCGGACCGATGACCATCGCCATGCTGATGCGCAATACCGTGCTCGCATTCGAAGCTTCGTTCAAACGCTGATCCGGATATCCGGAGCGAGGGGAAAGAGAAGGAGAGAATCTCATGCTGCATCTGATTTTCATTCTGATTTTCTTCATTGTCATTCTGAATGTCCTCGGGAAGATCGCCAGATCGGCAAAAAAACTCCAGCCCCGGGAAAAAACGTCCGGCGGCGGCCTTCTCGACAGCATCGGGAAGGCGTTCAACGCCTCCGCCCGGAATGAAGCATGGATGAAAGCCGCGGGCGATCTCGGGCTTTCTTTCGTCCGCCCCTCAACCGTATACGACACGCCTTCCATCGCGGGGCGCATCGAAGGATTTGAAATCAGCGTCTTCACCGAACACGATCCGGACAAGACCATCTACCGGATCACGTTTCCGAAAAACATCGACATCGGTTTTCTCGCCATGCGCGACGAAGCCGTAACCATGCTGAACCGCCAGTTCAGCGGTCGGAAACGCCTGGACAAAATCCTGAACCTTCTCCCGGATGATCTGGTGAACAGCGCCGTTTCCGCCTATGAGGAAAAAGCTCTGAACCGATTTCTGACGAAAGAACGCAGGGATGCCCTTCTGCGTTGTCTGCGCCTCTATGAAAATGTCAAGATCGATGACAACTCCCTCGCTGTGACCTACAACGGCATCGAGGGAAACCCCGAAAAGCTCTGCGCCCGCATCAATACCGCGCTGATGTTCGCACGCATCTTCGGCTGCGACACGGAACCGCTTCCCACACCCCCCTCCGCAGCAGCGCATTCAAACGATATCCGGAATCCTGAGGCTATCAAGGCGGAGCCGAAGGCTATCAAGGCGGAGCCGGAGGCTATCAAGGCGGAGCCGGAGGCTATCAAGGCGGAGCCGGAGGATGCTCTTTCCCCCCCCGCTCCCGCACACTCACGGAATCCCGACGAGACGTCCGACAATGAACTCCTGAAAAAAGAGGCGCTCCTTCCCGCGCTTTTCGCTTCAACGTTCGTCGGGACCCGGGAGAAGGAACTGTTTGAGCTTGTCCGGGGAAAGGAAGTCGTCTGGGACGGTCTTCTGAAAGGAGAATATGAGTTCGGCATGGATTTTGCATTCGGCAGTCAGGGCGGAGTGAAAGCCACGCTGGAACTGCTGGAAATCCGCCAGGGAGCCTACTCCATGAAGGCAAAAGTGAAAGGGATCGTCTGCTTCCCGAAAAGCGAGCTGCAGACACTTCGCGCCTTGAACGGCGAAAGAATCACCTTCCGCGGCACCCTTCTGAAATTCGAAGGTTTCGCCCGGGAGGTATATCTGACATCCGGAGCCCTGATGCAGGAAGGAACACAGCCATGACACCCAACACACCGGAACACAGATCGGCCATGCTCGGACTCGGCCTGGATAACAGGGACGGTCACAAACGCATCACCAGGGGGGAAAATTTCGTGCTGGTCGGAGGTTCGGAGGAAACGCACGAACGCATGACGGAAACCGCCATCAAAATCAATGAAAAACTGTCGTCGCGCGGGAAATCGCTGAACGACATTTCCCCGGAGGAATTCCGCGACATCGTGGACGAATGCAGCGGCTGATTCCCAGAACCGGAAACTCCTTCCGCAAGAGGAAACTTAAAATTTCAGGCTGTCCAGCGCGCGCCATGCGTCATTTTCCGGGTTCTCTCCGCGTTTTTTCCGTTTCGCGCCGCAGCGGCATTTTTCCACATTCAGATTTGCCCCGCATCCGGGACAGAGTCCTCGGCACTTCTCCGAACACTTGAAGCGGACGGGCATGGCAAGCAGAATGTCCTCTCTGATTTCAGGAGTCAGATCGACCTCCTCCTCGGGCACGTTTTCGACATGAATGCAGATGTCCGGATCGCCGATGCGGACCTTCATTTTCGCAAGACAGCTCACACATTCGGTTTCGAACTCGACAAAAGCCGAACCTGTGACAAGCAGATCGCGCCCGACCATTGATGCATTCAGGTCATAGCGGACCGGTCCGCAGCTGAAGATTGGCGCTCCGGGCACGGATTCCAGTTCCAGAATGGAGGAATCCTCCTCGCCCTCGATGCGCTCGCCTTCCGGCGCAATGCGCGCAGTGTTGACACGGATCATGTCACATCCCCTTTCTGGAAGCGAACTTGTCCCGGATCGCCTGACGCACAATCTCCGGCACAAACGGAGAAATATCGCCGGAACATTTGGCGATCTCCTTGATAAGGCGCGAACTCACGTAGGAATATTCCGGACTCGGCATCATGAAAAGAGTCTCGCACTGATTGTTCAGCTCCCTGTTCATCAGCGCCATCTGAAACTCATATTCGAAATCGGAAACTGCCCGGATGCCCCGCAGGACAGCGCAGGCTTTGAATGCGGGAACCGCATCGACCAGCAGGCCGCGGAAGGTCACGATTTCAATATTGTCAATTCCCTTGCATGCCAGTTCAAGCAGCTGCATCCGCTCGTCAAACGTGAAAAGGGGATTTTTCTCCGCGTTCTCGGCCACCGCGATCAAAACCTTGTCAAAAATCCTGCTCGCGCGGCGGGCAACGTCAAGATGCCCGTTCGTGACCGGATCGAAACTGCCGGGATAAAGCACGGTTCTCATTCCTGGGACTCTCCGCTCCGGAAACTTACGCAGGCTCGACAATACGGAGGGTGGATCCCTTGACAAGGTCTTTGACATCCGCCTTGTATTTGAGCATGTGGGGTGACGCCAGGTGCTTCTTCAGGCATTCCACGCAGGCCCATCCTTCAATGATTGTCACGACATTGTCCGGAATGTGCTGCTGAGCCTCCATGCCGGAATCAAAATCAACCGTCGGCTGATACATGATGCAGCCGGATTCCGCCTTCACCGCCGGAACATTCGCCTTGAATATCCTGAGAAACTCCTCTTTTGCCCCTTCCCTGACCTCAATGGAAGCAATCACATAAATCATGATTCCAACATCCTTTCCGGTTATTTCGCCTTGCGGCGCAGTTTTTTCAGTATTCCGCTGACACGCCCCTCATTCCGCGGCAGCCTGTCTGGCGGCGATCAGGCGCAGAAGCATTTTCGCCAGCATTTCCAGGGAATAAGGTTTCCGGATGAAGTTCCCGAATCCTTCGCTGCGAAGCTTTCTGGAACTTTCGTCCTGGTCTGAATCGGGGAAGACAATCACGTCGATCTCCGGATTCATTCCTTTCAGCGACATATAAATGTCATAGTTCGTCATCTGGGGAACGGATACGTCCAGAATCGCGCAGACAACATTCTCCATGTTCTCCGCATACAGATTCAATGCGCTGTAGCCGTTGTCCGTATCGATCACGGTATACCCGATTTTCTCCAGAAGCTTTCTGGTGACCTTGCGCATCAGGTTGTCCTCGTCGACCAGAAGAATCAGCCCCTCTCCGTGCGGAATGTGTTTTTCATCGGCATCCAGCGAGGAATCCGCAGTGGCGTCGTTCGACTTGCTTGCCGCATTGTCAGTCTCCGGCAGATAAATCTTGAAAATGGTGCCGCGCCCCGGCTTCGAATTGACATCCACGCAGCCGCCGAGAGAGTTGATTGTGGTAAGCGCGCGGGTCAGTCCGAGTCCCTTGTTTGCGGGATTGTTCTTCGTCGTGAAGAACGGCTCGAAAATGCGCGGCTGGTCCTCCGGGGCGATGCCGACACCGGTATCCGAAATGATGACGATCCAGTAGGCCGGTTCGTTCAGAGCCTGCCGGAAACGGATCAGGGTGTCGCATGCGACTTTGTCGCCGGTGATCTTCTCAATGGAAACGGAGAGAATTCCGCCAAGTTCCTTTTCGCCACGCTGTTCCTTCATCAGAGTCATGGCATCGGAAGCGTTGTCCATGAAACTCAGAAACACTTCGGACAGCTGTGCCGGATCCGCAAAAACCCACGACTTCGATTCATTCAGGGCGACTTCTATGTTGATCGTGTGCTCGAAAGTCTTCTGACAGATCCGCATGACATACATGATCATTTCATTCAAGTCGATGTGAATCTTGTTGTCTTCCGACCGGCTCAGGGAGGAAATGTATTGCCGCGGAAGAATCGAAAGCTGCGACGCAAGAGTCTGCACATAGGAACTGTAGGGAACAACAATCTCTTCCTGACCATTCGATTCGGCCAGCGTATTCAGCGACGCAAGAGAATCCCCCATTTCATTGAAAATGGAGGCGGAATCCACGGAAAGGCGCTGCAGAGAGTCCCTGACAGAATTCCGCTGGCATTCCTGAATGTAGGACTCATCGTCAATCCGGTAGGACGTCACATCGTCAAATTTGACAAGGAGCTCGGAATAGCCGGATTTGAAGGCTGTGGACTGCATCGGGACGCAGAGAATGTTGACAACGCGCAGCGGCCCGCGGTTGAGACTGATTCGTTCATGATACTTGAAATAACGCTTGGAGGAATAGAGCACGGTATTGAAGAAATCCTTGAACTGATTGAAAATGGGAAGAACCTCGTAAATGTTTTTCCCGATGACTTCCTCCTCCGTCTTATCAAAATACTTTCCCGCATTGTCGTTCCAGTTCCGGATAATGCCGGTATTGTCGATTGTCAGCAGAATGGAGTCCAGTCCGGCCATGATCGCGTTGAGATTGGCGTTTTCTGTCATCATCCGCTGCGACACCGCCAGATGCTGTTTGTTGTTTTTGTAAACGACGAAGAAGATTGCGCCGAAAACCATAATATTGGAGGACAGAAGAACCAGGTATATGAGCCTCACGAAACCCATTTCGTTCTCAATGACCTCTTTGAGTTTGCTTTCGAAAATATCGAGCTTCTGAACGGAGGTCAGGTAATAGCGTTCGCAGACGGTCATATGCTGCTGCTTGATGTTGAGGTCGCTTTCCTGATAAGCCTCCTGTGCCGTTTCCTTGAACTTGTTGATATTGTTGATCAGATCATTCAGACTCGGTTCAAGTTTTTTCAGAACGGGAATGAAGTCTTCAGCCTTTTTCAAAGGCCCCCATACATCCTTGTCAAGCTTTTTCTCCCGGTCTCCGTTCAAGATTTCCTGCAGGGCGTCATTTGCATTTTTGAATTCGAAACGGAAGTTGCGCGAGACAAATCCGAGTTCCGCATAGGAACGGCTCATTCCGACAATCGTGAGGTAGGCATAGATGTTCAGGCCGGTCAGGAGCACGAAAAAAACTCCGATCAGAATATAAAGGAGGGTCATGTTGATAATCTTTTTGTCCTGATCGGCCATAGGGCGCTCCCTTCACGGAAAACCGGTTAAATGATTGCGTAACATACTAGAATGCAGTCAATATAGCATGAAGAATCCATTTTTTCAATAGCAATTTTTTCATTTCCGTATTGCAAGAAAAATTCCGATCATGGGAAACACAGAAAAAACAAGGCGGAATATTCGGCTTTTCCGGACACCGCACCGCCGCATGGGAAAGCATACAGGCAGAAAATATGCAAATTTTGCATGATTTATTAAAATTTTATAAAACAAACCTTGACATTTGCATAAAAATAATTATAATGATAGGACAGAAAAACAACAAATGCTATGCAGGGAGGAGATTTGCCATGGCGACAACCGCAAAATCAAGGATGTCCGGCAAGACGTCGGTACTGGCGCAGGTTGCGAAGAAGGCATGCGTTTCCTCGGGAACAGTCAGCCGGGTCTTCAACAACAGCGATCTGATTCCGGACGGAACGAGGAGCCGCGTGCTCTCCGCCGCCCGGGAACTGGGATTCCGTCCGCGCGTCGGCGTAAGAACCCCGCAGATCGCACTGATTACCGAACCTCCGCACAAGACAGTGATGGGCGGATACGTGAACACGATGACTCAATACATCTGCCACGCGCTTTCCCGTTCCGACGCAACCGTAAGGATGATTACCGAGGACCGGATCGACAATCTGGTCAACTCCTGGTTCGACGGCATCATCGGCGTGGCCTGGGAGGAACATACGATCGACATTCTCAAGGGAATGAAGAACATCCCGGTCATCTGGCTCAGCGATCTGTACAAAGACTTCTTCCACTGCATCTACATTGACGGAACGGAAACCGGTATTCTTGCGGGTAACCATCTTCTCGGAAAAGGACATCGGAGGATCGCGGTGATCCATGACGTCGACTACGCGGGATACCTGCGCGCGGGCGGCGTGGAACAGGCCATGCGGGAAAAAGGGATTGATCCCGCGCAGAACCTGCTGAAAATTCCAAATTCAATGCCCTTGCATCTGGCGGTCAAACAGCTGATCGACGCCGGCTGCACGGCGGTCTGGGTCACGGGAGAGGACATGAAAGTGCTGGAAGTCAACTGGCTGATCCAGGAACTCGCCGGGAAACGCGTTCCCGAGGATATTTCCCTGATGGGATTTGAGAATCCGGGCATCTCCGAATTTCTCTGCCCGTCCCTTACGACCATCGCCTCGCCGCTCCGGGAAATGGCGGAGAAAGCCGTCGAACTTGTGCTCCGGGACGATCTGCGCGAACTTCAGCAGATCAGAATGCCGGTCCGTCTGATCGAACGCAATTCAATCATCGCCATATCACAATCATAAAATAGCAAGGAGAAGACATGAAGTTCCTGCAACTCACATCCATCCTGTCGGCAATGTCCGTCCTGTCCGTTCTTCCGGGCATGGAACCGGCTGCTCAGGCAAAAACCGCCGAAGCGGAAACAAGCGTGCCGCTGAATTATGCGAATGACCAGTACAAAGCCTGCTACAAGGCGAAAATCAAGTGGGAAGGCGACAGTCTCGTGCTCCGGACCGACACTCCGGAATGGGATTCCGGCGTCCGGATCAATCCCCCCGAAGGGGAAAAGTTCCTTGATCTTTCCAAAGGGAAAGTCCTCGCCGTCGATGTGCAGAACCTCTCCGATAAAAACCAGCTGCGCCTGACCATGCATATCTCGGCCGGCAGCCGCAAGGAGAAAAATTTCCGGGAAGCCTACACGGGCATCGGGCTGAATCCGGGCGAAAAACGCACCATGCGCCTCTATCTGCCGCATGAGGCGATTTTCAAAATCGA
The DNA here is from genome assembly GCA_944390795.1 of uncultured Victivallales bacterium. Lineage (GTDB taxonomy): Bacteria > Verrucomicrobiota > Lentisphaeria > Victivallales > UBA1829 > UBA11452. The sequence goes on from CALXRI010000036.1 coordinate 21,478, forward strand.
CGCAAAAGACGCTCACAATCTCAAGAATCCGCTGGACACGGCGAAAATCAATGCCATTGAGTTCAAGATGATCTGGCCTTACGAGGCGGGAAAGAAAGATCTGGTATATTGCCGCCTTTCCAATCTCCGTCTGGAAGGAACGCCGGAATTCGCCAGAAAGATTCCGGGCGACAAATACATGCCGTTCATCGACGACTACGGTCAATACAAACACGGCGAATGGCCCGAGAAAATTCATTCCGACGCCGACCTCAAAAAGAATCATGAAAAGGAGCTTGCCGAACTGGAGAAAACCTCCGCACCCGCGGAATGGGACCGCTTCGGCGGCTGGAAGAACGGCCCAAAACTCAAGGCAACCGGTTATTTCCGCGTCTCGAAATACCAGAACAAGTGGTTCTTCGTCGATCCGGAAGGGCGTCTCTTCTGGTCCTCCGGCATTGACGTGCTCCGCACCCATACCGACGCGACCTGGGGAAACAGGCATCCGCAATGGTTCACGAAAGCGGTGCCCAAAGACGGCCTGATGCCCTTCACGCACTGGAATCTCCAGAAAAAATACGGCAAGGAGGACTATGAGGCGGACTTCTTCAAGGTGCTCGGCAAGCGCATGACCGCATGGGGTGTCAACACAATCGGAAACTGGGGCGCGGACGCTTTCATGCTCATGGGAGAAAAACCCTATGTGCTCTCCCTCTGCGATTTCGACCGCGAACTCCCGAAATTCAGGGAAATCCAGAAAAAAAACGGCAAGACGGAAATCAAAAACAGTCCGGTCAAATTCTACGATGTCTTTGATCCCGCCTTCGAGGATCAGATGGGCAACATCCTAGTGAACCGCGCCGCCGTCAATCCGCTGGTGAAAAAATCCATCACCGATCCGATGTGCATCGGGTACTTCATCGACAACGAACTGAAATTCGACCGGATCATGCATGCCGTGATGAACGCGCCCGCGGATCAGCCCGCCAAAGTCGAGTTCGTCAAGGACCTCAAGGCAAAATACAAGGACTCCGTGGAGGCGCTGAACAAGGCGTGGAACACGAAATTCGCGTCATGGGAGGATGTCGCGAACAATACGAAATTCCCGAAAACGGAGGCATACCGGAAAGACGAACGCGAGTTCTACAGGAAGTTCGTGAACGAATACTTCCGCATCTGCAGACAGGGAATCAAGAGCGCCGCGCCGCACCGGCTCTATCTCGGCTGCCGTTTCGTCGGATTCCGCAATCCGGGCGCAGTCTGGGCGGCCACGACGAAATACTGCGACGTCTCAAGCGTGAACTCCTATGCCAACAGCATCGCGAATACAAACCGCGGAGATTTCCGCGGACGGCCGGTCATCGTCGGGGAATTCCATTTCGGCACCTATGACCGGGGCATGTTTTCCAACAGCCTGATGCCGCAGTATTCCCAGGAGGACCGCGCGGTCTCCTACAAGAGATACATGCAAGGGGCGCTTGTACACCCGAACTACGTCGGCGCGCACTACTTCCAGTTCCGCGACCAGCCGCTGACCGGACGCTATGACGGAGAGGGCTACCAGATCGGATTCGTCGACGTCGCCGACACGCCGTATCCGGAAATGACGAAGGCCGCGCGCGAAGTCGGGGAAAACATGTATCAGTACCGCCTTAAAGGAAAGCTTGAAAACGAGATGAAATAAGGGAAACGACATCCGCCATCCCGTCTTCGGGGTGGCCGGATTGGAGAAAACAACACTCGTCACAGCAGAAAAAGAAGTCGGAGAGAGAAGCAATGAAGACTTTGAAACAGATTTCCGCAGGACGTTTTTCCCGGCAAGAGACAGTCCCGGAGCAAAACAGGCGTGTCGGATCCACCGGAGAAGCAGGCGGAACCGCATGGAATTTCACCCTGATCGAGCTCCTCGTCGTGATTGCGATCATCGCCATTCTCGCAGCAATGCTTCTGCCGGCCCTTGGAAAAGCAAAGGCAAAGGCGAGAGACATTCAATGCCTGAACAATCAGAAACAGATCGGAGTCCTGATGGCTGTTTACGCGGGAGAAAACAAGGATATGCTCCCGGCCTATACCGGAAATATTACAACAAAAGACTTCAATGGAGGGAAATACGACAAAGGAACATGGCAGGATATGCTTTTCGCCCTTTATGATCCCAGAACTTTCTATTCCTATGACGGCGAAGATCGCGACTTTGTCCATTACGATGACAGACGCCCCAACCGCACATGGCGTCCGTATGGCATTTTTGCCTGTCCCGCCCAGCCTCTGCACGGCAAAAAAGATGTCTCCAGCGAGGCGGGAGGGACCAAGCATTACCTGGCAAACAAATACGTTTCCCAGAAAACGCCCAATGGAATCTGGGATTCCAACAACCCGGAAGACGGACGCAATCAATTTGCCACCCGTTTCCTGCCGCGAATCAAAAATCCGTCTTCCGTAATGCATGTCTGTGACGGCGACCGGGGCACGGAACTCTGGGAAGTCGGGGTCCATATGAAAAAATTCATCAACGGCAATATGTATGCCAGCGACTCCATCGCCAATATCAATTACGGCGGCGCCTACCGTCATCAGAACAAACGCGGCCTGAACGCCCTGATGGTGGACGGCCATGCGAAACCTACAATGGCAAAAGACATTCCGGCGGCCTTCAATTCCCCGGGAGGACAGTTCTGGTCCGGAGTAATTCCCTGACATGTCGAGAAACTCTCGCCCGGGATCGGTTTCCGGACGGGATATGCGATGCAGAAAATTGAAATAAATTACCGCGATGCAAGCATGCGCGGTATTAGGGATTTCGCCTCCGGCGACCAGCTTGCGCAGCTGGACCGCGGCAGGACTGAGAGTCCTGCACGAAGCAATTTTTGGCGATGCAGAGCATCGCGGTATCAACCTGAGAACTTATCCCTAAATAAAAGATGAAATCCAAGAAAATTATGCTATATTTGCATTCTGTAACGCGGGAGGTGAATA
>CALXRI010000037.1 GCA_944390795.1 uncultured Victivallales bacterium
GACGCTTGGCAACGCCTCTCAATGTCGGGCTGGGTATCTGGAATTTATTGATATAGAAATTTATGCAACAATGCTTAATAGTAGCACCAGAAGGCACAGGAGCTCATGGAAGCGGCACTTGCATTGAGGTTGGAGAGTTTTTCCGTCCCCGCGTGCCAGTCGAGATAGAGCACCGGAACGATGCCCGCGTGTCTTCCCGTGATGGTGTCTTTGCTCAGTATTTGAAAATAGCCCCGTGCGGAGGAGAAGCGGTTTGCATTGTCTTCCGCGTCATAGGGATAGTGGGATTCCACCAGCGCCGCGCTTTTTCCCGGACGCTTCACGTCCCGCATCGGGATCGGCCGGAGCCGGGAATCGTTCAGGAAGACCACCTGTCCGTAGCTCATCAGCTGAAGGCTGCTTGTCTTCCGGGATTTTCTGCAGAGGAAAACGGGGGAATTGAACGTTCCCTCCGCGGATTTCGTGTCGGAGAGATATTCCTTCAGACGCTCCGCCCATACCTTGCCGTCGGAGACGGCACCGCCTGGGTGCTTGCCGGAGGGCGGCAGATAGTCCTTGAAATCGTTCAGATACATGCAATAGGCGTTCCCGAACTGCTTCATGTTGGAGATGCAGGAAATCCGGATCCCCGATTCGCGCGCCTGATGCAGCGCGGGAAGAAGCAGACCTGCGAGAATCGCGATGATGGAAACAACAACGAGAAGTTCAATCAATGTGAATCTGCTGCGGGATGCATGTTTCATATTTGTCTCCGTTGGCTGGTGGATTTCGTTTCCGGGTGAATGGCGCAGATCGAATCGCGCAGAATCAGTTCGGCTGGGATCAGGCAGTTTCCCTCCGCATCCGGGGCAATTCCGGTTTCCATGCCGAGGACAAGCCGGAGCGCGGTTTTTCCGACCTCCATGGATTTTTCCTCCGTCGTGCAGAGCGGCACAAAGGCGGAGGCGGAACCTTCGGAATTTCCGAATCCGAAAATCGACACGTCCTCCGGAACGCGCAGACCGTTCCGGATTGCGGCGTGCAGCAGGGTAAGCGCCAATCCGTCCCCGATGGCGAATACCGCGGTCGGACGCTGTGCAGGCGGAAGGGCGAACATGTCGTGCGCGGCTTTTTCCATGATGTCGTCCGCGACGCACTGGATCAGTTTGAAATCGGGTTCCACGCCGCACTCGCGCAGTCCGGCGAGAAAGCCGTCGTGCCGCCGGACGATGTAATGATAGCGGTGGGGCGGGCAGAGCAGAGCGATTCTCCGGTGTCCGTGCTCCGCAAGGCAGTGTGCGACTTTTCCGGCAATATTGTAATTGTCGATGTTGACGGCGGGGAACTCGTCCTGCGCGGCTTCGGAGACATAGGCGAGACGCAGCTGGTTCATGCGGCAGAGCAGGGCCAGTTCCAGGCGTTCCGGCTGTTCGACGCTCATGCAGATCACATGGCGGATCTGTTCGCCCAGAATTTCGTCGATCCGCTTCGGCAGTTCGCGGTCGGGATAGATCTTGATGCCGTATTTGAGTTCGGAAGCCTCCTGCAGAATGCCGGAAAGGACTTTGTGCGCATTGATGTTGATCGCGAGATTCTCATAGCTGCTGATGACGGCGACGGTTTTGTTTTCGCCGGTCCGCATGGATGCCGCGAAGGCGTTGCGGCGGTATCCGAGCCGTCGTGCCGCTTCGAGAATCCGTTCCCGCGTTTCCGGACGGAGTTCCGCGGCGCGCGGACTCTGGCGCAGGGTGTTGGATACCGATGTGATATCCGTCCCCGCAAGCCGCGCGACGTCTTTCAAGGTGACTGCCATGGAAGAAACTCCCGTTAATACAAAAACATTATTGTAGAAGTGTATTTTTAAGTTACAAAAACGTTTTTGTTAATTATATTATAAACGGAAATTCCGCATTGTCAAGGGCGGAGCGTTTTTTTCCCGCTTTTTTCTGAGCCGCGTTTCCGTGCCGGAGGTTGGCGCCGAGAACAAAAAAAAACTCCCTGCGGGTGTGGAGGGAGTTTTTTCATCCGGGAGGTTTTTCCGGTCACTTCTTCAACTCGTCGGGATGGAAGGCGCGCATGACGCCCAGTTCCAGCCCGCGGAGTTCGGCGAGTCCGCGCATGCGGCCGAGACAGGTATAGCCCGGATTCGGAGCGTCCGGCTTTTCCAGATCGTCCATCATGCGGTGACCGTGATCGGGACGGACCGGAATGCGCCAGTCCGCACGTCCGGCTTTCTTGCGTCTGACCTGTTCGTCGCAGAGCGCTTTCATCAGTTCATACATGTCCACGCGCCCTTCCAGGTGGTTGGCCTCGAAGAAATTCCCGTCGCCTTCGTGCTGCGTGCTGCGCATGTGCATGAAGTGGACGCGGTCCGCGCACTCTTTGAACATCGCCACGACATCATTGTCCTTGCTCGCGCTGAAGCTTCCGGAGCAGAAGCAGATGCCGTTTGCGGGACTGTCCACGTCGCGGAGCAGACGGCGCACGTCGCGGATGTTGCTGAAAATGCGCGGGAGCCCGAGAATCGAACGCGGCGGATCGTCGGGGTGAATCACCATGCAGCAGTTGTTCTCTTCCGCCACGGGGACGACCGCGCTGAGGAAGTTGTGCAGATTTTCCTCCAGGCGTTCGCGCGTGAAGCCTTCGTATTTGGCGAGCATGGCGCGGATGTCGTCCAGCTTGACGCCCTTGAATCCGGGGAAATTGTCGATCAGGGTGCTGGTCAGTTCGTCAATCTCCGCCGGCGAGAGGCTTTTGTAATAGGCTTCCGCCTTGGCGAGCAGTTCGGGCGTGTAATCGTTTTCCGCGCCCTTGCGCCGGAGAATGAAAACCTCGAATGCGGCAAACTGCTTCTGGTCGTAGTAGAGCGTTTCGGACCCGTCCGGAAGCTTGTGATGGAGGTCCGTGCGGATCCAGTCCAGAACCGGCATGAAGTTGTAGGTGATGACGCGCGGGCCGTTCTCCACCTTTCCCAGATTCCGGATGGAGGTCTTGTAGTTTTCGATGAGCCCGGGAGCGGTCGGCGCGCCGGTCTTGATGTCCTCGTGAACGGGAAGGCTTTCGATCACGCTCCATGTGAGGCCCGCGTTCTCGATGATGCGGCAGCGTTCGCGGATTGCGTCCTCCGTCCAGACAATTCCCGGCGCAAGCGAGTGCAGCGCGTTGACGACGCCGGTTGCGCCCGCCTGGCGGATGTAGGCCAGCGGGACCGGGTCTTCCGGTCCGTACCATCTGAAGGTTTCTTCAAAAAACATGTTTCGGTTTCCTTATGGTTTCATTTTTGATTCCAGTTTCCGTTAATGTAACAGAAAAGTCCGTTTTTTCAAACATTTCCGGCGGGATGACGCCGGAAAAAAGCCGATGGCTTCCCTTCTGTCATTTTTCCGCCGGTCCGTTTTTGGCGCGCGCCTGCAGCGCCCTTGCGAGCGGGCAGCTCCGGAGGTCGACGTCCTCTCCCGAGCGGTAGCGTTCCAGAATACGGCGCGAATGTTCCGCCAGCCGGCGGCGGACTTCCCGGCGGCTTCCCCGGACACGGGGAATTGCCATTCTGTCGTAGGCGGTTGTCTGATGGCGCATCCAGGCGATGACAGCGGCCTCCGCGCGCTGTTCCAGCGGAATCCTGCGCGTCCGTGCCACGGTTCCGCTCCCGACCGGAACGGCGTGCGCGGTGACCGCGTCCGCGAGTTGCTCCGCGAAACCGCTCCATTTTTCATCAAAGGAGAGAAAGCGGAGAAGCGCAAGGCGGAACTCCTGTTCGTAGTCCGCCTGCTTCCGCTCCCGCACCCGTGCCGCCGCCTCCCGTTTTTTCCGGAATCCGGGATCGGAACGCTCCTTTTTCAGTTCCGCCTTGACTCTCGCGACCGTTCCGCCGTCCGTCCACAGTCCGATCGCCTCGACTCTTCCGCGACGCGTGTGAACGAGAACCCAGTAGTCGCCGGCCGCCTTGAGGCGGCGTGTCAGCCCGGGGTCTCCGCTCGGGACGCAGATCCAGCCCTCCGGCGGAACGACCGGAGCGCCGTCATGGAGAAGCGCTCCTTTCTCCCGGGACTCCCGGACCTGAAACTCCTCTTTCTTCATGGAAGCGTCTTCCCCGCGCCCGGTGTCTCGTCATATGGAAGGAACAGGAAGGACGCGCCCCGGGCGGTTCCGTCATCCTTTTTCCCCGGCGCAACATGCACATAGCCGATTCCCGGGAACGGCAGATGCGCGCCGAGAATCAGCGCGGAGCTGTCCGCCGCCTCCTTCAGAACGGCGCGCCTTGCGGCCGTCGCCTGTTTCACGTCCTGATCGTAGCGCGCGCAGATGGCGGGATCGGCGAACTGGAGCGCCGCACCGTGGATCAGATCGCCGATGAAACGCAGATTTCCGGATTCGAAAACCGTGTGTCCCGGCGTGTGCCCCGCTGCCGCGCGGGCGGTGATGCCGGGAACGGGCGTTTCCCCGAAGCGGAATCGGACGAGCTGCTTTTCACAGGTTTTCAGAATCGCGCCGGACGGTTCGCCGCCGGTTCCGAATGCATATTCCGGTTTGGAAAGATAAATCTTCGCATTCGGGAAGCAGGGCTTTCCGTTTTCCGTCAGGCCGCCGACATGGTCGAAATGCGTGTGCGTCAGCAGAATCGTGCGGACGGCTTCGGGGCGGATGTTCAGACGCCGCAGCTTTGCCGCGAGGGCGCCCCGTTTTCCTCCGTATCCCGCATCGATCATGATCCAGTCATTTCCGTTCCGGACCAGGAACACGTTCACGGACGCGGGAACGGTTTTTGCCGCGGTCCTGATTTTTCCTCCGTGGAAAATGGAGACGGGCATTGCGTTGACCGCATCCTGAATCGCAATGACTTCCGTGTCTCCCAACTGGAATTTCCGGATCCCGTCGCTTCCCGCCGCGGCGAGACAGAGGGCTGCCAGAATCAGGCTCCATACTCTATGCATTGTTTTTCTCCTTCTTTTTTTGTGAGCGGTTCCAAACGGTTCTTCCGGTCCGCGGCGCACTCACTGAAAGGCTTTTGGCGCGGACCGGATAATAATATAACATCCCCTGCCGCACTCTGCAAGAATTCCATGTTTCCAGGTGCTTCCGGTCTGTTTTGCGGCGGACGGATCGGAAGAGAAATCATCTGAAAAAATCGTTTTTTCTCCGGATGGGGTCTTGACAAAAATGAAAATCTGCTTATAATGATAATAGCAGAGAGCGAAAATCTTTTTTTTGCCGTTTCTGCGTCTATTGACAATAGCAGAAAGACGGGTGTGAGGCATGACGAACCTTCTGAAATACAATCAGGCGAAGATGAAGATCTTCCAGCTGGTGGCGGACCGCCAGCTGCAGATCGGGGACCGTCTGCCGCCGGAACGCGAACTGGTGGAGGATTTCTCCCTGAGCCTGATTACCGTCCGGCGCGCCATGCGCGAACTGGAAGAGGAGCGCATCATCGAACGCCGTCCGCGCATGGGGACGTTTCTGCGCCAGACGCTTTCCAAGATGCCGGAATTCGGGAAAATGCTCAACATCCGTATCTGTCTGCCGGACAGCCGGGACAATCCCGCCTGCAGTTCCATGGGACAGAAAATTGCGCTGGAGCTCCAGAAGCGTCATATCCGTCTGCTTCACCGCGTGACGGCCGCGCCGGAACTGGAAATCGCCAGAACCGCTTCCGAATGCATGGGCATTTTTGTAACCGGCAACCTGAACGGGCAGTGGCGCGATTTCCTGAGGAGCCTCGGAACTCCCGTTGTCGTAATCGGCGGCAATCCGTTTCCCGGCGTCTTTTCCAATGTGAATTATGACATGTGCAACGCCGCGGCGGACTGCCATCGCGCACTGCTGGATTCCGGCTGTGTGCGGACCGCTCTGGTGAACGGCGGCAGAACCTATCTGCAGTCCGTCGAGATTCACCGCGGGTTCATGAAGGCCGCGCAGGAGCGGGGACTTGCGCCCGGCTCTCTTCCCGTGCTATGGCCGGAACCGGCGGAGATCGGCGGTTCCCTGATGCGTTTTCTGCGGGAGCATCCCGATCTGGACGGCGTGCTTCTGGAATCGGGCGCACTTGACGCCATGCTGGGATGTCTCTGGCAGACGAATTACAACCGCGACCTGAAAATCAGCGTGATTCTCGACAACAGGAATGCGGTGCGTCCCTTTTCCACGGTCCGGAACGGAATCGGCGCCTATTTCGACCGGAGCATTCCGCTGCTTGCCGTGGAAAGAATGCTGGAACAGCTGGATGCCTCCGGCCGCCGCGTCACAACCGATCTGATCCGCCCGAAGCTTTATCATCAGAGCGGGGAATGCAATATTCTGAATTTGAATCTGTGGAACTTGTGCGAAATATAAAACAGAGGGGAAAATCATCATGCGGGCTTATGCTGCGAGTTTCGTTTGCAAACGTTTCCGGGGAGAAAGCACGCCGTTCCGGAAGAAATCCGTCCGCACATCCCGTTTGCGGACGGCAGGGATTCCGTTTACCTTGATCGAACTTCTCATTGTGATTGCGATCATCGCAATTCTGGCCTCCCTGCTGCTGCCGGCTCTCGGACGGGCCCGGGAGGTGGCGAAGAGGGCTCTGTGCTCCGGGAACCTGAAGCAGATCGGAGTGGCGGCGATCGCCTATACGCAGGATTACAAGGGATACAACATGGTGGCGAAATTCAGGCCGATCAATTCCTATCGCTTTCAGACGCTGGTCTGGGAAATGCAGAATTCCGGGAAACAGATTCCCACCCAGTGGAACGTTGCCATCATGAAGTCAAAAGCTCTGCAGTGCCCCGGCGACCGGATTCCGGTCAATTATTCGGATGATTCCGCCCACAGCGTCTATGATTACAGTCCGAATGCCACAATCTGCCCTGTTTCCAACACTGACGGAACTTTTCCGGCCGGGCGGCAGTATTTCATCGCGAACCTCAAGGAGCCTTCCCGGACATTCCTTGCCGCGGAAGCGTTTTATCATGGACAGGCGGAATATTTTTCGAGTGCCAGTCATCTTGCGGACGTTTTTCTTTATAAGTCTAATTTCGCTTTTCTTTCCATGCGGCATCTTCAGGGGGCCAACATGCTTTTCATCGACGGACATGTGGCCTCCATGAAGAAATCGTTTTCCTGGTGGGCGGGAAACGATGACAACGGTCTGCGCATGTATACGCCGGAAGTTGCGCGCGCTGCCAATGGAGCCACCAGCGAACTTTTCAAATTGTAAGACGGATTCCCTTTTCAGCAGGACAGCAATTTTCATCATAAAAGAATCAACAGAAAGGATATGCTGCATGAAATTTCTCTCTCTTGCGCTGATCGCGTTTTTCGCGGCGTCCGGCCTGTGTGCCGCGAACCTTCCGGAACTTCCGGTTCCCGCGACGCAGAAGCTTTCCATCGTCAATTCCAGAAGCCTTCCCGGGACCGTCGAACTGACGGAAACGGAAAAGGACGGAAGGAAGATCCAGTCGTTCCGCATCCGTTTTGTCCCGGACGGAAAGGCGAAAATCTTCCGCGCGGAAATCGTGATGCGTCCTCCGCTCAACGCGGAGGCATACGACACGTTTTCATTCCGATGGAAATGCAGCGCGGCGCTTTCCGGAAATACCGCTGTTTTTTCCATCCTGGACAGCTTCTGGAAGAGCAGTTACAATGCGACGCTTCCCGACGCCGCGAAGGTGAAGCTGCTGGAAGCCGGAAAGGAATATCCCTGCACGGCGGATGTGACGACCCAGTGGGGACGTCCCGCGAAGCTGAACCGCTCCTCGCTCGGACGCTTCAACTTCACCGTGAATCTGCCGAAGCTCGAAGCGGGGAAGGAAGTCGTCCTGGAGATCAGCGACATGAAATTCACGAAGACGAAGGAACGGTGAAACGATGAGAAGACTCTTCTGGCTGATTCCGCTTGCTGTCCTTGCCCTCGGGGTGTCCGCGCAGGAGGAACTTGTCATTCCGCTTGAGGCTTCCGCATGGCGCGTGCAGGGGAAAAGCGACGGCGTGACGCTTGCGGGAGGCGTTCTGGAGCGCGGCGGAGCGAAAATCCCCGTTCTGGAAATCACCATCGATCCCGCTGTGAGACAGAAGGGAGAGGTTTATTATCTGTTCCGTCCTCCGCTGGATGTCGGGAAATACTCGGATTACTCGTTTCAGATCTGCTCGAACATCCGCCTGGAAAGCGAAATGCTGAGTTTCCGCTTCATGGAGAGCAACTGGAAGGGCAATTCCGCGCGCCCTCTCACAAAATCCGCGAAGGTCTTCTGGGCGGGACTTCCGCTGACGCAGCGCGTCTCCCTGCTTCCCGGAGTTTTCTATGACGCGAAGGGGGAGACCGCCACGGTCCGCACCGCATTGCTGACACGTCTTGCCATGCGCATCGGCTTTGTCTTCAACCTGCAGGATGCCGATCCGGCGCAACCTGTGAAAATTCAGGTTGCCGGTCTGCGCCTCTTCAACGGAAAGGATCCGTATGCCGGACGCGTCGCGGCGTGGGACCGCTTCATCCGGGACTACAAGCCGGATTACAGCGACTTCTCGAAGTATCTTCTGCCGCCGGAGACCGGGCGCATGAAGGAGCCTTTCCCCGTGGTGAAGGACGGCAGGGCGCTTGCCGAGATCGTCTATACGGGCGACGGGACCGAACCGGAGTGTGTCGCCGTCGCGGCGGAGGAGCTGCAGTCCGCCGTGCTCGCCATTACCGGCGTCCGGCTGCCGATTTCGAACGGCTGGAACGCTGTCAAGCGCAAGACAGGAAAAAACAAGATCGTGCTCGGCAAGCGCGCGTATGCCGACGGCGCCGTCCTGAAGAGACTTTCCGGGACGGACGGATTCGCGATTTCCCGCGACGGGGATTCCCTGTATGTCTACGGCATCGAAGGGAAGGGGACCATGAACGGCGTTTACGCGCTGATCGAAAACAACACCGATCTCATCTGGGCTCGTCCGCACCGGGAGTTCGGGACGGTGTTCACGAAAAAGAAGGATCTCTCCTTCGTCTGGGGCGACAACATCGTGGACGTGCCGGACAGCCGCACCCGCGGCTGGAACGGTTATCAGGACATTGAATGGATGGCGCGCAACCGCTGCAACGCCTTTTACGGCGGCGGAGGCGGCGACATCACCTGGACAAACGCGAAGAAACGCCGCTACGGCATCCATCTCACGCGCCACTGCTACGGTCACAACATCGGGCATTTCATTCCGGCAAAACAGTATTATGCCGAACATCCCGAATACTACTCCCTGATCGACTTCCGGGACAGAAAGACCAAACGCGTTTCCCGGCAGCGCAAAGCCTGGAACCAGTACTGCTTCAGCAACCCCGAAGTGAAACGGATTTTCACGGAAAACGCGCTGGACATGCTCCGGCGCGCGCCGGAGTCGATCGATCTGCTGACCGTGGACATGGATGACACGCTCAACTCCTGCCTCTGCGAAAACTGCATGAAGTCCATCCGCCTTCCGGACGGCACGGTGGTGGACAACGGCGACATCGCCTTCCGCTCGACGCAGTATTTCCTGTTCCTGAACGACGTGATCGCCGCCGTGAACCGCGAGTTCCCCCATGTGAAAATCAAGACGCTCGCCTACTTCTGGACCGTGATTCCGCCGAAATGCGCCGTCCATCCGAACATCGTCCCGGAATTCGCCGTCTATCCGCGCCCGAACGACAAGACGCCGCTCTATCATCCGGAGAACCGGATGTATCTCGACTATCTGGAGGAGTGGGCGAAAAAGTCCCCCCGGATTGACGTCTACAATTATCACGGGCTCGGGCTGGAGTTCCCGCGTCCTCTTTCGGAACCCAACGCGGAGGATTTCAAGCTGTTCCACAAGTATACGCGCGGCATGTCCTCGGAATACCGGCACAGCGGCGACCGCGACACGAAGGGCGGCGAGTCGAAGATCTGGGATTATTCCGCCATGGAGTTCTGGGTGCAGACGCGCCTTTACTGGAATCCGTCGCAGAATGTCGAACAGCTGCGCAAGTATTACATCGCCAGAACCTTCCGGGAGGCCGCACCCGCAATGGAGCGTTTCTACGGCGCGATCCGCGAGGCATGGCTGAAATCTCCGGCGCGTTCCGGAATCGGCGCAAGCGGCGCCGCTTCCACCAAAGTCTATGTGGTGGACACAGGACTGGAGAATGTGCTGCGGGGCAATCTTGAGGAAGCCGCGAAACTGGTGAAGCATCCCGTTTCCGCAGAACTCGTGAAACGCGTCCGCGCCCGGTTCGAGGAGTATCTGACACAGGCGAAAACGCCGAAAAAGAAGAAATAAAGGAGACAATCCATGACGCATTGCAAAAAAATGCTTGCTTCCGCATGCGCCGTTCTCTGCGCGGCGGCCTTCTGCGCGGAGAAAACCCCCGCGCAGAAAATGGCGGAGTGGGAGAAATACATTGCGGACTACCGCCCGGATTACAGCGACAGCTCGAAGTATCTTCTGGCGCCGGAAACAAACCGCCTGGACAAGCCGCTCCCCGTCGTCCGCAGCGGCCGCGCCGCGGCGACGATCAATTACTCCTCCGAGGACGGTCCCGCCGTGAAGACCGCCGCGCTGGAACTCCAGGAGTTTCTCTTCCGCATCACCGGGGTCCGGATTCCGGTGCGTGACAGCATCGATCCCCGCGGCGAAACGCAGATCATTCTCGGCAAGCGCACACGCGACATCGCCTACGGCAAAAAGCTCTTCGGCGCGGAATTGAAGAAACTCTCCGGCACCGACGGCTATGCCGTCCGGAACATCGGAAACCGTCTGTACGTTTTCGGAGAAACGGACAAGGGCACGATGAACGGCGTCTATGCGCTGCTGGAGAACAACACCGACCTTATTTTCGCACGTCCGCACAAGGAGTTCGGAACCGTCTACACCACCCGGAAGGATCTGGATTTCGTCTGGGGGAAAGACGTGCTCGAACTTCCCGCCTCCCGCGCCCGCGGCTGGAACGGATATCAGGACATCGAGTGGATGGCGCGCAACAAGTGCAGCATCTTCAACGGAGGCGGCGGCGGGGACATCAGCTGGATGAGCCGGAAGAAAGGGAATTACGGCATCTTCCGGCAGAGACACAGTTACGGTCACAACATCGGACATTTCATCTACGCCAAACGGTATTTCAAGACCCATCCGGAGTATTATTCCCTGGTGAACGGCGTCCGCAGGCCCTGGAACCAGTATTGCTTCAGCAATCCCGAAGTGAAACGGGTCTTCACGGAAAATGCGCTCGACATGATCCGCCGCGCGCCGGAGGATGTCCGGATTCTCACCGTCGACATGGACGACACCTGGAACGCCTGCGAATGCAAGTCGTGCACCGCGCCGATCAAGCTTGCGGACGGAACCATGCTTGACAGGGAGGATCCCGCCTTCCGCTCGACACAGTATTTCCTGTTCCTGAACGACGTGGTGAAAAAGATCAATGCGGAGTTTCCCGACTGGAAGGTCAAGACGCTCGCCTATTTCAGCACGGCCGTTCCGCCGAAATGCGAGGTCAGTCCGAATATCATTCCCGAGTTCGCGCCTTATGTGCGGACCAACGACAAGGTTCCGCTTTTCGCGCCGGAAAACCTGAAATGGCTGGAATATCTCCGCGTCTGGGCGGAGAAGTCGAAGGACATCGAGGTTTACGACTATCACGGACTGGGACTGGAGTTCCCGCGCCCGCTGGCGGAGGTCCGCGCGAAGGATTTTGCCGAACTGCACAAATATACGCGCGGCATGTCCTCGGAATACCGGCACGGCGGCGACCGCGACACGAAGGGCGGCGAATCGAAAATCTGGGACTACTCCGCCATGGAGTTCTGGGTGCTGACCCGCCTGTACTGGGATCCGTCGCAGGACGTGGAACAGCTGAGAAAGTATTTCCTCCGCAGAACCTTCCGGGAGGCCGCGCCGCCGCTGGAACGCTTTTACGGCACGATCCGCACCGAGTGGTTCCGGAACGGCCGAGCCTCCACGATCGGCGACAATCCCGTGGAGCTGACGAAGGTCATCCTGCTGGAACCGGGACATGAAAAGACCCTGCGCGCATGTCTGGACGAAGCCGCGAAGCTGGCGAAGCATCCCGCTTCCGCCGAAATGGTCCGGCGTCTGCGCAAACGCTTTGAGGATCAGGTGACCGCCGCGAAGGCCATCCGCACCCCGTCGATCGCGGTTCCGCTTCTGCGCCCGCAGGGGGATGCGGACTTTTCCAATCCGGTCTGGAAGGGAGCGGCGAAGATCGCCTCCTTCGGGAAATGCTATGCCAAGGAGCCTGCTCCCGCGGAAAATCCATCCGAGGTCCGGCTTTTCCACGATTCCGACAATCTGTATCTCTACATGACCTTCCACGATGCGAAGATCTCTGACATCAAACGGCAGAATCCGCCCGCGGGGAAGGAAAAGGACTTCATTCCCGAGGCCGACCATGTCGAAATCTTCCTCTGCGATCCTCTGAAGGAGGGAGTCTATTACATGTTCTGCGCGGATCCCTTCGGAACGCGTGCCGAACTGCAGCAGTATGACTACAAATGGAACGGCGAGTGGCACTCCCGCGCCCGCGTTCTCAAGGACCGCTGGGAAGTGATTGCGAAAATTCCGCTGAAGACCATCAACGCGGACAACGCCAAAGGCAATCTTCTGAAAGGACTGATTCTGCGTGAGCGTCATGCGCACGGCGCGGACAAGACAAGGGAATACAGCAGCTGGGGCGGCGGCAACCATCATCAGACCGTCACCTTCGGCACAATCAGACTGATGCGCTGAGAGAGGTTTTCTGAATGATGGACTGTTTGCTTGACACATCCGCGCGCTTCCCGGTCCGGGATACGGCCGACTGGCTGATCGTCCGGAACGGAGCGCTGGAACTCGGATTTTCAAAAACGAACGGACAGCTCGGATATGTTGCGGACGCGCGTTCCGGCGAGATCCTCATGGGATCGCGCGCAGACGCTTTCCGGAGCCTGGAGCTTCACGAGGGGGGGAAGACGCTTCCGTTCCCGCCCGGACATCCGCACTTCTATACCGATCAGCTGCAGGATGCCGATGTCCGGGGAAAAGACACCCGTTATGCGGGCTTTGACGTGACGGCTCTCCCGGACGGTTTCCGGGTGTGCGTCGCATGCGCGGAGGAACGCTGGAGAATCGAACAGAGCGTCACGCTCCGGGCCCGCTCCCCTTATGCGCGGCTGGACTGGAAGCTGACCTTTTCCGGAGAATCGGAAACCCTGTTCCGCAAATTCGTGTTCCGGCTGCCGCCGGTACGGAAGAGCGGGCTTCTGGCAAGTCTGCCCGGTGCGTCGGCTTCGCCGGATTCCCCTGTCGGGAAACTTCCGGAACTCGTCTATTTCAAATACGGGGTTTTCCTGCGGAATGTTGAAGATACCCTGACCGCCGGCGCATGGGCGACCGATCCGTATTTCATGAACCTGAACAGCTGCGCGAACCGTTCCGGCTCCCTTGCGATCGTTCTGGAACATCACGCCGCCATGCGCTTCGGCAAAGGGGATTCCCTTTCGTTCGGTGCGGATTACATCCAGGTCTTCCACGGTTCCCGGAACGGCGCGATCGAAAGTTTCCGGGAACATTACGCGGAACACGGGTTGAGCTTCGACCGCGCCGTCGCCCCCGCCGCGAAGGACTGTGTGATCTGGGAGGGATGCGCCGGCGCGATTCTGTTTGATCCGGATTTCTCCTATGCGCCGTATCCGGAGCTGCGCGATTTCAAGGCGGATCTGCCGCGCATCGCCATGCTGGGCTTCAACACCGTCCAGCTGATGCCGCGGATGCCGTTTCCCTGGTACACCGTCCATCATTATGAGAATCTGCATGAAACATACGGCGGGGCTTCCGACGAGGAGCTCAAGGATTTCATCCGCACGGCGAAAGCGCTCGGGCTGCGCGTGATTCTCGACATCGTGGTGCACGGCGTCGCGGACCGGGAGTCCAGCCGGAAGGGGCTTGCGCGCTACACATGCCGGGGACGCCTGTTCAAGGCAGGTCTGGAACAGGCGGAGGAGGTGAACCGCTACCGCAGGGAGCATCCCGAGTGGTTCCGGCGTCTGGAAAACGGCGAGATCAATTTTCTCCATACCTGGAGTCTCGATTTCGACTCCCCGACCCTCTGCCGGATGTTCACGGATCATCTGAAACGCTGCGCCGGAGAATTCCTGTGCGACGGATTCCGCATCGACGCTCCCTACTGGGGGTGCGAGCCGAACTGGGATCCGGCTTATCCGCTTGCCGCTGGCGCTTCCTTCACGAGGAACGTGAAGATGCTCCGGGACGCGGAACGCGAACTTCGCGGCATTTATCCGGATCTGATCTGGTACACGGAGCATGAACACGCCGAATGGCGCGCGTTCATGGACATGACCTATACGTACGAGGAAAGCTGGCTGCTCTGGCGGAGCGATCCGTGGGAGAAACTTCCCGTTTTCGACGGGAGGATCACCGCGCGCGGAATGGCGCTCTGGTTCGACCTCCGGAGACGGGTTCTGCCGCGGCGCGACATTGTTCTCCAGCATCATATCGACAGCCATGATTCGTGGTGGAACGAGGCCGCTTCCGCATTCGGGCGCGACAAATTCGGCGAGGAGGCCGCGCGCCTGCTCACCGCGCTGTGCATGCTGCTTGACGGCGCGTTTCTGGCCTTTGCCGGCGCGGAAAAGGGCAGCGAGGCGTTTTTCCGGCGCATTCTCTTCCTGCGGCGGACCCTGCCGTCCCTCCGCTCCTCCGGTGTCTGCGATTATCTGAAATGTTCCGCGGACCATCCTTCCGTGCTGGCCCTTTACCGCGAATGCGGCGGCGCATTCTGCATTCCGCTTTTCAATTTCAGCGGGAAAACGGCGGAATTCCTTCTTTCCGCCGCAGGGCCGCTTCCCGCATGTTCCGGCACGCTGCGGAATGCCGTGGACGGGACCGCGCTGCGGGAGGGAATCTCCTCCGGAACGCTCGAAAGGGAAGGCGTCCGCCTGACCCTTCCGCCGTACGGCCTCATGATTCTGACTGTGGGAGACTGAGATTCTCCCCCGGGAGACGTTTTCGCGCATCCGGCGCGGAAACGCCTCCTGCCGTCTCCGCATTTCCCGATTCCGCGCTTGCATTGCACGTGCCCCGGGGTATATTGCCTTTCGTCCGCTGCCGCGGACGGAATACGGGCAGAAAAGAGGATTGTCATGTTCGAAGTGCGTTGTTTTCCCCATGGAGCCGCGTCCCCGGATGCGGGGATTGCCGGAGGGAGTCTGTTGTTTCCGGAGGAGGGGAGTTTCCGTTTCTCCGGCCGTTTCCCCGCGGAATGTTCCGCGCGGAAGATCCGGAGCGTGCCGGGATGAATGCTCCCATCGAGACGGAACGGCTGATCCTGCGGCGGATGGAGGAGGGGGATTTTGCCGAAATCGCTTCCATGATGCAGGATGCGCGTGTCATGTATGCCTGGGAATATGTGTTTTCCGACGAGGAGGTCCGGGAGTGGATCGCACGGATGCGCCGTCGTTATGAATCATGCGGATATGCGTATTTTCTCGCGCTGGAAAAAAGTTCCGGACGCGCGGTCGGGCAGATCGGAGTTCTCCCCTGCGGGATCCACGGCGCGCCTCAGATCGGGATCGGCTATCTTCTAAAGTACGAGTGCCGCGGACGCGGCTATGCGCTGGAAGGCGCGCGCGCCTGCATGGAATACGCGTTCCGGCGTCTGGATGCGCCGTTCGCCGTTGCGGACATCCGCCCGGAAAACGGCGCGTCACTCGCGGTCGTGCGGAAACTCGGATTCACGCTGCGGGATGAAATCGTGAAAGTCGTGCGCGGGAAGTCCATGCCCCATCTGGTTTTTGCGAAAGACTCGCCGCTGGTCCGGGTTATGCCATATCGGGAGGTCTGGCCGGAACGTTTCGCGGAGTTGAAAGCGCATCTGGAACGCGCGCTGGAGGGCTGTTCCGTCCGGGTGGAACATGTCGGCAGCACCTCGGTGCCCGGACTCGCGTCGAAGGATGTGATCGATGCGGACGTCATTCCCGCGGACTGGAATGCGTTTCCTGAGATTTCCGCGCGCCTGTCCGCGGCCGGCTGGCGTCCGCGCGGCGATCTCGGCGTTCCGGGCCGGGAGGCGTTTGAAGCTTCGGTCCGTCTGCCTTTTGCGCATCATCTTTACGTCTGCCGGGCGGATGCCCCGGCTCTGGAAAACCACCTGCGGCTTCGCGGCTATCTGCGTGCCCGTCCGGAAGAGGCCGCCCGTTACGGCGCGTTGAAGATGCGGCTTGCCGCCCTCCATCCGGAAGATGTGGCACGCTACTGCGCGGGAAAGAGCGATCTCATCGGTGAATTTCTGACGGCGTCGGGGATGAGTCCGGAGACCGTCCGGGACATCCGGAAAATCAATGTGTGAGAATCTCCGGCGGAAGCGCATGCCGGAGAGAGCCGCGGGGCTTTGTCTTTCAGAAAACGGGAGTTCCCCGTTTTACCGGACTGTTTTCCGGATCAGCATTGCAATTCCGGCGAGGGCGCAGACTGCGAGGACGACAAGCGGAATTTCACGGAATCCGATCTCCATACGTTTTTTCTCCTTTCTTTCCTCCTTTCTTTGAAAACGGGATGAAAGGGGGAAATCTCCATTGAAAAATTGCTTCGTGCTTCCCCGTGAGTCCGGCTTCTTTTCCGCGTGCTCCGCTCTGGAGGAGTTCATGTCCCCAATATAGCCGGTTTTCCGGAGATTGCAAATGTTCCGCCTTCTCCGGGAAAAGACGGGAAAAACGCGCCTTGCGGAGGAAACAGATTCCACTCCGGATTGTCTTTGTTTTCCTCCCACTGCTTCCGGATGTCCCGGAGCGCTTCCTTGAACGGAATTTCTTTCTCTATGAGGACCGCGTGCAGTTTCATCACGATGAGTTGGAAATGGAGATCCTCGCTGTGTTTCAGACGGAGCAGAAAGTTGAGGTTCTCGATTTTTTCCTCTTCCCGGAATTCGTTCGAGGCGATGATGAAATCAAAAAGGCTTTTGAATTTGACGTTGATGCCGTATGAGAGGCGCTCGTATCCGCCTCCGGAGAGCAGGGGAACCAGACGTTTCCCATGGAGGGGGACAAGGTGCGCTTTCCCGTACGGTCCGTAATTCAGTTCCGAAGCGTGGCGTTTCAGAAATGCGCCCGACGGGGACGGCGTGACTGTTCTGGAGAAAGTCAGGCGGGAGGAGACGGTTTTTTCCCGGATCGTGTCTCCTGTTTTCATATCCCAGAGCATATTTTCGTCAGCGCCGATAAAGAGAATCGGCAGGAGCAGAACCGGAACCAGCCCGGCGAACCCGGACAGCAGTGCAATCCGCATGGCTTTGTCGTTCATGAAAAGCCTCCGCAGCTGTATTTCCCATTTCCTCCGGGGATATTTTAGGGGCAGCGGACCTTTTTTCAAGGCTTCCTTCTTGACTTTCCGGGGGAAAAGAGGTATTTTTCAGGAAGAAACAGCGGAAAACAGGAGTTCCGCAGCGCAGAACGGCTGATTCAGGAGCGTTTCATCTGTCTCCGGATTTCTCTCCGGGCAGCGGAGGAACCTTCCTTTTTCCGGGCGGCGGCCCTTTCCGGTCGCGGGGCGGACGCATTTTCCTGCGTTCCTCCTTCGGCGTGCAGAGCCATTTCATGCGCATCCGGACGATTTCCTCGGTATTCTTCTGATTCCGCTCGTAGTGTTCCCTGAGGCGTTCAAGGCGCTTCTGCGCCATTTTGAGCATCTCCTCGTTTTCGGCAATGCTCCGTTTCGTGAATTCCATGCGTCTGGCGAACTGGGCCCGGACCGCCGCTTCGAGTTCCCTGCGGAGAGCCTCCTTTTCTTCGTCCGTCCGCGCGGCAAGGTATTTGTCGCTCAGAAGCGAGACTTTCTTATCCTCATCGGAGCGG
Organism: uncultured Victivallales bacterium; assembly: GCA_944390795.1. Taxonomy (GTDB): domain Bacteria; phylum Verrucomicrobiota; class Lentisphaeria; order Victivallales; family UBA1829; genus UBA11452. The sequence continues at coordinate 17,805 of CALXRI010000037.1, forward strand.
TATTTCCGGAACAGCTCGCGCATCTTCTGTCTGAGCTCCGAGACCTTCTTTTCCCTCGTCAGCTTCTCCACTTCCTCGCGTTCCGCGTCCGTCAGTTTCTCCATGAAACGGTCATGCGGGCTCTTCATGCCCATACGCGGAGGCGGCGGTCCCGGCGGTCCGGGAGGGGGCGGATTTCCTGGTCCCGGCGCTTCCTGCGCCGTCAGCGCCGCGCATGCGGAAAGAAACGCCGCACAAACAAACGTCATCATCGTTTTCTTTTTCATATCGGCTGAATTCCTTTTCTGAGTTGCCTGATGTTTTCCGTCATTTTCCGGACGATTCCGGTATTTTCGCCCCGCTCACCGGTGCTGCTTCGCCGTTGACAACCCTGGATGCCGTGCTGTCGGGGTCCAGCATCGGTTTTGCCACAACGGGCGCGCGGTAAACGCGGGATGAACCGGTCTGCTGCGAGAGAGATGACGGAGCGGAACGGTTCGACATGTCGAACGGCCGCGTCGAGGACGGGGTCCGGAGCGGCGTCGTCGGCTGCATCGCGACCTTGCCCGGCTGATACAGTTTTGTGCGCTGTGCCGGTTTGTTCCAGCTTCCGGCCGTATGCCGGGAAATCTGTGCGGCAAGTCCCGTGCAGAGACCGGCGAGAAGAAGTGCTGCCATCAGTTTCATTTCTCCCCTCCGTTTCTCTGCGCGGTTTCCGTTGCCGATGCGAAAAGCAACGCCTCCCCGAGCAGTCTGTCGGAGGCCTGCTCCAGCTGTGCGCTCAGGGCGAGGAGATCGGAGTCCAAAGTATCCATGGAGCCGTAATACTCCGGTGATCTGACGACCGGGGTCGCATAGTTTCCGCGGGGAAGTCCCGGCAGCGCGGTATAGGCAATGCCGAAACAGATGAAAAGCGCCGCCGCCGCGGGCATCCAGATGTATTTCAAGCGGAAACGCCGCTGTTTCTTCCGAATTGCCGCCGCCGCGTAATTGCGGATGTTTGCCGAGAGCATCTCCGGCACTTCCACGGGCGTGACGGCGTCTTTCACGGCGTTCCAGATCTCCGTTTCAGCGCATGCGAAACTTTCCTCCGGACCGGCTCCGCCGGGGATGTCTGTGTTCTGCATTCTGCTGTTTCTCATTTTGCGCCTCCTTCTTTGTCCGACCATTCCTTCAATGCCCTGCGCAGGTTTTTCAGCGCATACTGCATCCTGGCAAGCACGGTGTTGATGGAGCACTTCTGGATTTCCGCGATCTCCCTGAACGGCACGTCGTCGCGCCGCATCAGGAAGACTTCGCGCAGCTCCGGCGAGAGCGTGTCCAGCGCCGCGTCAATGGCTTTCGCCAGTTCTTCGCGCTGCATTTCGCGCCAGGGTTCGCTTGCGGGCGCGGCGAACTCGCGGGGCGTCTCCCCGTCCTCGGCTGTGAGTGTCGTCTCCCCGTTCCGCGCGTTTTTCCGGAAGCTGTCCACCGCGATATTGTGCGCGATCCGGATCAGCCAGGCGAGGAACATCTGCTTGTGCTCATATTTCGGCAGGCTGTCCACCGCCTTGATCCACGTCTGCTGAAAGATGTCGTCCGCCGACACCGCGCTGCCCGCCAGCATCCTGTTCAGATACGCGTAAAGCCTGTGTTTGTAACGCTCGTACAGGGTGTTGAAGTCCTCCGGATTCCCGGCCAGATACCCCCGGATCAGCATTTCGTCGTTGACCGTATTCTCATCCATCGTTCCCTGCTTTTCTCTTCTGCAACGTCCGCGCGGTGTTTTTTATTGTGCCTGTGAGAGAAAAATCATGAAAAAACTTTTTTCTCCGTGTTCCGCGCGCTTTCCGCGAGGAGTTCGGCAATATGGAGATCGGCCGGCAGCATGTTGACCGTGTCGAGCTCCGCAGTCTCGAGCCATTCGACGCTCTGGTTTTCCCGGGGAACGGGTTCCGGCGCGCCGGGGCGCAGAACCGCCCGGAGAAAGTGAAGGTGATAGATCCGGTCCGGCAGTTCCAGGTGCGTCTGATATGCAACGTCCAGCGTCATGATGTCCGTTCCGAGCTCCTCGCGGATTTCCCGCCGGAGACACGCGTCAAGACTTTCCCCCGGTTCCGCCTTGCCTCCGGGGAACTCCTTGTAGCCTGCAAGTTTTGTGCCCGGCGCACGTCCGCAGATCAGAATTTTCGACCCCCTGCGGATGACCGCGCCGCAGACGGCTGTCTCAGGTTTTCGCATGTTGACCTTTCCATATTTCTCGTTTGTTTCCGAGAGAAAGTATACTGCTGAAATCCGGAAAATCAAGATGCGCCCTTGATTTTCGCTTCCGGCATGATATAGTGCCTTTTCATGGAATCCCGTGAATATCCGGACGGCGCCGTGCCTGCTTCCGTCGTTTCCGCATGATCCCCTGAAAAGTTTTTTCTGGGGCGGCGGCCTTGCAGGTGAGACAGAACAGCACAACGGAAAAACTGTCGGGGAGGTGTGTCAACAATGCCCAGAAAGGATTTCTTCAGCAAGTTCGCATCCAAGCTGGATGCGATGGATCCCGCCAGCATCAGCTCCTATATTCATCTGCTGGCGCGCGAACACGGTTTTCTGGAGTCTGTGTTCAACTCCATCAAGGAAGGAATCGTCGTGATCGATTCCTCCTTCCGCCTGGTCTACCACAATGCCGTGGCCAAGGAGATGTTCGGCATTCCGGACCGTTTCGATCATATCCGGATCTCCCATCTGGTGAAGGGGATTTCATGGAACGATCTCGTTTCGCCCGACCGTGAGAATCCATCCAGCGCGTATCACGAGGTGGAGATCCTCTACCCGCGCCGCCGCATCCTGAAATTCTATGTTGCGCCGCGCCCGGATTCCGATCCGGAGCAGCGTTACGCCACGCTGATATTCAACGACATCACGGACATGTACGACCGTATGCATTCCGCGGCGGAATCCGAGCGGACCCAGCTTGTTTCCATGCTTGCCGCCGAAGTCGCCCATGAGATCGGAAATCCCCTGAACAGCCTCTACCTCAATCTCCAGCTCTTCCAGCGGATGCTCGCCAAGGGGAAACTCGATCCCGCGGAGGCGTCGGAAATGATCGGGGAATCCCGGAAGGAGGTCGAACGGCTCGACAGCATCATTCACCAGTTCCTCCAGGCGATCCGGCCGTCCAAACCGGAAATGCATGTGCTGGACGTGAAAAATGTCCTGCTGGAGTCCCTGACCTTCATGCGGCACGAGATTGAAGGGCGCAACGTTTCCGTAAACTGCCTCTGGAGCGAGGCGCTCCCGAAGATCCGGGGAGATGCCGCACAGCTCAAGCAGGCGTTTTACAATCTGATCAAAAACGCCGTTCAGGCCATGCCGCAGGGGGGCTCCCTGACGATTTCCTGTTCCTGCGATGACCGGTATGTCTTCATCATTGTCGCAGACAAGGGCAGGGGAATCCGTCCGGAGGACGCGGCACGCCTCTTCAAACCCTTCTTCACGACGAAGGAGAAAGGAAACGGACTTGGACTGATGGTCGTGGAACGTGTGGTCCGCGAACATGGCGGGCGCCTCTCGTTTGAGAGCAAGGTCGGGAAGGGGACGAAGTTCACGATTGCGCTTCCCCGGCTTGGCGCGCGGATCCGGGTTCTGCCTCCTCCGCCGGAAAACGCGGGTATCCTGCCCGGACCCGGCGCGAAAGAGAAACAATCCTCCCGTACGGAGAAAAAAGGATGACCGTATTCAATAAAAAGGAAAAACCCTCCATTCTGATCGTGGACGACGAGCGCGGCACGCGCGAGGTGCTCGCCAAATTCCTCCGCGCAGACTATGACGTGACGCTTGCCGAGGACGGTGAAATCGGTCTGAACCTCCTGAATCGCAATCATTACGATCTCGTGCTGAGCGATATCCGCATGCCGGGCGCGACAGGAATGAAAATCCTTGACACAACCCTGAAAATGAATCCTCCTCCCCCGTGCATCCTCTTCACCGCCTACGGTTCCATCGAAAGCGCGGTCGAGGCGATGAAGCACGGCGCATTCGATTTCGTGACCAAGCCGGTCAATTTCGATCAGCTGGAAATTCTGATTCAGCGCGCGCTGGAGTCCGGGCGCATTCGCGAAGAAAACACGGAGCTTAAGAAGCGTCTGGATTCCAAGTTCGGCGTTGCGAACATCATCGGAAATTCCGCCGCGATCCAAAAGGTTATCGACAGCGTCCGCCAGGTCGCGCCGACGCGTGCGACGATCAGCATCACAGGCGAAAGCGGAACCGGGAAGGAACTGATCGCGCAGGCGATTCACCAGCTCAGCGGACGCACCGGAAAATTCATTGCCGTGCATTGCGCGGCTCTGCCGGAGACCCTGCTGGAAAGCGAACTTTTCGGGCATGAGCGCGGTGCGTTCACCGGCGCGACCGAACAGCGCAAGGGACGTTTTGAACTGGCCGACGGCGGAACGCTGTTTCTGGATGAGATCGGCGAGATTCCGCTTTCGACGCAGGTCAAGCTGCTCCGCGTTCTGGAAACGCGCTCCTTTGAGCGGATCGGCGGGAGCGAGACGATCACCGTCGATACGCGCGTCGTGACCGCCACCAACCGCGACCTTGCCGAAATGGTCCGCGAGGGGACTTTCCGCGAGGATTTGTTTTACAGGCTGGATGTTGTGACGATTCATCTGCCGCCGCTCCGGGAGCGACAGGAGGATATCCCGCCGCTCGTGAAGCACTATCTCGACTATTTCGCGCGCGAGAACGGACGCCCGCTTTTCACGATTTCCGAAAGCGCGATGTCCGCCCTCTGCTCCTACTCCTGGCCGGGGAATATCCGGGAACTGAAGAACTGCATGGAGCGCATGGTGGTGCTGACGCGCGGATCGCAGATCGACATTGAAAATGTTCCCGTGAACATCCGGGAAAAGATCACTCCTGGCATTTCAAAGTCGATTCTGAATCCTGTCTCCTGTGATCTGGAAAAGAATGAAAAACTTCTGATCCAGCGTGCGTTGAACGAGTGCGACGGCAACCGGACGCGTGCCGCGGAGAAACTGGGAATCAGCAGACGGACACTGCATCGGAAACTGGCCCAGTACGGATTGCAGTGAAAGATAAAAACGTTTCAGAACGCGAGGACTCCGCGGCAGGTGTGAGACACCTGCATCCGGCAAGCACGGTCTGCCGTTATTTTTTCGAGATTTTATTCAAAAAAATTTAGGTTAATACCGCGATGCTCTGCATCGCCAAAAATTGCTTCGTGCAGGACTCTCAGTC
>CALXRI010000038.1 GCA_944390795.1 uncultured Victivallales bacterium
CGCGGTCCAGCTGCGCAAGCTGGTCGCCGGAGGCGAAATCCCTGATACCGCGCATGCTTGCATCGCGGTAATTTATTATAATTTTATCATTTACAGCATGATTATCATAAAAAATGACATTTTTTTCATAGAAAAAACAACTTTGCAGATTATTGTTCCCCATAATTCCAATCAGGAGGAAAGAGACGTGAATGGAAATGACGCAATTGAAATTCCTGCGAAAAAAGTGAAAGTGACAGCTTCCGCGGACATCTGCATTATCGGAGGAAGCTGCACCGGCGTATTCGCCGCGGTGCGCGCCGCCCGCCTCGGCGCAAAGGTCATCCTTGTGGAACAGCAGAACCGCTTCGGGGGCGTCGCGACATGCGGACTGGTCGGGATGTGGCACTCCCTGTATGACATAACGGGAGAAAAACGGGTTATCGGCGGACTGACGCTGGAGATGCTGGAGCGCCTGGAGAAACGCGGCGCGGTCAGCGAATTCCGCGATCCGATGGAAAGCCGGAGATCTGGCATCCGCCTCAGCAGCGAGGAACTGACGCTGGAGCTTGATGCGCTGGTTCTGGAACAGAAAAACATCCGCGTCTATTTTCAGACCCGCTTTTCCGAAGTCGTCCGGACTACGGCGGGAAAAGTGGAAGCGCTGGTTCTGGAAAACAAGTCCGGGCGCATCGCAGTCCGCGCAGACGCATTCATCGACGCCTCCGGGGACGGCGTTCTCTGCCGCGACGCAGGATTCCCCCTGCATTTCCCCGCGCATCCGCAGCCGCCGACCGCCTGCGCCAGATTTTCCGGATGGGAGACTCTCGGGAAATTCAATCTGAAGGAAATCTGCGATCAGCACCGTGACGAATTTCCCGATCTTCCATGCGGTTATGCTTGGAGCATGCCGATTCCCGGCAGCGCGCTCATGATGTTCGCGGGGACACGGGTGCTTCGCTGCGACTGTTCCGACGCAGACGAAATCACGCGCGGGGAATTCGAGTCCAGAAAACAGATACGGGCTCTGATGGATCTCTTCCGGAAAATCCGGCCGGATTCGAAACTCGCACTGGAAACGCTTCCGTCCGCACTCGGAATCCGCGAAGGGGGGCATGTCTCGTCGCTTTATCCGCTGCGCGGGGAGGAACTTCTTGCCGGAACGGATTTTCCAGACACCATCGGGTGCGGCACCTATCCGGTCGACATTCACGGAAACGAAGATGAATCCATCTCTTTCATGTATTTGACAGGTCAGAAGCTCGTTTACAAAGCCCGGCGCCTGGTTTCGGAGGAACGCTGGCTGCCGGAGGGAAAAATCCTGCCGTTCTACCGGATTCCGCTCCGCTGTCTGATCCCGGAAGGAACACGCAATGTCATCAGTGCGGGGCGGATGCTGGACGCCGATCCCGTGGCCTTCGGGGCCGTACGCGTCATGGTGAACCTGAACCAGTGCGGAGAGGCCGCCGGAGTCGCCGCATGGCAGGCGGTGCATCACCGGTGCGGCATCGCGGAAATCGATTTCAGGGAGACCCGCGACCTGCTCAGGGCGGGAGGTTCGTGCTTCGCCTGAAAGCGGACAGCCAATTCCATGTTCCGGATTTGCCGGAGTGCGAACCCTGTTTCCTGCGGCAGACCGCCATACGGACCGATTGCATGAGTGTCCGGCTGACGGGAAAAACGGGAAAGTTTTTCCGTAAGGAGAAAATCCGCGTTTCATCTGTTTCTGTGCCGTGCCCGGTAGTTCTTCGGAGAAAGTCCGAAACTCTGCTTGAACACTGTGCTGAAGTAATTGCTGTCGCTGAATCCGCAGAGATGTGCAATCTGCGTGAAGTTGAGCGTATTATGCAGCCGGACAAGAACTTCCGCCTGTTTCATTCTTCTTTCGCAAAGAAGCTCCCGGAAACTCTGTCCGAGGTTGCGCTGAAGCAGTTTCCCCAGATAGTTGGAATTGATGTTCAGCGTGTCGGCAAGCTCCGCGAGTGAAACGCCTTCGCAATATTTCTCTTCGATGAAGCGGCGGCTGTTCGCAATGTAAAACGCTTCGTCGCGGCGCTTGCGGTGCGGCGCGGACTGTTTCGCATACCGGTGCAGTTCAATGACAATAAAACGCGCGATGAATTTCCCGTATTTCCTGAGTTCCCGCCGTTTCGCCTCATCCGGTTCCGTCCGCCCTCCGCCGAGGTAAACCACGGCGACCAGCTCGCCGAGAAAGAAAACAGGCACGGCAAGATCCCAGATCCCGTTCGGGCAGCGTCCGCAGAAACTCTTCCCATATCTGGCGATGGCTACACTCCGCGTCTTATTTTTCCAGCAGACTTCGATTTCCGGAGAAAATTTAACCGCCCGACAGGCCTCGCTGTGATGCAGATACTGATCCTGTGCCAAGTGCAGGGAACGGCAGTCATGAAGCGCCGTTCCCACCTCTTCCAGAGAAACCGTCACGTTGCAAAGTTCCTCCACGGTCAGCATCAATTCGGATAAATTCATGATAAAAACACCTTTTTTAAGATATCTCTTAAAATTTAAGATAAAAATTCGAAAAATTCAAGGATTCAAACCAAAAAAAAGGTATAATTAATAATGACAAAGGAAAATCTCGCAGAATCATCAATGGAGAAGAAAAACATGAAATGTTCAGCATCGGAAAAGATCCGTAACGGGAAAACAGCAGGGAACAGATCAGATTTCACATTAATAGAGCTTCTTGTTGTTATCGCCATCATTGCGATTCTGGTTTCTCTGCTTCTGCCCGCGCTGCAGAAGGCGCGGGAGGCGGTTTACAAGGCGGACTGCGCCAACAATCTGAAACAATGGTTTCTCGCCTCCAGCAACTACTGCGGCGATTACAAGGAGTATTTCTGCATTTCCCTGGATTACAGCACCGGCACCACCCGTTATTATTACACATTTCTTACCCCTTATATCTTCAACAAAGTAGTGTCTCCGCTCAATTTGCCACTTACGGGCAATATCTTCCGTTGCCGGGCGAAAAGCGCTTTCACGGAAAGCGCATGGGCAGGCTGGAGTTTCTACAATATCAACAAGCACATTTATCCGCAGGTCAATGCGGACGGAACGGACAACTGGCCGTCCTCCACGATTCCGCCGGCGCGGAAAATCAGCGCCATCAAGAAACCGTCTCTGAATCTGGGCATGATTGACGGCAACGGCACCAATCTCGTGTCACGCCTTGCATATACGGCTTACAACTCCAGTAACAAAGAAGTGGATTACCGGCACTCGGGACGCGCGCAGATCTATTTCATGGACGGTCATGTGGAGGCAAGGCACTTCAACCGGAATCTGACACAGGGATTGGAAAACATTGCAAATCAGGTTTACGGCAACGTTTTGTATGAATAATAAACGAACAGGAATAACAGGAGACACTGCAACGTGAAACAACTTCTGACAGTATGGGCGCTGGCGGGAACTCTCTGCCTTCTTCAGGCGTGTGCCGCCTCCCCGGACTCACGGACGGACGGACAGAATTCGGCAGAAACACTTCCGAAGAACAGTCCGGAACAGCGGAGAGAGACGCGCAAGGCATTTCTGCGGGAACTCAAAAACAGCAGGGAATGGAAAAACCGGGCCTTCGTCTGCGCCGTTGTTCCGCCCCTGTCAAGCTGCCGGCATCTCCCCGACGAACTGCCGCCGGACGGAAGATATGAGGACAGGCTTTCCATTGTCATGACGCCGAATGAAATCGGACACGCCGCATTTCTGCTTCTGCCGTTCCGCAGGGAATCCGGCGTAAACATTTCCGTCTCGCCCCTGCGCGGAAAGTCCACTTCGATTCCCGCATCGGCGCTGGATCTGCGGATCGTGAAATACTGGTATCAGGACGGCACGGCATGGTGCAGTTATTTTGCCGATCCGCTTCAGCAGGAACTGGTGCCGGAACTGCTGCTTCACGATGAAAATCTGATCCGCGTGGATCATGAGAGGAAATACAACTATCTGCGCGTCGGCGACTCCTGGCAGTGGATCAGCTATCCGGAAGGCATCCGGTACGGCTGGTTCAACTATGTGAAGGCGCCGGTCCGGGACGCCGGAAAACTTGCGGCATTCTCACTGGATCCCGAAGAAAACAAGAAGTTTTTCCTGACGGTCCGTTTGCCGGACGGAACCCTCCCCGGAAACTACGAGGGGACCCTGAAAATCCATCGCGCGGGCCGGGAGCTCGGAATCCTGAAAGTCGCACTGCGGGTTCTCCCGTTCGAACTGCCCGATCCGCGGACCTGGTATGACATCGGGAAAAAGTTCTACACCTCCATTTACATGCCGCCACTCTGCGAGGAATTCCGGATGGCGGACGGGGATTTCAAGCTCGTGGAAAAACGCAGGAAGGCGATGTACCGGAACATGCGGGATCACAACCTTCTCTATCCGCTCGTGAACAGGAGAAACCGCGGCGATCTTCCGGATGCCGAAGCGGAAAAACTGTTCCGGAAAAACCTGGAATGGATGCGGGACTGCGGGCTTCCTGCCGACACGGTCTTCGGCGGAGTCGGCAACTGCGACTGGTATCTTGTGTTCCGGAAGCCGGAAGAGCGTCCCGCTGGATACGAGGAAAATTTCTTCCGGGATGTGGACCGGGATCTGGCGACCATCCGCTCCGTCATGGGAAAAGAGACGGAGGTATATTCCATCGGCTGGGACGAACCCGGCATGAAACTGCTGGTGGGACAGCGTCCCTTCTGGCGGAAACTTCATGACAGAGGCATGAAAATCCTCTCCACGGCCAAAGACCGCCACCTCCAGTACGGCGCATACAACGAGGATTTCGCCAATTACGCCGGAACCCTCTCCCCGGAAAGCGCCCGGATCTGGCACGCCATGGGAAACAGGATCACCAATTACGCCAACCCGCACACGGGGCCCGAAAATCCCGACTACATCCGCAGAAGTCACGGCATGGCGCTTTACAAGGCGGACTATGACGGAAGCTGCAACTATCATTTCCTCGAAAACGGAGCGGGAAATGTCTGGCGCGACACCAACAGCGGATTCCGCACCTTCGCATTCGTCTATCCCGCCGCGGACGGCGTCCTAGACACGCTGCATTACGAAGGATTCCGCGCGGGAATCGACGACATCCGCTATGCTACAAAGCTCCGCCTTCTCGCGGAGGAGGCGATCGCGCGGAAGAACACCGACGCATACTACGCGGGAAAGAAAGCGCTTCGCTTTCTGGCTCTCGCGCAGGCCGACCGCGTCAATCTGGACACGCTGAGAATGGAGATGATCGAACATATTCTGAAACTCCGGGACGCCCTCTCCGGCACATCCCGCAACAAGGAGCGCTGAGATGAAACACCATGGAATTCTGAAACTTCTTTTTCTCGCCGCAGGCTGCGCCGGCGCGCTGTCCGCACAGGCGGAAAAAAAGGATTATCTGGCGGAAATCCAGAAACATGAACGGAACCGGAACCGTCCGGACGCCATCGCGGAGTGCCGCCGCGCACTCGAAGACAAGACGCTGGATGCCGGGCACCATTACCGGATCGCGCTTCATATGGCGTCAAACGCCACGATTGCAAAGGATTATGAACTGGCGGCGCAGGCGCTGGAACTGGCGGCACACCTGCCGTCCAGCAACCGCAGACAGGAAAACGCAATCCGTCTGGACGCTTTCCGCCGCAGTTCCCGGGAACACCGCTGTCCGGTCTCCCTGAAAATCGGACTCTCCCTGCTGGACCAGGCGGATCTCCTGACGGAAAAACAGCGCGCGGAATTCTTTCCCCAGCTGATCTGGACGGCGGCCAAGACCGGCAGTCATCAGGCGTTTGCAAGCATCGCAAAGGCAAAATCCCTGCCGGAGGAAAACGCGCTGGAACTGCGGATGATCCGGAATATTTCCGGCGCCTCCCCGGAAAAAGCTCCCGGAATCATTGCCGCGAATCCGGCGTTTTCCAGGCTTGCTCCGAATGTCCGGCACGCACTGCTTCAGCGCGTCGCGTCCGCTCTGCTCCTCCTGAATCATACGGAGGCGGCGGAACAGACGCTGGAGGCGGCGCGCAAGCTTGAAACCCCCTTCCGGCGAAACAGCTGCACCGTGAAAGCGCAGGACCCCGCCCCCCCCGGAGCCGGCGGTTGGATTCTGAGCGACGCGTGGACACTTGGCGGAAGCGGCAATTTCATTCCCTACGATCAGGCGGCGGAGGCGACGCTTGCCGCGGACGCCACGGCGGAACGCCTGACAGGAAAAAAGAAGAATCTGGACTTCTATCTGAAAAACACGCGTTTCCATCTGCGCTACGACAGTGAGGGAGTTCATCTTTTCCTTGTTTCCGGGGAGAGTGATCTGGAAAAATACCGCAGTCTGAACACCGGCGCGGGCTCTCTGGAGATTTTTCTTTCTCCGGGCATGGAACGGGAAGACTATTATCAGTTCATCATTAATCTGCCGGACAACCGGATCGACTGCTATGAAAAAGGTTCGTTTTCCCGTCACTACCGCGACATCCGGAAATTCATGAAATCGGAAACGCTCTGCCGGGACGGAAAGATGGGCACTTACGTATTCCTGCCCTGGATCTTCTTCTACGACGTCCTTCCGTTCGACACGAACTCCTCCTGGCGCTTCGGCGTCATCCGCTGGACGCCTGCGGGCGGAATCACATGGGGCGGGCGCGTCCATGAACTCGGGAGAATGGGAAAACTCGTCTGGGAGGAGCCCGGTCCCGTTCTGAAACGGAAAATCCGGGAGAAAATCGCCGAACACGGCATTGCGAAATACAGCCGGGACAAAGGACGTCTCCTCGAATTCTGGAACGATCCTGACATGGGCGACCGGAATTTCGCGCGCAACATTCTCGCCCCGGCATTCCGGAAACTGGACGAGGGCATTGCCGCATACCGCTCCGGAAAGATGACGCCGGAAGAGTTTGCAAAAACCACCCTTCCCGATCTGATGGAAACGGATCTTCTCGCGGAGGAACTGCGGGGAAGCCACCTGATGAACAAATTCACCGGAAATTCCGGAAATCCCAGCTCTGAACAAGGAGAATGACATGAAGATCACAGCAGCAGTTTCCCTTCTGATGACGGCGGCATCCGCCCTGTGCGTGCAGACGCCCGCGGAATGGCTCAAATCCGACAGGGGGGACACACCCGTCCTCCTGACCGTCCAAGACGGCGCAATGACGGATCTCGTTTCCGGCGTCAGGGCGTCAGTTTCCGGAGCGAAGGCCGAACGCGATCCCGAGATGGGCGAAGTGCTCGCCTTCGACGGCAGCGGAAAAGGAACCCTTTCCCTGATCTACCGCGGACGCGAAGATGTCCTGAAAGGCAAAGGCATGACACTGGAAGCGTGGATCAAGTCGGATTCCGCCCTGAACGGAGAATTTTTCCTCTGTTTCGGACTGGGCAGTTTCGCCTTTCGCGACAACCGCTTCACGGCGAACTGGATCAATCTGCCGACACGGGAAATCTATGTCGAACCGGAAATGAAAAAGAAACGCCTCAACTATTATCCCACAAGCGTTTCGTTTCACGGCATGCTCCCTCTCAGGCAGGGAAAATGGAATCATGTCGCGCTGGTCTACGATGAAAACGGAAGAATGTTCCGGAGCTGGATCAACGGCGGAATCGATCGCGAATGCGAACTTCTCCGCGACGGTCCGCAGTATCTGACGCTGAAAACGGGAGGCCGGCTGCGGGCGTTCCACGGGATCAGAAACGCAAAGGTCGCCGGTCTGCGGATCCGGGCGGGCGTTCATCATCCGGGCAAGGCGCCTCTCATGAAACATTATCTGAACCAGCTCCCGTGGCAAAATAAAATGGTTCTGACTCTTGACAAGATCGATCCGTCGCTCCCCTTCCCTCTTGAAGTCATGGCGATTCTGGAAGGGACGAAAGAGGTTCATACCCAAACTTTTTCCTCTCCCGCCGGAACCCTGCACATGGAAATTCCCATGCCGCGCACCTGGTCCTCCACGCGTCCGCTCTACATCAAGGTTTACGCCGGAGGCAAGGAAGTCTACAACGCCATGGCGCGCTACAACAACAAACCGGTCCCCCGGAACGGCAGCGTCAGGATCAACCCCGACAAATCCATCAGCTACCGGGGCAGGAAAATCTTTCCCGTCATGCTTTACGGCGTTTTCGCCGAAGATCTGAAGCAGGTCGCGGAACTCGGATTCACCACCGCCGGAGCAAGGGATCATGACACGGCTTTCTTCGGAATTCCGTCCCGGGATATCGCCATGCGCCAGAAATGGAACAAGGAGGCCATTGCGAACAATCTGTATCTGCACTTCAACGTCAACGTCTTTGATCCGAATGTTTCGGAATACGTCGGAATTTACCGGAAACTGCCGAAAATGCTGTTCTGGTACGGCGCGGATGAACCATGGCGCGACTGGGAGGGATTGTGCGACAACTACAATTTCATCCGGGGGGCTGACGGGGAATTCCCGGTCATGACGGTCCAGTGCCGTGAAATGCATATGAAAAACACCGCGCCGACCTGCGACATTGTCGGATGCGATCCCTATCCGGTCCCGAATGTGTCGCTCCGTTCCGTCGCCGCCCTGACGCGCGATGCCTCCAGGGCAAGCTTCGGACTGAAGCCCGTCTGGACCATCCTCGGTTGCTACGAACCGAAGATTCCGAATCTTCAGGAACTCCGCTGCATGGGAATCATCGCGATTGCAAACGGCGCAAACGGACTGGGAATCTACTCCTGGGACGAACGGACCCAAAAGAAGCCGAACGCCTATCATGCCGCCAGACGCCCCGAAATCGTCTCCATGCTGAAAACCTTTCTTTCGGATATCCGGAGCGTGGAAAAGATTCTGGTGGAGCCGAATCTGCCGGGGCTCGTTTCCGACCCGGAAAAACAGCCCGCCGTTCACGCCTCCCTGAAACGCGCGGACGGAAAAACCTATCTTTTCCTCGCAAACGACCAGCGGCGGGAAGAAAAGGCAAATCTCGTCCTTCCCGGTCAGGCATTTACAAAAGCCGTTCCGCTGAAAGAGTTCGGGTATTCCGGCCCCGTCCTGAATTTCTCCGGGGGAAAATGCGAATGCACGCTCCCTGCTCTTGCCGCGGGAATTTTTGAACTGCAGTAATCGCGCAGAGAGTCTGCAATGCTTCGGACAAGCTGCCGGGCGTTTCCAGGCGCGCCCGGCAGCGGGGAGAGTTCAGACCGTTCGGGCCAGCAGATAATCCAGCAGAGATTCGAGCAGATCCGTATATTTGTTCCGGGGCAGAAGCGCAAGCGCCCCGGCGGCTTTTTCCGTGAAGGATTCCGTCTGCCGGAGAAGCGCATCCTCCGCCCCGCAGTCATGCATCATTCCCCGGAGTTCCTCGATGATTTCCGGCGGATATTCCGGCAGGAAGGTCAGTTCGCGCAGACGTTTCTTGCCCGCTTCGGAAAGGCGGTGCATCGCCTCCAGATAAAGAAGCGTCGGCTTGCCTTCCTGAAAGTCGGAACCGAGCGGCTTGCCGAACTTCCGGACATCGCCGAAGAGTCCGAGATAGTCGTCCCGGAGCTGAAATGCAATCCCGAGATTCTCCGCATATACGCCGAGCGCGGCAAGCGGCTCCCGGGAAAAGTCCGCGGCATTCAGCGCGATCGCGCCGCCGCATTGTGCGGCGAACCGGAGCAGGCAGGCGGTCTTTCCCGAAATCATTTTCATGACTTCATCCACCCGGATGCTCTCCAGCGGCCGCATCGGGAACTCGACGTCGGCAGCCTCGCCGGAAATCAGTCTGCGGTTGACGACGAGGGAAAGAGCGGAAACCAGTCGCAGAACCAGTTCGGGAGGGACCCCTTTTTCCACGGAACGCAACAGCATGCTGACAGCCCAGGCCTGCTGCATGTCGCCGGCGAGAATGGCGAAATCGCGTCCGAACTTTTCGCAGACCGCGCGTTCCTTGCGGTAGGCTTTCCTCGCGTGAACGGCAAGTTCCACATGGGAGGTGTTCAAACCGCGGCGCATGTCGTCCTCGTCGATGATGTCGTCGTGCACCAGAGTCCAGGAATGGTAAATCTCCACGGAGGCCGCGGCGTAAAGCGCGCTGTCCGGAAATCCGCCGAGAGCGCCGCAGCCCCACATCAGAAGCGCGGGGCGGATCCGTTTTCCGCCGTGAATCGGATATGCGCGGACGGCGGAGGCAAGGCATTCCGGAGAGATCCCGGAAGGGAAGGTATCTTCCGCAATGGTCTGCGTGATCAGTCTGGAAATCTGTTCGAGTTCTTTTTTCAGGTTGCTGCTCATGCCTGCCTCCTTTCTGGTTCACGGATTGAAAAACAGCCTGATAGTCTATACGCGGAAGGGCGATATGTCAAGCGGAGACGCGCAAAGAGGACTCATCTTTTTCCAATTCTTTCCGGGACAGAAGATGCGGGGACGCCTCCGCGGATTTTTCCGTTTTTCCGCATCCCGGCGTTGACAGCTCTGAAAAGACATTTATAATATCTGGACAACAGAAAAACGACAGGGAGAAATACATGAAACTCAAACCGAAACACAACTGGCTGCACCTGGATTTGAAGGGAGCAATCCCGAATCCGGAAAAAATGCGGGAACAGCTGCAGTTCTGGAAGGAATGCGGCTATGACGGCGTGGTTCTGGAATACGACGACCGGATTCCGTGGAAAACCTGGCCGGGAACCTGGCGCGGCGGATACACGCTCGAAGAGCAGCAGAGTCTGGTGCGGACCTGCGCGGATCTCGGGCTGGAGGTCATTCCCCTGATTCAGGTGATCGGCCATCTGGAATGGCTTCTGAAGCATGAAGATTGGCGCGACTGGCGGGAAAACGGTTCCGGCAACGAGCTCTGCCCTCTTCATCCGGAGACGCTCCCCCGCCTGAAACAGTGGATAGACGAGGTCGTCGAACTGCATCCCGGCATCCGGTTTCTGCATCTGGGCGCGGATGAAACCTGGAATCTGGGAACCTGCGAAAAATGCAGAAAACACGATCCGATGAAACTGTATCAGGAACATGTTTCCGAACTCTGCCGCCATGCATTGGGGAAAGGCTGCCGTCCGCTCATCTGGGCGGATATGTTCTGGAATGAAAAACGCCTGGACCTGGTTCCGCAGCTGCCGGAAGGCACAATCCCGGTGGACTGGCAGTACAACGGAATTCCGCCCTACGAGAGCACGGAAAAGCTGATGCAGTGCGGCAGGGAGATCATGGGAGCCTCCGGCGCGATGATCGGATGGTGGGAACACTGTTTCCAGGTCCAGAGCGAACCGTCAGGCCGCATCCGGAACGTCACCGGATGGTACAAATGGGCGGCGGAACACGGAATCGGCGTCATCCACACCACCTGGACGCGGGGGGCAAGTCTCTGGAATATTTACGGGCCGTGGCACGGTGCGTATCCGGCGTTTGTCGCGGGCGGCGATCCGGCGCGCTGGGAAAGTCATCCCTGGCGCACCTTCATGGAAGAACTTTCAGACACCATGCTGCGCAGTCAGGTGCCGGAGTTGCGGAAGGCCGCGGAGGAACTTCTGACGCTGCCCGCTGCGTCCCCGCTGGAAAAAGAGGTTCTGCGCTGGCTGAATCTTGCCGTGCGCTATCAGGCGCTCCAGCAGGAATTTCTGATTCACCGCGCCACGCGGAGAACCCTGACGCGCGTGGCGGATTTTGTCGGGCGGGATGACGGCATGTTCCGGAAAAACTGCGTGAAACCGTTCCGGACTCTGCTGCCGAAGGTGGACGAATGGGAAAAAGATGCGCGCAGCTTCTGGCAGGACAACGGACTCTCCGATGCGGAGGAATTCATGGCGACCCACATTGATCTGCTGCGAAAGGACATTGCGGATCAGCTTGCGGGGAACGTCTGAAAAAGTCCGCTCCGGACTTGAAAAGCGCCGCATCCGGAGTTTTCCGGAGCGGCGTCTGCCGTATCCGCACGGATCAGCGGGAGAGTTCGTACTGCTGGGCGACCAGCTTGTCCGCACCGTACATCTTCCGCAGCTTCGGCTTTTCGATTTTCCCGGTGGGGTTGCGTGGGACCTCCGCAAAAATGATCCTGCGCGGCCGCTGATAGCGGGGCATGTCATGACAGAAGTTCATAACCTCCTCCCCGGTCAGCGTATGACCCGGCTTCACCTCGATGATTGCCGCGGCGATTTCTCCGAGCCGGGCGTCCGGCAGGCCGATCACGGCAACGTCCTTGATCGCGCTGTGCTTCCGGAGGTAATCCTCAATCTGAACGGGATAAAGATTCTCCCCGCCGGTGATGATGACATCCTTCTTGCGGTCGACCAGATAAATGAAGCCGTCCTCGGACTCCTTGGCCATGTCGCCGGTGAACAGCCAGCCGTCGGAAAGGACCTCCTTCGTGGCCTTTTCATCCTTGTAATAGCAGTTCATCACGCCGTCGCCCTTGACGGCGAGTTCGCCGACGGTTCCGCGCGGAACGGGATTGTGCTTCTCATCCACAATCCTGGTCTGCCACCCGTAACCGGCAACGCCGATCGCGCCGACGTGATCGACGTTCTCAATGCCCAGATGCACCGCGCCGGGACCGATGGATTCGCTCAGTCCGTAATTCGTGTCGTAGTCGTGGTGCGGGAAAACCGACTTCCAGCGCTTGACCAGGCTTGGCGGAACCGGCTGCGCGCCGATGTGCATCAACCGCCACTGGTCAAGTTTGTAATCGGAAAGTTCAATGTCGCCGCGCTCGATTGCGTCCAGAATGTCCTGCGCCCAGGGAACCAGCAGCCAGACGATCGTGCACTGCTCCTCCGAAACGGAACGGAGAATCCACTCCGGGTTGACGCCCTTGAGAAGCACAGCCTTTCCGCCGACCAGAAAACTGCCGAACCAGTGCATTTTGGCGCCGGTGTGATAGAGCGGCGGAATGCAGAGAAACGTGTCTTTCCGCGTCTGATGATGGTGCTTCTGCTCGACAATGCAGGCGTGCATCAGACTGCGGTGCGGATGAACAATCGCCTTGGGAAATCCCGTGGTGCCGGAGGAAAAATAGATCGCAGCCTCTTCCGTGTCGGAAAGAGCGATGGAAGGAGACTTGCTGGAGCAGTAGGAGACCAGATTGTAATAGGGTTCGGCGAAGGAGGGGCAGTCGTCGCCGACATAGAGCATGGATTTCACGCGCGGAAGGCTTTCGCAGATGGACTCCATGCGCCCGACAAACTCGGGCCCGAAAATCAGAATGTCGACGTCGGCCAGCTCCAGACAGTATTTGATCTCCTGCGGGGTGTAGCGGAAATTGAGCGGAACCGCCATCGCCCCGCTCTTCAGGATGCCGAAATAGATGGGAAGCCATTCGAGGCAGTTCATCAGGAGAATGCCCACTTTGCATCCCTTCCCGATGCGTCTCGTCAGCAGGAAATTTGCCACGCGGTTGGCACGGCGGTCGAATTCGCCCCATGTGATTTCACTGCGGAACGCGTCGATTCTGCTCGGCTCGATCAGGGAGTATTCCCGCCAGGTTGTATGACGTTTTTCCAGTTCCTGCGGATTGATCTCAATAAGCGCGACATCGTTTCCATACAGCTGCGCGTTGTTTTCCAGTATTTCCGTAATCGGCATGACCGCTCCCTCCGGTGAAAACAGTTTGAAGCCCGGGAAAGATCCGCGAAACCTTCCGCCCGGGCCGTTGATTCTTCTGTGTGAAAAGCCATAACCTAAACTCTTTTCCGGAAAAATCAAGCTCAAAGCCCATCCGATGCGCCATTTTTCCAGGGGAGTGGATCATGCGCACGCCGCTCCTGAACGGATGAGCGCTGCCGGAGCGATCCGGAAAAACACATCCGGAAAACACTGGCAAAAAACCGTCCGGTGCATTATAGTATCCTCCGATAAAACCGCAGACTGAAAACGAAAGGCGCGCCGCATGTCCGATCCACCGGAACAAAAAACTGACAGAAAGCGGCGTCTGCTCTGGCTTTCCGTCAACAGTTCCTATTCGCATGCCTCGCTCGCCCTGCCCCTGATTCACGCGGCATGCGCCGGAACGCGGGGATGGGAATGGATTCCCCTGGAAACGACAGTTGCGGAAGACCGTGCAGGGATCGCCGCGAGCCTGGCGGCCATGCGCGGCGACCTGCTCTGCACCACGCTGTATCTTTTCAACAGGGAGGCGGTCGCTGACATTCTGGAACGCTTCCACGCACTTGCACCGGAATGCCGGATTGCCGCTGGCGGACCCGAATGCCTCGGCGAAGGAGCGGAGGAGCTCCTGAAGCGCCTCCCGTTCCTTCTGGCCGTCTTCCGCGGAGAAGGCGAAGCGCTTTTTCCGGAATTTCTGAAGCGTTTCCCTGCAATGGAAAATGCGGGGCGGATTCTGCCTCCCCGCGGAAATGCCGTTTTCGATGCGTGGGAATACGCTCCGCCGCCGGCCGCGGACCCGTTCTTCCGGACGGACAGGCCGTTCGTCCAGATGGAAACGTCCCGCGGCTGTCCGATGGGATGCGCCTACTGCACCAGCTGCCGGACGGAACTCCGTTTCAAAAGCCTGGAATCCGTGGCGGAGGAGCTGGTCATGCTGGAAAAGAAAGGCGTCCGGGAAATCCGTCTGCTGGACCGCACGTTCAACCTCCCGCAGGAACGCGGAGCAAAACTGCTGCGGCTCTTCCGGAAGAATTTTCCCTCCATGCGCTTCCACCTGGAAATCCATCCGCAGTATCTGGACACCGCGATCCGGGAGGAGCTCGCGAAGGCTCCGCACGGGCAGCTCCATCTGGAAGCCGGCGTGCAATCCCTGGAGGACGATGTGCAGAAGGCGATCGGAAGGAACAGCCGCGCGGAGGAGGTTCTCTCCGGACTGCGCTTCCTGTGTGCATGCCCGAATTTTGAAACCCATGCGGATCTGCTGGCCGGACTGCCCGGGCAGACGACGGAAAGCCTGTTCCGGGACGTCTCGCTTCTGATCGGGATCGGCGCTTCCGAAATCCAGCTGGAAGCGCTCAAGGTTCTGCCGGGAACTCCGCTGCGTTGCCAGGCCGCGGAAAGCGGGCTGATTTTTTCACCGGCGGCCCCGTATGACGTCATGCGGACCGGAACCATGTCAGCGGAAGACATTCTGCTTGCACGAAAACTCTCCCGTCTCCTGGATCTGACCTGCAACCATCCGGCGCTGCATGAAGTCATTCGCGCCATTCACCGGGAAAAAGAGGATTTCCTGCCGGAATTCCTTTCGTTTTTCCTCTCGAACGGACTGGACCTGAAACGACTCTTCGATCTGAAGAAGCGTTTTCTGCTTGTGGAAAGCTATCTTTCCGGCAGGAACTGGAAACTGCCCGGAGAAGTTCTGGCATATCAATGGCTCCGGGCCGGATTTCCGCCGGAAGCCGGGCCCGGAGCGGCGGCGCGGAAAGCGGAACGTCCGCCGGAAGATGCGCTCCCTGTGGAAGGAGACCCGGCATCGCGCATGGAAAGAGAGACCCGCTTTCTCCGGCTGAACTGCGGAGACGCCTGCTTCTGGTTTGCATTCAACCGCAGATATGCGATCAACCGCCCCGCGGGGATCTGGAAAACACCCCGCACGGGAGTTTGAGAACCGGCGCTCGCACGCGGAACGGCGTCACGGTTTCGCCGGTTTCGGGCGGAACGTCAGGATGAAGCCGAGGGCCAGACTCAGGACTGCGCTCATCAGCACGCGGTAATCGGGCGGCAGACAGAATGTCACGGTATGCGCGGGAATCCAGAAAAAGACGATCGTCTTCGGGATGAAGGACCCCCAGATATGCTTGTCGACGGAAGCGAGAAACTCCTCCCCGCCGACAAAACGCCTTTTGTTGATGACCTCGTTGCACCATTCATGCCCGAGCATCATGGGATAGGCGAAGATCATGTTCTGCCAGAAAGAGGTGGAAACGGCGAAAATCAGCGTTGCGCTCCAGGAGTTTTTCTCCACGCTTCCGACAGGCCATAGGGGAGACCCCATCAGGGCGCCGACGCCGGACGCAAACATCGCGAACACATAGGAGAAAACCAGTCCGGTGATTCCCCATACGACAAACCGGGCAAACAGGTGCGGAACTTTCCAGGAACCGGTTCTGCGGCGCACCTTCAGCATTTCCCCGAATGTCGCAAGCAGCCCGACCTTGAAAAATCCCATGAGATACGGGTGTGCGCCCGTCATGCGTCCGAAGTTGGCAAATCCTTCGGACAGGCTGCCGGGCACAACCGCGCCGTCCGGCGAAACGGTCAGCGGGAAAAAGAAAACCCCGCAGAAATACAGGACGATAAATCCGACGGCGATGAAATCCGATCCTTTCATACTGTTCCATCTCTCTCTTTGTAATTGTGTGCAAGGGAAATACAAAACGGTAACATAACGCGGGAAAGGCGCAATGGCAACAAATATCCGCATTTTTTTCCAAAACTTCCCGGATGGACTGTTGCAATCGCCGCCGCACCTGTTATATTTACCGGAAACGCTCACGCAAAAGTAAAATCAAGAATACATCATTCCGGAGGAATCATGAAAACAATCGGATCAATTGCGCTTCTGACCGTCGCTCTCTTCATATCCGGCGCCGCCCTGCAGGCGCAGGAGGATGTCGGCCGGAAAAATGACACCTGCATGATGATTGCCGATAAAGCCATAATGTATATCCCGAACCGCCTTGTGGAGCTGTTCGACATTTTCTCCCTGGAACTGGGTTCCGGAGCAACGGCAAAACTCGGGGTGAGACTGACCCACGCGTGCGGAATCGGCGCCGGCATCGGCCCCTCCGGCAAAGTCGTGAAAGGCTTCAACCGCACCTACGGCTTCGCGCTGGACGACGGCTGGCAGGCATATTTCCTGGCGGTCGGGAAAGGCGATCTGACACGGGAATACACGGTTGGAAACGTTCCCGACTTCTGGTATATCTACAGCGGGATGCAGACGCCGGGCGAATCCATCTTCGCCAATAAGGTCAAGGACTACTGGGCGCTGGAAGTGGACGCAGCCGCGCTGGCGGAGGTGAAATTCGGGCTTCATCCGCTGAACATCGCGGATTTCTTCACCGGCATTTTCTGTTACGACCTGCTCGGCAACGATTACAAGCTTCTGGTGGACTGAGAAGTTTTTTGTGCAGACGCTCCCCCCGGGGAGCGTTTCTTCTGTACGGAGACGGGATTTTTCATGAACAGGAAACAACAGGAAGATCTGTCGAGCTTCCGCTGCATACGGTGCGGAGCATGCTGCAAATGGGAGGGGCCGGTCCGGGTCTCGGACCGGGAAATCGACGCCATCGCGGATTTTCTCGGGATCGACCTGCAGAGCTTCATCCGGGAATATACCCGTCTGACCCCCGACCGCCGCTCTCTCTCCCTCCTGGAAAAAGAGGACGGCTCCTGCCTTTACTACGACGACGCGGAAAAGGCATGCAGGATCAATCCCGTCAAGCCGGAACAGTGCAGGGATTTTCCGCTGCGCTGGAATTTCCCCTCCTGGCGGCGATTCTGCGCCGGCGCGGCCGCCATGGAAAAAGGAAAAGACT
Organism: uncultured Victivallales bacterium; assembly: GCA_944390795.1. Lineage (GTDB taxonomy): Bacteria > Verrucomicrobiota > Lentisphaeria > Victivallales > UBA1829 > UBA11452. The sequence goes on from CALXRI010000038.1 coordinate 17,408, forward strand.
CCTGACCCTGTTCAAGAATCCGGGAAATTGCCGGAATTTCTTCTGTAAAACACGGGGAAACGGCTTGTTTCCTCCGCTTTTCATGCTATATTGCTTTCTTTTATAATATTGACAGGAAAGCCGATTGCATAAAATGGCGAAAAATCAGAAGAAAAGACATCTGCTGCTGCTTTTTATCCTGCTTGCCATCCGCAAACTGATCGACATTCTTCAGCGCTGGGCGGACGGACTGGAACACTATATGGAATCCGCCGGAAAAGACACGGAGGAGATCACCGGAAACATCCGGCTGAACAACACGGTCCGGATTCTTCTGGGGTTGACGGTTCTTGCCGCCATGGGCTCCCTGACGCTGACCGCGTGGTCCGAATCGTTTTTCAACGATCTGGGAACAGCGGACCTCTGCGTGCTGACCTTCAGCATGATCCTTCTTGCCGGAAACCTCTTTTACTTCGCCTGGCAGATTGTGCTCGCCGTTCACTACAGGGCTTACGAAGACGTATCCGACGAGGAGCTGCCGTCCTGCGCCGTGGTGGTTCCCGCATACAATGAAGGCAGACAGGTCGTTCTGACACTGGAAAGCCTCCTGAAAAGCGATTATCCGCCGGAAAAAATGGAAATCATCGCGGTCAACGACGGCAGCTGCGACGACACATGGAAATGGATTGCAGACGCAGCGGATTCCTCCGGCGGCAGGATCCGCGCACTGAACCTGACCCGAAACGGCGGCAAACGCAATGCTCTTTACCAGGGATTCCGGAGCACCGGCGCGGAAATCGTCGTAACCATCGACAGCGATTCCATCGTCCTGCCCGACACGGTGCGGAAAATCGTCGCTCCGCTGGTCCGCAGCAGGGAAATCGGCGGGGTGGCGGGGAACATCCGCGTCCTGAACAGTTCCGACGGCGTGATCCCGCGCATGCTGGATGTGAATTTCGTATTCAGCTTCGAGTTTCTCCGCTCCGCCCAGAGCATGGTCCACTCCGTCTTCTGCACCCCGGGTGCGCTGAGCGCCTACCGAAGAAGCGTCATCATGCCGTTCATGCCGGAATGGGTCAACCAGAAATTCATGAGACGGCCCGCGAACATCGGCGAGGACCGCGCGATCTCGAACATCATTCTGCGGGAAGGCCATCAGGTCGTATTCCAGAAAAGCGCGTTTGTCTATACGGAAGTGCCGAAAGACTATGCGGGCCTGTGCAAGATGTTCATCCGCTGGTCCAGAAGCAATGTGCGGGAAAATCTTGAAATGTTCAAGTTCGCCTTCCGCAGAATGGATTTCGCGGACGAGGATCTCCTCGGCATGCAGATCAACCTTGTCATGCAGACACTGTGGACCCTGACCCCGATGCTTTTCGTCGCATCCACCGTCTACTGTCTGGCGGTTTCCCCGCTGACGTTCCTGTATGCGTCAATCATGGCGACACTGATCTGGTCCACGCTGCCGGCTTTCGTCTACGCCAGCAAATACAGCAAAAAAGAGGCGCTCTGGTCTTACGTCTACGGCGTCTTCAACTTCCTGTCGCTTTCCTGGATCGGGCCGTATTCCATTTTCACAATCCACCGTTCCGGCTGGCTGACGCGCTCGAAGCCGAAAAAGGACACGGAAAACGTCATCCCGCTGGCGCACGAAAAGACACTCATCACCAAGTAATCCGGCGTCTGCACGGGGTCCCCGGGGGATTTTCCTGTTCCTTCCGTATTGCATTCCCGCACACATCAGGAAGAAACGCCGCCTCCCCTTTCATTTTCCGGAAAAAACAATCCCCGCAGCCGGAGGTTTCCAGCCGCGGGGAAGTGAATCTGCCGGGATTCCGGCAATATCCGGGAGAAAAAAACGCGTCAGCCGTTATTCATTGACGACGGCGACTTTGATTCCCTTCATCTGCACGTTCGTTTCCAGCGCCTCCTTGATCTGCGCAAGCGGGAAATGGTGCGTGACGAACTTCTCAACCGGAAGTCCGATCGCTTTGGCCCTGCGGAGGAAGTCGAAGGTCGTGGGATAATCCTGCGGGGTGTAAACCCAGGAGCCGACCGCGGCGACCTCCTTGTTGCAGAGGTCGTAATGCGGATTGATGGAGCAGTTTCCGCCGTCCAGGAAAAATCCGACTTCGCAGAGTCCGCCGCCGCGGCGGATCATTTTCCATACGCTGGCATGCGCGGCAGGCACTCCGGTGCACTGGAAGGCAAATTCCGCGCCCAGGCCATCCGTAACGGCCTTGACTTCGGAGAGCATCTTGTTGAAGTCCGGATATTTCGTGAAGTTGAACGTATGGGACGCGCCGAGCGTCTTTGCGATTTCGAGACGGTTGTCATTTCCGTCCAGAGCGATGATGTTTTCAATGCCGAGCGTCCGGATCACGGCCATGACCATCAAACCGATCGGGCCGCAGCCCTGAATCAGGACCGTCGTATTGAATTTCAGAAGACCGGTCGTCTTCGCGCGCTCGACGGCATGAACAGCGACGGCGGCTGGCTCCACAAGCATTCTCTGGTCGAGCGTCATGCCCGTGACATTGAAGAATGTCGATCCCTTGCGGATGACCATATGCGTGGCGAAATAACCGTTCAGATGGATGTCGTCATCGGGAAAGAGTCCGTAGACACCGCAGTTCTCGCACAGATTCGTCCGCGCCGGGGTGTTTTTGCAGGCGGGACATTTTCCACAAGGAATAATGCAAGTCACAAGCTTGTCGCCGGGTTTCACTGGTTTCCCTGCGGAATCGGTTTTGATGTTTCTGCCGAGTTTGATGATCTCGCCGGACCCCTCATGCCCGAGAACGACGGGACAGAGTCCGAACGGATCGCGCTTGTATTCATGTCCGTCGGTTCCGCAGACGCCGCAGCCTTCCACTTTGATGAGAATCTGGTCATCGTCGATTTCAGGAATCGGATATTCCCTGAATTCAAATTCCTCGGGTTTGACGAGATACGCGAGTTTTGCCATTTCTGCCATTTCTGCTCTCCAGTTCGTTAAGGGTTCAATAGCGGTTCAGAAGGTTCACATTTTCCAGAGAATCATCTATCGCACAATCCGGTGAATATATCACGCGCCGGAAAAAATACAAGATGAATCCCCGTGCAAAACCCGGGAAGTTCACTTCTCTGTCACGCTGAAATCATAAAACCGGTTCCGCCCTTCGCAGGCGGTGATGCCGACATAATAGGATTCCGGCAGATGGTCATCGCGATAACCGAAGGTTTTCCCGTCGCAGTTCACCGTCAGAATCCGTCCGTTTTTCGTGCAGGAGAGCCGGACCTCCAGGCAGTGGCGTTTCTTCGGTTCGAATTTCGTCTTCAGAAATGCCGCTTTGTACCAGGAGGGTCTGCCGTCCTTCCACAGATGACGCCAGACATTGATTCCTTCATCAAACAGAACAACCTCGTAATGTTCCCGATGCTCGGCCCTCCCGTCGGCGCTTTTCCCGATCTGCGGGGCAATGACGATCAGCGGCGCCATGCGGTGATCGAAACTCATCGTCGCCGAGATCACGGCGCTTCCGGTGAATTTCCGCTTGAGCATCAGACAGGAATAAACATCCGCGGCATGTTTCCGGAAAATCTCATCGTCGGATAGTTCCGGCGTACGGTTCATGATATGATCGTCCAGCTGGACCATTTCTCCCAGATAGGAAAAACGGGGACTCTTGACGGGAACCCACATGACGGGATCCCATTTTCCCCGTGCAAAAGTTGTGAAATACGCATCCGCGGCCGGAAGACAAGCAGCTGTGCAGAGACAGAGCAGCGCACAGCAGAGTTTTTCTGCAAGACAATTCATCATTCTCATCCTGTTCCATTGTTTCGCTGTTTCGTTTTCGACCGGAATCCGACTGGCAGGACCTTCCGCTGATTTCAGCATCAGCAAATGCCAGGCAGCCGTCCGTCGCGGCGACGGACGGCTGCAGTGGCGTCATGAAACAGCGCTTCTGCTATTGTAGTATCCGGCAAAGCTTTTTTCAAATCCGGGCGGACAATTTTCCTCTTTTTTTTCCGGAGGCGGATACAGCAAGAAAAAACAAGCACCGGAATTCGGAAAGGACAAAGGAAGCAAGGGATTTCATCCGAAAAAGTGACGGGAGCACCTTGACAAATTCATTCGCAAATCTATATTAAGAGCGTCCCGGGCCGAAGTGGCGGAATGGCAGACGCACTAGACTCAAAATCTGGCGCCCCTGCGGGCGTAAGGGTTCAAGTCCCTTCTTCGGCACCATTTTTTAGTCTTTTTTTGAGTGTAATGACATACAAGATGACATACAGAAAGCTGTCATTGCAAAGTTAAAATCTTTTTGGCTGTCTCCTTGTCGTGTGAGTAAAGGTTTGTTGTGGCTTCCGAAACCTGCCCGACGATCCCTTGTATAGCATGACGGGGTATCCCGGCTTCGTCCATGCGAGTAATAAACGAAGCGCGGATACTGTGAAAAGACGCTTTCCCTTCCGTAGTATCGAAAATCTCCAATTTTTTCAATAGTTTCAGAAATTGAGATGAAAAATTCTTTCCGTTTGTAATTCCAGCCTGAACGGAAAATGGCGTTTCATTGAACTCAAAATTAGTTTTTAAGTAGTCCATCAGTTTATTGTGAATGGGAATATAAACGGCTCGTTTGAAACGGGAAGTTTTTCCGGGCGTTATGGTTAGGCTGTTGTCCTCTAAGTCGATCATTGATCCTGAAACTCTTGCGCAAGTCTCAAGACGCATTCCGGTATACCAGCTTAAGCAAGCCATCAGGCAGCATAGCTTGTCATCTGAATTCATTATTTTTTCGTATTCATCTTTGGTAAGCGGTCGGTGAGATTCTATTTTATTTACCCGTCTATTTAATATTTTTTCAAATGGGGACGCTTTCAAATTTGCATCAATTAGGCATAGTTTGAATATTGTGTTCAGTATTGTTTTATTGTTGTTGAAAGCCTTTCCATTGCCTTTGGAGTAATTTCTTTCCAGATAGTCAAGAGCCATGGAAGGTGTAACCTGATCCGCATATTTTACTTGAATTTTACGTGCGAAACGCTCAAAAGTTATTTTGTGTGTGTAAGAAAGCTGGCGATATTTTAAAGCGGTTTCCCACATTTCGGAAATAGCAAGTTGGTGCAGCCCAAATGGAATCCAGCTCTTCTGCACGTTGAAGTGCTTCGAGTTCATCGGTTGTCTTCAACGCAAA
>CALXRI010000039.1 GCA_944390795.1 uncultured Victivallales bacterium
CTTCGTGCAGGACTCTCAGTCCTGCCGCGGTCCAGCTGCGCAAGCTGGTCGCCGGAGGCGAAATCCCTAATACCGCGTATGCTTGCATCGCGGTAATTTATTTTTTCCGTTTGCATAACGCGTAATATAGCATACTGACGTTAATTTGGCCAGCACAATAACGATTCCTACCGGAGAGTCGATAGAGTAAGAAGAGTCCCAGTGTCAGGCAAACGGGAAATATCGTTGCCGCCAGTAACCCGTTTTTCAGATCTTCCCCTGCAGCTTCTGCCACTTTTCCTACCATTGCAGGACCTACTGTTGCGCCAAGATCTCCTGCCAATGCCAGAAATGCAAACATGGCGGTTCCACCGGCAGGACACTTCCGGGAGGAAAGGCTGATTGTTCCGGGCCACATGATCCCCACGGCCAGACCGCAGAGAGCGCAACCAATCAATCCCAATATCGCCCAGGATGCCAGAGAAGCCAATAAATAACATACAACGGCAAAAAAACCGCACAAAAGCATTGTTTTGATTAAATCCAGTTTACCACTCATTTTCCCATACAGCATACGGGCAATTCCCATAAACGCCGCAAAGAGACACGGACCAGCCAGATCGCCAATCAATTTTGAAACTTTCAGCGCCGATTCCGTGAAAGCCGAAGCCCATTGACACATCGTGGCTTCCGATGAGCCGGCACAAATCATTAAAAATATCATCATCCAGAACATTGGAACATTCAGCAGCTGACGGATACTCATGCTTTTGCCGTCTTCAACTAGTTTTTCAATGGGGCAGCTGATAAAATTCATGGCATTATACAAGGGGATCAACGCCCAAAGTATCGTCAGGATTTTCCAGTTCTCTATGCCGAATACAGCAAAAAACAAAGTTGATCCCAGTATCACGCCTACCGCTCCCCAGCAGTAAAAGGAATGCAATAAACTCATGATGCCGTCCTTGTTTTCAAAGGGACAGGCCTCAACAATGGGACTTAACAGAACTTCGATCAAACCGCTTCCGACAGCATAAAGAACCACCGCGATCAAAATTCCAGTCAACGGTTCCGACTGCAAATCCGGCAGAATGGTCAGGGACAGCAAGCCTGCCGATGACAAAACCTGAGAGCCAATCACGCAGAGCCGATATCCGATCTTATCAGCAAATTTTGCAGCGGCCATATCCACAAGCAATTGAGTCAGATAAAAGGTCACTGGGATCAAGGCGATCTTTTCAAGGCTGATCCCATAGGTTCCCTTGAAAGTCAAAAAGAGCAAAGGCGTGAAATTTGCCGATATCGCCTGTGTTACAAATCCCAGATAGCAGGCCGTCAATGTTTTTTTATAGTCTTTCTGCCTGGTCATAATATCTCCGTGTAATGCTTGAAATACGATATCACCGGAAACAGAAGACGTCAAAGCAGTAATGTGCCAAAAACAAGCACTATTTTCCCAAATTGCAATGTTTACGGGGAGCAATTCCGTATTTTGCCTTGAACTGCCTGCGGAAATAATTTACAGAGTTGAACCCGCAGGAATTGCTGACCTCCTCAACCGTATATATTCCTTCGGCGAGCATTTTATATGCCATCTGAAGTCTGTGCCGGATAAGTTTCTCAATCGGAGAACAATTCATGAAGGCCTTGAAACAGCGTCCGGCTTCACTGCGGCTCACATTAGCCGCTCTGGCAAGATCTTTAAGAGAAATATGTCCGCTGTAATGACTGTAAATAAAATCAAGCATTTTCTGCAGGCGTATCTGATTGACAAGTTGAATCCGATTTGATTTATGACGGGGGAAAGTGTTTATATTCAAATAAATGTATTCGAAAATATGACTTACGTCTCTCTGGATCATCATTTCGTAACATGGCGGCTGATTCCGGAAACAATGATGAATGTCCCGTATAAGATGATTGATTTTTTGCAGACTTTCATTCCCGCCTGGAAATACAACAAAAGGCAGATCATCGCATTGTTGAAAGGGAATGATATATTTTTTATATATTTGACTTCCTTCCGGAGCAATCAAACTGCCGGAAAAAACGATATTGGGCAACGGGTCAGCTGTATCACCGGAAATCTGCCTGATTCCGTGAAGCAGATTTCCATTTACCAAAATGCTGTCTCCGGCGTTGAGAATAATGTGTTTTTCACCGACCTGATAATCGAGCGTTCCGTTTTCCGCCGTTGCGATCTCAAATCCGGGATGCCAATGCAAAGGGCCGTTCCATTGCGGTAAATTTGCCAATTCATCATGAAAGAATGAAATCGGGAAAACCGTGGACTCGTAAGGAATTTTCTCTTTGAGTTGATGATCTATCGTTACAGCCATAAGTCTCCCGGCAATTGATTTCATTAAAAAAAATCAGGTCAACAGTGCGATTCCTTGCATCACAGAAATTGCTTCGTGTACTCCTGTGAGTCCTGCCGCGGTCCAGCTGTGCAGGCAGGTCGGTGCAGGCGAAATCTCCGATACGGGCGCATGCTCTGCACCGGGGTGTTTCCTGAAAGATAATTTATGCCTTCTGCAGGTGTTTGCAACTGCGGAATCATGATTTTATGACAATTTGCGGTTCTTCTGCATTTTGTGTAAAAAATGGGAAGGGAAATATCCGAAATCCCTGTGCAGTCAAGTCCCAATCCGGCATAATCGGTCGCGATGCTCCCTGTTATTCCGTTTGAAACTTGACAGCTTCGGGAACCCGTCTGAACAGGGGGAAGTGATGTTTTCCGAAGGAAAGTTTTCGGAAAACGTTGGGAAAAAGAAGCGAGTGGTCACATCAGACTCTATGTTTCGGCTGGCACACTGAACATGGCCGAACAGAATGCCGCCGCGCCTGGGTGGATTGCATGTATTCCGGGGGGCGGAGAAGAGTTTTGAGCCGCATTTCAATCCGGAAGACCGATACGGAGCGCCGCTCCGCGGAACCGTGCCTGTTTCTCCTGGTCACGCTTCCGATTCCGCCCGCGGCGGTCCGGCTCTGGATAAGCGGGGATTCTTCGTGCATGCCGGAATCAGAGATTGCCGCGGATCAGCCAGGTCGGAACCCGATTGTTCACGGTATTTCGGACGGACATGTTCTCCGCATGTCCGTCAAGCAGCAGCACGTTGTTGGTGCCCCGATGACGCTGTGAAGGGTTGTTCGCCCAGGCGCCCAGTGCGCCGCCGATTCCGCCGACATAGAAGTTCTGGTAGTTGAAGCAGTCAGCGTTGCCGTCCCGCTGATCGGCGATCAGCATGGTCCGAGTCGGTCTCTTCGCCTGCGGCAGAGTCTTGAGCACTTCCAGAAGTCCGTAGACATTGTATCCATAGTGAAATCCCGGAGCGAACTGTTCCGATCCCGGACAATTGAAGTATCTGATCCGGTAGCCTTTCCCCGTCTCATAACAGGCAAGAGACGGATCCAGACGGAAATACGTCCAGGAAAGATAATTGACAAAATGATAGAGGCGGTTCATTTCCGAGGCGTTTCCGATGAATACACCCTTGTTGACTTCGTCCAGATACATCTGATGGACCAGCCCGATCTGCTTCATCTGACTGGCGCAGCTGATGGTTTTTGCACGGTCTCTCGCACTCTGGAGCGCGGGCAGAAGCATGGAGGCGAGAATGGCGATGATCGCAATCACGACGAGGAGCTCTATCAAGGTGAAAGTTCCCCGTTTCCTTCGGACAGCAGGAGATACGGAAAATGAGCCCTTTTCATTTTCCATGCCATGATTGAAACGATCTTCCGGAAACAGGAATGTCTCCGGCTGAAGGAAAACCCTGTCGATGCGTTCTGTTTTCTCCCTGCCTTGCAGACTGCTGTTTGTTTTCATGATCAATCCTCTCCCGATTTGTAATCCATTCATTTTCCACCTTAAATTGCATCAAGCATGTCCAGCACCGGATCACCTCCCGCAAGTCCGCGCGGGGCTCCGGTTCGGTCCAGATAAGTCGGTGTATCCGCCGGATAGCCGGGGGGACAATTCCCCGCCTGCTCCTGCTGTTCGGCAGTTTCCAGTTTTTCTGTTGTGAGGAACAGGGAGGCGGCAAGTTTTTCCGGACGTGTGTCCGGCTGCCGTGACGCAAGCCATCCAATCACGTTGACCCAGAAGCGGGCATTGTCTCCGCGTTCCAGCGAACCGGGGCGCAGAAACACATAGTCCGAAACATAAACGACTCTGCCTTTCCCGTATTCAAATGCCGCCGCCAGCGCCGCGCCGGGTGCGCTGGATGTCGCAGGAGCGCGAAGCAGCACCACGGCATTTGCCGGATAACGCGTCAGGAAGTTGCACTGGCGGAATATCACGTTTTCCACGCCGTCAAGGACGGGGTGGCGCACGGTAACGGGAATCCGGATTGTCATATTGTCGAAGTCCGGAAGCCGGACATCGCGGTTGTAGATTGCCGAGCCAATTGCGGAGGCTTCCTTGAGACCGAATTTCTCAAAAAGCGCCGCATTGTTGTTCTGGCTGTGATAGTGCAGGACGGCTCCGCCGCAAAGGAGAAGTCCGCCGCCGCTGCGGACCATCTTTTCCACCGCATTGGGATCAGGGCAGGGCATTTTGGGGAAAATCCAGGCCAGAACGTCATTGTTGGGAAGATCGCCTGCCGCGGCGACGCTTCTGCATTGAAATCCCTGGTCGGCTATCATCTTCCGGGCGGTCGGAATCGTGCCAGCGGTTCGCTCCAGACCGTTGACCAGGGAAAAGCCGACGGTCGGCGCGGATGGTTTCGGAGATTCTTTTCTCCAGAGCGTTTCGCAGATTTTCCGGCGGATCGGGGAAATTCCCGGAAGCGGAAGCGCCGGCAGTTCCGGCGGTTCAAGAAGCAGAACGGCCGGATCGAATCGTTTCAGGCGGAGTCCAACGCCGGAAGAGAGTTCCTCCCGCGTCCATTCGGCGCTTCCGGACGGACTGTTGATCTGTCTGCCGGTATCCGCCGTCCGCATCCGGTAGCGCGCATGTTTCAGGAGGGCGGGCGAGAGAGTCATCCGGTAATTCCCCGGAGTGCCGTAGTCGACCAGGCAAAGAAGCACCCGGCCTTCCGCGGAACGGAATACCGTGTTGTCCACCGCGCAGAGCTCCTTCTTCTTCCCGAGCTTCTCCAGCCGGAGAAGCCGTTCTGCTTTCGCGTATTCGGCGATGGCGCGAACGATGCGTTCCATGGTCCGACCGCCGGTCTGCACGTTGATGCAGAAAACCTTGCCGCGCCCGTAGCTGTTCACGGTGACAAGCGGCATGGATGGCGTTCCGCAGAAGACTTCCGCCCCGCAGAGCGTCACGCTGCGTCCGCAGGACTGGTCGAGGAAATTCTTCCGGAGCGTGTCCGAACCGGAGAGCGCGCCGGAAAGCGTGATCCGCCGCTGTGCTGTGATTTTATCTCCCAGCCGGATTCCCGTGAAGTTGGAAACATCGAGTTTTTCGTGCGTATCGTCCTCAATCCGGAAATGGTTGAAATTCAGAAGGAGCCAGCCGCCGTTTTTTACATGTTCTTTCAGACAGGCGAGATCTTTCTTCCGGATCCGGAGGGCGTCCGGCGCCGCGATCAGACGCATTTTCCCCCGGAGTGCGGGCAGATCGCAGAAGCGGATCACGTGCGGCGCGTATCCCCCGAACAGCAGTGCCGTGTAATAGGGCATCAGATCCAGGGTCGCCGGGCCGCGCATTTTTTCCAGATACTGCTTGTGGCGGATCAGGCGCGTCGTTTCCTCCGGATAGACGAAGGCGCACTCCCCGGAAAGGCGGTTCTCCCGGGAGAAAAGGAGTTCCGCCAGATTGTTGATCTCCTGCCGGACGCATGGAATCGCACGTCCCGCACCGCTGAAGAGCGGTGTGTTGTAGCAGATCACGACTCCCTGAATGCCGTGCATGGCCTGTGCCCAGAGAAACGCGCGGATGTGCTTCTGCTCGAGATCCGGTTCGGGTTCCGGGCTGACCAGCGGTTCCGTGTTGATCGAAAGAAGTCCGCGGATTCCGCCGTAATACATGTTGTCGTGATAAAATCGATTGACGACCCGGATCGCCAGAAGATTTTCCCCCTTCCGCAGGAACGGGGAGAGGTCAAAGGAGAATTTCCGGGCGAATCCTTCGCTGTTTCCCACATGTTTTCCGTTGCAGTAAATCTCTCCGCTGTCGGCGAGGCTGTTTCCGTTCAGATAGAATTTTTCTCCGGCGGGAAGGCTGTCCAGCATGATTTTCTTCCGGTACAATCCCGCCTGGCAGCGCGGAAATCCTTCGCGTCCCCACATGGCCGGCACCCGGATTTCCGGCCAGGAGGAATCGTTGAAGTCCGGATTCATCCACTGTTCCGGCATCCGGGCGGTTGCGTCGAAAAAGCGCCATCTGCCGCGCAGGCGCCCAAGATCGTCCAGCGCAAGTTCCTCCTCGTCGCCGCTCTGGTTCCGGATGCGGATCGGAGACTCTCCGTTGATGACCGGTTTGCCCTTTGCGAAATAACGCATCGCGTCAAGGAAACAGATTGTTTTCATCATTCCGGCGACCGCGGACCAGGAGGGATTGCGGCTCTCCAGGAAAGCGATTCCGGATTCATGAGTGATGAAATCGCCCGCCGCGCTCAACGCGTCCGGAGAAACGCCGTTTTCCCCGTGATCCGAGTTCAGGCTCATATGGGACTGAACCGTCGTGAGTGGATTTGCGGAGGGATCGTATGCGCGCATGATGGGCATCATCTTCAGAATCGCCTCTTTGCAGCGAGCCTCCTGAAACTTCTGGAAGTCGGCGTAAAGCGCGGGATGCCGGTCCGCTTCGCGGTTGCGCATTTCCTTCCGCGGGATGCTGTTCTTCCCGTCATCGCTCAGGAATCCCGGGATGCGGACCGCGTCGAACGAGGCGAAATCCGTTTCCCAGACACGGTTCGCACGGACAATGTCATTCCTGTATTTCTCCCGCATGGCATTCTTGAAGGCGTCGCGGCTGATCTTCTTCGTGTTGTCATACATCATTTCGTTGAAGAGTTCATAGCAGAAAACAGGATATTCCCGTGTATAGCGCATGTTGGATTTGTACATTTCGCGGTACATCGCGACGCCGTCCGGATGAAACGGATCGTAGGTTACCATGTGCCCCGCGTCCAGAATCTCCCGGAAGCGCGGATCATTCCGCAACGCGCTGAATTCCGCATGGCTCGTGTGTTCCAGCCAGAAGTCAATGCCGCTGGAAAGAAAGCGGTTGATGTGACTGTGCATCCACGGATTCTCCCGCCAGCGCAGGACGGGAATGCCGTTTTCCAGTTTCGGCGTGTAGAGAGAATAAATTTCATTGGCGTTGCAGACATAGAAATCCAGGCCGTATGTCCGCATGATCCAGGGATTTGCATCGGCGTCCAGCGGCCATCCGCCCAGAAGAAAGCGTTTCTTCCCCCCGCGGACGAAGGCGCCGTCGGCAATGCGGATTTTTCCGGCCTTCGGATAGAAGGCGTCCTTCCGTTCGAAGGTTTCGGGCAGAAGGACGGGATCGATCCGGAAAGCGTGTGCGAGAGCCTCCTCTTTTGCTTTTTCCTCTGCATTCTGTTCGCGGTATTCCAGAAGAATGCCGTCCAGAAGGAAACAGTGTCCGTCCGGATAGTTGTTGAATTTCAAACGCCGCAGGCCCGCGAGGTCGAATTTCCGGTCCGTGACTTTCGCTCCGCCGTCCGTGAACAGAGTGAGTTCCCCGAGCTTCAGACGGAACGTCTGCCAGTTTTCCGAAAGCCGGAGACGTTTCCCGTAGGATTCCCCGTCGCGTTCCACAAGGAGCAGCTGCAGAAACTCCTCGCGGTTCTCCTTGTCCGCTTTCAGACGGATTGTCAGGGTCTCAGGCACATATCCCTGTTTCGGGGGAATGGCGACACTCACATGACCGCCGCCTTTGCGCATGTCGAAGCGGAGACACTTCCGGGCGGGATTGTCCGGATTGTCGACGAGCGTGACGACAAACTTCTTTTCCGGCTCGTACCGAATCCATTTTCCCGGTGCCGCATCCCCGGACACATCAAGACGGCGGCATCGTGCGGGGGCGCCGTCCGCCACTGGGGCGGCAGATTCGATCGTCAGGCGGAATTCCCGGACTTCAAAGCGGTTGTTCCGGAAAATACCGTTGAACTTGAAGTGCGCAACTTTGTCTTCTGCCAGTTTCCCGTCCAGAATTTTCGCGCCGCCGTAAGGAAACACCGGCAGTTTTGCCGGATCAAGTGTAATGGTCTGCCATTCGGTCCGCGGCGTCACGCGCCGGTAAAAAGATTCTCCGGAATCTTCGACAAGATGAAATTCAACGGGCTGCCCGCCTTTTTCCTCCAAGGAACGGATCCGGAAGGAAACCTTCGACAGGGTTTTCCCGTATGTGCCGTCCAGACGGAACCCGATATGGCCGTTTCCCCCGCTGAATTTCCATGCTCCGTCCGACTGAACTTCCGCGGCGGGACCGTTTTTCTGCGGCCAGACCGTCCATGTTTCCGGGTGTGGAGTCAGCGTCTCCGCCGCCGAAGCGGAAAGGAGCCCGCCCAGCAGGGACAGAACGACAGAAAGGTGCTGCATACTTCTCATGGCAATTCTCCCGCTCGTTTTTTCATCGCCGTCTGCGCGGTTGATTCCCGGATGGTCAGCTGCGGACGGACAATCCGCATGTGGATATCCCCGTCCGGATGTTCCAGACGTTCATAGAGCATCTCGATGCAGAGTTCTCCGATCCGGGAAAACGGCTGGCTGACACAGGTCAGCGGGGGATTCGCGGAACGGAACAGCCAGGTATAGCTGTCAAAATTGATCAAAGCGATGTCTTCCGGAATCCGGACGGCGTTTTTATGAAGAACATTGAGGACCCCGACCGTCGGCCAGTCCCCGAAGGTGACGACCGAATCAAAATCGAATCCGAGCTTGAGCCGTTCGGAGAAACGCGCTGCGGCGGCCTCCTGCGAAACGCTTTCCAGCGTCAGAAAATTTTTTTCGGGAAGCCGGATTCCCAGATCAAGGAAGGGACGCTGAAATCCGGAAAGGCGCCGCCGCATCCAGAGATTTGACTCGTTGCCGTAAACCAGCACGGGCATCCTGCGTCCCGTGTCAAGCAGATGGCGTGCGGCGTCGCAGGCTCCCCTGTAATTGTCCGATGTCACAACCGGGAAGCTGACCTCCGATTCGGGTTCCCCCTGCAGAACGAACGGCACTGGACAGTGTTCAAGAAAATGCAGGTCCTTTTCAGAGAGGGGAATGGCGATGATCATGCCGTCCCATTTCCGGATATCCACATGTTCCGCGCACAGTTCCTCGAAGACGCCGCGCTGCTGCATGTCTTTCACGGTTGCGGTCTCGATGGTGAAATTCCGCCCCGGGCCGCGGGAGCGGAGAAAACCGAGCATCAGAAGGTTCAAGTAAGGATCATCCTCCACCGCGGCGACGTGCGGATGGGAGGCAATAAAACCAAAACGCAGCGGTTTGTCCGAGGTGGAAACGGCAGGAAGATACAACGCGGTGCATGCGTGCTGTTTTTTCCAGGAGGTCAGATAGGTGCCGACGCCCCGGCGCTGTTCGATCAGGCCGTCTTCGCGCAGCTCCTGCAGCGCGGTGCGGATCGTAATCCGGGAGTAACCCAGAAGGCGGACGAGTTCCCGTTCCGTCGGCAGTTTGCCGTCGGAGTCAAATTCCCCGTCAAAGATCTTTTTCCGGAGCAGGCTGATCAGTTTGTTGTATTTGTAATGTTTTCGAATGGATCTGCTCATCGATGGATTTCCTTCCGAAGAATAAAAATAGAACCAAGTTTCTGTTTCTGGTATTGGATAATTCCCGGAACATGCTGTCCGCAGAACGGAAAACAAGAGCAAAACAGGGGTTTTTCAGCATAATATACGAAAAAATATCCAATGTCCTTAATTGTATCACAAAATAGGACCAATGTCAAGGATTGGTCCTGAAAATATATGAAAAAGTCTTTCTTGCAGAGGTTTTTCCCGGTTCTCGCGGACGTCGAAGTGCAGGAAGCATGGTGACGGATGACACTTTCCCGGAAGAGACCTTTGTCCGTCGAGTTCGTTCCGCGGCATCATGCCTGTCAGACGCTGCGCCCCGCCGATTTCACATCGGGGCGTTTCCCTCAGCAAGGAAGAGATGCGCGAATCACTCCGGAGCATACAAATAAAGGTCAATCGGCAGATCTTCAACTCCTTCCTCCGTTCCCAGAACCATGACAGTGAGCGTTTCCGACGGATCTGCGCCGTCAAGCGGGAAATAAAAGGTGTAATGGTGATCGCTTCTGACCGTGACATGCTCCCAGTTGTTGGACGGAAAGGACGGTGCGCGGTCTGTTGCTCCCCTGACATTTCCGCCGGATTCCAGCAACGCCCAGGCTCCCTCGATTCCATGCCGCCCCTCAAGGGCAGCGCAGAGCTTGCTTCCGGGCAGGAGTTCCCCCGGCACGAAGGACCCCTGCCAGAACCGGTAAATATTTTTACTGTTCGGAAAGAGATTGCTTGCGTGCGCTCCGGAAAGATCCAGCTTCCTGCCGTGCGCAAATGCAGTGAGCGAGGTGAGTTTCTGCGGCGCCGCCGGAAGTTTGAAATAACGCAGTTCCGCATGGATTTCGACGGTCATGCAGGGCTGGGCGGAAAAGGTGGAACTCCACCAGTGACGCAGATCGCTCGAACAGAGCGCATGCACCCCCTCTTCCTCCAGAAGCGGAAAGAGCCCGTAGTCGTCTGTCTGCAGGCGGATGGTGTCGACATACATCTCCTCTCCGAGGTCCAGGCGGAACGCGCAGCGATCCATGTCGTTTCCCGTCCGGGGGCGGCGTGAGGGCCAGAATCCTGTTTCCGGATCGTCGTCAAAAAGGAAACGGTCGCAGCATCCGCGTTTCCGCAGGATTTTCTGATTGAAAAACGCATCGCGCGCTGCCTGCGACTGAGGTATGGCTGTCGGTCCGGAACGTGCGAGGGACCGGAATTCCAGTGCATTGTTGTCAACGGAGAATACCGCGGTTTCATAAAGAAAATCCGAGATTTCCTGGGGCGGTAGCGGCGAGGGACGCAAAGAACCGACTTTACGCGTCGGCGGCAGCGTGTGAACCGGTCGGACAAGAGGCCGCAGCAGCGGAGTTCCGCCCGTCGGTTCCACATCGTAGTCACAGTCGGGAAGCCATGGCTCGTCACAAGGTTTTCCGACATAGAGCAGAAACGAACTGAATGGGGGAAGAATCACTTTCAAAGTGTCGTTTTTTGTAAAATTCCCGCCGAAATAGAACTCGTGCGGATGAAAGCGTCTGGCCTCGAAAGGTCCTGTTCCTTCCAGTCCGAGATCGGCAATGCGTATGGAATGTTCCGCATATTTCCATGTCAGATTGCGCAGCGTTACCCAGCGCATCGTGCCGCTGCCGCGGGAGAGCGCATGGGGTCCGTACTGTGTTTCATTCAGCGGCATCGCTTCGGTCAGATTTGCCCTGAATTTCCGATGCAGATTGAAGATGCGGGCGAGTTTCGGCAGTTCATCATCCCGGAGCAGCCACGGATTCCCGTAGATTTCCGGCGCGACGATCAGAGCGCGTCCGAATGCCTGAAGGATCAGTTCATGATCCCATCCGTCCAGGCAGGAACTCAGGCATACTCCATGGTCCTCCGCGAGCCTGGAGAGTCCGGGGACATTGCCGCGCGCCAGAGCGCCTGCGCGATGATGCGGCGCGGTACAGGAATTGAAGGAGAAAACGTCGATGTAGCTTTCCATGCCGTCCCAGAGGAATGTGGTCATGTGCGCGAGAGCCTCTTCCGAGAGCGGGATCCGGTGGTTGAGCGTAATCAGGTCGGGAGCCGCCTCCCGGCAAAGTGTCATCATGCGGATGAAGAGTTTTTCCTTTTCCGGCGGGAGAATGCCGCAGACAGTGTCGAATTTAAAGAGGGTGAAGTGATGGTCGCGGCAGAGCGAAACCATTTGTTCCGTGCGTTCCTCTTCCTCTGCCGGGGTCTCTCCGAATCCGTTGGGACCGCACCACAGGCCGAGTCGCGCGCCGAATTTCGCGGCCTCCTCCGCCAGAGGTCCGAATCCTTCGGGAAACTGTCGGTGAAATCGTTCGGAACCGCATTTCCCGTAGAAGAATTTTCCGTCAACGGCTCCTGCGTCAAAGGCATAGATATCAAGGAGCATGCCGAATTGATCGTGAAGATACTGGAAGAAGGCGAAATTGATTCTTGTCTGTCTATCATTCGCGCCTTCGTTTGTATTGTTGATCCATGTGAAATACTCGGCGCGCGAAGGTGTATGCTGATCCGCTCCGGGGAATATCTTTTTCATAAATGCAAATCTCCCTTGAATCTGATGGTTTTACAGCAGGGGCGCTCTTCCCGGCGGACACGCCTGTTTTTCCGGAAGAGAAATCCGTATCGGAATCGGAACGGGTGTCCTTCTGTTTTTCTTTCCGAATGGAAGCTGCGTGCCATTCCTGTAAATAATATAGGATTGCCTCGGTGGTTTTCAACAAGGATTCCCTTTGGATATATGTGATTTCCGGCTGGAAAACATGTGATTTTGAACACTCCGGATTTGACAAATATATTCTTTCGAGTATTTTTTTGTGAAAAAGGACCTCGTGAAAGAGAGAACTTCATGCCCGGAAATCTGATTATCCGCAATTCGCATTTTTCATATGACCGGACTGATCCGGAGTCGCGCAGGGACCGAAATGTGGCGACGGAACACTGGGAAGGAACCCTGCCGTTCTCACTTGCCCTGTGGCCGGCAATGTTTCTGGAACGGACGCAGGAGACCGGTTTCTGGTATGAGCATGTCAATTATGAGTATGCCGCGCTGGAGATGGTGCTTGACGGAGAGATTATTTATGAGCAGCAGGATGAGAAAGCCACTGTCCGGGCGGGTGAAATCTATATGATACATCCGGGACGATCGCTGATGCGCAATGCAGGGAATCCTCATTACTGGAAAATCGTGCTGATCTTCCAGGGGGGGATGCTGGGATCTCTGACGGAGAATCTGAAACTGGAGCATTGTCTCAAAGTGTCTCCGCGCGATCCGGACAGTTTTGAGATGCTTTTCCGGCGAATCGGCAATCTGCTGGCGCGCAGACTTCCGGAGAGTGCACCGGAAGTGTTTTCCCTGTCCATGGAATGTTTCAGTCGTCTTGCAGCGGAATTTCATGCCGGGTCGGAACCCGTTCCCCCGCTGTCGTTGAAAAAACTCCTTGCACTGATTGATGCCAACCTGCAGGAGCATCTTCCGGTTTCGCTTCTCGCATCCGAAATCGGAATGAGTGCGGGAGGATTAAATAAACTTTTCAGAAAACATCTGCATTGTTCGGTGCATGATTATGTGATCCGGAAGCGGATGACGCTTGCACGGCAGCTGGTTCAGGAGGGACACCTGTCACTCAAGGAGATCGCCGGTCTGCTCGGTTTTCGTGACAGTCTCTATTTTTCCGCAGCTTTCAAAAAACGCTTCGGCTGCTCTCCTTCCGTCTGCCGGAAACATCCCCTGATTGTCAATAGAAAAAGTTGATGACTGATGTACAATTACAGGAAAGGACTCTTTCAACGAAAGAAATCCTGCAAAATACTGCCGAAAAGAAAAAATACGGTCAAGGTCCGAAGCGTTTATTCACGCCCCGTGCTGCGTGACATTGTTTTCCCTCGCCATACGCTGATGAGACTTATCAATGCGACAGTTTGGCAGAGTGTTGATGACGGCTTGTCAGAAAACTTCCGCGCGGGAACGGTCGTTCCTCCTGTCTGGTTCGTCTGACAGCTGCGCTGCATGATCTCAAATATAACATGGAGATTATAAAGAAATTATATGTTCGGCAAAATCAATCCGTTACAGTTCTCCTTTTTCCGGATGATCATCTTTCAGCTTATTGCGGCTCTCGTGGAAAATCCGGGAGACTTCACGGTAATCCTCCTCTGTAAACGGATGATACGCCGCTTGAAAAAAGAAGCGGTGTCTGCGTAAAAATTCAGCATTGTAAAGCGTAGGGACGCCAAGTTCCGCCTCCAGCGCGAGAACGTCGATATAGTCCGGAGCCTGGTGAAAGTTAAGCTGTCCATCCGTATCAAGCGGCGCGTAGGGATGGGTTGCGTCATAGATGGCTTTTCTGTCGAGCATGGCGTTGCGTGTAGAAAGACGGGAAATCAGCATATCGCCTAGACGTACCATATCCGTATAGGCGTCCAGATAGGGATTCGCGGTATATACGCTGATACAGGCCGATGGCTTCGCTTTCTTCGCCTCTTCGTAAACAACACGCAGGAAACAGCGCTGCAGCTCCAGTCCCCAGAGATCCGCATGATTCTTCAGGCCGGAGCCGACAGGAAGGCCGAGAAGTCCATCGATCTTGATGCCGTCGGCGTTCAAACCGTCCGGAGCATCGGAAAAATAGCGGCGGATCATATCCCGGACTCTCGCCTCGTGCTTCGGCAGCGTGATGTCACCGCATACGATTTCGCCATTGCGTGTGATCGCCTCGTCCGCGGGAATCTCCTGCCGGTGCCATGCCGGATACCAGAGAAAGACTCGGATCCCGCGTTCGTGACAGCGTTCGATCCAGCCACGCAGATCGGGCCATTTGTCCGTGTCCGGATCCGCGGAAATCAGTTTCTTCTGCCATTGATCATCCAGAATGACGATCCCGGGTTTCGCATCGTGTGAAATCAGGAGATTCAGCCAGCGTTCAGTCCATTCCTCGGTGCAGAACTCGCCTGCACTGCAGTGAGTTTTATGATAATCCGCCTCGTCTTTCATGGAAAGAGCTGATTGATCGTGCCAGGGACAGTAGATCGGCGTCCGCCACCAGGAAGGCTGTCCACGCCTCGCGGGACGCGGCAGATCGTTTTTCCGGTAAGCATATTCCAGCGCACACTTCAGGATTTCGTCCTCCCGGTCGGGAAATGTGAACACAAGCCGGGGTGACAGCCAGGTGCCGTCAAGTGTCTTCTTGCCGGCGTAACTGATGGCGAAACCGCCGCCGAGAAGCGCATCCCCGGCATAGTCCGTCGGCGGCAGTTTCGCGTCCGGATTCCAGAGAAAATCATCCCAGAGGTATTCCCCCTGCGGCGCAAAAACGCCCGCCGCGAGATACGCGCGGTCACGCCGGTCGTGCAGCGCCATCACATGCGGCACCGACGCCAGGGCATGCGCGCCGGTTGCCACACTCAGATCATTCCCGTATGAAATGCGGACGCGCGCGGACGTGTGATAGTAATGCTGTTCACGGAAATTGGGGGCAGCGGAATAAACTTCATCGATATCACCGGCAAACCCGTATTCCCTTCCGTCGAAACAGGCGCGGAAAAAACGCACTTCGTTAAGAGCACCTTTCCCGGAAAGTTCATGCTGAAACTCCACACCGTCATGTCGTGCGTGAATCAGAAACGCCTTGCGCTCCCAGACGGAGGACGTCTCCTCTCGCCGGAGCTGAACGGAGCCGTCATCACTTACATGGTATTGCCATTTGCCGGAGGAAAGAGTTCCATCGCTCCCCCCGGCCGGATCACAGTCGCCGGCGGCGATGAAACCGAACAGGCGTCCGCTTTTTTTGTAGAAGAAATAACTCGGCGCGGGCGGAACGGCAAGCGTCATCGTGTAGTGGAGGGAATCTATGACGACACAATTCTCTTTCTCTTTGATCTGCATGGAACCTCTCCTCTGTTCGGGATTATCCTCATAATATGATGTTGCAACAATGAAATCAATACGGTTCAAACAGGTTGGAAAAAGGAGTAGCGCGGGATGAAAAGAACCTTTTCTCAAAGGATTTTTTGCTTATCGTATCTGGCCTTCACATAATCAGCCCCGTGTAAACCCGCATTCCGGAATCGCCTGGATTTTTCGTAATTTTTTTTCACAGAAAGAACATCCCGATATCCCGTTACGATTCTGTCACGGGATACCGGTTTCGTCACTCCGCCAGGAAATCTGCCTTAAACGAGACCGAGCCGCCGGGCGGGATCATCAGTGGATTGTAGAACGGTTCGAAGGTTGCCGCGATCATATCGGGGGTATCCCAGACTGCGACACCAGCGAATGATTCCGCCGGTTTGAAGGAAGCCGTCAGAGCACTTTTTCCGGGAATCAGAAAACGGAAGGTGTTGCCCGTGATGGGGACGGCGGGATTCTCCTTGATGTTGAAGAGGCGGCGGATCACCGTTTCCGCAGCGCGCGAAGCTTTCGCATTGAGAAGCGTGTAGGCATTCGGACGCGGAATTGTCTTTCCCGCGTTTTCAACACTCCCTTTGGTCCGGTTGCTCCATGCCGTCGGGATGAAGTGCCAGCGATACCCGACTTCGTTCATCGCCAATTCCTGCGTGTTATGCAGTTTCACTGAAAAACAGACACGTTTCAGATCGGAGGAGACAGTGACGGTTTTGACGATCCGCAGTCCTGGGAGCAGCGGGTAGTTGCGGACGTTCGTCGTCATTTCCGCCGTGATGCTCAGTCCTTTTTCGGAGATCATCTGTTCCGTGACGCGGTAGTTGCCGTTGGCGACCATGCCGTGTCTGCCCGGTGTCCAGAAGGCGGAGAGCCCGAAGTTCGGTTCCGAAAGAAGGGTTCCGTCGACCTTCCAGGACTCCAGAGCCATGCCCGCCGGATTCAGGAGAAGAAGATTTTTCCCGGAGACGACTTCGAGCATGGATTTCGCGTTTTTCTTCACTTCCCTGCAGGAAAGCGCGTTGTGCGACATGCTTTTGAGTTCGCCGATGTCGTTTTCCGCATGAAGCGCCTTGTCGCGGGCGGCCTCCTCATCTGCGGCGGGCTGATTCGCCTTTTTGCAGCGGGCGAGTTCCGCGCGCATTTCCGCGGCAGTCACAGTCTTTGTCGGATTTTCTGCGGCGGGAGCGATTTCAAAGAAACTCCAGCGGAGCGCGCCGACGGGAAGGAGAATACCCTCGGACAGCATTTTTCCGGTATAGAACTTCCCTGTTTCCGGCACGAACTGACGGTCGAACGCTTTTTCCAGAACCATGTACTGGCGTTTTGCGTCGAGGTTCGGAATACGGAGCAGGAATACGGCAGAAGCCTTTTCCCAGAAATTGCCGACGGCGGCAAGAATTTTTCCGTCTTTTTCAAACGCGATGCACTGGAGAAGATCACTGGATTCCACGTCGGGAAGGTATCGCGGCTGGATGTTTTTTACCGGGGCGGGAAAAGGAGATTGAGGATGCGCTGTGACATCCTTTCTCTTTTTCCCGTTCATCACCATGTCTTCATTTGCCGCGATCAGGGCGTTGCTTTCGACGAACGCATTCCAGTATCTGTGGTCATAACCGCGCGGGAAGAAGTAGAGGATTGAGGCATCGTAACCGGCAAGGAAGGAGCTGAGCTGATCCATCGCCAGGCCTTCGGGCTGCCCCAGCCATAGGAAATCTCCCTGACAGCCGTGCGGCATCGCCATGAGTCTGGCGCGTTTCTCCGGATCGGGAAAATGCTTCCGGTAGTCGGAGATGACGCGCCGCGCCATTTCCAGCGTCAGGAGATGGGCCCCCTTGGTGTAGGCGTAGGGCTGATCGGCGATGAACCAGACATACGGCCCCCAGACATTCAGCCACTTCAGGCTGTCTGCATATTCATAGGGGGTGAACTCCCATTGCTGTTTGAAATGATCCGGGTAGCGGATGATCTGATCGGTGCCGACCTCGGGACAGAATCCGACTTCCGTCGCTCCGAGCTTGAGACAGTCCTCATGCAGAGTCTTGATGAGACGGGCGTGCTGATAGGCGCGGAAGCGGATTGCCTGATCGTGATATGTCCCGCCGGGGAGGAGCTGATCCGGCCAGATTTCCTTGAGCTTTTCCTCGGACATTTTCAGATATTTTGCAAATTCCGCGCGGCAGTTGTCGCAGAAGCAGCCTTTGGCGACAAAGGTATAGGGTTCCCAGTTCGGCTGGATCCCGTCGCGCCCGGCGAGACTGTTTTTCAGAAGCGGCAGAACGACGTCATTGTAATACGGGGTCCGGTTGTAGACTGCCATCGGGCAGGTCGCCGGAACGGTGTGATTCCAGACTGCCTTTCCGTCCTTGTCCAGATAGTTGGAGTATGCGGGTTTCTTTTTCGCGTCCATGAGGCCGATTCGGTATCCGTTTGCAATGCCGTAGGATTCCGCTGTGATGAGCCGGACGCCGTTTTCCCGGAACAGCGTGGAATATTCCGGGGGGATCCCGGCGGTGATGAGCGTGGTTCCGGTTTTGCCGACGAATTCGGCAAAACGCCTGTTCGCCTCCTCCTGCTGGAAGATGATGTCATTGCTTACCGAGCTGAAACCGGGGTAAAACTGTTTCGGCGCGGGAGTTTTCGGGAAGGGTGCCAGCATCTTCAGTGTAAAGGATTCCGTGTCGCTGACTGCCTTTCCGTTTTCCGTGAGATAATAGCGGCAATCCTGCCAGAGCGTTCCCTCTTTCGCTTTTCCGGAAATCATTGCGCAGGCAGCATTCCAGCCGTTGAATCCCTGCTGATTGCGGATCAGATTGATCAAGGTCCCGCTGACCTTGAATTCCCAGCGTTTCCATTTCTTCCCGTTGATCGTGAGGTCGGAACATCTGATCTCTTTTCCAAAATAGATGTTGGTGCCGTCGACGGAGATTTCCGCGGGCAGAACGAGATTCATCATGACCGTTCCGAGCTTCAGCGTTTCCTTGGGAAGGTTGTTGCGGAATTTGAACGTGAGGATGCCGGGTGCGCCGGAGGCGAGGGCAAATGTGTTGTCCAGCAGTTTCATCGGTGCAAGTTCCACCGTAAGCGGCATTTTGAGTGCGTCGAGTTTGACGAGCTTGAGGTTCCGGATCTGAATTTTTCCGCAGCCGTCGGCGCGGAGGGAGACTGCCAGGTCGCGCGTTTTCGGCGGAGCGGTGAATTCATAGCTGTAAGGATGCCACTGTGCGCCGTCGCTGATTTTGCTGTAGATGTAGTTGCGCGTCTTTTTGCCTCTGCCGGGGCGCGGATCGCTCCCGTCGTGGAAATTGAGCAGAACCATCTGGTCGTAACGGTTGTTCCCGATGACCTGATTGCGGCTTTCAAAGGTCAGGCGGTAGGCGCCGCCCGCTTCATCCGGCAGTTTCACGGTCTGGTTGAATGCGATCGTGAATTTGTCGGAGGCTTTTCCCATCAGGGATTCGATGGAGAGCGGACGGTTGAGTTCGAGCGCCTTGCCCTCTCCGGTATCGACAATTGCCGCTCTGCTCAGTTTTCGTGTTTCAGCTTCGTATTTCTGCCGGTATTCCGTTCCGAAAATCCAGATTCCCTGATTCCAGCCGTCCGCTGCGGAACGGACGAGCGGGGCGGAAAGATCCGCATTTTTCAGAAGATTGTTTTCTGTTCCTTTTGAGGGAGCAAAACGTTCCGCCGAGATTTTTTCCATCGGGAATGTGACGCCGCCTTGATCGAAATTCGCCGCGTGCGAGTGTGCCGCCAGGAGTGCGGACGCAAAAATCCCCGCTGCGATGAAGATTTTTTTCTTCATAAAGGATTTCCTTGTTTTTTTATTGAAAAGGAGGTATTTTTCTTATTGTGCGTTTTTCCGGAGTTTCGGATTTTTGATCTGGAGCAGGCCCGTACCATCCCCCCGGAAAGCGATCCGGATATCGCGAGTTTTTGCAGGAACAGGAATTTTGAACAGAATATTCTGCCAGTCCTTTGTCGGCTTGAGGGTGCGGATGAACATTTTTCCCGTTTCCCTGCCTCTGCCGCGGTGCTGATCGGAAGCATCAGTGAAGGCGACCAGAACGTAATGTGCGGCCTTGTTCTTTCCAATCGTTTCGTAACGCATATCAAAGCTCAGCAGATATGTTCCGCCGTTTTCATCCCCCAGAGCGGCAATCTGTGTGCTGGAGAGAGTGAATTTGGGCGATTCCGTTCCCATAAGCGTTTCAATTTCCGCAGGGCGTTTCAGCTCCAGAACTTTACCCTCTTTTGTATCGGCAATGGCCGCCTTTGCCAGTTTAGTTGCTTCTTTACTGAATTTTTCCCGATTCTCTTTTCCGAAGATCCAGATTGCGCTGTCCCAGCCTGGCTCCCGCTCGGCGGATCTTACAAGCGGCGCGGAAAAGTCACTGTTTACCAGTAAATTGGTTCCTGTCTTTACTGGTGTTGATTCCTGCGCTGCGGCACAGAAGGTTGTCAGTACGGTGCAGAATCCTGCCAGAAGTGCTGTCGCTTTCATTTGTTGAATTTCCTTTCCGTTTTTTTGTGTGATTTTTCTTTTGAATCGTTAGACTCTGTTCATACTATTAAAAAGAGGTGAGCGAGCTGCACCCTTGCGCAGAGCAGTTTCCCCGTCCACCGGCATGCCAGGAAGGTGCGTTGATGCAGCCTTGCCAA
This sequence comes from uncultured Victivallales bacterium, assembly GCA_944390795.1. Classification (GTDB taxonomy): domain Bacteria; phylum Verrucomicrobiota; class Lentisphaeria; order Victivallales; family UBA1829; genus UBA11452. Next base: position 20,263 of record CALXRI010000039.1, read on the forward strand.
TTTATATTTTCCGCCATTTTCCGGTCGCCGAACCGCAGATTTTCAACGTTGCCACCTAGGGTTACGAAATTGCATGAGAGGTTATGCCGCCATGTCTGGTAGGCGGTGTCAGATATTACGGATGCTGCCGGTTCGAAGTGATAATCCCCGTTTCCATCATCAACTTTGCGACCATTTTTGTCGCCAATTACGAATAATCTGCTGGGGCGCAGAAACCTTTCTGTTTTCAGAGAAGAATATCCAGATATAAAAAGATTGTATCCCAGTGTCTTTATATTTTTATCATCGGCTATTGGAGTGCTTGTTTCGGCAGGACATGCGAATTTTGACCGGAGAATATTATTTCCGCTTTTTCTCCTGATTTCTCCAACTCCCAGCTGATTTGTAATATGAAGATATCCGCTGAGTCCGTCTCCGGCGCGTCCGGCGCCTAAAAATTCCCGTCCATTTCCATTGTCATACGTCCCGTACCCCGTTCCGATACCAATCATTCCAGTTCCATTGTTGTAATAGGCGGAAAGGTATCCCTTGTTGTCGTTGATGTACATGCTGATTGCTTTGCCGATGCTGGAAAGATTGCTGACACAGGCAATGCGCTGTGCGGTCTGTTTTGCCTTGTTCAATGCCGGCAGAAGCATGGCGGCAAGAATCGCAATAATTACAATAACAATAAGAAGTTCAATCAATGTAAAATATTCCCTGAAATGTTTCATGCATACATCTCCTTGTTACTTTTTTTTATGTGATTTGCCGTCCCATAACTCTTTGAAATAGTCATTAATCATTCGCAAGTTTCGGAATCAAATTTCGCGGAATCAACTTGAATATTTGCGATAACACGGTCATTTTATGCTTTGATTGTTTCATGGCTCTTCCTTGTTTCTTGCTCGAAATATATAAGTTGCATCCACCAACGGGATCTCGGCGGATCTTCCATGCGGAACATCAACAGAAAAATCCTGTTCATCGGCGACGATCAGGAAGGC
>CALXRI010000040.1 GCA_944390795.1 uncultured Victivallales bacterium
CGCCAAAAATTGCTTCGTGCAGGACTCTCAGTCCTGCCGCGGTCCAGCTGCGCAAGCTGGTCGCCGGAGGCGAAATCTCTCCGATGGGGATTCCGTGCTGTGCACGGCCGGCGTTTCGCCGCCGGCCCGCAACAAGGGTCAGAGACCCTTGACCCCGAGAAAAATGCGTTGCATTTTTCCGTAACTTTTAAGAGTGTGAGACACCTGCACCCGGCAGACATGGTCTGCCGTCATTTTTCTGATGGGATTTACCGGTCAGTCATGGCATTTGCAGTTTCCATCATGAGCATGGCATCCTCCCCCGTGCTCATGCGCATGATGATTGCACTGGAATCCGGGATCCGTCTTCAGCGTTCCCGCCAGATAGGCGCCGACCGCCTCAATGACGCTGCCGCTGACCCCGGGAACCACCTGAATCCCGTTTTCCGCCAGCGCAGCGAGGGCTCCGCCGCCGATTCCGCCGCAGAGCAGCACCTCCACATTGCGTTCCTTCAGAAAACCTGCGAGCGCACCGTGTCCGCTGTCGCCGGTCGGTTCGATCCGCATGGCATCGATGAGCCCGTCCTTGATCGTGAAGATCGCAAAGGCCGGTGTCCGTCCGAAATGCTGGAAGATTTCCTCATTTTCGCATGTTGCCGCAAGAATCATTGTTTTTTCTCCTCTTTGGGTGTTGTTTGAATATTGCGGATTGATTTTATTTGTACGCGCCATGCGCCGGCAGTTTCCGCACGCCGCATGTTTTTCGCAGTCCGGCGCGGGCTCGCCGAAATCTCCGTCCGGAATCACGATATGCCAGCCGGAGACCAGCGCTGATATGAGTTTCTCCCGTCCGGCGCGGAGCAGACGCTGCACGGTGCCCCGCGAGACCCCCATTTTTTCCGACGCTTCCCCCTGTTCCAGATGCTCCAGGTCGACCAGACGCATCGCCTCCAGCTCGTCCAGCGGAATGTTCACCGAACGCGTCCCGGACTGAGCCCGGAAACGCCGGCATGCGGGGCGGCAGCAAACTCTCCGGCATTTTTTGGTTCGCGCCATGAAAAACTTCTCCAGTTTTTGTGCATATGCACATAATATAGACTGAAAAGAGGAGAGTGCAAGAAAAAAAGGAAAAAATTTCAGATGGTTCCGCTTAATCTTCCGCAGAGGAAGGCGAGCGCGAATTCGACGCGCAGGATGCGCCTTCCCAGTGTGACGGGGGCGAATCCCGCCTCAAGAAAGGCGCGGACCTCTTCTGTGGTGTAGCCGCCCTCCGGTCCGATTGCGATCCAGGTCCGTCCCGGCAGTGCATGCGGGCAGGGGGGCGCGCCGTCCATCGGGTGTGCGACAATTCTGCGGTCCGTCTCCGCCAGCGCGGCAAGTTCGCCGCCGGAGACAAAGTCGCGGAAGGAACGGCGGAACTCCAGTTCCGGCAGGATGGTGTCGACTCCCTGCTCCAGGCCGAGCAGCAGTTCCTCTTCGATGGCGTCCGGCGTCATTGCGGTGCTTTTCCAGTAGCTTTTTTCAACTTTTGCCGAGGCGATGAAAAAAGCCTTTTTGATGCCGGAGGAGGCGATGAAGTGAAGCGTCTTCTTGAAGCTCTGCGGACGCGGGAGCGAGATGACGGGCACGATTTCAGACGGCGGAGGCACGGGCACGGGAAAGGCGGGACAGGAGAGTTCCGCGCAGCCGCGTTCAACGCTGCGAAGTTCGGCTGTTCCGAGATTTCCGCCGAGGAGCCCCGCGCGGAGTGTGTCTCCGGGTTTTGCACGGAGCACGCATCTGATATGTTCGGCGCGGCGTCCTCCGACCCGGAAGAGATCGCCGGAAACCCGATCCTTTTCCTGCAGAAGCAGAAGGTTCATTTCCCGAGTTTCTCCACGAGTTCGTCCAGTCCTCGCATCACGTGGCGCGGACGATAGGGAAAGTGGGGGAGATCCTGCAGCGAGGTGACGCCGCTCAGCACCAGAACCGTATCGACCTCCGCTTCGATTCCGGCGACAATGTCGGTGTCCATCCTGTCGCCGATGATGACGGTGTCGCGGGACATCGCGTTGAGATGCTTGACCGCTCTGCGCATCATCAGGGAATTCGGTTTTCCGACGAAATACGCCTTGCGCCGCGTCGCCAGTTCGATCGGTGAGATCAGTGCGCCCGTCGCGGGGGCGATTCCGTGTTCGGTCGGACCGGTCAGGTCGGGATTCGTGCCGATCAGTTTGGCTCCGTTGAGGACGAGCTGCACGGCCTTTTCGATGCGTTCCAGACTGTAGGTGCGTGTCTCCCCGACGACGACGTAATCCGGCGAGGAGTCGTTCATGGAAATCCCTTTTTCATAGAGCGCGTTGTAGAGCCCCGCTTCTCCGATCACGAAGGCGGAGCACCCGGGATGCTGTCTGGCAAGAAAATCCGCTGTCGCCAGTGCGCTGGTGTAGAAATGGGTTGCGTCGACCTGCACGCCCAGGCGCGCCAGTTTTTCCGCCAGTTCGCGGGGGGTCCGCTCGCTGGAGTTGGTCAGGAAAAGGAATTTTTTTCCGTGTTCAATGAGCCAGTTTACGAATTCCGGCGTGCCGGGGAGCAGTTTGTTTCCGTGATAGATCACGCCGTCCATATCGGAGATGAAGGAACTTTTGTTTTTCAGCGATTCCATGCGGTAGTCCTTTTTTTCATTGATTCGGATGTTTTGCGAGATATTCATACGCGGCCGCGGCAAGGAAGATCATGCCGTTTTTCAGGACCGTGTCGTCAAAGTCGAACCGGCTGCTGTGGAGCGGCGCATGTTCTCCGAGCCCGAGATGACAGAAGACGCCGCTGCTTCTCTGAAGGAAATACGAGAAATCCTCGCTGGCCATCGCGGATTCTTTCATCGGCACGAAGGACTCCTTCCCGAGATACTGTTCCGCGACCTCCCGCGCGAGAAGCGCGCCCTCTTCCGACGATGCCGTGACCGGATAAGGAACCCGATAGACCAGTTCGTAGCTTGCCTGTTCCTCTGCGCAGATGCGTCCCGCGGTGTTCCGGAGGAGCGCGTCGATTCTCTTCCCCGTCTCCTCGTCCAGAAAACGGGTGGTCCCTTCGATTTCCGCCGTCGCTGGAATGATGTTGGAGTTGCTGCCTCCCGCGATGCGGCAGACCGAGCAGACACCGTTTTCCGGACACTCCCGCCTGAGCGCGTCCGCGATCCGGGCGATGACATTGATCGGGTTTTTCGCTTTGCGCGGCATGCTTCCATGACCGCCCTGTCCGAGAACGGTCAGACGGAAAAAACCCGCCGCCGCCATGACCGCTCCGCACCGTGTGGAGATGCAGCCGTGCGGGACGTTCGGCCATCCGTGGAGCGCGGCGCAGAAGTCCATTTCCGGATGATCCGCCGCTCCCGCCTCGAGGAGCGCCTTCGCCATTGCGGCGATTTCCTCGCCAGGCTGAAAGAGGAAGCGGACGGAACCGGGAAGTTCCGATCGCAGCTCGCAGAGAATCCGCGCTGCGCCGTAGAGCATCGCCATATGACCGTCATGTCCGCAGGCGTGCATGGTTCCGGGGTGTTCCGAGCGGTAGGGCAGGGTTGTTTCCTCCGCAACCGGCAGTGCGTCGATATCCGCGCGGAGCGTGACATTGCGTCCCGGAAAGTCCGCATTCAGAAGTGCGACGACATCCGTTTCCAGATAAGGCTTTTCCACTTTCAGCGGCAAGGCGTTCAGGCGTTCCCGCAGGAGTGCGGAGGTCTTGAATTCCTTTCCCGCGGTTTCCGGCATTTTGTGCAGTTCATGGCGCAGCGCGGACACTTCGTTCAGAAAGTGTCCTGCCAGTTCCGCAATTTTCCGTTCCATGTTTTACCTCATTCTTTCGGGAAGAAACGTTTATGCGCAAAGAGCCAGTCCAATCCGTCCCGGTCCGCAAAAAACGTATCCCATACATTGTGTTCAAGTCCCGGCATCTCCCGGTAGACGACGTCGGGGTTTCCCGCATGGCGCAGCGCCTCCGCCATGCTCCGGGAGCGGATGACCGGAACCGCCGGATCCGCTGAACCGTGGATCAGGTAGGCGGCGACGTCTTTGAGGAGAGGGGCTTTGGTGATGTCCGCGCCTCCGCAGATGGATGCCATTGCGGCGAAGACGTCGGGCATCCGGCAGACGAGATCCCAGATCCCGTAGCCTCCCATTGAGATTCCCATGCCGTAGATGCGTCCGCGGTCCGGATTGAACTCGGCGATTTTTGAGCGCAGGAGTTCCATTGCCATGGAAAGATAGGGGGACGGGGTTTCCGGCATGAGATGGCTTTCCGTGCTCCACGGCACGTCCACCCACTGGAAACCGCGCTCGCACTGGGGAAAGAGAAGAACGGTCTTGATCCCGCGGCTTTCGCAGTAGCTTGTCAGCGGTTCCCCCGGAATCCTGATCTGGAGGAAGTTGTCATGCCCCACGGAGCCGACGCCGTGCAGAAAGATCAGGAGCGCGGGTGCGCCGGGGCGGTCGGGGCAGGTGATTTTCTGGCAGTAGGGCAGCGTTCTGCCTGCTGTTTCAAAGTGCAGCTGGCTGAGGTGCAGACGCCGAATCAGTTCTGGTTTCTGCGCGACTTCTCCCGCACTGTTGTGAATGAAAATGTTTGAATCGCTCATTATTTCTTTCCTTTTCCTGTTACTATACCCCGCCTTTTTCTCCGCGACAAGGTGTCCGGCAGAAAAAAACAGTTCTTCCGCATTTTGTACAGGAGAAAGGAACGACCGGAATCCCGGCGCAGTCAGGTGCGCCGGGTTCCGGAAGCGGGAAACCTTTTACCGGGGAAGCGGTTCAAAACATGATTTCATGACAGAAGTTCTGCATCGCAGAACGATCATCAGGCCTTCCGTTTTGGAAATCCGTATTTAAAGTTCCAGCAGGTAAAGCCCGAAGGAATCAGGTTCAATCCTCACTTTGACAATGCCGTTTTCCAGCTTCGCCGGAGAAAACGGGGAAAGAGTCCTTACCGCTTTTACACGGGAGGGGGATAATTCTGCGTCGGCTTTTCTCTGCGTTTCATAATTGCCGACCAGATACAGAATCTTTCCTCCCAGCTTTCTGACCGTATAAAGCAGGGCGGGATTGGACCCGGCAAGCTTTTCATCCAGAGACCCTTTCATCAGAATATCCTCATAAGGGGCGAGCGCAGCAAACGCTCTTGCAAGATAAAAATAATCAAGGGGAGACTCAAAACTTCTCCGGGCAAAGAACTGAACGCCGCCGGCCCCGTTCATGAGTGTTTCGAGAATATGCTGTTCCGTGCGGTATGAAGAAGGTTCCGCGTAATAGGCTCCCGTTCCTCCGCTCAGCCAGGGAATCAGGATGGAAGGATTGCCGGCCTTCCGGTAGACGGCACGCATCTGGCGATGCGCTTCTATGGAAGAACGTCCGTAATAGGATTTCTGGATTTCCTCACAGTATTTCGGATACAGATACTGTTTTCCAAGAAAGGAAACCAGACCTTCCCTGCAACGGTAATTTGTACCTGTATTCCCCGGGGCGACAGCATAAAATCCGATTCGGGGCGCCGGACGGCCGGCGAGTTTTGCCCCTTCTCGTGCCGCTTCCGCATATTTTTTCACATAATCCGCCTGAAATTTTTCAAAATATTCCACCCATGAGGCAATGCCGGCCTTTTCCTTGGCTTCCTTACAGCGGGTGCATTTTTCCATGGAGGCATTCATCCTTTGCGGTTCCCAGTTTTCAATGTCAAACGTGACGGAGTCGGCGGGGAGTATTTTCAGAATATCGCGGATCTCATCAACCGTTTCGAGGTATTCCTCCCCGCGATACGCAAGGCAGACGGAGGCGCGGATTTTTTCAGAACCGATACAGCGATAGGTATTCCGGTCCTTGTAACGCGCCCACAGTCTTTGCGTCGGTTCAAGCTCCAGGCGGATTTTTTTGCCTGCCGCTTTGGACTTCAGGACAAGGGGAAGCAGTTTTTCCGCATCCTTGACGGAACGGGGAAAGAACATATCGCTTGTAAATCCGAGCGTTTTCCAGACCTCGTGGTAATCCGGAGCGTCCGCTTTGTATCGGTCCTCAAGCCAGAGCGAGACATCAAGATGTTTCAGTCCCAGGACCTTCGGTATTTTAAGAAATTCGATGTCACGCCGGACTTCCAGAGCTTTTTTCCCGTTGTGCCACACGGTGAAAACGGCGTATTTTTCCGCATCAGGAATCCCGGCGGCATGATCCGTGGAAAAGTAAAACGGCCCCAAACCGTATGTCAGCAGGGAGAGAAACTGCTGCAGCGGAACCGGCACCTGAAACATCCGGACGACACGTCCGTTTTTTCTCTCTTCACCGGCAAATGTGCGCAACTGCGCCGGCCAGGCCTTGCTGTCACGGAATGTCACACCCTCCGGCAGGTCAATGGAATAAGCGATTTTCCCGCTGTTCTCCTTCAATTGAGATTCGAAATAAAGATAATTCGGCAGATAAATGCCTTCCGCGATATAAAAGGTATCCATCTTCGGTGCGATCATGAGACTTCCGTGATTGATGAAATGCGGTTTCTGCCGATATGCTTCATTGTAATCCGGACGCGCCCTGTCTTTGTCGTCCGCCTCGATAACGGCAAGTTCATCGCTGAACATGGAGCGCAGGCGGTAAACGGGCGACCGGAATATGACGAATCTGGCGTCCGCATGGATGTCCAGGGAGAACGGATAGACATACGGCACGCCAGAATTATCCAGACTTTCCGGCAGGTAATACAATTTTTTCCAGTCGGAGAGCTCCGCTTCCGTGCTTTTCAATTTCGTCAGTTTCGCCGCAAGATACGAATTTTTTCCGTCTTTGCTGATCCATACCTCAAGAACATCGGGAAACGCAACCGCGAAATCCTGCATGCGTCCGCCCTGAAGCCGGATTACCGCTTTTTTCAAACTGTGGACCCTGCCCAGATCAACCGTAATTGACGCTCCATTGCGGGCGCCCTCAAAACCGACAGCGGCTTTTTCAAACCAGATCTGATTGCCCGCAGCGAAACGTCCGTCTGTCAGGTCCCGGGCATCCGTGCCGCCCGCAGAGGTCAAAGCATACGAAGGCTCGGGATAAAAAAACACTTTTTTCCCCCGTGCAAGATTGATCCCCTTTGTCCGTTCCTGGAAGGCTTTTCTGGAATGCAGTGTGGAATAATAGCGGGCCTGTTCCCTGTCAAGTCTTCTGATTTTGATGTTGGAATATACGACTCTGGCACCGGGCCTGGCGCTGACGAAGGCCCGGATTCTGGAAGTTTCCGGCTTTTTGATCTCAAAAATCGCAACGCGCTGTTCCCAGCCGTCGGAAGTCACGGTGAAATTTTTCGCGTCATATTCGCTGAATCCCTTTTCCGAACTGCCATAGAAACCGAACCTGCCTTGTCCTCCGGCAGATGTCTTGAATATGCACTCGATGGCAACGACATCGCCGGCGGATGCGGGAATCCAGGTCTGGTGGATCAGATCAACCGCTTTGGTCGCACTGCCGCATACCTCGGCGGCCTTTTTCCATTTTGTGCCGCCGTAGGCTTCCGGAATGATACGCACGGTGCCGTAAGGCCTGAAGGATTCATAGAGATTCTGCTTCCATTCTTTCGGAAGAACGGCACCATCTCCGTCATTGAATCCGGCCTCGCGGGAATCCTGCGCCGCTCCTCCCAGAAAGAGGCACAAACAGCAAAGAGTCAGCATTTTTTTCAGCATTTTTTCATCCTCCTCATCATGATGTTTATTTTGCAATATCATATCCTGCAGAATACATTTTTCTGCTTTTGTAAATGGAATACGGGTTTGCATCCCAGTCGATGCTGGAAGAATTGGCTGGCTGCCAGTTGGAAAACTCACGGAAAGTTGCTCCTGCGGCATGTCCGTCCATGAAGGTGAACTGCGCTTTTCCTTTTGTATATGCCCCTCCTGTCGTCGGGGAACTGCTTATCGGCAGAGGGCGTGGATCGGGGGTCCCATGACGGAAGGAGGGATCCTCGGGAGTGACAAAGCGATAGCTCCCGGTGGAAATGGAATCCCCGGCAAACATTGCATGGGACGGATGGGTCAGTGCGGAAAGTCTGCGCTGAAAAGTTGAATATGCAGTCCGGGTATTGGAATCTCCGGAAAGCCAGGCGTTGATGGCATAATGCGTATAGCTGAAATATCCGTTCTCCTCTTTGAACGGCTTCTGGCCATTCGGACAGACAAAGGAGCCGGCGGTGACATTCGGCCCTTTGTAAATGACGCCGTAGCCGTTCGTGATTGCCGGAGCCCTCTGGCCTCCCGAATTATATCCCGCGAATCCGGAAAGCAGTCCGAACCAGGTGCTGCTGTAATAACTGTAAACACTCTGATCACAGGGGATTCTTCCGGGCACAATCCATTCATTGTAATCCGCGGAATATCCCCCTTGTGCCATGCCGATCTGCTTCAGATTGTTCAGGCAGCTTATTCCCCGGGCGGTTTGTTTCGCTTTCTGCAAGGCCGGAAGCAGCATGCCGGCAAGAATGGCAATAATTGAAATTACGACAAGTAACTCTATTAGCGTGAAATGATTGGATTTTCGCCGTCTCATTCTATCCTATTCCTTTGTTTTTATGGTTGTTATTCCTGTGCCCGCAGTCAATGGCGGCGGAGCCGTGGAGGCCGCCTGCCGGAATCTGTTCGACAGTACGATATTCCGGCCGTCAATGGGTGCATGGTTCACGATATGATCCAGAAGCATGGCGGCGGATTTGCAGCCGATTTCTTCAAACGGCTGTTCAATCGTGGAGAAGAGAACTGGAGTGCATCTGGATGGAGAGAGACCTCCGAATCCGACAACTGAAAGAGAATCCGGAATCCGGATATTCAGCTGGTAGGCTGCCTGGAAGAGTTCCATTGCATGATAATCGGAATCACATACGACGGCACTTGCACGTTCTTCCGGCGGCTCCAGCAGAAAATGTTTGAGCGCTTCCAGGTTGCTTCCGAAACCGTTGAGGCCGATCCTGAGAATGCGGGGACGGGATCCGGGGAGTTGTTTCATTCCATTGAGATAGCCTTTTTCGCGTTCGCGCACATATTTCCAGTCCATGTCGGCTGTCAGATGAGCGATTCTGGAATGTCCGAGAGAAATCAGATGGCGGACCGCCTGCTCGACACATTCTGCATCATCTGTGCTTACTCCGCATCCGATGCCGGTGTCATTGCGCAGATTGGCGATACAGCACGATATCTGCAATGCCTCCAGGTCGGCTAGCCAGGGACGCAGGATATTGATGTCGGGATGATGGAAAATCACTCCCATGATCCGCTGCTCCTGAAGATAGCGGATGATGGTATCTCTTCCCGATAACTGCCAGTCGAAGAGCTTCAGCGAAAATTCATACTTCTCCACCGCCTGAAGCATGCCGGTAAGAATCCGCTGTATGTATTCCGCATTCATCTCCTTGGAATTTATGATGAATGCGATTGTATTGCTGCGTCCGGTCACCATGGATCGTGCCAGCGTGTTCCGCACATAACCGAGTTCTCTGGCTGTCGCCAGGATTTTTTCGGTGACTTCCTTGCGGATTTTAAAGGATTCCGCACGTCCGTTCAGCACATAGGACACCGTGGCATGGCTGATTCCCAGACGCCGGGAAATATCTTTAATGGTGACCATCGGCTTTTTCCGCAGTTTTCCTGATTGCTTCTTGCTTACACGTGTAACTGGTTCTTTTATAATTATAAATATCCTTATTTTTTTGTCAAGAGGCATTTCTTGAAAACTTCATGATTTTTTTAGTTCTTCAGCATTGCATGCCGGCAGGAAAAGAGAGGACGGAAGTTCGGGATGAAACTGTTTCCCCGAGTATTGCCGGCGGCGTATGAAGGCAGCAAATAGGAATCCTCACGCATTGAACCGTCATTGTGGAGCCGGTTTTTCAATAAAATGCAATCCGCTCGGGAAAAACGTGAAACAAATAGGGAAAATCGCTGTCATTTTTCTTCGTAATGCTTTGGAGACGACCCGCAGGATTGTGAAAGGATCAAGAAGTATGAACAGCACGAAATCTACCGTCGTATTTATCGTTCTCGCCGCATTGGTCGGCGCATTGTCCGCCCTGGCTGTGCGCGGACTCTTTGACGACACCCCCGCACGGACAGGACTTGACACCCCGAAACAGAGCGAAGCCGCTCTTCCGCCGCCGGATCCGAAGGCGCTGGAAACGCAGTCGATGTTCGCCTCGGCGATCCGGCGGTCCATGCCGGCGGTTGTATTGATTACAGCACAGCGCGTAGTCGGAGTTGTCTCGCCGTATTTCGATTTCAACAATTACAGACGGCGGATCGACTACATGGAGGTTCCGTCCGGACAGGGGTCCGGCTTTTTCATACGGAAGGACGGATACATTCTGACCAACTATCATGTCGTCCGCGATCAGGATTCCTTCTGGATCACGACGCACGACGGGAGCGAATACCGCGCGCAGGTCGTTGGAGCCGATCCCCCGACGGACCTTGCGCTTCTGAAGATCAAAAGCGACAGGAAAGTATCCTTCCCCGTTCTGGAGTTCGCCGATCCGGAGTCGCTGCAGATCGGTCACTGGGCGATCGCCATCGGCGCGCCGTTCAGCCTCAGCCGCACCGTGACTGTCGGGATTGTCTCGAACAAGATGCGCAATGGTGTCGGAGTGAATCTTCATGAAAACTATGTGCAGACCGACGCCTCGGTAAATCCCGGCAACTCCGGCGGTCCGCTGCTTGACATCAACGGGCGCGTGATCGGCGTGAACGACTTCATCCTTTCGCCATCCGGCGGGAACATCGGGCTGAGCTTCGCCATCTCCTCGGAGATCGCGGGCCGTGTCGCGGAGGAACTGATCGCAAAGGGGCGCGTGGAACGTCCGTGGCTCGGCGTGACGCTCGGAGCCCTCGACCGCGAAATGAAGCGCAAATACAATCTGCCGCATGGCGGCGTCCTCATCGGACAGGTGTTCCGCAATTCCCCCGCCGCGGGCATTCTCCGCTCCGGCGACATTGTGGTCAAGGCGAACGGAAAGGAGATGGTTTCCCCTTCCGATCTTCAGGGCTGCGTCTTCAGCTCCAAAGTGGGGTCGGTGATTGAAATGGAGATTCTGCGCTCCGGTTCCCCGAAGACCGTGAAGGTCAAGGTGGAAAAATCCCCCTCGGACTTTTTCACCGCCGGACAGCGGCGTGACGCCCCTCTCTTTGGAGAGTGATCGGCGCGGGAGGTTTTCCTCCGGGATTTTACAGGTCTTTCCCTGCGCAGAAGAGCATCAGGAAATCCCCGGAGGCGCGTTGAAATTCGATGCGGAATCCGGCGCGTGCCAGCAGTCCCTCCATGATCCATGCGAGCGTGCTGTACTCCTGTGAGATATGACGGATGAAATTTTTCCGGTTTTCCCCGGCGGCGGACACAATCCGTTCAAAATACGCTTCCGGAGCTTCCGATTTCCAGTCGAACACCACATCCAGCAGCACGAGACGCCCGCCGGGCTTGAGAATCCGGCGAATGCGTTCCAGGGCGACCGCCTTCCAGACGTCCGGCAGGTGATGGAAGGCGAGACCCGAAACGACGCCGTCAAACGTTTCCGGCGCAAACGTGTGAGTCAGAAAGCCCGCTCTGCACAGTTCCAGATTCTGCAGATTCTCCTCGTCTGCACGGGTCCGGACATACCGCAGCATGACTTCTGAAATATCGATGCCGACTGCGCGGGCGCACCGTTTTGCCGCCGTCCGGATAAACGCTCCGGTTCCCGTTCCGATTTCCAGAACTGCGCCGCGGGACGGCAGACGGAGAAGTTCCAGAATTCCGGCATTCTCCATGTCAATGTCGCGCATTTTCCGCATCCTGCGGTCATAGATCGCGACTTCCGCCTCGGATGCATAGTCGGTGCCGATCTGCTGAAATTCGTTCCATTGCCATGGCGGTGTCTTTTTCCGCATTTTCATGATTTACCTCCCGGGTTTCGATATAAGGTATCTTTTTTTCTTGAAAAATTCAATATTTTTAAAAAATTTAATTATATTTAACGAAAACCTGTGCTATATTCCTCACGAAAACGGAAAATGCGGGACATTTCTCCCGCTCCAGGCATGCAGCCCATGCCGCGTTCCCGCGGCGGATGCCGGCCGTTGGTGGGATATGAAATCTTTTCGGGAGGGAAGGGAGAGGCGAGGCAATGAAGGAAAACCGCCTGGGAAAGCTGATCCGGCAGTACCGGAGGGAGAAACAGCTTTCGATCAAGGATTTTTCCGCGCTTTGCGGGATCAGCACGGCGCTGGTGAGCCAGCTGGAACGGGGAATCGGGAATCCGAGTCTGAGCGTGTTGCGCGCGATTGCTGCGACGCTCGGAGTTTCGCTATCCTCTCTTTTTGTCGGGGAAATCAGCAACGAGTCGCTGATCCGGCGGCGCGCGGATCAGGAACGGATCCGCAATCCGAACGAGAAGGGCGCGCTCTATTACGGACTCACGCCCGGACCGCTGAAATCGAATGTGGAGCTTCTTCTGATGTCGCTTGCGCCGGATGCGGAGACGAATCCGGGATTTTCGCAGCATTTCGAGGAGGAGATCGCTTATGTCGCACAGGGGGAGACGGTCATTCTGTTCGAGGACGAGGAGTTTGTGCTGTCAGAGGGGGACACTGTCCGCATTCTGCCCTCCCGCAAGCATAAATTCCGGAATCCCGGCGTCATTCCGCTGAAGGTTCTCTTCATTAAGAGCAAGGCCGCTTACTGAGTTTGAACGCGGCCAGGTTGTCCCTCGCGGCTTTGCAGTTTCCTGTTTCAGCTGTGCCGGCGCGGATTCTTTTTCATGCAAGCATTGTGATTCTTTTCACAAATAAAAATGAAGTCGTCTGTCCAGACCGGATTGAATTTCTCGAAAAAAAGAGGGATCGGCATTTGTAAAATCTTTCACAGCAGAGTATATTATCCGGATTTATATTTCAGGAAGAGAAACCAAGACTCAATGGAGGTAAAAATGGTTAAAAATCTGAATGCGGCCCCGAACCATCCGAAGATGGTTGCCTGGGTCAATGAATGGGCCGAGCTCTGCGAGCCGGACGCGATCTACTGGTGCGACGGCACGAACACGGAGTATTACGGACTGTGCGACGAAATGGTCAAATCCGGTCTTGCAACCCGTCTGAACAGCAAACTGCGTCCCGACTGCATCCTGTTCCGCAGCGACCCGTCCGACGTCGCGCGCGTCGAGGCCCGCACCTTCATTGCCTCCGAAAAGGAGGAGGACGCAGGTCCGACCAATCACTGGATCGACCCTGTCAAACTCAAAGCCGAGATGAGAGCTCTCTACAAGGGCTGCATGCATGGCAGAACCATGTATGTGATTCCCTTCTCCATGGGACCGGTCGGCTCCAACATTGCGAAGATCGGCGTCGAGATCACCGACTCCGCCTACGTTGTGATCAACATGCACATCATGACCCGCGTCGGCAATGCGGTTCTGGACGTTCTCGGCGAGGACGGCGAATTTGTCCCGTGCATTCACTCCGTCGGCAAGCCGCTGGAAAACGGCGCTTCCGACAACGGCATCTGGCCCTGCGCCCCGATGGAGCACAAATACATCGCGCAGTTCCCGGAAACCCGTGAAATCTGGTCGTTCGGATCCGGTTACGGCGGAAACGCCATTCTCGGCAAGAAGTGCCTTGCTCTGCGCATTGCGTCCGTCCAGGCGCGCGACGAGGGCTGGATGGCCGAGCACATGCTCATTCTCAAGCTCACCAATCCGAAGGGCGAAGTCAAATATGTGACCGGCGCGTTTCCGTCGGCCTGCGGCAAAACCAACCTTGCCATGCTCATCCCGACGATCCCCGGCTGGAAGGTCGAGACCATCGGCGATGACATCTCCTGGATGAAATTCGGCAAGGACGGCCGTCTCTATGCGATCAATCCGGAAAACGGATTCTTCGGCGTTGCGCCGGGCACCTCGATGAAGTCCAACAAGAACGCAATGCTCTCCTGCGCGAAGGAGACGATTTTCACGAACTGCGCGCTTCGTCCCAACGGCGACATCTGGTGGGAGGGCATGGACGTGGAACTGGCTCCCGGCGAAAAGCTGATCGACTGGAAGGGCAATGTCTGGGAAATGGGGCAGACCGACGCCGAAGGCAAGCCGGTCAAGGCCGCGCATCCGAATGCCCGCTTCTCCGCCCGCGCGAAGAACTGCCCGGCGATCGCCCCGAACTGGGAAGATCCCGCCGGCGTTCCGATCGACGCGTTCCTGTTCGGCGGACGCCGTCCGTCCACGCTGCCGCTGGTCTACCAGGCCCTCTCCTGGGAGCACGGCGTGATGATCGGATCCTCCGTCGGTTCCGAAGTGACCGCCGCCGCGCTGGACGTCAAGGCCGGCACGGTCCGGCGCGACCCGTTTGCGATGCTTCCGTTCTGCGGCTACAACATGGGCGACTACTTCCAGCACTGGCTTGACATCGGCAAGGTTGCCGGTGCGAAACTTCCGAAGATCTTCTGTGTCAACTGGTTCCGCAAGACTGCCGACGGCAAGTGGCTCTGGCCCGGATTCGGCGACAACAGCCGCGTCCTGAAGTGGGTCTTCGAGCGCTGCAACGGGGAAGGCAAGGCCGTCGAGACCCCGATCGGATACATGCCGACCGTGGACGCGATCGACCGCACCGGCATTGAGAACGAGGTCACCGAGGCCGACATGAAAGAACTTCTTTCCTTCGACAGGGAAGGATGGCTCAAAGAGGTCGAGATGATCAAGGAGCACTACAAGAAGTTCGACAGACTTCCCAAAGAGCTTGCCGCTCAGCTGGAAGCCCTTGAGGCCAGACTCGCAAAATAACTTTGCGCGCTGACTGAATACCGGGAGGCCGGACGGATCCGGCTTCCCGTTTCTCCCTTTTTTGCAAAATATCTTATGCAAGCAGAGCCCCATATTCTTGAACTGGAGTCTGTCGACTCCACCAATACTTATGCGAAAAGCCATTTCGACGAACTGCCGGACGGCGCCCTGGTCGCCGCCTGGGAGCAGACGTCGGGACGCGGCAGACTGGGGCGGAAATGGTTTTCCCCTCCCGGAAAGAATCTTTCCGTTTCGCTGGTCATGAAGAATGTAGGGAATCCTTTCTATGCCACTGTCGTGACCTCTCTCGCCGCTATGGAACTGCTCGAAAAAAACGCTCCGGGGCTTGATTTTTTCCTGAAATGGCCGAATGACATTTATTCCGGAGAGCGGAAAATCTCCGGTGTGCTCTGCGAGTTCACGCAGGGAAGGGGAGGCGTGAAAGGCGTGATTGCAGGTGTCGGCGTCAATATCAATCTGGAACGTGCCGAAGTCGACAGGATCGATCGGCCCGCGACATCGCTGAAAGCCCTGACCGGGCACCATTATGATATGAAAAAATTGCTCCGGCAGCTGGCGGACAGCCTGATCCGGTATTATATTATCTACTCCCGGTCTCCGGAGACGGTTTTTGCCGAATGGAAGCGGCGGAATTTCGTAATCGGGCGGCGGGTGGAGATCGAGGACGCCTCCGGCGCGGTGACGCGCGTGTTTGTCAGGGATATTGCGGAAAACGGCGAACTTGTTGCGGAACGAAACGGGAAAACCTTCCGTTTCAACTGCGGGGACGTGCGGATCACGCGGGAATCCCTCGACTTCAGGCGCCTTGACGGGATCGAAACGGATTCTTCCGGCAATCCCGCGGAAAATGGTTGAACTGAAACCCAAAACAAAATAAAGAGACGGTAAAATGGAACTGATTCTTGATGGCGTGAAGCTGATGGTCATCGGCATGCTGACCGTGTATGTCTTTCTGATGATCATGATCTGGTGCATGAACCTGATGGCGAAATTTCTCGCTCCCCTTGCGGCGAAGTATGAGAAGAAGCCCGAGGTGAAAAAAACGGTCCGCAACGATGACGATGCTCTCCGCGCGGCAGCGGCGGCAGCGGCGTTTGATGCGAACTCCAAATAATTTATGATACAGTCAAAATAAAATACAGAAAGAAGAAAAGAGTATGAAAAAAATCAATTACATGGACTGCTCTTTCCGCGACGGATTCCAGTCCTGCCTCGGCGCACGCGTGAAAACCGAAGACTTTCTTCCCGCTCTCAAGGCGGCGAAAGAGGCCGGCACCACCTATTTCGAAATCGGCGGCGGCGCCCGTTTCCAGTCCCTTTACTTCTACTGCCAGGAAGATGCTTTCGACATGATGGACAAGTGCCGCGAAGTCGTCGGCGCGGACATCAACCTCCAGACCCTTGCCCGCGGCGTCAACGTCGTCGGACTCAGCTCCCAGCCGCGGGACATCATCAACCTTCACGCGGTTCTCTTCAAGAAGCACGGCATCACGACAATCCGCAACTTCGACGCTCTCAATGACGTCCGCAATCTTTCCTACTCCGGGCGCTGCATCGCCAACGCCGGACTCAAGCACCAGGTCACCGTCACGCTGATGGGACTTCCTCCGGGACTGGACAACGGCTATCCGCACAGTCCCGAATTCTATATCGACCGTCTCAAGGAGATCCTCAAGGACGGCGTTCCCTTCGATTCCCTCGCGTTCAAGGACGCTTCCGGAACGACCACGCCGCACACGGTCTACGAGACCATCAAGGCCGCGCGCAAACTTCTGCCTTCCGAGGTCAGAATCCAGTTCCACACTCATGACACCGCGGGAATGGCGGTCGCCTGCAACATGGCCGCGATCGAGGCCGGCGCCGACACCATTGACCTTGCGATGGCTCCGCTTTCCGGCGGCACCTGCGAAGCCGACATCCTTGTGATGTGGCAGAAACTCCGCGGCACCGACTACTCGCTCGACATCGATCCGGAAAAGATCATGAAGGCCGAGGATGTCTTCACCGAATGCATGGAAAAATACTTCATTCCGCCGGAATCCATGCAGGTCAGTCCGAAGATCATCTTCTCGCCGATGCCCGGCGGCGCGCTGACCGCGAACACCCAGATGATGCGCGACAACAACTGTCTTGACAAATACGACGCCTGCATCGAGGCGATGCGCGAAGTCGTCGCCAAGGGCGGATTCGGCACCAGCGTGACGCCGGTCTCCCAGTTCTACTTCCAGCAGTCCTTCGCCAACGTCATGCAGGGACGCTGGAAGAAGATTTCCGAGGGTTACGGCAAAATGGTGCTCGGCTACTTCGGCAAGACTCCCGCACAGCCTGATCCGGAAATCGTCAAAATCGCCTCCGAGCAGCTCGGGCTTCAGCCGACAACCGAGGACGTGATGGACATCAACGACCGCAATCCGAAGCTCGGCATTGAGGCGCAGAAGAAGATCCTGACCGAGAACAGCCTCCCCGTCACAGACGAGAACATTTTCATCCTCGCGGCCTGCGGCGACAAGGGACTTGCCTACCTCAAGGGCGACAAGCCCATGGGCATTCGCTACAAGGAAGCGGCGAAACCTGCGAAGAAGGCGGCGGGCCCCGCGGCATACACCGTCACTGCGGGAGGAAAGACCTTCAATGTTCAGGTCAACGGCTCCAAGGTCACGGTCGACGGCAAGCCCTTCGATGTGAATGTCGCAACCGGCGCCGTTGCCGCGGCACCCGCGGCGGCCTCCTCCGGCGAGGCCTTTGAAGTGACCTCTCCGCTTCCGGGCACGATTACGAAGATCATCGCCCCCGAGGGGTCTTCCGTCGCCGCCGGCGACACGATCCTCATCATTGAGGCCATGAAGATGGAGACCGAGATCAAGACCGAGAAGGGCGGACGCGTTTCCAAAATTCTCGTGAATGTCAAAGACGTTGTAACAGCCGATCAGGCGGTCGCTCTGATCGAGGAGTAAGTTTGCATATGAAAAGACTGACAGCACTTTTTCTGACTCTGGCGCTTTTCGCCGGCCTCAGCGCGGTGTCCGCGGATGCCGCGCCGGCGAAAAAACTGCCGAAGGCGGATTCCTACGAGGCGCTCAAACTCGATCCGAAACACGGCATCGGGTCGAATCTCGTTGAGCTTACAAAACAGGACAAGGCAACTCTTTTCACGGATGAGATGAAGGCGAAGCTTCTGACGGAAGCAAGTTATCTGAATGAATATGAGGATGACCTCTTCCAGTGGTTCCGCCTCGCCGACGGCCGCATTGCCCTGGTTTACAAGGACATCGTGAAGAATGCCAAAGGCGAGGAGATCAAGGCGAGCCCCGCGACGATCTACTCCGTCTCGATGCAGGCGAATCAGAAGATCACCCCCGGACGCGAGATCATGGTTCTTGCGATTCCGGGTCGCAGCAAGGCAAAAGTCAAGAACATGGGCAATTTTCTGCCGCTTGTTCTGAATCCCGACCTGCGTCCCGCCGGCATTCTCAATCCCGGCGCGATTATCGCTTACTTTGCACCTGAAATGCTGGTTCACGACTCCGTCCGTGAAGGCACGGCGTCCCAGCGTCTCGGTTCAATGGGGAGCCTGCTCAAGGGGCTCTGGGAAAGCACCGGTATCTCCGATATCATCCAGCAGACGAAATCCAATTTCTCGTCCACCTGGATTCTCGGACTCGGCCGCGTCCTGATGATGGCGGTCGGACTGCTCCTGATCTATCTGGCGATTGCCAAGGAGTTCGAGCCGCTGCTGCTTCTGCCGATCGGCTACGGCGCGGTGCTTGCGAACATTCCTCTCGCCGGAATTTCCGGCCCTGACGGACTGCTCGGCATGGTCTATGTCGTCGGCATCGACTCCGGCGTGTTTCCGCTTCTGATCTTCATGGGCGTCGGCGCGATGACGGACTTCGGTCCGCTGATTGCCAATCCCAAGTCCGCGCTGCTCGGCGCCGCCGCGCAGTTCGGTATTTTCTTCGCCTTGATCGGCGCGCTGGTTCTCGCCAAGCTCGGCATCCCCTTCGACCTGAAGGACGCCGCCTCCATCGGCATCATCGGCGGAGCGGACGGTCCGACGTCGATCTTCCTTACCAGCCGCCTTTCCCCGAAACTGCTCGGCGCAGTCGCGGTCGCCGCCTACTCCTACATGGCGCTTGTTCCGATCATCCAGCCGCCGATCATGAAGCTCTTCACGACCGAGGCGGAACGCAAGATCAGAATGAAGCAGCTCCGTCCCGTTTCCAAGCTGGAAAAGATCTGCTTCCCGCTGCTCATCACGCTTCTCTGCGCCTTCCTGTTGCCTGACGCGGCTCCGCTGATCGGCATGCTGATGTTCGGCAACCTGATGCGCGAGTGCGGTGTTGTCGAGCGTCTGAGCGACACAGCCCAGAATGCGCTGATCAACATTGTCACGATCTTCCTTGGCACGGCCGTCGGCGCGAAACTTTCCGCTGACCAGTTCCTGACGAAGCAGACGATCGGCATCCTGATCCTCGGTGCTATTGCCTTCTCGGTGGGCACAGCGGCGGGCGTCATCTTCGGCAAGATCATGAACAAGTTCTCCAAGGATCCGATCAACCCGCTGATCGGCGCGGCCGGCGTTTCCGCCGTTCCGATGGCGGCGCGTGTCGTCAACAAGGTCGGTCTCGAATCCGATCCGCGCAACTTCCTGCTCATGCATGCCATGGGGCCGAACGTTTCCGGCGTGATCGGTTCCGCTGTCGCGGCTGGAGTTCTGCTCAAGGCGCTCGGCGGACTCTGATTCTCCCGTCATTTGACGCAAATAAAAATCCCCGTTTTTCCGAATATGAAAAACGGGGATTTTTTTATTCAAAAAAAATTAGGTTAATACCGCGATGCTCTGCATCGCCAAAAATTGCTTCGTGCAGGACTCTCAGTCCT
>CALXRI010000041.1 GCA_944390795.1 uncultured Victivallales bacterium
GACCAGCGTTTCCCCGCTGGACCACGACAAGGGTCAGCGACCCTTGACCCCGAGAAAAATGCCATGCATTTTTCCGTCTCTTTTAAGAAAAAAATTGCGACAGCAATTTTAATTCGTGCAGGACTTTCAGTCCTGCCGCGGTCCAGCTGCGCAAGCTGGGCGCCGAAGGCAAAATCTCCTCCGGGCGGGGATTTCGTGCTCCGCACGACCAGCGTTTCCCCGCTGGACCACGACAAGGGTCAGCGACCCTTGACCCCGAGAAAAATGCCATGCATTTTTCCGTTTTCTATTTAAATACCGGCCTCTTTCTTCGCCTCGATAAATGCCTGCACGGCAAATTCAAGATCCTTTCTGCTGTGTGCGGCGGAAATCTGTGTCCGGATTCGCGCCTCTCCCTTCGGAACGACCGGATAATAGAAGCCCGTCACATAAACGCCCTTCGCAAGAAGCGAGGCCGCCATCTTCTGCGCAAGAACGGCATCCCCGAGCATGACCGGAACAATCGGATGCGTCCCCTCCTTGATCGTGAATCCCGCCTGTTTCATGGCATTGCGGAAGTAGAGGGTATTGTCCATCAGGCGTTTGCGGAGTTCTCCGGAATCCGCGGCCAGCTCCAGCGCCTTCAGCGAGGCGCAGACCACCGCCGGCGGCACCGAATTGCTGAAAAGATAGGGCCGCGAACGCTGGCGCAGCAGCTCGACAATCTCGCGCCGTCCGCTGGTATAGCCGCCGCTTGCTCCGCCAAGCGCCTTTCCAAGCGTGCCCGTGACAATGTCGACGCGTCCCTCAACACCGCAGTATTCGCTGCTCCCGCGTCCGTGTTCGCCGACAAATCCGACGGCATGCGAATCATCCACCATCACCAGCGCATTGTATTGGTCCGCGAGATCGCAGATGCCTTTCAAATTCGCAATGTAACCGTCCATTGAAAAGACGCCGTCTGTGGCGATCAGGCGGAAACGTGCGCCGGAAGCGGCCTTGAGCTGCGTTTCCAGATCGGCCATGTCATTGTTTCTGTAGCGGAAACGCTGCGCCTTGCAGAGACGGATTCCGTCAATGATGCTGGCGTGATTCAGCGCGTCGCTGATCACCGCGTCCTCAGGCCCGAGCAGAGTTTCAAACAGTCCGCCGTTCGCGTCGAAGCAGGACCCGTAGAGAATGGTGTCGTCCGTTCCGAGAAACGCGGAGATTTTATTCTCTAGCTCCTTGTGGATGTCCTGCGTGCCGCAGATGAAACGGACCGACGAAAGCCCGTAGCCGCGTTTTGCGCTCCCTTCCTGCGCGGCTTTGACAACCTCCGGATGATCCGCGAGGCCGAGATAGTTGTTTGCGCAGAGATTCAAAACCTTTCTGCCGCCGCGGACCTCGATTTCGGCATTCTGCGGACTGGTGATGATCCGTTCGTCCTTGTAAAGTCCCGCCGCATGGATTTCATCCAGCTCGTGCCGGAGATGTTCCTGAAATTTGCCGTACATGATTCACTCCTCCCAGTTGAGAATGACTTTTCCGGATTTGCCCGAACGCATGGCCTCAAACCCCTTCTCGAAATCCGTATAGTGGAAACGATGCGTGATGACCGGAGAAATGTCAAGCCCGGACTCCAGCATGCTGCTCATCTTATACCAGGTTTCAAACATTTCGCGCCCGTAGATTCCCTTCAGCGTGAGTCCGTTGAAAATGATCTTGTCCCAGTCGACCTGCGTATGCTCCGGCAGAATGCCCAGAAGCGCGATTTTCCCGCCGTGGCACATCACGTCGATCATCGAACTCAGCGCAACGGGGCTGCCGGACATTTCCAGACCGACGTCGAAGCCCTCCTTCATCCCCAGTTCCGTCATGACGTCATGCAGATCTTCGCGCGACGTGTTGACCGTGCGCGTGATTTTCATTTTTTCCGCCAGCGCGAGACGGTCGTCGTTGATGTCCGTAATCACCACATAGCGCGCGCCGGCGTGTTTCGCGATCGCGGCGGCCATGATGCCGATCGGGCCCGCCCCGGTAATCAGGACATCCTCGCCGAGCAGATCGAAGGAGAGCGCCGTGTGCGTCGCATTGCCGAGCGGATCGAAGCAGGCGAAACAGTCGGTCGGAATTCCCGGGTTGCAGTGCCAGACGTTCGTGACCGGAATGCAGAGGTATTCGGCGAACGCGCCCTGGCGGTTGACTCCGACGCCGCTTGTCGAATTGCAGAGGTGGCGGCGTCCGGCAAGACAGTTGCGGCAGCGCCCGCAGACAATGTGCCCCTCCCCGCTGACCAGTTCGCCGATTTTCACGTCGTGCACGTTGCTTCCGAACGCCGCGACACGTCCGACGAACTCGTGTCCGATCACCATCGGCGTACGGATCGTCTTCTGCGACCACTCGTCCCAGTTGTAGATATGCACATCCGTGCCGCAGATCGCCGTCTTTTCAATTTTGATGAGCACGTCGTTGATGCCGTATTCCGGAACGGGAACCTCGCCGAGAGTCAGTCCCGGACCGGGCTCTTTCTTGATTAATGCCTTCATGAGCTCAAAACCCTCCTTTGATCCGATTTTTTCCCTGTAATTTTCATGACGGAAGTTTGATATTATGAATCCTGTTCATTATATTATACAGCAAAAAGAATGAATTGTCAAGAGTTTTGTTGAATATATTTAACGAAAAGTGATATTATAATGAACAGAAAATCAAAAATTCCGGATCTTCCCGCGGTGGGAGCGAATGTTCACAGGGAACGGAGACGGCAGCAGCTTTCGCTGGATGCGCTTGCGGCGGCAAGCGGAGTGTCCAAGGCGATGCTTTCGCAGATCGAGTCCGGCAAAGTGAATCCGACAGTCGCGACAATGTGGAAGATCGCACACGCGCTCGGAGTCGACTTCGAACTGCTTCTGAAAGGCGAAGGCGGAAAGATCAAGCGCTTTGAGGTTAACCGTGCGGATGCGGTCACGTCGTTCACAACGGATCAGACGGGAACGGTGTTCAAGGTGCTCTCCCCGATCAGCATGGCGGAGGAGCTGGAGTTTTATCTTGTGACGCTGGAACCCGGAAGCGTTCACCGTTCGCAGCCGCACACGGAAGGCACGGAGGAGTTCATCACGGTCCTGTCGGGCGACGTCCGCGTCACGGCGGGGAAAAACTCCGCCGATCTGCACAAGGGCGATTTCATCCGTTTCCAGAGCGATGTGGAACATACGCTTGAAAACCATTCGGAGGAAAAAGCGGAAGTCTACATGATCGTCCGCTTTGCCGCCGTCTGAAACATGCATTTCCCGCTCCGGAGAGAGGCGCCATCGGGAATACGGGAAAAAGCGGCAGGGAAAAACACGGGACGGAGCCCCTCTTTTTGCCGTGTTTCCCACGCGGTTCATTTGCAAAAAAGGCCGCGTCATGGTATTTTAACAGGGTTGTGAAATCAAAACAGAAAAAAGCGAGGTCCGCCATGACGACATACAACGATTCCTCCGCCGGGGAAATGCAGTCGAAACTTCTTGCAATGGGCGAAGCCGCCCGGAATGCGTCACGCAAAATCGCCAACGCGCCGGCGGAACTCAAAAACAGCTGGCTTTCCGCCATGGCCGATGCGCTGGAAAGCAATGCGCAGGCTCTGATCGCGGCCAATGAGACCGATATGAAAAACGGCGCGGCAAAAGGACTTTCCAATGCCATGCTCGACCGCCTGAAACTGGACGGGAAACGCATCCGCGGCATGGCGGACGGCCTCCGGCACGTCGTCACGCTGCCCGATCCCGCGGGCGAAATCCTCTCGAGCGCGACGCGCCCGAACGGCATCCGGATCGACAAGGTCTCCGTGCCTCTCGGCGTGATCGGCTTCATCTACGAATCGCGCCCGAACGTGACCGTCGACGCCGCGGGACTCTGCCTCAAGGCGGGCAATGCGGTCATTCTGCGCGGCGGATCCGAGGCGATTCACTCCAACCAGGCGCTTGCGCAGTGCATCATCGAGGCGGGAAAAAGCAAAGGCATGCCTGACGGCGTGATCCAGCTTGTGCCGTTCACCGACCATGCAGCGGTTTCGATTCTGCTCAAGATGGATCAGTACATCAATCTGGTGATCCCGCGCGGCGGAGAGCGGCTCATCCGCGCCGTCGTGGAACAGTCCACGATTCCGGTCATCAAGCACTACAAGGGGGTCTGCCATCTGTATGTCGACGAGGAGGCCGATCCGGAAATGGCGCTTGCGATTCTGCGCAACGGAAAATGCCAGCGTCCCGGCGTCTGCAACGCGCTGGAAAAGGTGCTGATTCACGAGAAAATCGCGCCCTCCTTCGTGCCGCTTCTCGCGCGGATGTTCAAGGAGGAAGGCGTGAAGATTCTCGGAGACGCCTCCTACTGCAGACTCGATCCGGCGGCGGAACGGGCCATCGAGGAAGACTGGTCCGCGGAATATCTGGATCTGATGATTACGGCAGGAATTGTCCCCTCCGTGGAAGCGGCGGTTGACCACATCAACGCCTACGGGTCGGGACACAGCGACGCGATTGTCACGGAAAACGCCGGGAACGCGCGCTATTTCCTCGATCACGTCGATTCCGCCACCGTCTACTGGAACGCCTCGACCCGCTTCACGGACGGCGGCGAATTCGGAATGGGCGCGGAGATCGGCATCAGCACGGACAAGCTCCACGCGCGCGGTCCGATGGGACTGCGCGAGCTGACCACTTACAAATACAAGATTTACGGCAACGGCCAGATACGCGTATGAAGGGTTCCGCACTGATTCTGCCCGGCTGGGGCGTCGATCCGGCGCTCTACCGGGATCTTGCGCCCGGAGCGGATTTGTTCGACTACGGCTTCTTCTCCCCGGAGGAAACGCCGATGCGCCATCCGGGAGAGACATGCGCCGCGGGACGAACGATCATCGCCCATTCCATGGGCACGGCGTTCGCGCTCCGCTGCGCGGCGGCCGATCCGACGGTGCGGGAATTGGTTCTCTTCAATCCGTTTCCCCGGTTCTCCCGTGCGGAGGATTTTCCCTGCGGATGGAAAACGGAGGATATCACGGCGCTGAGAAACGGAATGGAGAAAAACGCGTCCGTAACGCTGAAGCACTTTTACCGGAACTGTGCGTTTCCGGACAGAATCCGGATCGAACCTCCGGAAAAACTGAATCTGACGGCGCTGCTGGAAGGATTGAACTTCCTTGCGACGTTCGATTTCCGCGGTCTGCTGCCGTCCGTCCGGTGCCCGGTGACGGTTCTGACCGGATCGTCGGACCGGATCGTCTCCCGGGAAATGAGTTCATTTTCCATTAACGGCCCGCTCGCCGTGAAAGAGTTTGACAGCGGGCATTTCCTGCCGTTCAGCGGAAAGGCGCGGGAGGTTTTCTGAGATGTCCCGCACTGCCGCCGTCGAAAGGAATTTTTCCGGCGCCGCGCTCACCTACGACTCCGCGGCGTCATTTCAGCGCACCGCCGCGGAACAGTTCGCGGCGTTCATCCGCCGTCACGAGACGGAACGGCCCGCGCCGCACCGGATCCTGGAACTCGGCGCGGGAAGCGGGCTCCTGACCGTCCATCTGCCGAAATTATTCCCGGAGGCGGAAATCACGGTCAGCGATCTGTCGGAAGCCATGCTTGCGGTCTGCCGGGAGAAGTTTGCGCGAAACACGCGGGAAAGGATGCATTTCGTGCATGCGGATTTCAACGGGGAACTGGACATGTTCCGTTCCGGATTCGACGCCGCATTTTCCTCGATGGCAATGCAGTGGGCGGATGACTTCGACGCCGCGCTCGGGAACATCGCACGGACCCTGCGCGGGCCGGAAGCGCGGCTTTATCTCTGCATGCCGCTTGCGGAATCCATGGAAACACTGAAAAATCTTTTTGAATCCGAATCATTGTCGTTTCCGGGGCTTGAACTTCCGGAACTAGAGAGTATTATACCTCACTTGGACGGGAACGGTTTTTCCTTGCGCGCGTATGAGGCGGGCGAATGCACCGAAACCTACGGCGGACTGGCGGAATTCCTGCGTTCGTTTCAACTGACGGGAACCGGCCGGATCTCCGGCGGGAGAATGCGTTCCTCCGATCTGAGGCGGCTGCTCCGGAAAAACGGAACGACCGTCAGAAACAAGTACAAATTTGCATTTTTCATATGCGAGGTCAGGAAAGAAAAATGATTGCCATCACAGCATCTGTTGTAACATTGGGATGCCGTTTGAATCAGGCGGACAGCGCGCTGATCTGCGACAGGCTCCGCCGCTGCGGGTTTCAGATTGTCGACGAGGACTACGAGGAAAGCCCCAATCTGATTATCGTCAACTCCTGCACGGTCACCGCCACCGCCGCGCGAAAGACCCGCCAGCTTCTGACCTCCATCCGCCACAGGCATCCTTACGCCTACATCATTCTCACCGGATGCGCCGCGGATGTGGACGAGGACATGAAGGAAAATTCCGACTGCGACATTCTGCTGCCCCGCGCGGAAAAGAAGAATCTCGAATCCATTCTGGAACGCCGCTTCAATATTCAGCATCATGAACACAAGCCGTCGGAAACCGGCGACGAAAGCATCTTCAAGGAGGACGCATTCGCTTATTACCCCTTCAAAAGCAGGGCGAACCTGAAAGTGCAGGAAGGATGCAACAGTTTCTGTTCCTACTGCATCGTGCCCTATGCACGCGGGCGCGAGCGTTCCCGCGATCCGGAGGAGGTCATGGCGGATTTCCGGCAGCTTCTGGATGCGGGTTTTCACGAAATCGTCATTACCGGAGTCAATGTCTGCAACTACAAATGCGGCAAACTGGATCTGATCGGCCTGCTGGAAAAGCTGCTTGCCGTCGAGGGCGATTTCCGACTCCGTCTCGGCTCGACGGAACCCGGAGAGATCCTGCCGCGTCTGGTCGATCTCATGGCGTCCACAAAACGAATCTGCGATTTCCTGCACCTGCCGCTTCAGGCGGGGACCAATGAAATCCTCAAGGCGATGGGACGCAAATACACGCGGGAGGAGTACCGCGACATGGTCGGATATGCACGCTCGAAAATGCCGTATCTCCATGTCGGAAGCGACCTGATCGTCGGGTTCCCCGGAGAGACGCCGGAACTGTTCGAAGAGTCCTGCGAATTCGTAAAATCCATGCATTTCGCCAATCTGCACGTGTTCCCCTTTTCCCCGCGCAAGGGAACGAAGGCGGAAAAGCTGCCGGGGCGCATTTCCGTGGATGAGATGGTGCGCCGCGTGGAGGCTACAAAACCGATCAAGGCCGCCTGCGCGGCGAAATTCGCAAAATCGCTGATCGGCACGGAACAATCGGTTCTTTTCGAGCGCACGCTGGCCAACAACGGCTATGAAGGCTGGTCGTCAAACTACGTCAAGGTGCGCACCCGTTCGCCGAAGAGCATTCTCCGGGAAATCCACACCGTCAGGATCAACGCCGGGAACGAGGAAAACATTCTCTCCGGCAAGCTGGTGAATTGAAACGGGATGCCCGGCGGCGTTCCGCCGGGCGTTTCCGGAATCCCGCGTCACGCTTCGTTCACGAGATCGTAATACATGACGGCATCCGGCGGGCGGATGTTCGTCAGATCGCCCCTGTAGTGCCGGAGACTGGTCCGGACATACGGGTGCTTGAGAAGCTCCTTTTCATTGAGCTCGATTCCAATGCCGGGACGGTCCGGAATCCGCATGCAGCCGTTTTTCAACGTCAGACGTTCGTCGCAGATGTCCGCACGCCAGGGCACATCGGTCATCATCATTTCCAGCATGACGAAATTCGGGACGCATGCCGCAAGCTGGAGCGTGGCCGCGTTTGCGACAGGTCCGGACGGATTGTGCGGGCAGAATCCGATATGACGGCACTCCGCCTCCGCGCCCAGCATCCGCATTTCCATGACGCCGCCCGCGTGCGAGATGTCCGGCTGAATGTAGTCGGAACAGTTCAGATCGAAGAATCTGCGGTATTCGTAGCGGTTGTACAGACGCTCTCCGGCGGCGATGGAGACGCGCACGCGCTCCTTGACCTCGCGCATTCCCTCCTTGTCGTCGGGCGGAATGGGTTCCTCGAACCAGAAGATGTCGAACTCCTCCAGACGGCGTCCGATTTTCACCGCGGTCGGGATGTCGAAACGTCCATGTCCCTCGATCAGCAGATGAACGTCGTCTCCGGCGGCCTCGGAAACCTTCGCCACGCATTCCATCGCGCGGTTCAGTTCGTTTTTCCCGATCTGCTGCCAGGCTTTGCCGAAGGGATCCCATTTGCATCCGGGGAAGCGGTTGCGCCGGACCTCAAGCGCCTTTTCCGCAAATTCATCGGGCGTCTTCGCCGGAGCAAACCAGCCGTTGACGTAAACCGGAACGGCGTCGCGCACCTTTCCGCCGAGAAGCTGATAGACGGGAACGTTCAGGTCTTTTCCCTTGATGTCCCAGAGCGCCGTTTCGACGCCGGCAAGCGCGCTCATCAGGACGGGGCCGCCGCGCCAGTAGGCGTCCCGGTAGCAGTCGTGCCGGAAGGCCTCGATGTTGTGGGGGTCCTTGCCGATGAGCCAGTCCTCCAGATCGTGAATCGCAGCCTGGACCGTCAGTTCCTTGTATTCGAGAGTCGCCTCCCCCCAGCCGTGAATGCCTTTGTCGGTCTCCACCTTGACAAACACGAAATTGGTGCGGAAGGCGTTGCAGATGAATGTCTTCACTGCGGTGATTTTCATAATTCAAACTCCTTTCCCGGAATCATGGCGAAGGAATCCACCCCGGCGGCGCGGCATCCGGCGACGAAGGGCGCGGGATCCGCGGTGTTTTCCGCAAACAGCCCGATGTGCATGGGCAGAGCGCGCTTCGGCTTCTGCGAACGGACGCATTTCAGGGCGTCGGCGCAGTTCATGTTGTTGAGTTTCCCGTTGATGCAGATCAGCATCAGGTCCATCCCCTTCGTCCGCTCGTTCAGGAGACGCCCGTCGTAATTCGTGTCGCCGCTGAGATAGATGCGCTTTCCCTCCGCTTCCAGGAGATATCCGCAGCCGGTCGGATCGCTGTGCGCGGCGAAAACCGACGTCACGCGGAAGGGGCCGAAGGAGAGCGTCGCATCCATCGGGACAAGCGTGACGGAAGCTTCCGGAATCCCCAGACGGAGAAAATGC
This sequence comes from uncultured Victivallales bacterium, assembly GCA_944390795.1. Taxonomy (GTDB): domain Bacteria; phylum Verrucomicrobiota; class Lentisphaeria; order Victivallales; family UBA1829; genus UBA11452. Next base: position 9,078 of record CALXRI010000041.1, read on the forward strand.
TCATAGGAGCGCTGCGGTCCCGCGTAACGGCAGTCCGGATACGCCGCGCGGATCAGCGGAATCCCTTCCGGGTCGAGATGATCCATGTGGTCATGGGTCACCAGAACCAGATCGGGTTTCAGATCGGAAATCGCGAGCGGGAACGGATGCAGACGCGCCAGCCTCTCCTTTTTGAATACGCAGTCGCTGAGATAGGGATCGACCGCAAGACGGTATTTCCCGGATTCCAGCAGAAATCCGCCCTGCCCAAGCCATGTGATTTTCATAATGGATTTGCTTTCCCCTGTTTCGGAAATCCCGTTCTACGGATGGACATACGCCTCGCCGCACTCGAAATAACGGGTCTCCAGTTGTTTGAAACGTTCCTGCATGAGATCGGCAAGAAGACGCATGCCGTCGCGCTCGGACGGAATGTGTCCGAGAATCAGAAGCGCCTTGCGGAAGCCGAGCTGGGCGGCGTCGCGCGCATATTCCCCGAGTTTCCATTCGCAGGCCTCCCCGGTCAGAACGACATCGACCTCATCGCTGCACAGTTCCTCGAACACGCCGCCGGGCGTGCCGAAGCAGAGCGACAGCCGGGTGCACGGCAGATCCGCCGCGCCGCAGATGCGGACATGACCGGCATGAAGCACGTCCCGGAAGCGCAGTGCCAGACTCCGCGGCGTCACGGCTTCCTCCAGGAGGAAGCGGTTGACCGCACAGCATTTCCCTTTGCTCCAGACGCCTTTGAGTCCGAGATATTTCACCTCCCCCTCCCCGATCATGTCCTTGTCTTTCAGATGCGGATGATCGTGATAGCGCCAGACGGCGAGCCCCGTTTCCTTCAGAAGCCGTTCCTTGGCCGCGGTGACCGGATCGTTTTCAAGACGCCTGTCGAAATGGTCGTAAAAAGTCGGTTCGTGCACAATCAGGAGCTGCGCCCCCCATTGCGCCGCCGCGCGGATCACCTCCGGCGTCGCAAACATCGTGACGGCGGCCTTGCGGACCTCCGTTTCCGGACTGCCGCACTTCAAAGTATCGCACGAACTGGAATAATCATGCGGAGCTCCGTCCGCGCACCAGCGGAAAAGCTCCTCCATCAGTTCCCGGACCGTCATGAGACACCTCCCCGAAACTCACTCGTCCTTCACTTCGTCGAACACGCGGACGTAATCCACGATGAAATAGTCCGGCAACCGCGCCTTGCGCAGTTCCGCGGCAGGCTCATGGCCTTCGCGGTATCCCATGCATTCGGTGGAGACCAGGATGAACTGCTCCCGGTGCGAAACCGGACCGTCGCAGCGCCAGGACTCCCTGCCGTCGATGTAATAGACATAACCGTCCGGAGACCAGTCCAGCCCGAAGACATGATATCCGTCCGGCGTCGGCTCCAGTCTGCGGTCGCCGGAACCGGCATGCTTGTGATCCTCCCCGTAGCCGTCCCAGTGGTTGTTGTGGGAGACGATGCCGTCCCGGGTGAAATTCTCCATGATGTCGACTTCCACGCCGGACTCCTCCGGATTCAGGGTCGCGCCGATGCAGGGAGACTGCAGCCAGAAAGCCGCCCACCATCCGGGCTGTTCCGGAAGCCTGCAGCGGATTTCATAATAGCCGTAGCGGTGCATGAACTTTGGCCGTTCGATTTTTGCCACGGGCCAGACGAACTCCGGTTTGTCTTTGCCGCCGAAGCAGAACCCGCGGCCGGGACGGTCCAGATAATTGGAGCCCGTCTGCAGATGCGGGGAAAAGTAATGCCCGTCCTTTTCCTGAAGCGCGAGCAGGAGATTCCCCTTCCCGTCCAGAAAGGCTCCCTGATCGGTGAACGTCTCGTGACGGCGCTGGAGCAGGTGCAGCCGGTAGCTCCACTTCGACTCGTCCAGCGTATCGCCGTCGAACTCGTCATGCCAGACCAGCTTCCACTTTTTCCCCGGAGGCAGAAGACTCTTCACATGTTCCATTCTTCCCAGCTCCCGTTTTCACGGTGCATAATACATGCCGCCGTTGATGTTGATGGTTTCGCCGGTCACGTATCCGTTGCCGATCGCGAACAGTACCGCGTCGGCGATCTCCTCGCACGTCGCGCCGCGCCCGAGCGGAATCGCGGAGGACTCCTCGCGGTATTTCTCCGGCGTCAGACGCTTGTGGATGTTCTCCGTGACGACCATGCCGGGGCAGACCGTGTTCGCCGTAATGCCGAACGGAGCCCCGTTGTCCGCAAACGCCCGGGTCAGCCCGTGCATGCCGAGTTTGGAAACTCCGTAAGCGATCATGCTCATTTCCGCCGCGCGGAACGAACGGACCGAGGCGATGTTCACGATGCGTCCCCAGCCGAACTGCTTGGCGCGGCTGAAAAACGCCATGGAGCAGAGAAACGCCCCCTTGAGGTTCACATCCATGACAAGCGACCACCATTCGCCCTCGCTCATGTCCGCCGTCCGTTTCCAGGGGTCGAGCCGGGCGTTGTTGACCAGGATGTCAACTCTTCCCAGCTTATCGAACATCGCGTTCACCGCCTTCTCGTCGGAAACGCTGCAGACGCAGACTTCGGCCCGTCCCCCCGCCGCCTTGATCTCATCCGCGACCTTCTGCGCGTTGCCGGGGTTGTGCGCGCAGTTGACGATCACTTCGCAGCCTTTTTTCGCAAGCTCAAGCGCAATGACCCGTCCCAGGCCCTGCGAAGCGCCTGTGACAAGAGCTCTTTTTCCAGTCAGATCCATTTTATTCCTTTCCTTTCCGGTATGTTGATTCAGGATTGCACGATGAAGTCGCCGAATGTGAGAATCAGCGGATAGTCCCTCAGCGGCAGGTGCCGGAAGCGGACGAACCCTTCCCCGTCGCGTTCCAGCATGGTGTCCGGAATCCGGTAGACCGTGCCGGAAAGCGGGTCGATCAGACGCCAGTCGTCCTTCTGCGCGGCAAACTCCATGGAAACGGTCGATTCATACGTCGTCGTCAGCAGTTCCGAAGGCTTCCAGTAAGCGAATGCGGAACTTCCGTCCGGACGGCGAAATCCGCCATGCATCAGGTCTCTGCCGTCGTCGTCCATGCGGAGGAGTCTCCGGGAATCGGACGGAATGAAAAACATCGGGAGGTCGCACACGGAAAAATCCTCCCGGAATATCGCGGCGAGATTCTGCAGAACGCGGTAGGACGGTTTCGGCCGGTATTCCCCGGTTGCCACTCCGTTTTCGTCGAAGTCCGCGGCCAGAACGCCGAAATATCCGAAATCCAGCCATGTGGATTTCTCGCCCACCTTTCCGTTCAGCGCCTCCACCATGTCCATGCAGGAGAAATAGGAGGTGAACATGACGCCCGCCGAAAGATGACCGATCATCTGGCGGGCAAGGAATTTCGCCTGCCGCTCCGGCGTCCATGCGGCGCCGTTGAGCGCGCCCGCCGCGCTGATCCGCGACTGCGTCCCGGTCTCCCCCTGGACCAGGCGGATGCGCGGATTGTAAAGATCGCAGATCGCCCGGATCGTCCGGAGCCGGAGTCCGGTTCCCAGCTTTTCGTCCGGCGTGTAGCCGTGATAGGTGAAGGCGTCCATCACCTCGCCCGCACCGGTCCGGAACACGTCATGGAGCCATTTCAGGCGGTTGGTGCAGAACGATCCCCCCATGACCTTCGCATCGGGATTGCCTTCCTTCACGGCTTCCGCCGTCGCCTTGACGAACTCGCCGTATTCGGTTCCGTTCGTGCCGTGCTTCCAGCACCAGCCGCCGTCCGGCTCGTTCCAGACTTCAAACCAGGTGACGCGCCCCTTGTAGCGGCGGACGGTTTCCACGACATAACGGCGCCAGGCCTTTTTCTGCTCCTCCGTCTTGACGGGAGGACATCCGACCGCGCCGAACACTTTCGCGGCATCCTCGTCATAGAGTCCGTTGCCGTAGCAGAGGCAGATCCAGGGAACCAGTCCGCGCACGCGGAGATTGTCCACGATTCCGTCCAGCCAGGAGAAATCGTAAACGCCCTTCTCCTTTTCCGTCCGCGCCCAGCCGGACTGGATGCGGATCCATTTCACGCCCAGTTCGGCGACTTTGTCATACGCTTTTTCCGGCTCGAAGACACCGCGGTCCAGCTTCTCAAAACCCAGTCCGAGCGGAGAAGTTCCGACCTGTGACGAACACACCGTTTTCACAGTGCCCAGCTTCTGAAGACGATCCATTCTGATCCGTTCTCCTGTTGAATTCATCCTATGGAATCTATCGTGGAGAGCGACGCGGAAATCTCCGAAGCCGCACCGCCGACGATCCGTTTGATTTCCTCAATATGTTCCGCCGTATATTTGGCGACCGGCATGGAACAGCCGAGAGATGCGAGAAAACGCCTGTTTGAAAAAACGGGAAAGGCAAAAATTCCCTGATCGCCCTTCCTCGTATGATACATGCCGTTTCCACGGACTCTCTCCAGCAGAGCATGCAGATTTTCCCGCTCCCGGAATTCCGGCAGGATGTTTTTCCTCTCCCGGACGGCGTCATAATGTGTCAGCTGTTCCGCGGAGGAGCGATATGCCATTTCCATGACTCCCGTCGCCGTCGCGTAGATATCATGAAAAGAGGGTGCGGCAAGACGGATCGTGCGGTCCGGATTGCAGTTCCGAAGATAAAGCACGTAGCGTTCGCCGGCGTAAATCTGCGAAATCAGGACGGAATCGCGCACAGCCTCCGCGGTCCGGTCGATCACGGGGACCGCCTTCTTCAGCAGCGCGGACTGGAACATCGCCATATTGCTCAGCGTCAGGATCCGGGGCCCGGCGACATAACCGGCCTGCCGGGAGACCTGCACGATATAGCCGGATTCCAGAAGCATTTTCAGAATCCGGGAACAGGTCGCACGGTTCAGTTCAAGCGCCTCGGCAAGCGCCATCGGTCCCATCGGATGCGGAGTGGCACGGACAATCGTCTCCAGAATGCCGAAAGTCTTATCCAGCACTTTTATCATAACTGCAATCCATTAAAGTTCATATTATGAATTTAAAGAATCATATTTTATACTATAGTCTTAAAATATGAATTTTAAAGCCCGAAACATCAAAAAGACTCTTTTTTTCCGATTCCTTTCGAAGCATCTGCCTGAAATTCCGGGGAAAGGGGGAGGAGCAGACGCCAAAGAAAAAAAATTTCCGGATTGCAAAATTCTTTTCCCGCTGTATCTTATCGGGCATCATGAAAAAACATACCCTCATACCCACTGCACTGCATTCTTCCGGGGCGCGGATGACGACGCTTGCCTCCGCGCATTTCATGGCTGACATGATGGGAGGACTCCTGCCCGGATTCCTTCCCGCGGCGCTGGCCTATTTTCACCTCGACCTCGGCATGGGGGTCTTCATTCTGACCAGCATGAGCATCGGCTGCAACATGATGCAGATCCCCGTGGCGTATCTTGACCGGGATACACGCAGTCCCCGCCTCATCAGCATCGGTCTTCTGATGGCGGGTCTGATCCTGCTGCTCGGCGCTCTTCCGCGCGCGACTCCGGTACCGGTCCTCTGCCTCATGATGCTTGCAGTAGGAGCGGGCGTAGCAATCGTCCATCCGGCCGGGCTGCGCGGCGTCCAGAGTATCGGGCGCATCGCGCCGACAGTCAGCACGCCGGCATTCATGACGGGAGGATTCCTGGGCTCCTGCATCGGTCCCTGGCTCAGCGCCACCCTGGTCGGAAATCACGGACTCAAAGGACTGTTTTTCCTGATTCCCTTCATTCTGCTTCTGCTGGCGGCGCTGCGCATCTCCCATGTCAGGCTCGCGCCGGACCGTCCGGGGAAAACCGCAGCGGCGCAAGAAAACGGGGATCCGGCGGCGCCGTGGAGCTTCCGGAGCCTCCTGCTGACCGCATTTTTCATGAATACAGGAACAACCACCATCCAGATGCTTCTGCCGACCCAGCTGAACACGCTCGGCTTTCCGCTTGCCTTCGGGGGATTCAGCGCGATGCTTTTCGGCATCGGATCGGCGACCGGTTCCATCTGCCTTGGCTTTCTGGCGAAGAAATATCCGGTTCCGCGCTTCATTTTCAGCGGACTGCTTCTCGGAGTTCCCCTTGTCTTCTGCTATTTCCTGCTGCTGCGGAACATTGCGGCATGTGCACTGATTCTTCTGGCGGGATTCACGGCGAGTTCCTGCTATCCGCTCCTGGTGGCGCTTTCACGCAGCGCGCCGCACGGTCCGGGGCTCGGTGCAAGAATGGCGCTGATCGTCGGTGGCACCTGGGGGCTGGCGGGCGTGTTTTTTCTCGGGATCGGACAGTTCGCCGCCCGGTTCGGAATCGGAACTGCCATGCACGCCTCCTGGATCTTCTATCTGCTGGCGCTGATTTCCGCAGCCGTCACTCTGCGCAGAAGCGCGGGAGAAAAAAATCCCGCATGAAAAAGGGAGCCATATCGTTTCGGACTTCCCTGCGGGAACGCACTCAGATCAGCCGGGCGGCGCAAAGACCGCAGAATACGGCGGCAAGCCCGGCAAGATTCTGAAGCAGCAGGTTCAGCAAGGCACGGACGAACTCTCCCGCCAGAAACAGATTGGCGCTCTCCAGCACAAGCGTGGAAAACGTCGTGAACGCGCCGAGAAAACCGATCAGCGCAATTGGCGCATAGGGTTCAAGGGCGGGGAAGCGCTGCCGCAGGAGAACAAACGAGAAGCCGGCCAGGAAACTTCCGGCCGCATTCACCGTGAACGTGCTCCAGGGCAGCAGGGAGAGGGGAAAGGCCCGGATGACAAAATAGCGCAGAAGTGTGCCGAATCCTCCCGCGCAGACAACAAGCAACACGATTTTCAGGGACATGACCGCACCTCCGTTTTTTCAGGCGGTAACATATCATGCTTTCCCTCGTTTGCAATTCCTGGCGCACAGGAAAGCGCCCTGCTTCCCCGCGAGATTCCCGGAATGATTGTGATAAATAACGCCGTGTGCAAGTTTTTTAACAAAAAATCCGTTCAAATTGTAGAAGCGGATTCCCATATTTCTGATTGATACAGCAATTGATGGAATGTGCCAACAATTTCCTGCTAATCCGAACAGTCAAATGCCATAAATCTCGGGCTCTGATTTTTTCGGCATTGAAACGCTCAGTCAATTGAGCGATGACGGTTTCAATCAAACGCCTCTGATTATTCAGGGCTTTGACCTCCTCGGGGGGCCTATTGTCTTTCATGTTGGAGCGCAAGGGTGTGTGCAGTAAAATTCCAAGAGCGCCAAACTCAGCTTTCATTGTCTTATTGCAAATATATCCTTTATCGCCAAGCACAATTGAGCCAGTTTCAGAACGCATTTCCAGAAGCATCTCACGTTCATCGATATTCGCTGAAGCAACCGTGCAATCGACAATAATTCCGCTCAAATCTATCAGCAGATGCCCTTTCAAACCGTAATAAGTCATCGCTTTTGCGGCACAATATCCATAAGTTGCCTCTCCCTTGAATAGTTTGGAAAAATGAGCTCTCCTGAAACCACAAACCGGCATCGGAAACCCATCAACAATGCTGATTCGGCTGCCATTCGGCAAAAGACGGGTGAGCAGAATTCTCCGAATTTCCTGCTTGACTCTCCAAAGATTGGCCGCCTGTCGCAAAAAGGTGGTTCGAGTTCCAACGTTCGGAAACAAGTGCCGCCAATGGTCTCGAAAATACCGGTGAATGGTTTTGTCGCAATCCATACCAAGCGACTCTCCCGCAATTTCCATCGTTATTACTTCCGCATCCGATAATTTCGGACCGGGACCACGCTTCCTGATATTTTTCCAACATTCTTTCATCATGTCATCTATGAAACAATACACTTCGGTGATATAGTCTTCCGTGAGCATGCTTGAATACCTTTCTAAGTTGGTTGTAACTAACCTAACTTAATGGATATTTAGGCTATTAATAGCCTAAGCATGCTCTTTTTCGTTTTTTACCAATAAAACTTGCACACGGCGTTAAATATTTTTTTTGTTGTTTTTTCCTCCCGCTCTTGACAGCTGTTTTTACAATGTTATATTAAAACCCGCTTTTTTGATCACCTGAAACCCTTTAGAAAGCAAGGAGAAGAGACACGATGAATGCTTATGCACAGCGTGTGTTGGAAAACCTGAAGAGCGCAGCTCCGTGGGAGACGGAGTTTCTTCAGAGTGTCACGGAAGTTTTCGAGTCCCTCGGCAAGATTCTCGATGTGAATCCCAAGTATGAGAAGAACAAAATTCTCGAGCGCATCACCATTCCCGAACGGATCATCACCTTCCAGGTTCCGTGGGTTGACGACAAAGGCGAAATCCAGGTCAATTACGGCTACCGCGTCCAGTTCAACAGCGCCATCGGCCCGTACAAGGGCGGACTCCGCTTCCGTTCCACGGTGACACTGAGCATCCTCAAATTCCTCGGCTTCGAGCAGATCTTCAAGAACAGCCTGACCACTCTCCCGATGGGCGGCGGAAAAGGCGGCTCCAACTTCGATCCCAAGGGAAAATCCGAGCATGAAATCATGGTGTTCTGCCAGGCGTTCATGCGCGAACTCTACCGCCACATCGGCCCGAACACCGACGTCCCCGCCGGCGACATCGGGGTCGGCGGACGCGAAATCGGCTACATGTTCGGCCAGTACAAGAAAATCGTCAACAGCTATGACAGCGTCCTGACCGGCAAGGGGCTGAACTGGGGCGGAAGTCTGGTCCGTCCGGAAGCCACCGGATACGGCAACGTCTATTTCGCCACCGAAATGCTCAAGACCCGCGGGTCCTCCTTCGAAGGGCGCAAGGTTCTGGTTTCCGGTTCCGGCAACGTCGCCCAGTATGCCGTGAAGAAGGCGCTCCAGCTCGGCGGCAAAGTGCTCTCCATGTCCGACTCCAACGGAACGATCATCGACAAGGACGGCATTGACGCGGAGAAGCTCGCCTATGTCATGGAACTCAAGAACGTCCGCCGCGGCAGAATCTCCGAATACGCGAAGGTCTTCAAGAGCGCCAGCTACTACGAGGGACAGCGCCCCTGGAAACTGGCAAAGGCCGACATCGCCCTGCCCTGCGCAACCCAGAACGAACTGGATGAAAGCGATGCGAAAGAACTCGTGAAGAACGGCTGCATCTGCGTTTCCGAAGGCGCCAACATGCCCTCCACGATCGACGCGACCAACGTTTTCCTCGCCAACAACATTCTCTTCGGCCCGGGCAAGGCCGCCAACGCCGGCGGCGTCGCCACCAGCGGACTGGAAATGAGCCAGAATGCCATCCGCCTCGGCTGGAGCGCGGAAGAGGTCGACCAGAGACTTCACAACATCATGAAGAGCATTCACAATTCCGCCCACGAGGTCGCGGCGGAATTCGGCGAACCCAACAACTACGTGCTCGGCGCCAACATCGCCGGCTTCCGCAAGGTCGCCGACGCCATGATCGACCTCGGCGTCTGATCCGGATTCCTTTTCGGAACCTGCAACGGGATGGCGGAACCTTCCGCCGTCCCGTTTTTTTGTCCCCTTCAGGACAATAAAACTACCGGCTCTGCCGGTATGTTGAAAAGAACTTCAGATTCAAGTTG
>CALXRI010000042.1 GCA_944390795.1 uncultured Victivallales bacterium
TGCTTGCTTGCTTGCTTGCTTGCTTGCTTGCTTGCTTGCTTGCTTGCTTGCTTGCTTGCTTGCTTGCTTGCTTGCTTCTGTCAATGCGGGCAGATCAAAAGCGTCCCGAAACAGGGGGCTGAAATTCATTGCCGATATTACCGCATTCATTGACAAGACCTCAACACTTCAGTTGCCTGCTGATTCCCCAACTCTTCATTGCGAAATCCAGCGTGCTTGAAAACATTCGTTAAAAAGAACCGAACGCTCCCAAGCGCTGCATATGTAGGTCCCGCCAAGAACCCGCTCTCTATACGACAAAGAAGCGCCCGGTAAGATGCGTAGACACAATCCTACCGGCACATTTCACCTAATAGAGAGCAAATTAGCTTATATCAACTTGGCGGGTTCACATATGCATTTGCTGAAATATAACGGTATAAATGAGCTCGACGGCAAAGATGGGACACGAAAAAATTGCAGTCTGTTAATTAATGTAATCCGTCTTTCCGGAAAATGCAAATCAATATTGCTGTTTTTATCGCAAGTATAAGTGTGGCAGGATGTTGAATGCCATTCCCGCGAACAGACATAATCAATCAGAGCGGCGCGTAAACTCCTCAGCATTGTACCACCTGCCAAGTTATGTTTGCCTGATACAGCTATCCGCTGTATGAATCCTCCGGCATGGCACCGGACAGATGTGTATTCCGCGCCCCCGTCCCCTCCGCACATGAAGAAATTACACTGCGCTCCTGCTCATCCGGCCTGAAACGGCCCGTTCCAGGGCTTTTCAGCTAAAAAACAGCCTTTTTTTCGGCATAATACATTGGCAGGCATTTACGCCTGACGTAAACACGAAAGGAACAAAAATGCACACACAGAAGAAGGTGTCCGGCACTGGCTGCCGGATGGAACATGCACAGGAAAGCCTCCACAGAATCAGATGGTTGTCCTTACTGATTCTGGCACTTGCCCTGTGCGCATCGGGGACGTATCTGCTTTGGCATTGGAACAGCATCTTCGACGGCAAAAAAACAATCACAGTCAGAACACTCTCCGAGCTTGAGAACAGGGCGCAACCATATCTGAAAGAGGCACAGAAAGCGGTTCCTGCTGTCGTGTCGGAACTTGCGACATTCGGCAGTATGAGCCGACTGTGCCGACTCATGGCACAGGACAAACTGCTCGGCACACAGAACGCGCAGGCGTATCTTGCGGAGAAACTGCGTCCCGTCACCACACCCTGCCGCAGGATCGCCGGAGTCTACGGAGCAACGCCTCTGCCGGGATTTCTGCAACATGACATCCGGGATACCGCCACAGAGCACGCATATGCTTCGCTCTATGCGGCAGGCGCTCTGGGACTTGAGCTCGTCTTTCTGAAAACGACTCTGCGCGCCCTTGCCAGTGTCACAGCTTCGGTTTCGGCGCGTCTGGCCGCTTCATGGGGCATCGGTACCGTCTCGGCTCTGGCGGATGGACCGTTTCCCATCGGAGACGCTGTCGGTGTTGTACTGGCTGCCGGTGGGACTGCGTGGAGTCTGCTTGAGCTGAAACAAGCCTGTACACAGCTCACTCCTGAACTTACAGCGGCTCTGCATCAGAGCATTCTCGAGTTCCATGAAGCTTGCCGCAGGAGCGTCCTGCCATGAAGCGGATTCTTTTCATCGTATTGTTGTTATGCACACTCATCAGTGAAGCCGTTCCTCCGTATCGTCCCTGCCGGAGAGTCCCGTATAAAACAAGACAGATGCACAAAATCTCATGGCGGCAGATTGCAGCGACAGGCGGCGCGGCTGGCACGATCATTGCCGCATACAAGGTCAGTGACGGCGTTCAGCAGGGGATGAAACGTGCCGCAGAAAAGAACCCGGAACAATTCATCGGTCTGTTAGGCCGTCTGACTTTGCCTTTCCGGTTCGTGCTCTGGTGCATCAGCCTTGCAGGAGGCGCATGGATTGCACTCAAAATGTATAGAAAATATCACACTCGTAACAGAAAAGGAGAAAGTGAAAAATGAAACTTGAACTCAACAAAAATGAATTGGAACGGGCGTTGATTGCGCTCGGAAAACTGGTCAGCCGGACGGCGTCGCTTCCTCAGTTCCGGTCCTTGAAAATTGAGGCGACAGAAAAGGAAATCCGTTTTTCCACCTGCACGCCATTGGAGCAGATCACGTTCCGGATGGAGTCTCCGTCGGAAGAACCTTTCCACTGCATTGTCCCCTTCGAGGAGTTCCGGATGGCGCTTCGCTCCTGCCGGAATAAGACGCTGGAACTTGAATACGGAGAAGGGATTCTGCACGTCGGAGAGACAACCCTCCTGCACGAGCAAAGCGTCGAGTGGCCGATCATCTGCAAGGGGGAACAGGAAGCATACAGCGAGCTCCCGAAAGAGTTCCTCTTTTTCCTGGCAAAAGCGGCTCCGCTTGTGGACCGGGAAGAGGCGCGCGCCATCATGCGGGGGATCAATCTTTCCCGCGAAGGAATCACGGCGACAAACGGCAGAGAGCTGCTGCATATTCCGCTTCCGCTGAATGTGGATGATTTCACGATCCCGCTTCCGATCGCCCTGCTGCAGACTCGGACGAAGGAAGGCGGAAGCCTCTTCACATGGAACAGCCGCACAGGAAAAGTGTGCCGCGTGGAAACGGAACACTGGATCTGGCTGGCGTATGGTTTGAAGGGGGATTATCCGAACTGGAGACAGATCATCCCGCATCCAAACTCTCTGGTTCGCTCGGTCTCGTTTCTGCCGGAGCGCGGGGAACAGCTCGCGGTCTTTCTCAGGAATGTGCCCGCGCAGGAGCCGCACAATCCCGTGGAGCTGTATCAGAGCGAGGATCCGGGGTGTCTGAACATTCTCGCCGGTGAAATGCACACCAGCATTGCCGCTGAATTTACAGGCGACTGGAGCGATTTCTCCCTCAAGCTCAATCGGAAAATGCTTCTCCGCATGTTGTCGGAGGGGCATACGAAAATTGAGGCTGGAGATGGCCATTGCCCGATCCTCGCAACCGGAGGCACGGGGCGCTATGTCACGCTGCCTTTGTATCAGCCGAAAGCTCAGGAACCCAAACCTATTCAAACTCAAATTCAAACTCAAACGGAGGAACACGAAATGGAAAACAAGGAAATGAAAGTTGTGTCTGTCCCGGTGCAGGCCGCCGCTCCGAAGCAGGAAAATGAAGCCAATCCGATGGAGGAGCTCAACTCCGCCGTCGAATCCTTCCGCCTGAAACTGCGGATCGCATGGGATGAATCGAATATTCTTGCCCGCAAGGTCAAAGAACTCCAGATCACCCAGAAGCAGAAAGAGCGGGATTTTATTCTCGCCAAACGTGCCATCGAACGGATCAAAATGGCGATCTGAAAAGCAGGAAAACACAAAAGTGGGGACTACGGGGAGTTCCTCCTATTCTCCTATAGGAAACCTATTTATATACCTATTTTATCCTATAATATTTAGGTTTCCTATAGCGTGTGGGAGGCTGCTCACCCAACTCCCCACTTTCTGATTTTTTGAGGCTCGCAGAGGGAAGTTTCCTCTGTCGGGCTTCTTTTGTTCAAAAAAGAAGGAGGTTGTTATGTTGAAACTCAATGCGTCGTATTCGAAGAAGGTTCCCGCAGGGGAAGAGTATTCCAGCCAGAGCTATCATGCGTCGGTCGAGGTCGAACTTCCAGACGGCCTCACGCAGGAGCAGCTGCAGGCGCGGATTCATGAGACGTTCGATCTCGTGCGAAATTCGGTCGAAGCGGAACTGCATGGAAGTGATCCCCGCAGTTACGACACTTATCCGGCTTCAAACGGAGTGAAAAATGCTCCGCAGGGCCGGAGAACAGGAGATCGTCAGAATGATGGACCGGCGAGTCCGAAACAGCTCTCATATCTGCTTGATCTCGCGAGGCAGCGCGGAGTGACTCCGCAGCAGATCGCGGCACGGTTCCAGGTGCCGGATGTGCGGCAGCTGTCCCGTCAGCAGTGCTCCAATCAGATCAACGAATGGAGGGCGGCGTGATGGCAAGTATCGACGAACTGCGGAGAGAAGCGCACTGGTCGTATTCGGCGCTCAACACCTATCTCAATGTCTGCCAGCTGCAATACTTTTTCCGTTACGTGGAACCGGCTGAGATCGAACGGACTTCAGCTTGCTTCCCGTTCGGCAAAGCGTTTCATGCGGTATTGACCGCGCAGGCGTGGGAGTGCGTAATGGGAAGCTCGCTGACGCATCAGGAGAGCGTGGAGTTATTCGCGGAGGCATTCAAAATCGAAAGTGAAGCGACATCGAACCTGATCTACAAGGAAGGGGAGAATTTCGATTTGATGCTTGTGCTCGCGGATCGGATGCTCGATGCCGCGCTGGCGAACTGGTCGGATTACTACACGATCAAGGGCGTCGCGCAGGCATTCAAAATTAATGTTCCCGGACTCAAAAAGCCGCTGATCGGCGAATGGGATTTACTGGTTCAGGATGGGCGTGATGTCTGCATTGTGGACTGGAAAACGTCCGCAAACCGTTGGCCCGCCGGGAAAGCCGACCGCGATTTGCAGGCAACCGTTTTCTCCTACGCGTATGAGAAGCTGAACGGCACGACACCGCTCTTCCGGTTCGATGTGATTACCAAGGCGAAAAATCCCGTCTGCGAAACGCACTACACCTGCCGCAATGAGTCCGCACTCCAACGGTTCGAGTCGCTGGCGGCGCGGGTGCAGGACGCGGTGGACAAGGGCGTGTTTCTGCCGAATGAAACGAGCTTCGCCTGTGCGGAGTGTCCGTATAAAAATCGTTGCAAAAACTGGAGGTAGTTATGGGATTGATGATGTGTGAAGGAAAGTTCGTCGGACGCGACGAGATCGCGCTGGTGCCGACACCGGAAGCGACCGCGAGCTGGAAGCCGGTTCCGCACAGCGACGTGATCGAGGCAGTGACGGAGGTCGTTCATACGCACAACTGGACAATTCTGGAGGAGCAGTATGGCTTGGCTCGTGACGGTCAGCGGATGTTCGGCGTGATGCGGATCAACAAAAGTTCGAGCACGGAATGGAGCCGCTGTATCGGGATCCGCAACAGCCATGACAAAAGCTTTGCGGCGGGTCTGACAGCCGGGATTTCCGTCCGGGTGTGCAGCAATATGGCCTTCGGCGGGACGACGGTCATCAAGCGTCGGCATACCTCCCGGATCGAATTGTGCGATCTGGTGAACCGGGCTGTGGAGACGCTCGAAAATGAATTCCTGATTCTGGAGGATGTTGCCGAGGAGCTGAAGATAAAGTATCTGGAGAGCGATGACGAGGCAAGAAGCCGGATCGTCCGGGCAGCGGAGATCGGAGCGATCAATTCAAGCGATATTGTACCGGTCTACAAGGAATTCAAGAACCCCTCTCACGAGGAGTTCCTGGAACCGACGCGATGGAGTCTCCTGAATGCGTTCACGGAGACGATCAAGAAATATACGCCGCAGCGTGTGGATGTCTCCTACGCCGCCTTGAACCGCTGTTTCGGTCTGGACGGCAATCGTCCCGAGCTCTGGAATTGATCGACAGCTTATTCAAAAAAATAGTTTCGTGCAGGACTCTCAGTCCTGCTTCGGTCCAGCTGAATAAGCTGGTCGCCGCAGGCGAAATCCCCGGTCTCCGTGTGCCCTGCCGGGGGAGTTCATTTTCCTCTTGAGTACAGTATAAAATCCTCATGCCGGAGAGGTGTTTACTGCCTCTCCTGCCATGCCTTTTTCAGTCAAAACAGGGGGCCGATACAGCGAGAAGCTGTATCGAAACATTTCGTCTCATCTCATGGGATCCCTTTATGCCGGATTTACGCATGAATCTTATTGCCTGAAACTTGACAAAATCACCATTCCATCAGACATTTGAGGCGGAGTATTTTCGGTTGTCTAACTAAGAATATATCCCTAAATAATATATTGAAATATTGAAAAATTATGCTATATTATCTCTATTCAATCAAGGAGAGTATGTATGGCAGAAAAATCATGGAGCGTGTCCGACAAGTTCTGGGAACAAGTAGAACCACTCATTCCGAAAGTGAAACGTGATAAAACCAAAGCATATCAGCGCCGAAAAGGAGGAGGCAGAAAACCAATGGATTCCAGAAAAATTTTTGAAGCCATAGTTTATGTCCTGCGAACAGGAATTCAATGGAAGGCACTCCCCAGAGAATACGGCAGTTCCAGCAGCATTCATCGCTATTTTCAGAAATGGTCTGCAGAAGGATTTTTCCAAAAACTCTGGAAAAAAGGTCTTGCGCAATATGATGATTTGGAAGGGATAGCATGGAAATGGCAAAGTATTGACGCCAGCATAATAAAAGCCCCCACAGCACAGGAATCGGTAGGAGCCAATCCCACTGATCGGGGGAAAGAATGGAACAAAACGCCATATTCTTGTCGACGAACGTGGAGTCCCATTGTCAATCGTCGTAACAGGAGCAAATCGACATGATGTCACTCAAATAGAAGCCGTATTGAAGAATAGAATTCGAAAGCCTCGTGGTCGGACGAAACAGAATCTTTGTGCAGATGCTGGATACTCTGGTAAAAAATCAGAGGAAATAATGCGAGACTATCGCTATGTGCCTCATATACGTCCGCGAGGAGAAGAAAAGATAGCTGTTCAGAACGGATTCAAAGCACGTCGCTGGATTGTCGAGGTTGTCCACTCCTGGTTCAATCGATTCCGGAAATTGCTTGTCAGATATGAAAAGACAAATCGGGCATATGAATCATTGCTTCAACTGGCAGCCAGTATTATCATCTTTAGAAAATTAGGGATTATTTAGGGATATATTCTAACCTTTCAATATGTCATCACTGCTGTTCACATCACAAGATAACGGTTGTTCCCCAGCTTGCAATCGGCATACTGCGGGATATAGTTAGTAAACCCAGGGGCCTACACCAATCTTTTATAAAAGTTGTCCACCCTGGGGGAGAGGCGCAACTTTCCTGCAATCTCGGCCATGGTCAGTTCTCCGCGCAGCGCTTCCAATGCTGCACGGCTTTTGAATCCGGAGTCATACGACTTTTCATAAAACGCCCTCCCTTTCCAGGTTAATTCAACGGGCACTTTACACCAAGTCAAGTTGTCCAGTTTTCGGGGACAATCGCAGTCATTTTCAATCTCATGAAATCGGCAGAAACATTTTCCTATTTTGGATTCAGTGATTCCGGAAACGGCGCGGCGGTTCGCCTGTCAGCTGCTTGAATTTCCGGGAAAAATATTCCGGCGTGGCGAATCCGCAGACCTCGGAGATTTCCGCGGCGGTCAGGTCACTGTTTTCCAGAAGTTCCAGCGCATTCCGCAGCCGCACCTGATTCAGATAGTGGACAGGCAGAAATCCAAGCTTCTGTTTTACAAGACGGGTTAAGGTGGTACGGTGACAATGCAGGCGTGAAGCGATTTTCATCAGATTCAGTTCACGGTTCCCCGATTCCTCATCTACAATCTGCTGAAAACGGGAAACAAGAAGATTTTCAGGCGTGTCTGTGTCTTTTTTTTCGCGAGGGCATGCGGCCATGGACAGAATCTGATAAACGATGGCTCCGCCGCGGTAAAGTGCCGCTTCAGAAAGATCTCCCAGACAGTCATATGCTTCGCGGAAGAGTGTTTCCGGCGGCGGGCCCGTGCGGAACGGCTCCCTGAAGCAGCGGAATTTTGCAAGTGTATCGGAAACATCCGTTCCGTCAAAGGTTATCCAGAAATACTCGAAGGAATCGTGAAGGACACGGATCCTGTGTGCTTCAAATGGATAATAACAGAGCACTTCATTCTTTTTCAGTTCAAAGGGACATGTCCCGATCATGAATTCAGCCGAACCGTCTGCACACCAGAAAAGTCCGCAATGGGGCCGATGGATTCCATCATTCTCTTCTTCCCACGGGGCTGATGTCTGATAATATCCCATTGCCTTGAGTGCAAAAGGCATAGGTGGAATCCGGTCCGCGGGGATGGAACGATGCCGTGCAAAATTCATATTTTTTCCTCCATTGAAACATCGAAAAACTCTCCTTTCTTTTAGAATACATCATAAAGACAAGTTTTGCAACTTTTTCCCAATTGACAAAAATGCGTTTTTCTCATATAATAGGAGAGAATTCCGGGAGATCCCGATCTGGATTTTCCGGTGAAGAGATAAGAAAATAAGCAAAGAATGGAGGATTATATGCGGCAAGCCGAAAAACATTGGAGGAAGAACGGACTTTTTTCCTCTTCCCTGCCATCCATGCATTGTGGCAGCAGCCTTTTTTTCACATTGATCGAGCTCCTCGTCGTGATTGCGATCATCGCGATTCTTGCGGGCATGCTTCTTCCCGCATTAAACAAAGCCAGAGATCAGGCAAGGAAAATCAGCTGTGTCAATAATCTGCACCAGATGGGAATTTATGCCGTCCATTATAGCGATACATTTCATGATTATTTAATGCCCTTTGAGGGAATGGTGAAAGGGCAGATCGCCTCGGACTGGGTGAACTGGAATGATCCGACATCCTGGTTCATGGATTCCATCAGAAAAGCCGATGCTCCAACAAGTACGAATGCCACTACGCCGAAACTTGCCATTTGTCCTTCTGTCCCGGAGGACAAATGGAAACAGAATGACCCATCGACCAATGAGAAAATGAAGGATTATTCCTATATATTGAATCAAGGAGCCAGCTATTCGGCTAAAAGCAATTTGGAACGAGCGGTCAAACGTTCGGCATTCCGGCAGCCGAGTAAAGTTCCGCATATCGTAGATGGTACCGGCTGGCCGAGTTATCCCGGTCATTCCTTACCCTATCTGGATCGGACGAATGTAAATTGCCGAATCCGTTACGACCATCTTGGCATGTGCAATATTCTTACACTCGGCGGAAATGTCGTGAGCGTGAAAGCAATCCCAAAATCCCCCGCGTCGAATTTTTACAGCGACCGGAATCTCCATGCCGTGCTTTGAGAGAACCAGTATGAAAAGTTTATTGATCATTCTTTGCGTATTCATCCCGTATTTTGCTCTGCAATGCAAGGATGCGCTGCCGGATGCCCCGGATATCAAACGAAAACTTTCTCTGGTGAAAGCCTATGAACAGTGTTTGCCGCAGAACCGGATGACTGGCAGCAGCACCGTCTCAATTTCTTATATCGGAGCGATTCCGCGAATACAGATTAATGGAGAAATTCTTTTCCCCATGGCAATGCTGCCTTCTCCCCGTGTCAAATTCGATGAGGCGAAGCTTTCCTGTCAGGATTTTGCAGCGGCAGGTGTGAGAATTTTCAGCAATATATTATGGAATACGAACCGTTACGGAAACTGGTGGCTCGACGAGGGGAAATACGATTTCCGAATTGTGGATGAAATGGTGGAATCAATCTTGAGCATTCATCCAGACGCATTGTTTTTTCCCCGGATCAAACTGGATCCCCAGCCGTGGTGGATCAAGAGAAATCCCGAAGAAATGCGTGTCCGGCGTGATGGACAGAAAACCAGTCTGGTTTCCATGGCGTCAGACAAATGGCGCCGCTCCTACGAAGAAATGCTGAAAGCATTGATTGCACATATGGAGAGTGCGCCTTACCATGCCCATATCATTGGGTATCATCTGGCTGCCGGACACGGAGGAGAGTGGCTGTATCCGGGTGGGGGCGATGGACAGGGAGATATTTCACGCCCTGCGCGTGAAGGGTTCCGGGAGTTTCTCCGTAAACGTCTGAACAACAATCAGAAGGCGCTTGCCGAACTGACCGAACAGTATAACCTGACATTTGATACTGTAGAGGTTCCGACCGATTTCCGTTACGGCGGTGACATCTGCCGCGATCCGGCAGCCAGGGAGGATGCGTTGATTCTCGAATATCACCGTTTTCTGATCGCCTGTGTCAATGATAATCTCCTGAATGCAGCGCGCCTGACGAAAAAACTGACTGGCGGAAAAAAACTTGTCGGAGTTTTTTATGGTTACTGTCTCAGGGCGGCGGGAGTAAAGGGGGGACGCTTTTATCCGGTTCTGAAATCGAAATATGTTGATTTCATTGCCACGCCCGCGGTTTACTCGTCCCGCAACACAGGAGACGCGGGAGCCTTTCAGAATCCTGCGACAGCGTCGATCCGTCTGCATAAGAAACTGTATTTCGATGAAGCGGATGTCCGGACATGCTATTATCTGAAAGATCCGAACCTTGCCTATCGCGCGAAAAATCTGCGTGATTCGATGGAACTGATGAAGCGTCATTTCGGGTATGCACTGACACAGGACTGCGGTTTATGGTGGTTCCTGCTTGCCGGAAATGAAACTTTTCATGATGAAAACCTGATGCGTCTCGTCAAAAAAATGGAACAGATCGGCAGGGAAAGCCTGACAGAAGAAAAACACCTGCCTGCCGAAATTGCGGTTTTTATTTCCGAGGAGGGACGCCTCTTTTCCGCTGAGTTTCCATTCTCGCAGGGGGCTCTCCGCGCCAATATGTTTGAAGAGATTCTTCCGCGCCTTGGCACGACTGTGGATCAGTATGTCCTGGAGGATCTTGCTCATCCCGATCTGCCGGATTACAAAGTTTATATTTTCCTGAACGCGTTTAAAATGAATTCTGAAATCCGCAAGGCCATCCGGGAAAAAGTCATGAAACGCGGAAAAGCGGCAATCTGGTTCTATGCTCCGGACTATGTTCATGATGACGGTTTGAAACCTGATGCTGTTTCCCGAATCACGGGAATGAATCTGAAACGGAAGATTTCTTCCCGTCTCCAACGGATTACACCGACAGGAGGCGGGCGGGCTTACGCCTTCCGAACAACTTTCGAAGTCGCTGATCCTGATGCGGAAATTCTTGCGGAAGTCAATGGCAGGCCCGTGCTGGCACGCAAGATCATCGACGGATATACCAGTATTTACAGCATGCTTTCCCTGAATACGAATGAACTGCGGCGACTTCTGCGGGAGTGCGGGGTGCATATTTACACGAGCGGCGGCGATGTCTTTTCTGGAAATGACCGTTATCTGATGCTGCATGCATCATCTTCCGGTCTCAAAAG
Source organism: uncultured Victivallales bacterium (assembly GCA_944390795.1). Taxonomy (GTDB): domain Bacteria; phylum Verrucomicrobiota; class Lentisphaeria; order Victivallales; family UBA1829; genus UBA11452. The sequence goes on from CALXRI010000042.1 coordinate 11,009, forward strand.
CATTCGGCTGCCGGGTGCATACCGTGTCCGGGAAATTTTCCGTGACAATGTGTTTTCCGGACCGAAAACACGGATTGATGAAACCTTTACATTCGGAGAAACCAGAATTTATCAAATCAAAAAGTAGCGGACTCCGCTGCATCTTATCCGAATCAGGCGGATCTGATGCCATTGGATAGAGACTGATTTTTGAAACAGAGGCGAGAGAATATAAAAAATCATGTTCAGGCAGACAGGAAAAAATCTACTGTTTCTCTGGTCCGTTTTTTGTTCCATTCAGAAACATAAAGGCGAATGCGGGGAACTCTGTTCGCTGCGCTTTACGTGGCAGAGACCCGCCAAAGCGGCCTCCTCGGAACAGGATTTCCTCTACGGCACATTCGTGCAGCTGCTCGGTCTCGCACGCGAACTGGCCGATGCCGGATTGAAAAAACTGCATGTCGAAAAAGAACCCGGCAGAAACAATCTCTTCGCCCTCGCCGCTTTCGACTCCGGCGTCGTCGCTGAATTCGAACTGAATGAAACTCTTCCCGGTTCCATGCCGGACACCTTCTTCATCAAGGCGAATTTCACACATGGACATCTGACCAATCAGCCGATCGTCGGATATTTCAACGTGGAAGGCTCTATTTTTGCCGATGAATCGGGACTCCGCCAATTCACCGTGGATTCCTGCGATCCGGAAATCGCCGGTTCCATGCTGGAAAACATCATGACCCTCTGCCGTCTGAAAGGAACTCCGGAAATGAGCGGCTGGGAACAATTGACCGAAGCGGTCAGAAAGGCAGTGGAACAATGAAGGAACCAATTGGAATTCTGGTCGCGGGAACTGCAAATCCGCACATCCCCGGTTACTGCCGCGGATTCGCGAACGATCCCGAATATCCCTGGAAGATCATTGCCGTGGCGGATCATGATCCCGCGCGCATAGCCAATATCAGGGAAATCCTGAAGGACAAAAAGGTGCAATACTATTCCGACTGGAGGAAAATGCTTGACGCCCATCCCGAGGCGGATGCCGTCCAGATCGGAAGCGACAACAAAGATCATTTCGAAATGTTCCGGGAGGCTATGGACCGCAGGTATCACATTTACAGCACGAAAGTGCCGACCATGGATCCGGAAGAAGGTGCTCGGCTTCTGAAATGGAGCAGGGATTATCCCAAAATCATCCAGGTCGAACTGGAACTGCATTTCAATCCGCAGTTCCGCTATGCGCGGGAACTCGTCCGCTCGGGGAAACTGGGCAGAATCCGCTCCGTTTATCTCACAAACATCTCGCAGAGTCCCTGCAACTACTTTCCGAACTGGGGAGATCCGGAACTCTCCTATGGTAAAGTCGTCCCGATCCGTCCCGGAGCGGATTATTTCCGCGGCGGCGCGCTGACCGACCATCCCCATCCGTTCGACCTGGTCCGCTGGATCACCGGACTGGAATTCCGGGAAGTGTATGCAATGTCCGCGCGGAATCAGAGAAAACATCTGAAGGTGGAGGATCATGTCGCGATCACGGGAAAACTCGACGGGGGAGTGCCCTTCTTCATCAATCCATCCTACTCCAATCTGGAGGAGCAGGTTCCCGCGCGGCGTCTTCTCTGGCCGAAATCCCTCGAGTGCAACCTGAAAATCACCGGTGAAAAAGGGTATTATACTGCAGATTTTTTCGATAAACCTCTCTATGTCGTCGGGAAAGACTGCGCCTCGCCGGACCGTCTGATTGTGGACATGGCGCCGCGACCGAAACTGAATCCCGGCAATACGCTCGCCGGAAGTTTCGCAGACTGCATACGCGGGGAGCGAAGCGCACCGGAATCCACTCTGGCAGACGGACTGAATGCGGTAAAAGTGATGAATGCCGCCTACGATTCCATCTACGGAGACTGCGTTGTCAAGCTCAATACTGCTCACATTAAGTAATCAGGCCGTCGTGCAAAGCCGTGTTGGATGAAAAATCCTGACTGATATTCCATGCTTTGATTTTGCGTCTTACTGCCCATTCTCGTGTAATCCCGCGAGAAGAACATTCAGTCGTTGCCGCATGCTGTTTAGAATCGTGACGGAGGCAATGCCGCCTCAATCTAGCTCTTTTGGCAGAGGATGCGACCACACGATTTATACAGAAACTTCTTATGTCACAATCCGCCTCAATCTAGCTCTTTTGGCAGAGGATGCGACCGCTGGATGCGAGCTGACCGAGGAGAAGCGTGTACCGCCTCAATCTAGCTCTTTTGGCAGAGGATGCGACAACTCAAGCTGAAACAGGAATTCCGCGGTCTTCACCGCCTCAATCTAGCTCTTTTGGCAGAGGATGCGACGAAATCAAAAAAACTAAAGATATTCAGTCCTGAGCCGCCTCAATCTAGCTCTTTTGGCAGAGGATGCGACTTCATATCCTTTGCCGTCGGTCTCGTTATACTCGTTCCGCCTCAATCTAGCTCTTTTGGCAGAGGATGCGACACCAAATGGGCCACTTCTAAGATGCGAATTGGGAACCGCCTCAATCTAGCTCATTTGGCAGAGGATGCGACGTCAACGTAGGCATAGACTGCTTCGCGGTCGGCCCGCCTCAATCTAGCTCATTTGGCAGAGGATGCGACCAATCTTCCTGTTTTGAATGCTGAATTTATTCAGCCGCCTCAATCTAGCTCATTTGGCAGAGGATGCGACTTGTTGCTGTTCAGGATGAGCCGCATTTTCTTTTTCCGCCTCAATCTAGCTCATTTGGCAGAGGATGCGACTTTCTGATGCTGAAATAAGGTTGCGCGCTCTGGTTCCGCCTCAATCTAGCTCATTTGGCAGAGGATGCGACGGCATCCGCCGCGTTCCCGAAGGTATTTGATCTGCCCGCCTCAATCTAGCTCATTTGGCAGAGGATGCGACGCAGATTCCAAAAGATACTCAATCGCAGAGAGTTGTACAAGCCTGTGCGATCACCTCATCCCGGCACTCCAAAAAGATACGGGAAAAACATCGGAATCTCTGCATATCTCTTTGATTTTCAATAAGCACGAGCGCAAGTACCGTCACATGGAAGGCACCACCACACTCGCAGCATTTACAAGGGATCGAATCTGCTGCCAAAAAAGCAAAAAAGTCTTTCCGATGGCGGAAGAAAGATGAATGACACGGGACATGCCCGTAACAATACTTTATTGCCAGTTTTTCCAATGTCAAATCAAAGAAATGTAATTTTCGGAATTTTTATGAAAGGACGCCCCAAAACAAGAAATGAGTCCAACGGATCGGACAGCTCACCCAGATCAATCAGACAACATTGATCCGCCTTCCAGTGAATAATCTGACGGATTTCATTTTCCCGTCCGTTCCGACGCCCGCTTTTCCGCAGCGGCCAGACGCAGCCGGTTCAGAGTCAGACAGCGCATCCATTTTTCTTTTTTGACCGTTTTCCAGAGATCACTTCCGGGAATCAACGTCAGACAATTCCTTCCGGTGTCTGCAAAGCGGTAAATCCCATTTTGTCTTCCTTCAAAAAGAGTCCGGGGAACCGGCAGAACAAACAGAAGATTCGGAAGGTCTCCCGTCTCCGGCGTCTCGATACGGTCCGTTTCAGAAAACACCATTCTGGCAAGAGCGGAGTTCCTGGCAGGAACCAGACCATCCCCGCTTTTCCGGACCCGGATCCGATTATGCACTGTCAGCATTGCCGGATGCGCCACCGCTCGAAGACCAATGTTGAAAGCGGCGTTGATATCCGCCTGAATCAAGGTGTCGGATCCGCAGAACGGCACAAAAAGCGGTCCCCCCTCTTTCGGCAGAAGAATCCGCTCTCCGAGCTGTTCCAGCCTTTCCGCCGTTTCACGAAGTTCCCGGACCATTCGCTCCTCCACGGAAAAACGCTCCCAGGGCCACTGTCCGAATACGGCCGTCGAACAGAATTCCGCACGAAAGCCGGGAATGCCTTCGGATGTGAATTTCGAGGAATACGCCGCCGGCACATCCAGCACAGGCAGGGCGAAAATCTCCGCAGCCAGCATTTCAAGCTTCGCGCGGATCTGGCGATGAGACCACTTCATCAGACGGGAATTTTCAAAACGGGAGCGGTCCTGGTGAAAACGATATCGGCTCAAGTTCTCCAGAACCAGAAACGACGCCGGTTCCACTCCGGGAATGCGTTCATATTCTCCGTGAATCTCCTTCGGACGTCTGCCCGGCCCATGAGACTTGAGACGGAGCCCGAGCGCCTGAACCAGAATCTGATTCGCTGTCTGATTGATCCGGTTTTCCTTCATCCGGTTCAATTTCAGAAGGACATCGGGACAGGGATCCGGAATCCGCAGTTCGCGCATTTCCGACGGCCGCTGCGGTGCGGCTCCGGGACAGCGCATCAAGGCACGGTTCAACGACTGCACCCGTTTCCGGAACTCTTCAAGCTGTTCCAGACGCGCAAATGAAATTCCTCTCTGTCCGCAGATCCGGACTCTGCGCGGATGTTCCGCCGGAACCTGTGTCAGACGATGCGATTCCCCGTTCCCGCTTCTGCATGTTTCCCATTTCCAGACACGGTCGCGCAGCGGAAGAATTCGTCCTGCCAGAGTCAAGACGGCATCAGGCAGCATCTTGCGGAGAAAGGCCTCCTGACCGGTCAGCAGGTTACGGAGAGCATCCGCATCCGCAACAGTGCCGGAAGAGTCCGGCAGAGTTGCGGAATATTCCCGAAGCGCCTGGTCCGTTCTTTCCGGAGAATTCAGCATCCAGAGCCAGCGGTTGATCCGGCTCCATTTCGCCTGGGCACGTCTCAATGCGATGAGTATGCGGTCATTCTGTTCGGGGAAGGAATCTCCTTCTCCGATGAGGTCGGCTCCGGAAAGACGGATGCAGAGTTCCCGCGCTTCCGTTGTCTCCTCCGCGTCCGCGGAACGTCCCCTGCTGCCATATCTCTCTTTCAGGAGTCCGCACTTTGCCGGAAATTTCGCATCTTCACCGGAAAGACGGAGAAGGCCGGTATAGATCCGTTCCGCATACCATTCCGTCGAACCGTCGCTGCCGAGGAGAACGGCATGCGGACTCGGCCTGGGACCCGGCGACACACGGATGCGGGCAACTGCCCCAGCACTCCGCTGTCCCAGATCCACGGACACAAACACAAACGGTTTTTTTGCTTGAAACCAGTCCGGCTTGTTCTTTCCGTTTTCAATTCCGGGCCAGAGAAGCATCTGACGCGAATTGTCGGCAAAATAAAACTGGTTCGCCGTAAAATGATGCGGAAAAGATGCATGGATTTTCCCGACCGGAACCCCAATTGAAAAATTCAGCAGGAAGCGTATCCCGCCGGACCCGTCGCGGTCCGGCATCAGAAAAACAGCGCTTTCCGCAAAGTCCACTTCCGGAACAGATTCCATCTGCAGCGCATGCAGGACCGGAGTCAGATAGCGGAAGGATTCTCCGCCGATCAGACCGTCCCGGTACAGCCGCGGAGCGGAGTAACGCAGCGTGCAGTCCTGCAATTCAAATACGCCTTCCTGATTTTTAAGCGCAATCTGCGTTGTGCAGACCGTGTTTTCCCCGAGCGGAGATTTTCCGACGCAGAGCTTTTTCAAATCGCACTGACGGCTGGAATAAACCGCATCGGCAGGTGTAAACTGAATCGGTTCCTTCAGGCGCTCCATCCGGTCCCGCATTTCAAAATAGCGCACGGCGTCGCACAGGAGATCGTGCGACTGCTGTTTTCCCGCCGGATAATCCTCGCGCCAGAGATCCTGGTATTTCGCCTCGGCCAGTTTGTGAAACAGATCGGCACTCCCCATCCGCTCAGGATTTTTCTGCTGAAACAGATGGAGCTCCCGGATCAGTTCGGATGCCGGGGCCTTTCCGTCCGAATGCGCAAGAATCGTCTGCCAGCGGCGGCGCAGCTCAGCAAAACAGCGGATTGTCCGGAATGAGAGCCCGTATTCCACCATCTCGTCTTCCGTAAAGGAGTTGGATATTCCGAGAGATTTCAGCAGTTCCTTGAGCAGCTCCCAGCGCGCATCGCCTGCCAGAACCGGAAGCGGCAATTCCTCCCCATCCTCCGGATTCTCCCCGCAGACGCCGGCTCCCTTCTTCCGAATGCCATCCATATAATCCAGAGCTGCCTGAAGAGTCTCACGTTCCTTTTCCCGCTCCATGCATTTCTGCTGGAATTGATTGACTGTTTTCAATGCTTCGGAAAATGCGCTGATATCAAATTCCTTGCGCCAGGTATTTCCTGTCAGCATCCTGCTGAAATATGGAAAAACAAATCCCCGCTTCCCTCTAGCAAGTTTTATCGGATCATCCGGCAGGGAGTAGGGATTCTCCGGGAGAGCTTTCTTTTTCCCTTTCGGAATGAAACATCTCATCAGACCGACGGTAAATTCATCCGGGAAGTATTTCAGAAGAAGGATGGCATTCCTCCTTTCCGGATCCGTTTTCCTGTTCCGTTCTATTTTCAGATCCGAGAAAGAAGCGATCCGCTCCCGATATCCCCTTAAGTTCTCCATCCGACGCGGATGCGCATTCAAATAACTCATTGCCCGGATGTTTTTTATATTATTTTCAAAATAATCGACCGCTTCAAGAAGTTTTTCTGCAGCTTCATCGCCTTGAAAAAATGCTCCGTTTTGAACTTTGATTCCGGCCCAGCCCATAGTAATTTCAGGTGCGAGACGTTGCATTTTGCTGACGGCATCCTCTTCATAAAGTGCCGTCTGCAGTTGGAGACTTCCTTTGCCTGCCTGGAGAGCAACCGCATCAAAATCAAAATTCCCGTGAAATTGCGGATAACAGAGCATCGAAGAATAGGTTCGCCCTGGCTGCGTGACATCTCCAGCGCATTTTTTCGCAATCAGATCTATGCAGGCCTGCAGGACTTCCGCGGAAGCATGGCCGTTACCAAGAATCAGATCAGCAGCCTTCTGAAACGTGAGTGTTTCCGGAGCCACGTGCAGAGTCCTGGCAAGAGAAAATTTCATTCCTGACCGTTCCTGACCGTTCCTCCAGGTGAAGGCGCTTCCGAATTCGCGCTCCAGGTTACGGGTTTCTTCCTTCGTGAAGTTTGTCTAGATCTGTTTCATC
>CALXRI010000043.1 GCA_944390795.1 uncultured Victivallales bacterium
CGAGAGCCGCCGGAACAGTGCATGACCTCAGAGATATGCCCGAATCTCTCGTATTTTATCAACATATGAAAGAGACGGAAGAATGCGCATGCATTCTTCTCGGGGTCAAGGGTCTTTGACCCTTGCGCGGTCCAGCTGCGCAAGCTGGTCGCCGCAGGCGAACTTTCCCCGGCGGCGGTTCCCCCGCTAAAGGACGAGAAGCGAAGCTTCGAGAGCCGCCGGAACAGTGCATGACCTCAGAGATATGCCCGAATCTCTCGTATTTTATCAACATATGAAAGAGACGAAAAAATGCTTCCGCATTCTTCCGTCTCCATGAATACGCCCGGAGCTCTCGAACTTTTTCCGTGAAAAAGTTCTCGTCACTGAGCGGATTGAACCGCTCCGGGCGGGGATTTCGTGCTTTGCACGACCAGCTTGCGCAGCTGGACCGCGCAAGGGCCAACGGCCCTTGACCCCGGGGAAAATGCGCCTGCATTTTTCCGTTTTGTTTCTTGCGGGGTCGGAATGAATTCAGTTGTCGGCGAGTTCGGCGAGAAGCTCGTCTGCCGATACGGTCGCAGTGCCGAGTTTTCCCACGACGATGCCCGCCGCGTAATTCGCGATTTCCGCGGAAGCCACCGGATCGTCCTCAGCCGCGAGCGTGAGCGTGCAGGCGGCGATAACGGTATCGCCCGCGCCGGAAACGTCGAACACCTCTTTTGCCCGGGTCGGGATGATTGTGCAGCGCGTGTCGTCCGTGAAGAGCGCCATTCCCTGTTCCGCAAGGGAGATCAGCAGATATCTGACCTGCCATTCCCTGCGAATCAATGCGGCTACATGCGCAAGTTCCTCCATGCGTCCCTCCTCGGAGGCAGTCTGCGCAGGGCTGAGCGAGGCGAGCGCATAGGCCTCCGCCCGATTCGGTTTCATGATCGTGAGTCCGTGAAGGCGCATCGGGTTTTTCGGATTCGGATCCAGCGCGACCATGACACCCACACGGTTTGCAGCATCGATCAGCGCCTGAGCGAACGATTCGGAAAAGAGTCCTTTTGCATAGTCTTCCAGGACAAGCGCATCAACTCTCCGCTGTTCCAGAAGCGGGACGATCGAATCCAGAAGTTTCTCGCGGATGGAATCCGCGACAGGTTCGAGCAGTTCGTCGTCGAGGCGGAGCAGCTGCTGTGCACCCGCCATGACACGCTGTTTCAGGGTGGTCGGACGTGCGGGATCGGAAACGAGCCCCGAGTGTTCGATGCCATATTCCGCAAGCTGTTCCTTGAGTTTCTCGCCGTTCGGATCGTTACCGACGACACCGAAGGCCGTGACCGTTCCTCCAAGCGTGACGAGATTGCGCATGACATTCGCCGCGCCGCCGAGACAGTAGCTGCGGCGGGTGATCTGCACGACTGGCACCGGCGCCTCCGGGGAAATCCGGCTGACCTTGCCCCATGTATAGGCGTCCAGCATCAGGTCGCCGACGACGGCGATGCGTCTGCCCTTGAATTTTCTGACGAGCTGCGCCAGTTTTTCCGGATTTCCGCTGTTCATGAACCGCATTCCTTCCGTTCCGGGTTGCATTGATCTTTTTCGGACACCGCATACAATAACGGTTTTTCAGGGAAAAGCAAGCCGTACGCCTTGAAAAATGCCTCTTCCCGTAATATTGTCCCGGGAAGCTGAATCACAATATCCAAGGAGGATGGCATGGAAGGAAAAGTTCTGCACGGGGAGAAGCGTCCCGACCATAAGACCGCGCTGCTGGATTTCACGAAGGAGGACCCGTGGCGGGTCTTCCGCATCATGGCGGAATTCGTGGAATCTTTTGAGACGATGTCCAAGCAGGGGCCGCTGATTCCGATCTTCGGTTCGGCGCGCCTGAAACCCGGAACGACGTATTACGAGAGCGCCGAGGCACTTGCCGGCATGCTTGTGAAACGCGGCTACGGCATCCTTTCCGGCGGCGGTCCCGGGATCATGGAGGCGGCGAGCAAAGGGGCTTACGAAAACGGCGGAATCTCCGTCGGACTCAATATCGAACTTCCGATGGAGCAGCATCCGAACAAATATCAGAATGTCGCCCTGGATTTCCGCTACTTCTTTATCCGGAAGGTCTGTTTCATGAAATACGCGGTCGCCGTCGTGGCGTATCCCGGCGGATTCGGCACGCTCGACGAGTTCAGCGAGGCTCTGACGCTGATGCAGACCAACAAGGTGAACCGCGTTCCGCTTGTGCTGGTCGGCCGTGATTTCTGGCAGCCGATGATCGACTGGTTCCGGAATGTGATGCTGGTCGACGGCACGATTCATGCGGAAGATCTGGAGCTTTTCCATCTGGTCGACACGGCGCAGGATGCCTATGACTTCATCGTGGAACAGCACAAGCACGGAATGACCGATACCATAAAAATCGACTGATCCCGCTTCCGCAGTTTTTCCGCCGGATTTCATGCGCCTTTCCCGGTTTTTCCGGCAGGGGCGCGTATCCTTTGCATTTTATGACGCGGAAACGGCTTGCATTCCGGGAAATCTGCTGGTATCTTATCGCGCGTAAAATGCAAATACAAGGAGCCGGAGTCAAGATGACGGAAACGAATCATTATCGCATGGAAAGCGACAGCATGGGGGAGATCAAAGTCCCCGCGGACAAATACTGGGGCGCGCAGACGCAGCGTTCCAACACCTATTTCAATATCGGTCTGGACTTCATTCCCTCGGAGGTGATCCGCGCGCTGGCGATCGTGAAAAAGGCCTCCGCGATTGCGAACCGGAAGGCGGGACGGCTTGATCCCGCACTCGGCAATGCGATCTGCGAGGCGGCGGACGAGGTGCTTGCCGGAAAACTCGACGGCAACTTCCCCCTCAAAGTCTGGATGACCGGGAGCGGCACGCAGTCCAACATGAACATGAACGAGGTGATTGCAAACCGCGCCTCCGAACTTCTCGGCGGCGTGATCGGCTCGAAAAAGCCGGTGCATCCGAATGACCATGTCAACATGTCGCAGTCTTCCAACGACACCTTTCCGACGGCGATGCACATTGCCGCCGGCGAAGCCGTCGTCCGGCGCCTGATTCCCGCAGTGGAAAAACTACGCGGCGCTCTTGCGGAAAAAGCGGCGGAGTACGATTCCGTCGTCAAAATCGGGCGCACGCACCTGCAGGACGCCGTTCCGCTGACGCTCGGACAGGAATTTTCGGGCTATGTCGCCCAGCTGGATTACGCGGTCAGACGGATCAAAGGCGCGCTGCCGGAGATTTTCGAGCTTCCTCTCGGCGGAACCGCGGTCGGGACCGGACTCAACGCGCCGGCCGGATTCGCCGAAGACGCGGCCTCCGAAATCGCGCGTCTGACGGATCTGCCGTTCACTTCCGCGCCGAACAAGTTTGCGCTGCTTGCCGGACACGACGCAATCGTCGCGCTCTCCGGTTCGATCAAGGCGCTTGCCTGCTCCCTGATGAAGATCGCCAACGACATCCGCTGGCTTGCAAGCGGGCCCCGCTGCGGAATCGGCGAACTGATCCTTCCCGAAAACGAGCCGGGATCCTCCATCATGCCGGGCAAGGTCAATCCGACTCAGTGCGAGGCTCTGACCATGATCTGCGTGCAGGTGGTGGGGCTTGACACCGCCGTCGCCTTCGCCGGTTCGCAGGGAAATTTCGAGCTCAACGTATTCAAGCCGGTCATGATTTTCGATCTTCTCACGGAGGTCCGGCTCCTGTCCGACTCCTGCTCCAACTTCACGGATTTCGCCGTCGCCGGGCTGAAGCCGGACAAAAAACGCATCGCCGAGCTTCTTGAAAAATCGCTGATGCTCGTGACTGCGCTCAGTCCCCGGATCGGCTACGACAATGCTGCGAAAATCGCGAAGCTTGCCCATCAGGAGAACCTGACGCTCCGCGAGGCCTGCGCGAAGGCGGGGCTGGTCTCTCCGGAGGAATACGATTCCGTTGTCCGGCCGGAAAAGATGACCCGCCCGCATGGGAAATAGCCGTGCGCGGCATATTGAAACCGGCATTTCTCCCATGAAACGCTTTCTGACGCTTCTGCTGTTCACATCGCTGGCGCTTTTTTCAGCGGAGGACCGCGTGCGTGTTGTTTCGCTGTCGCCAGCGTTGACGGAGCTGGTCTGTCGTCTCGGACAGGAGGCCCTTCTTGTCGGACGTTCCTCCGCCTGCGACTTTCCGCGCGCAATTCTGCGCGTTCCCGTCGCGGGCGCGTTCGGGAGGCCGAATCCGGAGGCGGTGATCGCTCTCAAGCCGACGCATCTTTTCGCCGATGTCCTTGCCGATCCGTCCGCCGCGGAGCTTTTCCGCCCGGCGGGAATCCGCGTGATTCTGAAACCGTGCCGCAATCCGGCGGAATACATGGAATGGGTCGAACTTGCAGGGAAGGAACTGAACTGTGAGGGCCGTGCGCGTGCGGAGATCGCCCGCGTCCGGCGCGGACTGGAGGAGGCGGGGCGGAAGTATCCTCCGGGAAGCGGACCGTCCGTCCTCTGCCTGATCCGGGGCAATCCTCCCGTGGCGGCGGGTTCCGGATCCTTTCCCGATGCATTGATCCGCCTTGCCGGGCTGCGCAACGTCGCAGGGGATGCGGGACGGGAATATTTCACGCCGTCCGCGGAATGGCTTCTTGCGCATCAGGCGGATATTCTGCTGTTGCCCGGATTTCCGGAGGAGCATGTTGCCGCTTTCCGGAAAGACCGTGTCTGGAGCTGTTTCCGCGCCGTCCGGAACGGACGGATTGTTTCCGGGATGGATCCCGATCTCCTGCTGCGTCCGGGCCCCAGGATGACCGACGGGATTCGGCTTCTTGCAGAACGCTGTCATAACAGGAAAGGGAATTGACATGCCGCGGAAAAAAACAGCGATGGAATACGCGATCCTGCTTCTGGGCCGCCGCGCCTGCTCCACGGCGGAGCTCCGGAAGAAAATGCTTGCCCGGGAATATTCCGTTCCCGAAATCGCCCGGGTGCTGGAGGAGTGCACGCGCCGCGGATTTCTCAACGACCGCGCGTATGCGGAGAGTCTTGCCGAATCGGTCTATCTCCGCGGCGGCGGACGGAACAAGGCGGCCCGGAAACTTCAGCTCAAGGGAATTGACCGCGAGATCATTGAGAATACGCTGGCGGAGCGCGAGGCGGACGGGGTCGGGAGCGAACTCTCCTCCGCGCTGTCCGCTCTGGAGAGAAAGAAAGCGCTTTTCGACCGGGAGCCTGATCCGCGGAAACGCCGGGAGAAGGCTTTGCGCTTTCTTGCCGGACGCGGTTTTTCCGCGGCGACGGCCTATGAGGCGCTGAACCGGATCCTGTAGGAACCGGGAGCCGCGCGGCATCAAGAAATCCGGTTCAGCACCCGCTGTTCCGGGGATTGTCTCCATTTCCGGAGGAGAGAAGCCGCCTTTGCGGGAAAGGCGATGATTTTTCCCGTTTTTCTGCTTGCCCTTTCCCGCTTCCGGTGTTACATTAATCGCTGTCTTTACGATTCCGGAAACGGCAGCGCAGAAAGGATTGAATATGATTGATGTTGAAACATTTCCGATTAAAACAGTGGGGGAGTGCAAAATAGCCTCTCCGCTCGACAAGACCTCTCCGTTCGTGACGGACGCCTCCCAGATTCTCTACGAGCACGACATGGCCGATATCCGTGCCGGCCTCGAAAAGGACAACAAGGTCTATGCGTTCCAGAAAGCCGGTCCGCGGGAAAAAATCTTCTTTGATCCCTCCTGGTGCAAGGCCGCGATCCTGACGGCGGGGGGCATATGCCCGGGATTGAACAATGTCATCAAAGGACTCACCGAAACGCTCAAGCAGGTCTACGGCGTGCCGGTCGTCTACGGCATTCCCTACGGTTACGCGGGACTGAATCCCGAGCTCGGATACCGCCCCGTCGTGCTCGATGAGCTGACCGTGGACGGCATTCACGAGCAGGGAGGGACGATTCTGGGGTCCTCCCGCGGGCAGCAGGACACCGACATGATGCTGGAAACGCTGATGCGCATGGACATCAACATGCTCTTCTGCATCGGGGGGGACGGCACGCTCCGCGCCGCGCACGATCTCGCGGCTGCCGCGCTGAAACGCGGTCTCAACATCTGCGTTGTCGGCATTCCGAAGACGATCGACAACGACATCTGCTACATCGACAAGACCTTCGGTTTCGAGACCGCCGTCTACGCGACGAATCCAATGATCACCGTGGCGCACAACGAGGCGAAGGGCGCGCCGAACGGCATCGGCCTCATTCACGTGATGGGGCGCGACAGCGGATTCATCGCAGCCTACTCTTCTCTGGCCAATCCGCACATCAACTACTGTCTGGTGCCGGAGGTCAAATTCACGCTGGAAGGGGAGCCAGACTCCTTCTTCCCGATCCTGCACGACCGTCTGAAACGCCGCCATCACGCCGTCATCATCGTCGCCGAGGGCGCGGGCCAGGAGCTCATGCAGGGAGAGCGCCAGCTTGACAAATCCGGCAATCTGCTCAACAACAACATCGGCGTGTTCATCCGCGACAAGATGAAGGAATACTTCAAAAAACAGAATTTCGAGATCAACATCAAGTATTTCGATCCGACCTACCTGATCCGCGGCATTCCCGCGAACGGAACCGACGCCGTGTTCTGCCTTCTGCTCGCACAGAACGCCGTGCATGCCGCGATGGCGGGCAAGACGGACCTTCTGATCGGCCACTGGAGCGACACTTTCACGCATGTCCCGATCGAGATGGCGGCGCGGCAGCGCAAGAAAATCGATCCGAACGGTTCTCTCTGGCGCTGCGTCCAGATGAACATCCGCTGAAAGAGTCCCTGCCTTTGAACTTTGGAAGCTGCAAGATTACGGAGAAACTTATGAACGAATCCTTTCAATCCTACCAGAACCCGCTGACCGGGCGTTATGCCAGCAGGGAAATGAGCTACAACTGGTCGCCTCAGCGGAAACATTCCACATGGCGCAGGCTCTGGCTTGCCCTTGCCGAGTCCGAAAAGGAGCTCGGGCTCCCGATCACCGACAAACAGCTCGAGCAGATGCGGGCCCACCTAGACGACATCGACTTCGAGGCCGCCGCGAAGAAGGAGGCCGAACTCCGTCACGACGTGATGAGTCATATCCACGTATTCGGCGCGCTCTGTCCCGATGCCCGTCCGATTATTCATCTCGGTGCGACAAGCTGTTTTGTCACGGACAATACCGAACTCATTCAGATGCGCGACGGCTTGAAGATTCTGCTGGCCAAGCTGCTGAAGGTCATTACCATCCTCGCCGACATTGCGGAAAAATACAAGGATATGCCGACGCTCGGATTCACCCACTATCAGCCCGCCCAGCTGACCACGCTCGGCAAGCGGTTTGCGCTCTATCTCCAGGATTTCGTGATGGATGCCGGACGCGTCCGCGCGGAGATCGCGTCGATTCCCTTCCGCGGCGTCAAGGGCACGACCGGAACGCAGGCGAGCTTCATGGAGCTTTTCAACGGCGACCAGGAGAAGGTGCGGCGTCTGGACTCTCTCGTTTCCGAAAAAATGGGATTCTCCTCCTCCATCGCCCTGAGCGGGCAGACTTATACGCGCAAGGTGGATTTCTACGTTCTCTCCGTTCTTTCCGGCATCGCGCAGAGCGCCTACAAGATGGCGGGGGACATCCGGCTGCTTGCGAATCTCAAGGAGATCGAGGAGCCGTTTGAAAAATCCCAGGTCGGATCCAGCGCGATGGCCTACAAGCGCAACCCGATGCGTTCGGAACGCGTCTGTTCGCTCTCCCGCTATCTGATGAGTCTTCCGGTCAACGCGGCGATGACCCATTCCACGCAGTGGTTCGAGCGCACACTTGACGATTCGGCGAACCGCAGAATCGTGCTCGGGGAGGCATTCCTTGCCGCGGATGTGATTTTGTCTCTCGTCGCGAACATCTGCAACGGCATTCAGGTCTGGCCGAAGGTGATTCAGGCTCACATCATGGCGGAGCTCCCCTTCATGGCGACGGAGAACATCCTGATGGAGGCGGTCCGCGCGGGCGGCGACCGGCAGGATCTTCACGAGGCGATCCGCTCGCATTCGATGGAGGCCGGGAAGGTCGTCAAGGCGGAGGGGAAACCCAACGATCTGATCGAGCGTCTTGCCAAAGACCCGCTGTTTGCCAAAGTCGCCCCGATGTTTCAGGAGATTCTCGATCCGAAACGCTTCATCGGGCGCGCGCCGCAGCAGGTCGAGGATTATCTGAACGGCACCGTCCGTCCGCTGATTGCGGAACTTTCCAAAGAGGTGAGCGCGGGCGCGGACGAGGAAATCCGGGTCTGATGTCATGAAAAAGCGCTTCCTGCCCGCACTCTTCTCCGCTCTTTGCCTGATCCTTCTCGGGACGGCGTGCCAGAGCGTGCCGTATTCCGGACGTTCGCAGTTCCTGCTGACTTCTGTGGACTATGAGAACGAACAGGGGCTGGCGGCATGGCAGGAGACGCTGAAAACGGAGAAGCTTTCCTCGAACACCACCGCAGTCAATGCGCTGAACCGGGTCGGTCCCCGGATTGCCGAGGCATCGGGACAGAAGGATTTTCAGTGGGAATTCAAGGTGATCGAATCGGAGCAGGCGAACGCGTTCTGCCTGCCCGGCGGAAAAGTCGCTCTTTACACGGGCATTCTCCCGTATATGGACAACGACGCGGAAATGGCTGTGGTGATCGGCCATGAGGTGAGTCACGCGATCGCGCGGCACGGCGGAGAACGCATGTCGCAGGGCGTGCTCCAGAATGCGGGCGCGGCAGTCGTTTCCGTCCTGACTTCGGGAAGCGCGTATCAGGAGCTTGCGGTGAGCGCCTACGGCGTCACGACGAATCTCGCCGGAATCCTGCCTTACAGCCGCCTTCACGAGAGCGAGGCGGACAAAATCGGCATGATCCTGATGGCGAAGGCCGGATACGATCCCAACTACGCGATCACTTTCTGGAAGAAGTTCGGCGGGAACTCCGGCGGTTTTCTCGAGGCGTTCACGTCGACCCATCCGCTCGGCGAAGACCGGATACGGGCAATGCGGGAAAATCTGCCCGAGGCGCTGAAAATCTACAACGTGTCGAAGGTCCGTTACGGCGCGGGAAATAAGCTGCGCTGAATGCTGTTCCGCGGAACTGCCGCCTCATATCTGCGGCTTTTTCCTGTTATTTTTTTCTGCCGACCGGCGTGAAGATGAAAAAGAGTCCGCCGAGAAGATTGAATCCGACAATGATGGCGGAGATGACCAGCGAAACGGCAAGCGCGGCGTCGCCGTTCATCCCCCCGGATTTGAGAATCGGAATGACGAACATGTCGCGCACCCCGAGTCCCGCGGGTGTCGTGGGGAGGAGCCCCGCAATGTTGCCGACCGTGATTGCCGCGAGCGTCGGGGCAAAACGCGTTTCCGGGCCGTTGACTCCGAGCGCCACACAGTATGCCATCAGCGCAAGCGCCAGATTCACGAATACGACGCTTGTGACGATGCAGAGAAAAATTTCCATGCGGCAGTGATTGTAGGAATCCATCGCATCGGAAATCCGCGAGAACAAGCCGCCGCTGAAACGGTCCGCCAGAGCCTTCATTGCCCGGTAGAGCCGGAAGTGTTCCAGTTTCTTGTGCCCGAACACGACGAATGCCGCCAGAATGCCGCAGACGCTGCCCGCCAGCAGAATGCGGATGAAGGTTTCGATGATTCCCTTCACCCCTGCAATGGAATTCCATGCGAACGGCAGCATCAGGAGCGCGACAAGAAAAATCCCGATCATCCCCGTGAAACGGTCGATCAGGATGGTGAAGGCTCCGTCGAATTTGCGGCCCTTTTCAATGTGCGCGGCGAGAAACCCCGCGCGCACGAGATCGCCGCCGATCGCGCCCGGCAGAACCAGCGAAAAGAAAAACGACTGCATCGTGAGCGATACCGCGAGAAAAAGCGTGCAGTCGATGTTCTGCGCCCGGAGCAGGATCCACCAGCGCCATGCGTTCGCGAAGATGTGGAGCGCATAGAGAAGAAGCGCGCCTCCGATCCAGACGGGATTGACATTCCGCAGGGTTTCCGCAAATCCCGGAGGCGCCTTGTGGATCAGGAATGCAAGGATTGCTGCCGCCAGCAGCGCCTTGCACAGCGTTTTCACCGGAGGAGAGAAAAGAAATCTCCGGACCTTTCCGCACGGAACATTCCGCTTCGCATCGGAATTCCTGCCGCACCCGTTTTCCGTCATCCGGCGCCCTTTCCATCCTTTTTCGGAATAATTTCCATGTTTTATGTTTGTAGAGACGAACTTTCCGATTTATATTTCCCCGTTGCGGAACGCACGCGCCGCAGACGGGAAAAGATAACCCGTTTCCGGATTTTTTCAATCCGTCGGACGGTGCGGCGTGCCGGAAAAATCAAAATTAAATCACGGAGCGGGAATATGAGCGGGAACGGACCGGTTCTGAATTTACTTTTCATCGGCGATGTCGTCGGCAAGGGCGGCAGGAATGCGGTCAGAGCGCTGGTTCCGGAACTCAAACGGCGTTTTCACTGCTCCTTTGCAGTGGTCAACGGGGAGAACAGCGCAAACGGCGCGGGATTCAGTCTTTCGTGCGTTCGGGACATGGAGGCGGCGGACGTGCTGACCGCCGGCGACCACATCTGGGATCAGAAGAACTTTGAGACGGAAATCCTTTCCGTCCGGAATCTTGTGCGCCCTGCGAACCTGAGTTCGCTTCAGCCGGGAAAGGGCTGGGGCGTCTTCCGGAACCCCGCCGGAGGCGACGTCGCCGTGATTTCACTTCTCGGGAAGGTCTTCATGCGGGAGAGCGCCTGCTGCCCCTTCGAGACGGCGGAAAAGATTCTTGCGCAGATCCCTCCGTCCGTCAAGTGCATCGTTGTGGACTTTCATGCGGAAGCGACCAGCGAGAAGGCCGCGATGGCATGGTTTCTGGACGGAAAGGTCACGGCGGTCATCGGGACCCATACGCATGTGCAGACCGCGGACGGGCGCATTCTGCCCGGCGGAACCGCCTTCCTGTCCGACGTCGGCATGACCGGCGGACACAATTCGATTCTCGGGCGGGATGTTCCGGATGTGATCCGCAAGTTCCGGACCGGAATGCCGACCCGCCTCAACGTCACCGAACGCGACATCCGCCTTGACTATGCGGTTGTCTCCTA
This sequence comes from uncultured Victivallales bacterium, assembly GCA_944390795.1. Classification (GTDB taxonomy): domain Bacteria; phylum Verrucomicrobiota; class Lentisphaeria; order Victivallales; family UBA1829; genus UBA11452. Next base: position 11,121 of record CALXRI010000043.1, read on the forward strand.
CGAACTCATGACCGGCCGGGCTGTCGCGCTCAGAACCGGATCGGAATTTTTAACTACGGAGAATGTCAATGAATGAGAAAGTGATTCCGCCGATCGACTGGAAACAGGCGGACGCCCTGATCGAACTCGCCCTCCGCGAGGATCTCGACGACATCGGCGATACGACAACCAGTTCGGTAATTCCCGAAGATCTTCAGGCAAAGGCTGTTTTCCTGGCGAAGGAGGACTGCGTCTGTGCGGGGCTGCCCGTTGCGGAACGGCTTTTCAAGACGCTCGACCCGAAGCTGGAATGGAAGGCCCTGGTTGCAGAAGGAGCATCCTGCCCGAAGGGGACGCGCATGGCGGAAATCCGCGGGAACGCCCGTTCGCTGCTGACCGGGGAACGCACCGCGCTCAATTTCCTTCAGCGTCTCTGCGGGGTTGCGACCGCCTCGAAGCGGTATCAGTCCGCCGCGGACGCGTCCGGAATGCATTGCCGGATTCTCGATACGCGCAAGACGACGCCCGGATGGCGCAATCTTGAAAAATATGCGGTCGCCGTCGGCGGCGCGTTCAATCACCGGATCGGTCTTTACGACCGGATCATGATCAAGGACAACCATCGCGAACTTGCGGGACTTGAGGGGGCCGGCGGCATCCGCCGCTCCGTCGAGCGGGCGCGCGCAAAATATCCGGACCTTGAGGTCGAAGTCGAAGTCGATTCCCTTTCCGAACTTGCCGAGGCGATCGATTCGAAGGCGGAATACATCCTGCTGGACAACATGAGCGACGAGATGATGGCCGAAGCGGTCCGGCTCGTCGCCGGGCGGGCGAAACTGGAGGCCAGCGGCGGAATCACGCTGGCGCGCATTCCTTCGGCGGCGAAAACCGGTGTCGATTTCATCTCCTCCGGCGCGCTGACCCATTCCGTCAAGTCCTGCGACATTTCCATGGACATCGTCCTGAACTGAAAACGGAGAGACTGCCATGATTGCACAGATTCGCGGAACGCTGATCTCATCCTCCTTCACGGAGGCGGTCGTGGATGTCGGCGGCGTCGGCTACCGCGCCTTCATCCCGATGAGCACCTTTGACACATTGCCGCAGCCCGGCGGAGAGGTCACGCTTCTCACCCATATGCACGTCCGGGAGGACGCCATCATTCTGTTCGGTTTCGCGACACGCCAGGAGCAGGCCGCCTTCGAGCTTCTCATCACCGTCAACGGAATCGGCGCGAAAACCGCGCTGAACATCATGAGCTGCATGAACATCACCTCCCTCTGCGCCGCGATCGCGGGCGGCGATGTCAAAACCCTGAAACGGATCAGCGGCGTCGGCCCGAAATCCGCCGAGCGGATGATCGTCGAGCTCCGCGACAAGGTGGATGCCATTGTGCCGGAGGCTCCGTTCCTGAACAAGAACGGCGAACCCGCGCGCCTCAAGGAAGCCGAGGACGCCGTTCTTGCCCTCGGGCAGCTCGGATTCCAGGGGCCCAAGGTGCAGAAGCTTGTCAATGAAATCGCCATGTCTCTGCCGGAGAACGAACGCTCCAGCGAAAATATCCTGCGCAAGTCCATTCAGGCGCTGAACAAATAGAATCCGGAGAACATTGTGCTGGAAGGACACATCGAATATCCCGCCTATATCGTGCTGGACATTCCTGTCCCGATGGAGAAGAGGATCCAGGCGCTCCGCAGCCGCTTTGATGAGGAACGGGCCGGCATGCCTGCCGAAGTCACGCTGACGGGTTCCTGCGGCGTGGGCACGATTCTTCCCGGACAGGAAATTTCCTTCGTTGCGCGCGAAATGGACAAGGTGTCCGCGCGTTTCGCGCCGTTCGAGGCGGAGTTCGACCACGTGGAGCGTTTTCACAACACGGACATTTATTATCTGGCGTTCCGGAATCCCGCTCCGTTTGCCGCCCTTCACAAGGCTCTTGCGGAAACCGAGATCCGTTTCCGCCCCACGGAGTATCCCTTTGTGCCGCACTGCACATTGAAGCTGCGGCAGCATCCGACCGAGCAGGAACTTCTGGAGCTCTTTTTTCTCAATGCGCCGCGGGAACCTTTCCGTCTGGAAAGAATGTCGCTTTATTCACTGCCCGGTCCGACGGAATGCATTTTGCATCACCGTGTCGCTCTGAGCGGATCCCTGCCTCCCGCATAGGAAACAGGCGGATTGCGGCGGCAGGACGGAAATGCAAAAACGCCTTTCCCGCGGTACAAATGCGGGAAAGGCGTTTTTTGTTCCGGAGCGGAGCGTCAGAGGGAAGCGTTGACGATCAGATCGAAAATCTGTTTGGCTTCGCCGTCTTCCTGGTCTTTCCCCCAGAGTTCCGCAAGGCCCGCACGGATGGCGGCCGGATCCGTCCCGAATTCCTTCCTTGCGGCGAGAAGCGCGCCTTTGGCGAAGTTGACGGGCCGCACGCCCTGGCTCAGGGCAAGGCGCATCGTTCCGACAACGCGGTCGTCCCAGGAGAGTTTCCGCCGGATGTCGCGGATGACACGGTCGATCGAGTCGGAAAGGTAGACGTTCTGCATCCGGTCGATCAGGCCGTTGGCATAATTCGCCATGCCGGATTCGGTGAACATATCGTCCACGCCGGCGTATTTCCGGCGGAGCGCGACGCCGGATTCGTTCAGGAACGCATTCCGGCCGATTTCCACAAGCTCGGGATGCCCTGAAAGTTCGGACATTTTTTTCAGCCCGATGGAGTCGCCCAGGATTCCGAGCAGGAAGTGCGTCGCGTTGTGTCCGTAAAGCTTGGCAAATTCAAACGGGAAAAGATCCTTTTTGACATAAAGGTTTTTCACCGAGCGCGTTTCGATTCCGGGGGCGTCGGAGATCAGAATCCAGTTGAACTCCTCGACGAGATGGGCGCGCCCCGCTCCGGGGCAGAGTTCCGCGAGATTGCGTTTCGCGCATTCCTCCCCGCGCGCGACATCGCTCATTTTCCCGATCACGGTGTTGAGGTAATGGGTTGCGGGGAAGGCTTCCCCGATTTCCTGTGCGAGCTTTTCCGCCGCGTGGTTGTCGTTTTCCGCCGTGTATACGAAACGCCTTCCGGAGGGATTGCGCCGGAACCCCTCGCGAAGCCACTGTGCCGTGGGACCGAAGAATTTCACGCTCGGAAGAGCGGTTGCGATTTCCTGCGCTTCGGCGGCCGCGGCGATGAGTTTTTCGAGTCCCCGCGGATCCGCAGGAGAATAGACTTCGATGTTTCTGCAGACTTCGGTATAAACGCGGTCGGGCGCCGCGATATTGATGGTGATCGTGCCTCCCGAAGTGTTGATTGCATTCCGGATCGTGTCGTCGACTTCCGCCACGACGATCCTGTCGAAAGAGCCTTTTGACGCGCCGGACACAAAGATGCCGGTCTGAATCGGTCCGAGGCCGATGCCCAGAAATGTTTTCATGTCTCCTGATTCTCCTAGGATGGTTCCTGATTTGACAGCATATATTACGCTGATTACTATAAATCATCAGAAAATGCTTTGCAAACCGGAGGGAGAACATTTTTTCGTCAAAACGCCGATAATAATTTGCATATTCCGCGAAAACGGACTATTTTTTCCGGAACTCGGGAACTCGGGAAATCAGGGAGCGATATGTCTGACAAAGAACGGATTCGGATTACTTTGAAGCCCAAAGGGGGAAAAATCAAAATCTCCCTGCCTTCTTCCGCGTCTTCCGCTGTCTCTGAAGCGCCATCTTCTTCCGGTTCTTCCGCGTCCCCCGTCATCTCGTCGCCGTCTCCTG
>CALXRI010000044.1 GCA_944390795.1 uncultured Victivallales bacterium
TTTACGACAAAGAAAAAGAATGACTCATCCATCAGAAATAATCCCGATTTTGCAAAAGATATACTTGAATATTATTAAGTTTATTGCACAATTTGGCAATTATGCGGTCATATTTCTTTATTTCCTGTCGAATATAACAGATCTGGATCAGTAATCCTTCTAAAGCCGGACGCAGTTCATCCGGTAAAAGTTTTGGAGCCAATTGGGAAAAATTTTCTGGCGTCAGGGTAGATACGTCAGTTCCATGAGACCGCATCAAGTTGCGGACTGTGCTGATCAGTGTTATTTTCACACGAACCAATGTATCTCTTGCTTTGATGACACATAAGTCATCGCGTTTTTCAATATCCTGGCAGACCGTGGTTATGATTCGGACGCAATAGTCGAGAAAGCGGAAAAAGCAGGGATGAAGGCAGTTATTCCGCCAAGAAAGAATCGCAAAATACAACGTGAATACGACAAGGAATTGTACAAGTTACGGCATTTTGTCGAAAATGCATTCATGATATTAAAACGTTGGCGCGGAGTCGCAACCAGATATGCTAAAAAAAACCGTTTCGTTTCTTGCTGCAGTACAAATAAGGTGTATTGCGGCTTGGGTCTTTTAACTATTGACGACACGATCTAATATAATATTGGAACGGGATTCCGGGATTCTGGCGTTTCGGAAACATGACCAATGGCTCCATGGAAGGTTTCAGTAACAAGGTAAGGACAATGCTTCGACAGGCATATGGATACAGAGATCTTGAATACATGCGTCTCAAGATTTTCAATCTGCCGAACGGCAAGATCAAAATCGTCACTTGAGGCGAGTTTTTCACAAACTGCAGAAGAGGCGAAAAAGTTGTCCAACCTAGGGGAGAGGCGCAATCAACTCAGAACAAATGTGCGCAAAATTGCGGACACTACCCTGGATTCACAAATTTTCCACAACGGCGGCAAAAAAATACATTAGAAAAACGAATCAGATACTTTTCTTTTTTGAAAACAGGATTATTTTATATTGCTTTTGACGGGGCATAGCGCAGTTGGTAGCGCGTCTGCTTTGGGAGCAGAAGGTCGCGAGTTCGAATCTCGCTGCCCCGACCATTTTTTCGATTCTCCGCCGACCGGACCTCCGGTCGGTTTTTTCGTTTTTGGGGCTGATTTTGAGGTGGAATTGGCCCATTTGCAGTGCCGGAGAGAATCCTCTGTTTTCGCATTTCCCTCTGTGTTTCCGATGATCTCCCGACAAATTCTCCGGCGAGTAGAGGTCGTAGGCTTTTCGATTGGAGAAGCAAAAGTCGGGGAAACACACAAAAAATCCGACCTCTTGATTTTTGGAATTGAAAAACGAGATTCTCCGCTTGTGGGAAAATATGTTGTAATATATTCATTATCAAGCCATTAATCAAAAAGCCTACAAGGGTAGAGGTCGGAAGTTTTAGTTGCAACAACCCTACCATTTTCAAGGTTAAACTCTGGAGAAAATGGCCGTTTTTTCGATTTTTCCGAAATTTCCGGAAAGTGGTCGTTTTTCCGCTTGGCAAACTGCCGACCTCTTGTTATTCTGACCTCCTTATTCCGGGAAGTTATAAGCATATTGAATCTGCAACAGCGCCGTTTATTTTTGACTTCTAGCAATGCCTAATTGCGGAATATAGTAACACACCAATCTTTTAACAAAAGTTATCCAACTTTCGGGGTCAACTGCATTTTTTTTATTTCTGGCATTGAATTAGAGTTACTGTAACCATTATATTGATGATAGAAAAACTTGATGAGTGATGACAAATGACTGCATCTTACAAAGTTCAAGCTTTATAAATGGAACAGGAAGACAGCAGAATATCAACTCAAAAACAAGGCGAAAAATGGAGGTTTATGATGGAATATGTGAAGCTTAACAACGATGTTGAAATGCCGGTTCTCGGATATGGAGTTTATCAGGTAACTCCGGCAGAAAGTGAACGGTTTGTCTCTGAAGCCATTCAAGTCGGTTATCGCTCAATTGATACAGCCCAGGCATATGGTAATGAAAACGGTGTCGGAACTGCAGTCAGAAAAAGCGGCATTCCACGAAACCAATTTTTTCTGACTACCAAAATCTGGATTTCCAACGCCGGATACGAAAAAGCCAGAGCTTCAATCGAGGAATCCTTACGCCAATTGCAGACAGACTATATTGATCTTCTGCTGATCCACCAGCCTTTTAATGATTATTACGGAACCTATCGAGCCATGGAAGAAGCATACAGGAAAGGCAAAGCCCGTGCGATAGGAGTCAGCAATTTCTATCCGGATCGTCTGGTTGACCTTTGTCAGTTTGTCGAGATTCCTCCGGCAGTCAACCAGGTGGAAACCCATGTTTTTCAGCAACAGGTCAAGGCGCATGAGATTATGTTGAAATACGGAGTTCAGCATGAGTCCTGGGGACCGCTTGCAGAAGGAAGGAACAATATCTTTTCCAATGAAATACTGGCATCGATCGGTGAAAAACATGGAAAATCCGTTGCTCAGGTGGCATTGCGTTTCCTGATCCAGAAAGGCATTGTGGTCATTCCGAAAACAACTCACCGGGAACGGATGGTGCAAAATTTAGATGTCTTTAATTTCCGGCTCACAGACGGGGAATTGGCTCAAATTGCCACCCTGGACCGCGCGGAAAGCGCATTTTTTTCACATTATAATCCGGAAACGGTCGAATTTATCACAGGGCTCGGCAGAAAATGAATGGCAATTATTGTACTTTGACATTTACAGAGACATTCCGCAAATGGAGTCTGGATATCCAAGCGGGGAAATACTTTGCCTGGAAAACATTATTATCGGCAATATTTTTATGTCTTCCTCTCTTTAGCGGCTGCAATGCGGAAGAAACGGCGAAAGTGCCTCCCGGCTCGAAAAAGATCCTGATTGCCGTATTCTCCTATACCGGCAACACACGGCGGGTCGCAGAGGCGATCCGGCAGAAAACCGGAGGCACGTTGATAGAAATCGAACCGGAAACGCCGTATTCCAAAGACTACCAGGCAGTGGTGAAACAGGGCAAGGAGGAGGTCGATTCCGGCTTTCTGCCGAAACTGAAAACGAAAGCGGCAAACATCCGCGACTACGATGTGATTTTCGTCGGCTCGCCGATCTGGTGGTACACGATTGCGCCGCCGGTGGCATCCTTTCTGCACGATCACGATTTGTCGGGAAAGACCGTTGTGCCGTTCTTCACTCACGGCGGCTACGGAATCGGGCACAGCCTGAAGGACATCCGCAAATACGCGCCAGGAGCGGTACTGGCCGGAGAATTCGAGCTGGACCGGGATTCGCTGAAGAAAATGGATGCCAGGATAACGAAATGGCTCAAAGAGATCGGAGTCGGCCAGATGACGGGAAATAAACAGACATCACAGATCAGGATCACGGATTCCATTCAGGATATTGTGAATCACCCGGCTTTCCGGGATTTCGGGCGGCGTCTGCTGCCGTGGGACGACGACCGGAATTATGACGTTCCGCTGGATCAGGTTGCGACGCTTCTGCCGTATCACAGCAATGTGAAACCGGCGGAAGCCGCCGCTTCGCTCAACCGCCTGATCGGCGACGCCAATGCCGGAAAGACGGTCTTTTACGACATCTACACGGAACAGGAAAAGACGGCGGTTCCTGCAAAACGTAATACGGGACTCTTTTTCTACCGGGGAAAGCCGGGGGCGCCGTTCGCGGTGGTGAATCCGGGCGGCGGATTCGCCTACGTCGGTTCTTTTCACGAAGGATTTCCATACGCGGCCGAGATCAGCCGGAAAGGTTACAACGCCTTTGTGCTGAAATATCGCACCGGCAGCGGACAATATGCCGTTGAAGATCTGGCGGCGGCGCTGAAATTCATCTTTCAGAATGCCGATGAGCTTGGTGTCGGAACGAAACATTACTCGCTGTGGGGAAGTTCGGCGGGGGCGCGCATGGCGGCTTTCATCGGTTCCTCCGGCCTTTTCCCGAAACCGGCGGCGGTCGTGATGGCCTACACCGGACAGTCGGAATTCACGCGGAACGATCCGCCGACTTTTTCCGTAGTCGGTTCGGAGGACCGGATCGCCAGTCCTGCAACCGTGGAGCACCGGGCGCAGGAAATGAAACGCGCCGGAATTGATGTTGAGTTCCGCCTATACCGCAATGTGGGCCACGGCTTCGGCTCCGGCAGGGGAACTGGCGCGGAAGGCTGGATCGGCGAGGCGGTCAAGTTCTGGGAAAAACATATTTTGTAAAGGAGGTTCCAAATGAAAACAAGAAAACTCGGCAATCTGGAAGTATCGGCAATCGGACTCGGCTGCATGGGCATGAGTCACGGCTTCGGTCCGGCGGCGGACCGGAAGGAGATGATCGCCCTGATCCGCCGGGCGGTCGAACTCGGCGTCACCATGTTCGATACCGCCGAATGTTACGGCCCTTATCTCAACGAAGAACTGGTCGGCGAGGCATTGGCGCCGTTTCGTGGCGAGGTGAAGATTGCTACAAAATTCGGCATTCAGGTGGTTGACGGCAAACAAATTCAGGACAGTCGGCCTGAAGTGATCCGCAAATCGGTGGAGGGTTCGCTGAGACGACTGAAAATTGAAGCGATTGATCTCTACTATCAGCACCGCGGCGATCCGAATGTGCCGATAGAAGAAGTCGCCGGAACGGTCAAAGAACTGGTCAAAGCCGGCAAGGTGAGGAATTGGGGACTTTCGGAGCCGGGAATCAGCAGCATTCGCCGTGCTCACGCGATTCTGCCGCTCACCGCCATTGAAAGCGAATATTCGATGTGGTGGCGCAAGCCGGAAGCGGAACTGCTGCCGACACTGGAAGAACTCGGTATTGGTCTTGTCCCGTTCAGTCCGCTCGGTAAAGGTTTTCTGACTGGAACGATCAAGGCGGGCGCGACCTTCGGCCGGGATGACTTCCGTAGCATCGTTCCCCGTTTTGCACCGAAAATGCTGGCAGCAAACCAGAAGCTGGTAGTGCTGCTGAATGAATTGGCGGCGGAAAAGGGATGCACTTCGGCTCAGCTGGCCCTGGCATGGCTGCTCGCGCAGAAGCCGTGGATCGTGCCGATTCCGGGAACCCGGCAATTCTCACGCCTGGAGGAAAATCTGGCTTCGGCGGAGCTGGAACTTTCTCCGGAAGAGTTATCCCTGATCAATACCGCGCTCGAAGAGGTCGAAGTCGTCGGCGACCGTTATCCCGAAGCGTTGGAAAAACGGACCGGCATTTAACCGGAAGGAGAAACGATCATGAAAAAGAACACATTGGCGATTCTGACGGGAACGGCACTCGCGCTGGGCGGAACCGGCTGCGCCTCGACCTCTCACTACACCTTTTTGCCCAGTGAAAAAGTCATCGTGGAGAAGGTCCGTTTCAGGAACCGTTTCCGGATTGAAGTGGCCGGCGACCTGTATATCCCGAAAAACATCGACCGCTCCCGGAAGCATGCCGCGGTCATCGTCGGCCATCCGTTCGGAGGCGTAAAGGAGCAGACTTCCGGACTTTATGCGCAGAAACTGGCGGAACGCGGTTATGTGACGCTCGCTTTCGACGCTTCGCATTACGGCGAAAGCGGCGGCGAACCGCGTTATATCGAAAGCCCCGAAACGCGGGTGGAGGATTTCAGCGCCGCCGCCGACTTTCTGAGCAACCATCCGCTGGTGGATGAAGAACGCATCGGCGTTCTCGGCATCTGCGGAGGAGGCTGTTACTCCGTCAGCGCCGCCCAGATCGATCATCGCCTCAAAGCTGTCGCCACGATCAGCATGTACGATATGGGACGGGCACGCCGTCAAGGTGTTGGCGACACGCAGACCTATGAACAGCGCATGAAAATTCTCGACGAAGTCGGCAGACAGCGCACCCGGGAATTTCGCGGCGAAGCGCGGAAGGATATCCGTGCGCTGCCGGAAAAAGTGGACGCCGGCACGCCGAAGTTCGCCATCGATTTTCTGGACTACTACGACACGCCGCGCGGAAACCATCCGAATTCGACCGGCTATTACTCTTTCACCAGCCTGGCGCCGATGATGAACTTCTTTCCGTTCGCGCAGATCGAAACGATTTCGCCGCGCCCGGTGCTGTTCATCGCCGGAGAGAACGCCGTATCCAGATATTTCAGCGAGGACGCTTACGGCAAGGCGGCTGAGCCGAAGGAGCTGTTCATCGTCCCGAAAGCCACGCATGTCGACCTCTACGACCGCCCGGACTATCTGGAGATCACGCTGCCGAAACTGGACAGCTTCTTTGAGAAATATCTTCGGAAATGAAAAGGGAACCGATCATGAAAAAAAGCAATATTCGAAAGATGCTGGCGGTTGTTTTATTTGCGGCTCTGGCGCTTGCCGGCTGCGGAGACCCGCCGGAAAAGCCGCTTTCCGAGCAGGACAATCCGAATGGCGCGGCCTCGGACAGCCCGCGGAAAGTGCTGGTCGTCTATTTTTCGCACTCTTTCGGCAATACCCGGCGAATCGCCCACATGATTCAAGAGGAGACCGGAGGAGATATCTTTGAAATCAAGCCGAAGCAGCCTTATACCGCCAATCACAAGGAAGTGGTCGCGCAGGCCCGCCGGGAGATCGACGCCGGATTCAGGCCGGAGCTTGTCGCTATGCCGGAAAAACTCGACGAATACGATGTGATTTTCGTCGGCACTCCGAACTGGTGGAATACGATGGCGCCGCCGATGGCGACGTTTCTGTCCAGTCATGATTTCTCCGGCAAAACGCTAGTTCCGTTCACCACCCACGGCGGCAGCGGACTCGGACGTTACCCGGAGGACATGAAAAAGCTCTGCCCGAAAGCGAACCTCCTCGACGGCGCGGCCTTTTCACGCGACAGCATCCCGCAATCCGGCGACGCCGTGAAAAAGTGGATTGCGAAGATTCTTCCGGCCGCACAGGCCGGATGACAACCGCACGGAAATATCAGGAGGCAGAACATGGAGCCATCGACTTCCCCGGACAATATTGATTTCACGCAGGTTATGGACGAACAGCGGGAAAACGCCGCCGTCGGTAATTCCGGCACCCATCTGAGCGATATCATCAGCGGTTCCGACCAGGCGATTGAAACGGTGGATCTTGCCGCCGATTCCTCTGTTGAATTCCGCCGCATGCTGGAAAAGAGCGGCAGCCGGTACAAAATCCTGAAACTGATCGCGGAGGGCGGATTCGGGCGGATTTTTCTGGCGCAGGATCTGATTCTCGGCCGGAAGGTCGTCATCAAGTCCCTGAAGGAAAAACATCTTGCCCGGCCGGAAAGCGTCAGGAAATTCATCGCGGAAGCCAAGCTCAATGCCCAGCTCGACCATCCGGCGATCGTTCCCCTGTACAGCCTCGACACCGACAGCGCGGACGGTCTCCATCTGGCGATGCAGCTTGTCAACGGCATTACTCTGAAAGAGTACCTGAAACGCTGTCGCGAACGGCAGCGGGAGGAACCGCCCCGCAACCGGCGTTACGAACGCTCTCTTCAGGTACGGCTCGAAAGTTTTCTCCGGGTCTGCGATGCGATTGAATACTGCCACAGCCGCGGAATCATCCATTGCGACTTGAAACCCGAAAATATCATGCTCGGCCGTCACGGGGAAGTTTATGTGATGGACTGGGGAATTGCCTGCCCGGTGGGAACCGATCGCAGAGGACATCTTGACGGAACGCCCTCATACATTGCTCCCGAAGCATTCCGGGACGGCGTAACTACCCCGCAGACCGATGTTTTTGCACTTGGGATGATTCTGAATGAGATCGTCACCCTGCGCGATCCTGTTACGGGGGCTGACTTTAAAGAGGTCATCACCAGAGTCTGTGCGGGGGAATTCGAGCCTTCTACGCCGCTCAATCCCCGTATTCGTATTTCCAAAGCACTGCGGGCTGTCATAGAAAAAGCCCGTGCCGTTGATCCGGCAGATCGTTACCGTAACGTCAAACTGCTGGCGGCAGATGTCCGTCACTATCTTTTCAATGAAGAGGTGGCTGCCCGGCCGGATTCCCCGCTTCAGAAGCTCATGCGCTTTATGTACCGCCACCGTTACGCGACGCTGTTGACGATGGCGGCCATTTTCTGCATTTCAGCTGCAATGGCAATTTACGGGGTGCGCCGCGAACAATGCGTTGCAGAGCAGGTGAATCTCGAAATGATGCGCCGCCTGAAAGTCCAGGGGGTAACGGAACAAGCTGCGATGGAGATCAATAGCCGGCTTCTTCGCATTCGGGAACAGCTCAAGGGACTTTCCACCAGCATGGGTATAGAACTTGTCAAGCCGGAACGGGGGGGAGATACAACACGCTTTTATCTTTCGCAGGAATTCGCGCCCGGCTTGAAAGAGCGTCCCTCCGGATTATTTCGGATGCCGTTCTACAACCAGGAGATCAGTCTGGAAAATGCCGCCTATTTCAAGCCGGAATCCATGCCGCGTTCAGAGCTGGAACCGCTCGTTCGGCAGCTTCGCGTTTCCCGCCGTCAGGGGCTTGCGCTGATCCTCGACAATGTCCAGAATGAGGAAGGGGAGACGCTTTCCTCCGAAAAGAGCCTGCGCTGTTTCCGGGAGCGCGGTAGTCTGCTCCGGCGCATTACCTATCTGTTTGACAACGGTGTGGTTCTGCGTTTCCCAGGCATGTATGAGGCGGTTGCCTCACCTGACGAATTTCAATGTTCCTGGCTTCGAAAACAGAGGGAACGGGAGGTTAGTCGGATGCTGTGGAGTCCTCCCTATCCGGATACTTCCGGCCATGCGGTCGTCTCCTGCTGGCTGCCGATCCTCAATCCGGCGGGAAGAGAAGTCGGATTGACCGGATTTGAGCTCTGTTTTCACGAGCTGGTCAGGCCGCTTTTCCAATTGGCGCGCAGCGAGAATTATCAGACACTCTGTTTCTTGCTGGATGCGGATGGCAATCAGATATTCACAACGGAAGACAGGGATTTTGAGGAGGCTCATTACCGGAATGTCGCGGAGACCGCCGCGGCAAAACGTCCTTTCCGTTATCCTGAACTGCTCTGCCGGTTCCGCAACGACAGCTCTCCCCAGTTCATTGCCCGGCTGGACAACCGGCTGGTCCGGGTCTCCTGGGCAAAGATTCCCCAAGCTGGCTGGACACTTGTACGGATAGTCCCTCCCGGAACCGCCGACCGCATAGACCGTGTGCTGGATGAAGCGAACCGGCACAATATCGAACAGGAAATCAATCTCGAACGCGAATTGTTCGTCTGGTGACGATAAACCGGGGAATGATCCCCAACAACCTGATAATGGAGGATGAAACATGATGAAAAGAGCAATGGCATGTGCAATCGCGGCCTCGCTGATCGGAGGAATCTCCGCTTCGGCGCGGGATGCGGGATCGGGCAAAGTGGAAACGCAGCCGGATAAAATCCTGATCGCCTGTTATTCGTGGGGCGGCAACACCCGGACGGCGGCGGAAATGATCCGGCAGGCAACCGGCGGAACGCTGTTTGAAATCAAACCGGCCAAACCGTATCCGACTGAATACCGCAGATGTACCGAGGTCGCCAAACAGGAGATCAATGCCGGTTTCCGGCCGGAACTGGCGGCGGAGATTGATCTTAAAAAATACGATGTGATCTTCGTCGGCTCCCCGAACTGGTGGGGCACGATGGCTCCGCCGGTGGCGACGTTCCTGACCACACACGACCTGAAAGGAAAAACCGTCATACCGTTCTTCACGCACGGCGGAGGCGGAATGCAGCGCTGCGAAGCCGATGTGAGGAAGCTCTGCGGCAAATCCAATGTCTTGAAAGCTGCGACTTTCTCCGGCGGAAGCATCCGTTCCGCCGGGGAAGCGATGAAGAAATGGCTTGATGAAGTTATTTCGGTCAAACCGGCGGCGCTTTCGGCAAAGGAGCGGAGTATTGCCGCGATCAGCATGTACACCGCGCGCGGCGATATGGAAAATCTGAAAACGGCGTTGAACGCCGGGCTTGACGCGGGGCTGACCGTCAATGAGATCAAAGAGGTCCTCGTCCAGCTTTACGCCTATTGCGGTTTTCCACGCAGTTTGAACGCGCTCAACAATTTCATGGCTCTGGTCAGGGAACGGGAAGCACGGGGGCTCAAAGATGTACCGGGCAGGCTGCCGGGGCCGCTTCCGGCGGGAGACAGCGTCGCATTCGGAGGAACCAACCAGACGAAACTCTGCGGCGGTGAAGTAAAGGGAGCGGTTTACGAGTTTGCCCCGGCCATTGATGAGTTCCTGAAAGGGCATCTGTTCGGCGACATCTTCGGGCGCGACAACCTCGACTGGAAAACCCGCGAACTCGCCACCGTCGCCGCTCTGGCCGCAATGGACGGCACAGAACGCCAGCGCGACTCCCATATCCGTGTCGGTAAGCACAACGGACTTGCCGACCCCCAGATTGCCGAGGTGCTGGCGATGGCCGCTCCCCTCAAACGTCGGGATGTTTTCCCTAAAGGGGAGAAGATCGACAGCAGCACCTTCAATGGAGAAGCCTGGCTCGCGCCGCTGATTGACAACACCGATGCCGATTTAGCCGCCTCCAACGTGACCTTTGCCCCCGGCGTGCGCAACAACTGGCATACGCATTCGATCGGCCAGATTCTGCTCTGCACCTCAGGGATCGGTTATTATCAGGAACGCGGCAAGGCGGCGCGACAGCTTCTGCCCGGCGACGCGGTCGATATCCCGGCCGGGGTCGAACACTGGCACGGCGCAGCGCCGGGAAACAGCTTTTCCCATATTGCGATCATGCCGAAACGCAGTGAAAATAAAACCGTCTGGGGCGGTCCGGTGACGGAAACGGAATACGCCGCGGCCGTCGAAAAACAATAACACGAACAGGAGGATCAGTTTATGAATAAAAATATAATGACTCTGCTGCTTGCCGGGGCAATGTTGTCCTCGCTTTCCGCCGCGGAAACTGAGAACCGTATCCCGGCCCGTGGGCTTGCCCTCGATAAACCCGGTTCCGATTTCCGCATCGTGGACTTCACCCGCGATGCGCTCGGCCCGAAGGATATCCTGATTGAAATCGACTACTCCGGCATCTGCCACAGCGACATTCACTCGGCTCTCAACGAACACGCCGCACCCGGTTCCAAGCCCCTGTTCCCGATCATCCCCGGCCACGAGATGGCGGGACACGTCGTCCGGGTGGGAAGCGAGGTGAAAAAATTTGCGGTCGGCGACCTGGCCGGGGTCGGCTGCTTCGTCGATTCGTGCGGAGAGTGCCGCGAATGTAAACGCGGGCTGGAACAGTTCTGCCTGGTCCGGGACCCGGTCCCGAACCTGCTTAAGGACGGCAGAAACTTCCGGGGCGGCTATTCCAACCGGATCGTCGTGCCGGAACGCAACGCGATCAAAATTCCGGCGGGAGCCGAACTTTCGCGTGTGGCTCCTCTGCTCTGCGCCGGTATCACGGTCTGGTCGCCGATTCATTTTTCCAAAGTGAAGAAAGGCGATACGGTCGGCGTCGCCGGTTTCGGCGGACTCGGCCACATGGCGGTCAAGTATCTGGCCGATCTCGGCGCGAAAGTGACGGTCTTCGACATCACCGAGGAGAAGCGGGACGATGCGCTCCGCATGGGTGCCGAACGCTATGTGAATATGAAGCAGCCGGAGGCGGCCGGAGGGCTGGCCGACTCCTTCGACTTCATCATTTCCACGATTCCGTCGGATTACAGGCTTACCGATTATGCGAAGCTGCTGAAATACGGCACCGGCGAACTGGCGGTGGTCGGCCTGCCGCCGACCGCATCGGTTAAAATACTGGAACTTCTGGCGGTCCCCCACCGTAAAATCTACACCTCGGTCGTCGGCGGCATCAGGGAGCATCAGGAGTGTATGGATTATTCCGTCGCTCATGGGATTTACCCTGAGGTCAAGATCATCCCCGCCACGCCGGAGGCGCTGAAGGAAGCCTATCAAAACGTGATCGACGGCAAGGTGAAATTCCGTTATGTGATCGATATGAAAACATTAAAGTAAAGAATGGAACGGGAGTTTTGTATGAAGGTATTACTGGTAAATTGTTCGCCGCATGAAAAAGGCTGTACTTATACGGCACTCCGGGAAGTTGCGGACGCTCTGAATTCCGAAGGGATCGAAACGGAATTCTACACCATCGGCACGGAGGCGACCGCCCCCTGCCGCCATTGCTGCGCCTGCCGGAAACTCGGACGGTGCGTAATCAAAGACAGAGTGAATGATTTCGTCGATTACGCCGCCGGATTCGACGGTTATGTGATCGGTTCGCCGGTACATTACGGGTCGATGTGCGGAGTTGCCGTGCCGTTTCTGGACCGGGCGTTTTATGTGAGCTTCATGTCCGGGCGCAACATCTTCCGCCTGAAACCGGCGGCGGCAGTCGTCAGCGCCAGACGCGCCGGAACCACGGCGACTTTCGATCAGTTGAACAAGTATTTCCTGATCTCCCAGATGACTGTGATCGGATCGAGATACTGGAACATGGTCCACGGCATGACCCCGGAGGACGTGCGAAAGGATGAAGAAGGCATGCAGACCATGCGAATACTGGGCCGGAATATGGCCTATCAGCTCAAGTGTCTGGAGGCCGCCCGGAAGGCGGGTGTCCAGCCGCCGGCATGGGAACCCGATGTTTTAACGAATTTCATACATTGATAAAGGAATACAGCAAGATGAGCAGAATATTGATTCTGTCCTCCAGTCCCCGCAGGAACGGCAACTCCGACCTGCTTTGCGACCGGTTCGCCGAAGGCGCCGGCAAAGCCGGTCATCAGGTGGAGAAAATCCGCCTCGCCGAAAAGAAGATCGGGTATTGTACCGCCTGTTACGCCTGTAAAAAGGGAAAATGTCCGCAGCAGGACGACGCGCCGGAGATTCTGGAAAAAATGCTTGCGGCGGACGTGATCGTGCTGGCCACGCCGGTCTACTTCTACACCATGTGCGCCCAGCTCAAGGCGTTGCTCGACCGCACCGTCGCGATCTTTCCGGGCCTGACGGACAAGAAATATTACTACATCATGACGATGGCCGACACCAGTCGGGAGATGCTGAAGGGGACGATCGAAGCCCTGCACGGTTTCCTCGACTGCTATGAAGGCTCCGTCGAAGCCGGAATGATCTGCGGGCTCGGCGTTTACGAAAAAGGTGAAGTCCGGGAGCAGTCGGTATGGGAAGAGGCTTACCGTGCCGGACTCCATGTCTGAAAGGGTGCGAAAGGAGAACTTTCCGATGGAAAGGATTCAACCGGAAAAACTGAAAGCGGCAAAGGCGGTTGTACAGAAGCTCTTTGCGCGGAACCGGTTCATTCAAATCGTGGCGGAAGGGAAAACCGCCCGGATCAGAACCGATGAAAACAGTTTCATTTCGGTTATGATGAAGCGAGACGTCATCGTTCCCGCGCTTCTGGATGCCGGATTCGATCACGTCGCGCTGGATCTGGAAGGCGTTCCGGCAGTCCGCCGCGGGAACTGAAAACAGCCGGAAATGCGAATTCCATGCCCTTGCGGGACATGGCGGCCCTGCGGCCCCATCCCCCGCAATCGGCAGGAACCTGCCTGTCCGGAATTTCATTATTCCGGCGTAACGGCAGGCTCCTGCACGATGACATGGGTACGCGGATTGCAGTAGTCTTTTTCCGGATTTTTGATCTTCTCCTTGTAGTAATTCTCCTTGTACTTCAGTACCTCCATCTGCCGCTGCAGTTCCCGGATCTGCTGCTGGAGCACCTTCTTCTGCCGGAAGATCATTTCGCCGCGCTCGCGGATGGTGGAATCCCCTTTCTGGCACAACCGGATATAGTGCCGGACCTGCTCCACCGGCAGCCCGGTCGTGCGCAGGCAGTGCACCAGATGCAGCCAGGTTACTGCATAATCGGAAAACTGTCGTGCGTTGCCATCAGTTCGGTTCAAGCCGGGAATCAGACCGGCATTGTCATAATACCGGATCGTATAAGATGAGAGCCCCGTTATTTCGGAGACCTCCTTGACAGAATATTTAGGAGTACGGTCGTAGGATGGTTTGAACGGGCGAATCGGCGGTGTCATAAGATTTTCTCCCTGAGCTTGGATTTGTTAGAGTTCCTCTAACTATACATCACGAAAAAAGAAAATACAACCTCCCGTTGAAATTTTGATATCGTCTACGTTAAAAAAGGTAAATCACTCTGATTCTCTGAATTTCTCATGAATCCGTTCCAGAAACAGGGCCGCCGCCCGGGAAAAGAGCTGATACTTCTTCCAGACCAGACTGGAACCGGATTCCAGCGTCGGCAGGAACGGCCGGAAGCAGAGGGTGCCGCCGGTCACATGCCGCGACTCCAGCGTCAGCGCGCACCCCATGCCCCGCTCCACCAGCAGCGAAGCGTTCTGAATCAGATTGTGGACGGCCACCACATTGAGCTTGTCGAATGCTTCGCCGAACCATTCGACGTAGGGGTTGCGGACCGACTGGTTGCGCGGCTCCCGCCGGGAACAGATCAGCGGCTCTTTCCGCAGATCCTCCGGGGTGACCGCCTCCTTGGCCGCCAGCGGGTGATCCCGGCGCATCAGGGCTCCCCAGCGGTCTTTGACCGGCAGAGTGACGCTGTCGTAGCGGGAGAT
>CALXRI010000045.1 GCA_944390795.1 uncultured Victivallales bacterium
CGCGTCTTCCGCTGTCTCTGAAGCGCCATCTTCTTCCGGTTCTTCCGCGTCCCCCGTCATCTCGTCGCCGTCTCCTGCTCCGCAGACGCCTCCTCCGGATTCAGCGCCGGGGAAAGCAAGCAGCGGAGAGCCTGCGGATGTCCCCCGCAAGTTTCCGTCGCTTTCGCTTCGCCGGGAAACGGGGTCTTCCGCTGTCTCTGAAGCGCCATCTTCTTCCGGTTCTTCCGCGTCCCCCGTCATCTCGTCGCCGTCTCCTGTTCCGCAGGCATCTCCTCCGGGGGGGAAGACGAAGGAGCAGATCCGCGAGGACGAGGCGGAACTTGAGGCCCTCCGGAAAATCCGCGAGATCGAGGCGATGGCGCAGGCGGAGAACCTCTCCGGCCTTGAGCGCTGGGGATTGAACCGGCGCAGACTTTTTTTTCTTCTGTTTTTCATCGCCGTATTCATCTTCCTGCTGTTTTACGCTCTGACGGTGGAACGAGGCGCGAAAGTCGTTGCGGAAGTGAAGAATCCGAAAGGGAAGTTCGGCAGGATTCTGCCGCAGAACAACGAGCTTTTCAACGAACTGGTCGGCGATGCGCCTCAGGAGGGGCAGAAGCAGGAACCGCCCGGGCAGAATGTGAAAGAGGAAAAAAAGGCTCCCGCTCCTCCGAAACCTCCGGAGCCGCCGCCGAAGTCCCCGGAAGAGCTTGCCGCGGAAAAACTGCGTGATCTGGTGCGGAAAAATTCGCCTGCCAAGGAGATTGCCGCGCAGATCCGGGATTTCCAGAACGGTTTTCTGCAGAACGAGCCGTTCCACCGGCAGACGGTCGAATACCTGCTGGGGACTTCCTGTCATGCCGTCTGCCGGAGTGAATATCTGCGCTGGGCGAATGCCAATGCGGAATCCTGGCTTCCGAATCTGATCGCAGGCATGTATCTTCTCCGGGGACGGTATTCCATTCCCTATCTGGAGCGGGCGATCGCCGCCGCACCGAACCGGAAAGAGCCTTACGGAAAACTGATCGGGGAGTATTACAATCTCGGTCAGTTTTCCCGTGCCGCTGCGGTGTGTTCGAACTGTCTGCGGATTTTTCCGGACGATCCCGACTTGCGTGTCCGCCGGGCGCGGATCCGTTTTGACAGCGGAGAACCGGCTGCGGAAATTCTTGCGGATCTGAATGAGGAATTTGCGCGCAACTGTCCCGCGCTGACCGGAACGCGCCGCATGGTGAAGATTCTGCCTTTTCTGCTTCACGCGGGGCTTCACGGCGAGGCGCGGAAGATGCTTGACGCCGTGGGGCGTGATCCCGCCTTGCGCTCTGACTGGGCGCTTTATGAAATTGTCTATGCCCTGAGCGGAAACCGCGAGGCGCCTCCCGCCGCTCTGGAGCAGACGGACGGGAAGACGGCTCCTCTCAAGGTGCTGTATTATGTGTCGCGCAAGGATTTTGATTCCGCCATGCATGTTTCCGCGGGGAAGGAGGGGAAATCTGTTTATCCCGGTTTCTGGGACACCTTCGGCGCATGGTACTGCGGAAATGACGGCTGGAAGGTCAATCTCGTGCGCCTGGAGGAGAAATTTTCCGCCGATCCGTTCCGGGGAACGATGCTGCGGCTCTGGCTCGGGCGGATTCCGCTGGTCCGGGCGCGTGAAATCATGCAGCATGTCCCTCCGCATGAGAAAGGCGTGATGGCGTTTCTTCTGTCTCTTGCCGCGGACCGCGAAGAAAATCCGATCGCGAAACGGGTGCTGGAGCTGACATGCAGGAAAAGTTTGCAAGTGGGTATTTACTCCACGCTGTTTCAGCATTATATTACGCAATAATTAAAATTCACAGATCAGGAGTTGCAGCCATGATGATTGAAACACTCAGAAAATACGGACAGGACTTTGTCGCGTCCAAACTGGAAAAACTCACGGGGGAGGCGCGCGCCGGACTCGAAAAACAGCTTTCGGAAATCGATTTCGGGGAACTGGACAAACTGATCCGCGAGTATGTTCTTCAGAAACCCGTGACAGAGATCCCCGCGCATCTTTCTCCCGCGCCGTTTTTCCCTCTTCCCGCGAAGGATGAGGCGCAGAAGGCCTATTATGAAACCGCGCGCAAAGAGGGGGAACGGCTCCTTGCCGAAGGAAAGGTCGCCTTTCTCGTCGTCGCTGGCGGGCAGGGGACGCGTCTTGGTTTCGACGGTCCCAAGGGAACCTATCCGATCACGCCGGTCATGCACAAGACGCTGTTCCAGTATTTTGCGGAAACGATTTCCCGCGTTTCGGAAAAATACGGAAAGGCGCTGCACTGGTTCATCATGACCAGCGAACTCAATGACAGGCGAACCCGCGAATTTTTCTGTGAAAACGCTTATTTCGGGCTCGGGAAAGAAAACATCACCTTCTTCACGCAGGGCACGATGCCCGCGATTTCGTATGAAGGCAAACTCCTGATGAATGCTCCGGACTCCCTCGCACTTTCTCCGAACGGACACGGCGGCACGCTTCTGGCGCTCAAAAAATCCGGCGCGCTCGAAGATATGAAGCGCCGCGGCGTTGAATACATCTCCTATTTTCAGGTGGACAATCCCCTTGCTCCGATGGCGGATCCGCTCTTTCTCGGTCTGCACAGCCTGGAAAAATCGGAAATCAGCAGCCGGATGCTCCCGAAGACGAATCCCTATGAGAAACTCGGCAATTTCTGCATCGCCGACGGACGGCTTCAGATCATCGAATACAGCGACATGCCCGCGGAACTCGCCGAACGCCGGAATCCCGACGGCACGCTCGCGTTCCTTGCGGGCAGTCCCGCGATTCATGTGATAAGCCGCACCTTCATTGAGGAACTTACGAAGGACGGAAGACTCAACATGCCGTGGCACCGCGCGGACAAGAAGGTCCCTTACATCAATGAGAACAACGAGCTGGTCAAACCGGAGCAGCCGAACGCCGTCAAGCTCGAATCGTTCATTTTCGACGCGCTGCCGCTTGCAAAACGCACGCTGGTGCTGGAAGGTTCCCGGAAAGATCATTTCGCTCCGACGAAAAACGCCACGGGAGTCGATTCCGCCGAATCCTGCCGCCGGATGCTCTGCGAGCGCGATGCGGAACGCCTGGAACTTGCGGGAAAGAAGGTGCCGCGCAAGGCGGACGGCGCTCCGGACTGTCTCGTGGAAATCTCGCCCGCGACCGTATGCGATGATGACGACGCCGTGAAAATTCTTTCCGATGTCAAATACAAAGCCCCGGAACCGGGGAGCGAGGTCTATTATGAATAAAATCGTTCAGATCAATATCGACGACATCGTGCTGGATCCCGAGGCGATGGGAGAAATGCTGACGGACTGCCTGAAACGCCGCCGCATGGTCCGCCTGGCCGGAGCATGCGACATCGGCGGAATGCTGATTGTCTCGTTTGAGGATTCTCCCGTCCGTGTGAAATCCCATCTCGTTTTCGCGCCGTTCGCCGATGCGAGCTGCGACGGGGTTTCCTCCGAGATCTCCTCCCGTTACACCTCCGGCTTCAGTCTCCGTTCCTCCTTCCGGCACGGAGACTCCGTCTGGGGATTGTTTGAACGGACCGAAGAAAACTGACAGGAACCGGAGAAATCACCGTGGAAAACAATCCCTGCGAACCTGTGCGTGTCCGGGAGCCGGCATCCGGTCGCGGGGACAATGGATGTGTCGGCATTCTGACGGAAGGCTGTGCCGGCGGCTGCGCATCCTGCTGCTTTTTCTATGTGCTGCTGCTGATCTCATTCGTGCTGGGAGCAATCGGATTTCTGATTCTGCTCTCCTGGATCTTCTCCAGTCTCTTTTTCGTGCCGGGATCCGCATGAAACGCTTTGCCCGCAAGAAAGCTGCGCATCTGCGTCTCGGCGCGGCGGGAGAGCGCGCCGCCGCGCGCATGCTGGAATACGCCGGATACGAAATTCTCGCGCGAGACTGCCGGATGCGTTCCGGAGAGCTGGATATTGTTGCGCGGGATGGTTTGCGTCTTGTATTTGCAGAAGTGAAGACCCGTCGTCTGCGTCCCGGTGTGGAAATCTCGCCGGGGACAAATCTCCGTGCCGCGCAGAAACGCCGGATCTACCGCGCCGCATCCAATTACAGGAAAAAGATCGGCAATCCGTGCATGCCTTACCGTTTCGATCTGATTGAAGTGATTTTCTCGCGTTTCGGACTGTATGCGATGTTTCACAGGAAGGGGCGCTTCGGCGCTGGGCATGCTGCGGGGCACGGCGTTTCCGGGAATATCGCCCCCGTCAACTATTTTGACTGATCGGAGTGAACCATGAACTGCTGCATCCTGATTCCCGCATATCGGCCGGATGAGAAACTGCTGCATCTCCTGGAATCGCTTCAGGCTTCCGGGCTTCATGAAATTCTCATTGTAAACGATGGAAGCGGTCCGGACTGCGATGAGATTTTTTCCGGAATTCAGACCCGCTGGAGTCACGTCAAGATCCTTTCGCATGACGTCAACCGCGGCAAGGGAAGCTCCTTGAAAACAGGCTTCCAATATCTGCTGGACCATGCGCCGGACTCCATTGCAGGTGCAGTGACGGCGGATGCGGACGGTCAGCATACGGTCCCGGACATTCAGCGGATCCTTTCGGAAATGGAGCTTGCTCCCGGTGCGCTGGTGCTCGGCGCCCGCGCATTTGACGGCGCTGTCCCGTTCCGGAGCGCATTCGGCAACGGTCTGACTCGGTTTCTGATCCGTTTCCTGTACGGTCTGCGGATCTCCGATACGCAGACAGGACTGCGCGGCATTCCGCGTTCCGTCATGGAACTGTGCCTGGAAATTCCTTCCGGCCGATATGAATTCGAGCTTGACATGCTGCTTGGCGCCATGTCCCGCGGGATTGAAATCCGTTCCGTTCCGATTCATACGATCTATATCGACGGCAATGCGTCCTCGCATTTTCATCCGCTCCGGGACTCCGCCCGGATTTACTCCGTCCTTTTCCGCAATCTTTTCCGTAGAAAGAGGTGACGTCATGAACAAACTGAAAATTCAGGAACTCTTCACCAGCATTCAGGGAGAATCCACATGGGCGGGCCTGCCCTGTTTCTTCATCCGGCTCGCAGGCTGCAATCTGCGCTGCTCCTATTGCGACACGCGCAAGGCGCAGACATGCGAAACGGCCGTGGAAATGACCGTCGACGAGGTGGTCGGCGAAGCGATGCGCGCGGCTCCTCCCCTGATTGAGATCACCGGCGGCGAACCGATGATGCAGGCGGATGCGCTCTGCATGCTGGTCGAGCGTCTGCTTTCCCTGAAACGGCATCGCATCCTGATTGAAACCAATGGTTCCTTCGATCTTTCCTATCTGCCCGGCGAGGTGATCCGCATCGTGGATTGCAAAACCCCTTCCAGCGGCGAATCGGAAAAGATGTTTACAGAGAATTTCCGGAACCTGCGGTCTTTTGATGAGGTGAAGTTCGTACTGTCAGACCGTGCGGATTATCTCTTCGCGCTGGAGAAAATCCGGGAATTCGATCTGGCGCGTCAGACGCCGAACATCCTGTTCAGCCCGGCCTTCGGCACGATCGAGATTCCCCGTCTGGTTTCGTGGATGCTGGAAGACAGGGTTCCCGCCCGTCTGAATCTTCAGCTTCACAAATACATCTGGGGACCGGATCGGGAGGGCGTCTGACATTCCGTTTGCCCGATCCGCTCCGCAGGAACATGATTTTTTTTATTTTTTATGAAAAAAATGGAATCTTCCGCATTGTATTTGGAGGCAACAGGAATTACATTCAGGGACGGGAAGTCGCTGTCGGAAACAGCGTCTCAAAAGGAATAAGGAGAAGTCTTATGAAGTTCAATAAGAAAAAAGTCTGGACCATCTCCGGAATTGTGCTGGGGATTATCGCAGTTCTGCTTGTCATTGTTTATTTTTCTCTCTCGCTGATTCTCAAGAGCAGCGTGCAGACTTTCGGCAGCATGGTCATGGGGGTGCCCGTGACTGTGGACCGCATCGACCTGAAACCGTTCAGCGGCGCACTGCGCATCAGCAATCTGATCGTGGGAAATCCCGCGGGGTATTCCAGTCCGCATGCGTTCAAACTTGGAAATTTTGAGGTTGTTCTTGTTCCCTCCTCCCTGTTCGGAAGCGGAAAAATTGTGATCGACAAGCTGCTCGTGGACGGTGTGGAACTCAATTATGAGACCAATTTCCTCCGCAGCAATCTTTCTGAAATTCAGGAGAACATCAACCGCCTCTCGAAAGACGGCTCTTCCGGTGCCTCCGGGGAAAAAGGGGCTGAACCGGAGGAGCCGGCGGAAAGCAGACCGCTGCAGATCAACAGAATCGATCTTTCCGACATCAGAATTTACACGATCATCAAGGGCAGAGAGGATACCCGGGTCGTTCCGCTGATGGCTCCGCCTGTTCACCTTCAGGAGCTGGGAACGGAGCCGGAGGGAATTACCCCTGTGGAAGTGATGAGCAAAATCATGTCCTCCCTGCTTGTGAACGTCGCAAAAGCGATTGCCGACGGCACGCTCGACGCCGGGAAATTTCTCGGAGACGGCGCATCTTCCGCCGGCAGCAAGCTTGGTGATGGCATGGAGGATACCGGAAAGGCTGTCGGCGGTTTTCTCAAGGATCTGATCGGCGGCGAGAAGAAAAAATAATTCAGTCCATTCCGGAAATCTTTGTTTCGATTTCCAGCGGGCTGGGTTTCAGGCGGGGATGTGAGGAAATCCATCCGCTGGAAGGGGTTCTGCAATGAAAATCATCGATGCGCATATGCATTTTTCCGACAATCCGGGATTCGCCAGGGTCGCTCTCGCAGCAAAGCACGAGAATACCGCGGCACACCTGCTTCAGACCTTCCGGGAGAACAATATCGTTTTCGGGATTGCGATGGGGACCCATAATCCCGGAAAAAAGCCGGGAGTCTGCTATCCCGGAATTGTCGATCTCGCCGGAGAGTTCGATCCGGAGCATTACAACCAGCCGTCCTGCATCGTCTACTGCGCCGGAGTCAACGGCATGGAACTGGACCGCTGCGACATGGAATCGACGCTGGAAGAGTTCCGCAGGGTGCTCCGCACGAAGCAGTGCGTCGGGATCAAGCTTTATCCCGGATATGACGCCGTCTATCCGGGAGACAGACGCAATTATCCTTTCTATGAACTGGCGCGGGAATTCGATGTCCCCGTGGTGTTTCATTCCGGCGACACTGCCTCGCCGCGTGCGCTTTTGAAATATTCCCACCCGCTTGCCGTGGATGAAGTCGCCGTGGCGTTTCCCGATGTCCGTTTTGTCATCGCCCATTACGGCAGCCCGTGGATTGTCGACGCCACCGAAGTTGCGATCAAGAACGACAACGTGTATCTGGATCTCTCCGGACTTGCCGAAGGATATTTCACCGCGGAGGAATACTGCCGGAAAAACCGCGGTTATCTGGAGCATTTGAAAACCTGGATGGCCTACATGGACGATTACAGCAGACTCATGTATGGTTCCGACTGGCCGCTGATCCACATTCCTTCCTATATCGAAGTGATCAGAAGCGTCATTCCCGAAGAGCACCGCGAGGCGGTTTTTTACGGAAATGCGCTGCGCGTCTTTTCCAGACTGAACGCACTGCTCTGAGACCGCCCGGGGATCAGATGCCGGAGTTCCAGTTTCGGTCCCGGCGGATCGCGGCAAGAGCGGCCGATGCGGCGGCCTGTTCCGCAGATTTGCGTTTCGCCGCGGTTCCGCGTCCGAGCAGGCGTCCATTGACCAGAACTTCCACCTCATACACGGGATCGTGCGGCGGACCGCTGACAGTCACCGTCCGGTATTCGGGCGCTTTTCCGAACCGTCCCTGGGCATATTCCTGAAGCGCTCCCTTCGGGTTCATGGTATGCAGAAGCTCCGCCGGTTCCATGCAGTTTTCCTGAAGGACCCGGAGGAGAAAGGCCGTGACGCTCTGTGCTCCCTGATCGAGATAAATTGCTCCGCAGAGAGCTTCGAATGCATCGGAAAGGGTTGAATCGCGATCGCTTCCATGCGCGTCGGTTTCCCCGCGTCCGAGGAGAATGTAGTCGCCAAGGGATATGGAGCGGGCGAACTTTGCAAGCGAATCCTGATTCACCAGCGCGGAGCGGATTTTTGTCAGGTCGCCCTCCTGAAGACCGGGATAGCGGTGAAAAAGATGTTTCGTCAGAATGATCTGAACGACGGCATCCCCCAGAAATTCCAGACGCTGGTTGTCATATTTCAGGTTGAATTCAGTGGCATAGGACGTGTGCGTCATGGCCTCGCGGAGCAGTTTCGGCTCGTTGAAACGAATGCCGATGACGCGCTGGAGTTTCGGCAGATCGGCGATCAGCATGGCGCCACCTTGTCCACGTTCCACGCATCTGTGGCGTATTTCCGGACGGCAAGCTCCTCCGCCGAGCGCAGCAGAAAATCCGGCACGGCAAAGGGTTCGTAGACAAAGGAAAGCTCTTCGGCGAAAGCGTTCCGGATCGCCTGGATGATGGAATCGCGTCCTTTGTCGGAGGCTTTCAGGCTGACGCTGCCCTGATGCAGAATCCCGTTCCTGGTTCTCCGCTGCGCCGCGCCGGCAAGCTTGACGCCGTCCGACGCGATGACGTCGTTCGGGGAGGGCGAAACAAAGCACTGCAACGTGGCGCGGTCATGTTTTTCTCCGAGATCAGGGGCCAGATGCGCTCCTTTTCCAAGATGCAGAACTGCCCGCATGATCGGTTCATGGATCGCGCGGTAGCTTTCCATCCGGTCGAGTCCGCAGATCGGGTGTCCCGGCGGAATTGCCAGCGTATAGGTCAGGTCGCAGTCATGATACACCACGCCGCCGCCGGTCGGGCGCCGCACAAGAGTCAATCCCGTGCGCGTGACGGCGGAAATCGGCTGGGAATACCCGAAGGATGCGGAAGGCTCATTCCAGCCGTAGAAACGGAGTACCGGCGCGCCGGTTTCCGGCGCATGTTCCAGCAGAAGCTCGTCAACGGCCATGTTCATGCAGGCGGAGCGGGATTCGTCCATCCATAAGAGACAGCGCGAAGCGTTTGAAATCATGAGGATCCTTTTCTATGGTTTTCCGGTTCCTCCTGACTCGGCAAGTTTCAGGCGAAACTTGCCGAGTCAGGATTCAGCCGCCGCTGACGGCGGCTGAAGTGCGGGAACGCGTCAGAGATTTTTGACGACGAGGTCTCCGACCTGCTTCGTCGAATACCCCATCTTTCCGGCGGACATGCTCTTGAGCTTTTTGCCGGTGACGAATTCGACGCTCTTTTCAATCGCGCGCGCGGCCTTCGCCTCGCCGAGATAGTCCAGCATCATGGCGCCGGAAAGGATTGCGGCGAGCGGATTGATGACGCCAAGTCCCGTGTATTTCGGCGCGGAGCCGCCGATCGGCTCGAACATGCTGATGCCTTCCGGATTGAGGTTGCCGCCTGCGGCGACGCCCATTCCGCCGGAGGTCATGGCGGCAAGATCGGTGATGATGTCGCCGAACATGTTGGTCGTGACGATGACGTCGAACCATTCCGGATTCTTGACCATCCACATGCAGGTGGCGTCAACGTGGCAGTAGTCGATTTTGACTTCCGGATATTTCACGGCCATTTCATGGAACGCCCGCTCCCAGAGGTTGAAGACATAGGTCAGGACGTTGGTTTTGCCGCAGAGCGTGAGTTTGCAGGTCTTTCCGGCGGCGATGTCCTCCTTGGAGAGGCCGCGCCACGGATTCTTCTTCGAATGGCGTTTCTTCGCAAGCTCGAATGCGAATTTCAGGCAGCGGTCCACCTGCGTGCGTGTATAGACCATCTCCTGGATCGCCACCTCGTCAGCAGTGCCCTTCCGCGCGACGCCGCCCATGCCGGTGTAGACATCTCCGGAATTTTCGCGCACGACGACATAGTCGATGTCTTCGGGCGTTTTGCTGGCAAGCGGCGTTTCGACGCCCGGATAAAGCTTCACGGGGCGCAGGTTGATATACTGATCGAGATCAAAACGGAGCTTGAGGAGGATTCCCTTTTCCAGAATGCCCGGCGCCACGTCGGGACGGCCGATCGCGCCGAGGTAAATCGCATTGTATTTCTTCAGGATTTCCGTTGCGTCGTCAGGCATGATCGTGCCCTGTTCCACATAACGCGTTCCGCCCCAGTCGTAGGAGTCGAACTTCATCGAAAAACCGAATTTCTTCGCCGCCGCCTTGAGGACTTTCACTCCCTCGGCGATGACTTCCGGACCCGTCCCGTCGCCGGGAAGGCATGCGATTTTGTAGGTCTTGGCCATTTTTTTCATCCTTGTGGTTAAGAAATTAAAACTTATTAATATAAGTTCGCCGGGACAAGTTTCAAGCGGATTTCCGTGATATTTCCGCAGGAAAGGGATGCATGCGGAGAAACGGCGGGCTCTTTCTCCGCCGGCACGGCTGCTTTTTCGGAATGCGCGGCTTGTATTTCTCCGCGTCCGGGATATAATACCCCTCTGTTTGAAAAAAAAGGAGGAATGCCGCCATGGCCGGAGAAAACGTTGAAACAATCTCGTTCCGTCCTTCGGATCTCGTCTGCAGTGAGGAGATCCGCATTGTGCTCAAGGACAATAAGATCGAATCGCTGGAGTTTGTCGGCGGATGTCCCGGCAATCTGATCGGCATTGCACGGCTGGTGCGCGGGATGGACCCTGACAGCGTCATTCGGCTTCTCTCCGGCATCCGGTGCGGAGGAAAACCGACCTCCTGTCCGGATCAGCTCGCCGCCGCGCTGAGACTCTGGAAGCGGAAGCAAAAGTGAATCCCGCGGAAAAAACAGCCGTTTGCCGCCGCGGTGAAACGGGCGCGTCTCTGCGGCTTGCGGATGCTTATTGCCCAGCCGTATCGGGATTGAGCTTGAGGGCCTTGCGCATTTTTTCGGCGATTTCATCGCGCGCCGCGTCGGATTCATATTTCAGCTGCCGCCAGTTCCAGTGGAAGGAATCGTCGGCGCTCCGGGGAACGACGTGCAGATGGGCGTGCATGACCACCTGCCCCGCGCAGGAGCCGTCCGCGAGATGCAGATTGAACGCGTCCGCGTCAAGAGCGCGCTTGAGCGCCACGCCGATCCGGGAACCGACATGGAACATGCGTCCGCAGGTCGCTTCGGGAATGGTCGCGGAGCTGGTGTGATGCTCTTTCGGAATGACAAGCGTGTGTCCGAAATTGATCGGCGCGATGTCCATGAACGCATAGACGAGATCGTCCTCGTAGATTTTGACCGACGGGATCTCGCCCCGGATGATTTTGCAGAAAATGCAGTCCTTCATAATCGTTCTCCCCTGTTGATATGGAATGGTTGCCTGGTTCAGTCGCGGTTCATGCTGGTCGCCCGGAGGATGTAGTAGAGCAGCGTCAGAAGCGAGCTGATGACGGCGGCGACATAGGTCATGAATGCGGCATTGAGCACTTTTCCCGCACCGTCGCGTTCCTGTTCGGATACGATGCCGCTGGAGACCATCAGCCGTTTCGCCCTTGCGCTTGCATCCCATTCGACCGGGAGCGTGACGATCGAGAAAAGCACGACCGCGCTGAAGAGTATCGCCCCGATCATGACCAGATGCCCGGAGTGCATGAGAAAGCCGACGATGATGGCGCCGTAGGAGAGGTAGGAGCCGATGTTCGCCATCGGGACAAGCTGGCTTCTGATGTGCATCGGAAAGTAGCCGGCGGCATGCTGGAGTGCGTGGCCGGCCTCATGGCAGGCGACGCCGATTGCGGAAAGGGAGTCCTCGTCATAGACCTTTGGCGAAAGACGCAGGGTTTTGGCGAGCGGATCGTAATGATCGGATAGGAATCCGTCCACCCGCTCGATTTTCACGTCGTTGATTCCTGCACGGGCGAGCATTCTCGCCGCCGCCTCGGCGCCGGTCATGCCGGAGGACGCGCGCTTGCGGGAATATTCCGCAAACATGCTGTGGGTGTACATGGACGCGAGTCCGGCGATAATCAGGCCCGGAATCGCAAAGACGAGATACATGGGGTCAATGTAGAACATGGACAATCGGCTCCTTGCTGTTTTTTCTGTTTTTGCTGTGTCCGGCGGTTCCGCGGATGCGTCTCTCTCTTCACCTTTTACGGGAGGCGCCGGTCCCGCCGCGCATGCTGGAAATGTAATCCTCTTTTCAGACAAGGCAAGGCTGGAAATGTTTCTTTTTTCCGGAATTTTCATTGAAATAATCGGAAAAGCGGTTAAATTACACGGACTTCCTTATTGAGAAGGAAGTCTGCATACTGTTTATCGGATGAAAAAGAACCAAAGATCGGAGCTGCCTGAAAATGGGAAGAGCCAAGAGCGTAGCGGTTGTCGGCGTCACGGGCGCCGTCGGGATTGAGATGTTGGAGACCTTGGAGAAGCGCAACTTTCCGGTGTCCTCGATAAAACTTCTGGCCTCGTCGCGTTCCGCCGGGAAGAAACTCAAATTCAAGGGCGAGGAGATCACGGTGGAGGAGCTGACGGAAAACTCCTTCAAGGGCGTCGATTATGCGCTGTTCAGCGCGGGCGGTTCCACATCCGAGGCGTTTGCGAAGGCCTGCGTGGACGCCGGCTGCGTGATGATCGACAACTCCAGCGCGTTCCGCATGGTGGACACCGTTCCGCTGGTGATTCCGGAGATCAATCCGGAGGATGCGTTCAAGCATCAGGGGATCATTGCGAACCCGAACTGCACGACGGCGATCATGGCGGTCGCTGTCTATCCGCTTCACAAGGCGAAAAAGGTGAAACGCCTGATCGCATCGACCTATCAGGCGGCCTCCGGCGGCGGCGCGCCCGCAATGCAGGAGCTCATCGACCAGTCCCGGGCGGTGCTGGAAGGCAGACCCGTCGAAGTCAAGGTCATGGCGCAGCGGATCGCGTTCAACCTGTTTCCGCACATTGACGCGTTCAAGGAGAACGGCTACACCAAGGAAGAGCTCAAGATGGTCAATGAGACGCGCAAGATCATGCATGCGCCGGAGATGCTCATCAGCTGCACCTCGGTCCGTGTCCCGGTTCTCCGCGCGCATTCCGAGTCGCTGAACCTTGAATTTGAAGAGGAGATCACGCCGGAAGAGGCGCGTGCGATTATCGCGAAAGCGCCGGGCGTGCAGCTCTGCGACAATCCGGCGGAGAAGATCTATCCGATGCCGGTTGACGCCACGGGCAAGTATGACGTGCTTGTCGGACGCATCCGTCAGGACATCTCCCGCAACGACAAAAAGGGTCTTGAGATGTTTGTCAGCGGAGACCAGCTTCTGAAGGGCGCCGCGCTGAACGCCGTTCAGATCGCCGAAGTCCTGAACAGCAGGTAATCCGCATGCTGCATTCGTGCGGCGGGGGCTGTTCCGCCGCACCGGGAACGTGCGCAGAGGTTCCGGCTGCAAAATGGGAATCTTTGCGCTTTTTTATTGACGACAGACAACAGAGAGGAGATCGGATCATGATGCCGGAAAGTTCCAGTACGGTTGTAACACTGATTGACATGCAGGAGCGTCTCTGTTCCGCAATTGCGGAAAGTGCGGAAATCCTGCCGCGTATCAAAGTTCTTGCCGAGGCGGCGAAGGCTCTTGAAATTCCTCTTCTCGTGACGGAGCAGTATCCCCGGGGACTCGGTCCGACGCTTGCCGGGCTCAAGGAGATTCTTCCCCCGGAAACGAAATATCTGGAAAAGACCGCGTTTTCCTGTTTCGGCGCGGAGGCATACCGGAGGGAGACCGCGAAAACGTCCGCGAAAACCATGGTGATTGCGGGAGTGGAGGCCCATGTCTGCGTGCTTCAGACCGCCTTGGACGCCGTTGAGCGCGGTTATGCCGTGTATGTTCCCGGGGATTGTGTCGCCTCCCGGCGTGCATCCGATAAAGACGCCGCGCTTGCCTGCATGCGGAGCGCCGGGATTCATGTCGTGACTTCGGAGATGCTGATTTTCTTCCTGCTGCGCGACGCCTCTCACCCGGCGTTCAAAACAATTTCCGGAATTATCCGCTGATAAACTCGATTTTTTGCTTGACAAATCCGATTTGTCAAGTAAATTATGAATCCTGTTAATTTTGTGTTCCCATCGTCTAGAGGCCCAGGACACCAGGTTTTCATCCTGGTAACAGGGGTTCGAATCCCCTTGGGAATGCCAATTTTTAACGGAAAAACGCGTTCCCATCGTCTAGAGGCCTAGGACACCAGGTTTTCATCCTGGTAACAGGGGTTCGAATCCCCTTGGGAATGCCATTTGATGAAAAACGAGTCCCTTTCGTCTAGAGGCCTAGGACACCAGGTTCTCATCCTGGTAACACGGGTTCGAATCCCGTAGGGGATGCCATTCGGATGAAACAGCGAGTCCCTTTCGTCTAGAGGCCCAGGACACCAGGTTCTCATCCTGGTAACACGGGTTCGAATCCCGTAGGGGATGCCATTTTCCCGCTGATCGAGCGATG
>CALXRI010000046.1 GCA_944390795.1 uncultured Victivallales bacterium
CGGCTCTCGAAGCTTCGCTTCTCGTCCTTTAGCGTATGGAACCGCCGCCGGAGGAGATTTCGCGCTTTGCGCGACCAGCTTACGCAGCTGGAGCGCGGCAGGACTGAAAGTCCTGCACGAATCAAAATTGCTGTCGCAATTTTTTTTAATTTTTTTATAATATAACAGTTGACTTTACAACTGTTATATGTTATAATATACAGCAGAATCTTGAAATTCAATGTATTGCAGAGAAAGGACGCTGTCATGCCGTTCAATTCCGTCAACCGTTTCGAGGACGCGGAACACGAGGCTCTGATGGGAGTCTGGTGGTCCGGCGTTCTGCTCAGGCAGATTGCAAGACGTTTTTTCCGGGATCAAACCGTTGCCGAATCGCAGTTCAACGTCCTGATGGCGCTCCGCTACGCCGAACGGGCGCTCTCCCAGCAGGATCTGAGCGAACGCCTGCTTGTGGACAAATCCAATCTGACCGGATTGATCGACGGTCTCATGAAACGCGGTTTCGTCCGCCGCTTCCGGGAAAAACGCGACCGGCGTTTCTACCGCCTGAAGCTGACCGGGGAAGGCGCGGAGTTCCTGGAAAAACTGGAACCCGCCTATCTGGAGCTCGTTCACGGGATCATGAACGAATTCACACCGGAAGAGCGGACGCGCCTGACCGAATACATGGTACGTCTGCAACGGCGCATGGAGCAATGGAAATGAACGGTTGTTCAGGATGCTTCCCGTCCGGAAACGATGGTGTGCAATGAGGTTCCTCTATTACTATCTGCGCTCAATGCGATTGTATTACGCATTCGTCACGGGGACGACCGTGCTTGCCGGAATGCTGGCGGCGCGCTGTATCCGCCCTGTTCCGTGGAGTCTGCGCGACGGCGTGATTCTCGCGATCGGTTTTCTCGCCTGGGGCGTCAACCAGATTTTCAACGACTTCGGGAACCGGCGCGAAGATGCGCTGAACGCACCGCACCGTCCGATGGTGGACGGGCGTCTTGCTCCGCTCCCCGCACTGGGACTTTCCTCTCTCCTGACGGTATTTTTCGTTTTTGCCGCATACCGGGTTGAGCCCGTCACGCTCATTCCGCTCGGGATCGGCATTGTTCTCAATCTCCTGTACAATGCGGGAAAGAAAGTGCCTCTTCTGGGGTGCGCCGTCTACGGACTCTCGATTTCGATGTGCCTTTTCTTCGGTTTTTCTGCCGTTGCGGGCGGCATGCCGGACGGCGCAAACGGGAAACGGCTTCTGCTGATGGGGGGACTCTGTGCGCTGATCCACGCCATGATGTGCCATTTCAGCAGTTTCAAGGATCTGGAAGGCGACCGCGCAGCGGGAGTCCGGACACTCCAGGTGACACTCGGATGGCGGACGTCGTTTCTTGCGGGCGCGGCAGTCGAAGGAGGGATCTTCGTATTTTTCGCGTCGGGGATTTTCCTCTTTTTCATAACGTGCGGCGCACTCGGCGCATTGCATTATTTCTGCGGGTTCGTGATGACGGCGGGGATTGCGGCATGGCATCTGGCCTGCCTGCGGAAACATGCGCTGCATGCGGCGACATGTGCGAACTGTCAGTCATGTGTGGCGCAGATCCTGCTGCTGAGCGCGTTTTTCATGTCGGGACGCTTTCCGGTGATTCCGGCGATTCCGCTTTGTTTTCTGCTGATTCAACTGCTGTTTCTCTGGTATGACGATGAAAAAGAGTAGATGTGTGACGGGTTTTGCAAAGCTGTTTTTCTACCTGCGGATGTCGCTGGCATGCGCATGGCGTTTCCGTTCGCCGCGCGTGCTCTTATGCGCGTCGAAGTTCACGGGGATTTTCTTCCGGCACAAACTCCTGCGCCTCCCGTCCGGAGAATACAAGCTGGATTTCTACATGCCGCGCTATCCTTCGGAGGCTTTTTTCCTTGCGATGGAGGACAAGGTTGTACATTGTCCGCCGCGTCCGGTTTCCGTGGTGCTTTCCGTGACGAAAGCGTGCGCTTATCATTGTCCGCACTGCTATCAGAGGCGGGACCCGTCGGAGGAGCTGCCGCTTGAAACCCTTGTGGAAAACGTCCGGAAAATGCGGGAGTTCGGCGTGGCTGCCTGGGCTGTCGAAGGGGGAGAACCTCTGCTGCGATTCGAGCGTCTGCGGGCCGTTCTGCGCGAACTTTCCGGCCTGGAGGTCTGGGTGAATTCCACGGGGTTTTCCGCCGTGCCTGACAAAATCGCCGCGATGGCGGAACTCGGCGTCACGGGCGTGATGAGCAGCATTCACGCGGTCGATCCAGCACGGCACGATGCGTTTACCGGCGTTCCGGGATCGCAGAAGACGGCGCTGGACTTTCTCCGCGCCTGCCGGGAAGCGGGCATGCTCACCGGATTCAACACCGTGCTTTCCGACCGCGAAATTGTCGAAGGCGGCATCGACGCGATCATGGAATTCGCCGCGCACCAGGAGGCCGATTATGTGCAGCTGATCCATCCGAAACCCAGCGGATTGTGGCTGGGCAAATCGCTGGATTCCGAATGGGGCGCAAAGGCACTTGAGACGGCGTGCGCGGCACAGAAGCGTTATAATGCAACGGGCCGGAAACACGATCCGATTCTGACGGCGCAGGTGTATGAGGAATCCCCGGAAATGCTCGGCTGCTGCTGCGGGGGAATCGACCGCTTCTACATCGGCGCGGCGGGCGATGTGCAGCCGTGCGAATTCGTCAATCTCTCTTTCGGGAACCTTCGCGAGGTTTCCTTCGAGACCGCATATGAGAGAATGCGCCGCGCCTTTCCCGTGCCCTGCTGCGAGTGGATCTGCCGGACGCGCGCCGCCGAAATCGCGTCAGCTGCCGGCGAGCGTCTGCCGCTGGAGTGGGAGCGGACGCGCGAACTGGTCGCAAACTGGAAATGCGGCACGCCGACGCCGGTCTACCGCAGAATGGGGATTTACAAATGAAACAGTCCGCTGAAACAGAGATCGGGGAAAGAAGCGCGGCGCGGAAAAAGTTCCTTGTTCTGGTGAATCCCGCCTCGAACGGGGGGAGGGGGCTCCGGGCCTGGACACGGTGGGCGCCGTTTCTCCCCGGCGCGGAAGCGGTGATTCTGCGGAGCATCGGCGAGGCTGGCGAACGTGCCGCAGGTGCCCGGAATGTGGACGCGGTCGTTGCCGTCGGAGGCGACGGAACCGTAAGCGCCGTCGCAGACGGCCTGCTGCGGAATCCGTCCGAAACGCTTCCGCTCGGCGTGCTCTATGCGGGCACCAGCCCCGATTTCTGCACGTTTCACCAGATCCCGCTGGAACCCTCCGTCGCGCTGGAAACGCTTCGTTCCGGAGGCGTGGAACCCGTGGAGGTTCTGAAAATCGCGCACAACGGGAAAACGGCGCATTTCCTCTGTTCGTGCAATCTCGGGATCGGGGCCGATGTCGCGGCGCGCGCCAATGTCCTGCGTCCGTATCTCGGCGACCGCTTCGGCACCTTCTGCGCGCTGCTTGTTTCCCTGCTGAAACACCCGCGCTTCGACTATACCGTCAACGGAGAAAGTTTTCCGGCGTGCGGGCACATGCTGATTACGAAGATGCCGTATATCGCGGGCGGACTGGCGCTTGATCTGCCGCGCACAGCCGAAGGTGAATATCTGCTCTGGCACACCCGCGCCCGTTCGTTTCCCGGATGGATGCGTCTGCTGGTTAAACTCTACCGGAAAGAGAAATGCGGAGAACTGCGGCGCTGTTCGGGAACCATCCGGATCGAGGCGCGGACGCCGTGCCGCGTGGAATATGACGGCGATCCGCATGGAATGCTTCCCGTCGAAATATCCGTCGCGCCGCGCAAACTGATGCTGATCAAAGGAGGAGGACAGCCATGAACGAAGACGCCTGCATCCGCCTGTTCGCGGCGCTTCACGGAACAGAACCGTATCTCGCCGACGCGGAGATTGTGAAACGCGGTTCCGCCTTTCTGCTCTTCACGATGGACGGCTTTTCCGAAGAGGAGGATTTTTTCCTCCGCACGCCGCCGGAAATCATCGGGCGAAACATGGCTTGCGCGGTCTGCGCCGATCTTCTGGCCTGCGGTGTCACGCCGGAAATCTGGATCCAGAACTGGAATGTCGATGAAGCAAAAGGAATGGACTATTACCGGCGCGTCGGTGGCGGAATCGAGCGCGTTCTGCAGTTTTACGGTGCGGAATGCGTCGGCGGCGATACGGGCTGCTCCGTGCCGTGGAGCTATACCGCCGTTGCATATGCGCAGACGGAACGGATTCCCGTCACGCGGTGCGCCGCGCGCCGGATCCCGTTTGAACTCTATGCGTCCGGACGGATGGGATGCGCGAATCTGGCGGCGTTCCGGTCCGGCGCGATGCCGGAACTTACCATGCACGATCCGGTTCCGCGGGAATCGCTTTTCGCAACCGATACGAGCGGCGGATTTTTCGATGCGCTGGAGAATTTCCGCCGCGTCAACACTGGCATGCGCCTTCGCATTGATCTGGAGCAGGCGCTTTCTCCGGAGGTTCTGCATGCGTGTCCCCCCTCGATTGACCCGTGCTTCACCCTGATCGGCGGCGTCGGAGAGTATGAGCTTCTGTATGCCGTGCCCTGCGGAACGGCGTGTCCGGGCGTAAAGATCGGGGAGGGGGATTTCCGGGAATGCCGGGAGAACGACTTCCGGCTCTTCCGGGGCGGCAGGCCGTCCGGGCGGATGCGCTCGGCTCCGCCGGATTACCGGAACATCCCGGAAACGGAACGTCTCCGGGCGACGGAAGACTATTTCAAGGAGATTGCGGAACGATGAACACTCTGTTTGAACGCTGTTTTGATCCCGGCGGCCGCATTGCGGACAAGACGGAACTTCTGGCTTCGGAACTCGCATGCAGTCCTCCGCCCTACTATGACGGTCTGCGCATGGTGCTTCTGGAGGGAGTGAAACCTGTCACCCGGGTCCGGACGCCCGCCGGCGTGGTGCGCGAAATGCTGATGCTCGGGAGCAACTCGTTTCTGAACCTGAACTTTCATCCGGGGGTCCGGGAGGCCGCCCGCCGCGCTGCGGAACGCTTCGGCTCCGGCGCGGGTTCCCCGCCGCTTTATGCGGGACAGACGGAGCTTCATGAGGCGCTTGAGGAGAAGCTCGCACGCTTCTGCGGAACGGAGAGCGCGCTCCTTTTTCCCTCCGGATACAGCGGAAACCTCGGGGTGCTTTCCGGCCTGTGCCGCCCGGGGGACACGATTTTCTGCGACGCGTCCAATCATGCCTCGCTGTTTGACGGGGCACGGCTCTCCGCGGCGTCGCTCGTGCCGTATCCGCATTTGAACGCCCGGCGTCTCTCCCGCCTGCTGGAGTCCTGCCGCACGGAGGGCCGGATGATTGTCTCCGACGGCGTTTTCTCGATGGAGGGCAGTCTCGCCCCCGTTGCGGAACTCGCGCAGCTGAAACGGCGCTTTGACGCATTCCTGATGATCGACGACGCGCACGGATTCTGG
Source organism: uncultured Victivallales bacterium (assembly GCA_944390795.1). GTDB lineage: Bacteria > Verrucomicrobiota > Lentisphaeria > Victivallales > UBA1829 > UBA11452. The sequence goes on from CALXRI010000046.1 coordinate 5,457, forward strand.
GCCGTCGGGGAGCGGGGACGCGGCACTGCCGATCTCTGCGGCGTGCGCGACGAAGTCGATCTGCACTACGGCACGTTCAGCAAGGCGCTCGGGAGCGTCGGCGGATTCGCCTGCGGAAGAAAATGCGTGATCGATTATCTGCGTTATTACGCGAGAAGCACCTTCTTTTCGAGCGCGCTTCCCGCTTCGACCGTTGCGGAAATTCTGGAGTCGATAAGAATTGCGGAGGAGGAACCCAGTCATCTGGAAAACCTGAAGCGGAACCGCGATTTCTTTCAGAAGGCGCTCACCGAACGGGGCTTCGATACGCTGAACAGCCGCTCCCCGATTCTGCCGGTTCCGGTCGGGGACGAGGAGAAACTCGCGCGCTTCCAGATGGATCTCTTTGACGCGGGCATCTTTACCAACATCGGAACAACGCCCGCGGTCCGCGCGAAACAATGCCGTCTCCGGCTGAACGTGATGGCGACACATACGCTGGAACAGCTCGGAGACGCCGCCGAAACGATCACCCGGCTCGGCCGGAAATACGGCATTGTGCCGTGAAACGGTGGAGGAGAAGACGATGAAGAAACGCGTTCTCATCACCGGCGCCGGCGGCTACATCGGCTCCAACGCCGTGGAATATTTTCTGAAACAGGGGTGCGCGGTCACGGGCATGATCCACCGGAAGGTCGCGCCGCGCTTCACCGCGACGGGAGCGGACGCGATTCCGGGCGATCTCTGTGACAGCGCCTCGCTGGAACGCCTCTTCGAGCGGGAATACGACTGCGTGGTGCATATCGCGGCGCGCGCCAGCGATGTCGGGCGCGACGCGCTCTTCCGGACCGCCAATTACGAAGCCGTGAAACAGCTCGCCCTTCTCTGCCGGAAACACCATGTCGGACGTTTCGTCTACCTTTCCACGTCCGATGTCTACGGGCTTCATGATTTTCACGGGGAAAAAGAGGAGGAGCTTCCCTTTGACAGCACGGCGGCGCACCCGTATCCGAAGTACAAAATCCTGTCCGAGAAATGGCTTGCGGAACATCTGGAGCCGGAACGCTTTGTTTGCGTCCGCCCCTGCGTCGTCTGGGGAAACGGCGATACGACGATCACGCCGCGCGCGGTCGCGTATCTGAAACATTCCCCCTTCGTCTTTCATTTCGGCCCGTGGAAGGGACGGAACCGCTGGCCGCTGGCGCATGTGGAGAACGTCTGCCGGACGCTGTTTGCCGCGATGGTGCTGGAGGAGGCCGGCGGAAAAGGCGTGACCGTGCTGGACAGCAGACGGACGACGCTGCACGATTATTACCGCGGACTTGCCGCGGAGCATCTGCCCGGCAGAACCGTCCGGGAGCTCTGTCTGCCGGTCTGGACGATCCTGCCGGCGGCGTGGCTTTCCAGCCGTCTCTCTTGCGATACGCCGCTCTTCGATCCGACTCTCTACGCCCTGGAGACCATCACGCACAATCTGGATTTCAGCAATGCGCGGATGCTTGAATGGCAGGAAAAAGCAGGTGTCGCCCGTGAATCCGCCTGATGCGGCGTTTGTCAGCAGTCTTTCCGGCGGACCTCCCGGAAATAAAAAAAAGCCCCGGAACGATGTCGTCCCGGGGCTTTCCGCTGATGAAAATTTATTCGTCGGAATCGGCTTTTTCTGCGTTCTTCATTTCAAGCTCGACGAGAGTCTCGCCGTTCTTGTGATGCTGCCGCTTGTCCAGATATTTCCGCGCCTGAGTGGCGGCTTTGAGGACGGCGGCGTCAATCGCCTTGTAGAGATCGAAATCTTCGACTTGCGCTTTCGCGGTCAGGTTCTTGATGTTCACAACGATGTCCGCGATTGCCCTGTTGCCCTGGACATCCAGAACCGCAGTTGCCGAAATAATTTTCAGCGGCAGGTCCGCGAAACCCGCTGTAAGCGCATCAACGACCTTCTGTCTGATTTGTTCCGTGACATCGAAATGTCTTCCGCTAACAGTGATTTCCATAGCTACACCTCCTTTTTCGAGTGCTGTCTAAAGTATAGACTCTGCTTCCCGGATGTCAAGCTCGCTCCGGAGGAAAAACGTGTTTTTTCGGATGAGGGGTGCGGGGAAGATGAAATCTCCCGTTTTTCCCTGTTTCCACCCCCGTTTTCCGCATGTCCCGGGAAGTGCGGGACGTTTCCTCTCCCATGCGTCAAAACGCCTTTCCCGGAGGGGAAGCGCCGAAAAAAATGCGCTTATTTTATAAAAACACTTGTATTGTCGCCGTTCCAGATGTACCTTATCTGTTCAGACTTTTAATCATTAACCCTTAAAACAAAGAAACTTCCATTGCCGCCGTGTTAAAAAAAACTCTGACAAGAACAGACCGTCCCTTCCGACTCAGTCTCAAAGCCCGTCTCAGGCTCCTCAAACGCTCCATTTTCGGATCCTCCGCCGCTGAAGAACAGAAAAAAGCGAGAGCGTCTTCCCGGCCGAGTCCGAAGTCCGCTCCTCCTCCCAAAGAGCTGAAACAACGGGATCGCTCCATTCAGCGCCGCTCCTCCGTGAAAAAGGCAAACGCGGGGCAGACCGCGGGGAAAGCGGAAAAGCCGCAGAAAAAAACGAAGCCCGCCGCCTCTTCCGCCAGAAAGAGACCGCTCCGTGCGGCTCCGCCTCCGATGCCGGAACTGGTTCCCCCGCCGCCGGAGGAGGGAAAAACGCGTTTTTCCGATCTGGATCTTGCGCCGGAAATCCTTGCGGGAACGCAGTCTCTCAATTTCCGCTACTGCACCGTGATTCAGGAAAAATGTCTGCCTTATGCCCTTGCGGGGAAGGACCTTGCCGCAAAGGCGCAGACCGGAACCGGAAAGACCGCCGCGTTTCTGGCTTCGTCCATGACGCGCCTTCTGCGCAATCCGCTTCCCCCCGAGTCCCGGAAACCCGGCGCGTGCCGCGTGCTGGTGCTTTCCCCGACCCGCGAGCTGGCGATCCAGATTCACAACGATGCGCTTGCGCTCGGAAAATACACCGCGCTCAACAATCTTGTGATCTTCGGTGGCATGGACCATCAGGGACAGCGGGATTCGCTCGCCGATCCGATCGACATTCTCGTCGGCACGCCCGGCAGAATCATCGACTACTCCCGGAGCGGACATCTGGATCTCTCCGCCGTGGAAATCCTTGTGATCGACGAAGCCGACCGGATGCTCGACATGGGATTCATTCCCGACGTGCGGCGCATCGTCGCGAAGCTGCCTCCCGCAGGCAAACGCCAGACGATGCTCTTCAGCGCCACGCTGGAACCGGAAGTGCTTGCGCTGGTCGACCGCTGGCTGGTGGATCCGGTTTCGCTTGAGGCCGAACCGGAACATGTCGTGACCGATCTCATCGACCAGCACTTTTATGCGGTGCTCAACAACCAGAAGCTCGCCATGCTGCTCTGGCTGATCCGGAACGAACCGTTCGAGCGCATGATTATTTTCGGCAACTGGAAGGAGAAGAACATCGACCTGGTGGATCATCTCTATGAATACGGGGTGCAGGCGGAACTGCTCTCCGGGGACATTCCCCAGGCGAAACGCCTGAAGATTCTCGAAAAATTCAAATCCGGGGAGGTCAAAGTCGTTGTTGCCACCGATGTCGCCGCACGCGGCATCCACATCGCGGGGATTTCGCATGTCGTCAACTACGACCTGCCCGATCATCCCGAGGATTACGTGCATCGGATCGGGCGGACGGGCCGCGCGGGGGCCCGGGGAAAATCCATCAGCTTTGTCTGCGAATACGGCGCCTATGTGATGCCGGAGATCGAAAAATACGCCCAGATCGTCATCAGGACGATCCAGCCGGAGGAGGAGATGCTTGTTCTTCCGGAAAGGGTCAACGCTCCCGTGAAGCATTCGCGCTCCCGGTCCTCGTCTTCCGGACATCGCGGCGGATCGCGCCGCCCGTCCGCCGGGCGCACTTCCCGTTCCCGCCGCTGACGGAGCCGGAAACATGGGAGCCCATCCCGAACTCACGATTGTGCTGGACCGTCTCCGGAGTTCCTTCAATGCCGGAAACATCTTCCGTCTTGCCGACGCGGTCCGGGCGAAAGAGGTGATCTGCTGCGGCTATACGCCGGCGCCGCCGCATCCGAAACTTGCGCGTTCCGCAATGGGGGCGGACAAGACGGTGCCGTTCCGGCGTTTCGACCGGACGGCCGACGCGGTGCGGGATTTGAAGCGCGCGGGATGCTGCGTGCTCGCCGTGGAGGTTTCGGATTCGTCAACCCATGTCTGGGATTATCCCTGTTGCTTTCCTCTGGCGCTGGTCTTCGGGAACGAGGCGCTCGGCGTCGATCCGGAGGTGTGCGCAATGTGCGACGGGATCGTCTCGCTTCCGATGTTCGGCGCGAAAACCTCGGTCAACGTTGGAAATTGCGCGGCCGCCGTGCTATATTCCATCATCGAAAAATACGAATTCAGGAGTCCGGCGGAATGAAAGTCGCGCTTTACGGAAAAAACGGTTCTGCCCTCGAGAAAATCCTGCGGGAGAAGGGCGTTGCCGTGGTGGACAGGAACAAGGAGGATTTCGATCTGCTGATCAGCTACGGCGGAGACGGCGCGATGCTCGGCGCGGAACTGGCCTATCCGGAACGATTGAAAATGCCGGTCCGCGACGTGGAAACCGCGCCGCACTGCCCGCGTCATTCCCTGGAAAGCCAGATCGACGCGCTGCTGGCGGGCGAACTGCGCACGACGCGGATGATGAAGCTGGTCGGCATGACAGGAAATGTCAAACGGTATGCGATCAACGATATCTTCATTCACAATATGAACAATGTCAGCGCCCTGCGCTATCAGGTGAAGATTGACGACGACATCTATGCGCGGGAGGTCGTCGGCGACGGCGTCGGCGTTTCCACCGTGCATGGAAGCACCGCCTACTATCGGAGCATCACGCACGGAAGTTTCCGGGTCGGAATCGGAATCGCGTTCAGCAACAGCACGGAGCTTCTGAACCACCTGGTGCTCAAGGAGGAGTCCGTCATCAAGGTGCGGATTCTGCGCGGTCCGTCCGAGCTGGTGTTCGACAACTCGCCCGAGAGCGTCAAACTTTCCGAGGGCGACATCGTCACGATCCGCAAGTCCGACAGGACCGCGCAAATGCTCGGACTCGAAGTTTTCATGTGTCCGGAATGCCGCCGCATCCGCCGGGAGCAGCGCGCCATCGGTTTTGAGGATATTCCCCTATGAACGTTCTGATTAATGCGGGGCCGACGCGTGAAAGCATCGATCCGGTCCGTTTCATTTCCAACCGCTCGACCGGCAAGATGGGATACGCCATCGCGGAGGCTGCACTGAAACTCGGGCATGCCGTCACGCTGGTCTCCGGACCCGTATCGCTGGCTGCTCCGGAAGGGCTCGCCCGGTTTGTCCGGATCGAGAGCGCCGCCGAGATGGCCGAGGCGATGAAACAGGCGATGCCCGGGGCGGATCTGATTGTTCTCTGCGCGGCCGTGGCGGACTACCGGCCTGTTGTCTGCTCCAGCAGCAAGATCAAAAAGGGCGAAGGCCGTCTTATTCTGGAACTGGAACGTACCGAGGACATCGCGCTTTCTCTGGGAAAGCGCAAGCGCGCCGGTCAGATTCTGGTCGGCTTCGCCGCGGAGACGGACGATCTCGAATCCAATGCGCTCCGCAAGATGAGGGAGAAGAATTTTGACTGGATTGCCGCCAACGAGGTCGGAAAACCCGGGCGCGGATTCGCCTCCGACAACAATGCGCTGACGCTTTACGCTGCCGACGGAAGACGTTTCAATCTGGAGCTGAAACCCAAAAAGGTGCTTGCCGGGGAACTGCTGTCGCTGATCCTGAATCCATTGTGAGGCGCGGCCGTTCGGCAGGGGAATCCTCAACAGGAAGGAATGCTGTTTCCCATGAATGAAAACCGTTTCATTGCAGTTTTCCGGGATATCCGGGATTCCCTTCGGAGACTTTCCCGCAGGGACTGGATTGTCTGCGCTGCGGTGTTTCCCTCCGTCGGATTCCTGTGTGCGCTGTATATCCTGTTCCGGCCGGGAAACTACATCGAACCGGGAACGCTCGGACCGCTGTTTTTTTTCGGCATATTGTATGCCGCGCTCCTCTCCGGCGCGCTGATCCGGCGCGATGCCTGGGGGCGGATGATTTATTTTGCCTTTCCCCCGGTTCTTCTGCTTTGCGAATGGCTGAATTTCTCTCCGATTGAACAGTTCTATGCCGTGACCCAGCTCTCTTTCGCCATGCTTCTTTCCGTCTGGTTTTTCTGCGCGGACACGCTGTGCGGCGATCCCGCGGGACATTTCCGGCGCAGTCTGCGGCTCCTGCCCACGCTGCTTTTCGGCTTTCTCCTCTATCTGCTTCCCGTGACCATCCTTGCCCACCACATCGCCACGGGCCGCAATTTCACCTATGACTCCATCCAGGCGGTATACCAGACCGATCTTGCGGAAGCTCTTCACTACTTTTTCACGCATTTTTTCTGCCTGCTTCTGTTCGCGCTCCTGATTCTCTGCGGAGCGGGGCTCTTTTTCCTGAACCGCATCGGCGCCTCCCGGGGTGTTTCCCGGGGATATCTCGTGTGCATTGCACTGGTTCTGCTCGGACTTTCCCGTCCGCTGTACACGGAGCTCACCGGCATAGATTCGCTGAACCGCACGAAGATGCTTTTCACGGACAGTCTCCAGTATTTCGCTGTGATCGAGGAGTATGCCGCGCGGGGGCCGGAACGGATGGAGATGGTGAAACGCCATGTTGAAAAAGCCAGCGGAGAGGACGGCATTTTCGTGCTGATCATCGGAGAGTCGCACAACCGGAACCGCTGCAGCGCCTACGGCTACGAACCGGACACCACGCCGTTCATGAAAGCGGCATCGCGCGAACCGGACTTCATTCTCATGAGAAATGCCTTTTCCTGCCATGTGCAGACCATGCAGGTCGTTTCCTGCATGCTGAGCGCGCACAATCAGTATGTCAAATATGGGAAGACAGCCCTTCCGAGCATTTTTGACGTTCTGAAATACTGCGGCTATTATACGGTGTTTCTGAGCAACCAGTATCCGCATGGACGCTACGATTCCCCCATTGCGGCGCTGGTTTCCGGGGCCGATGAATGTGTCTGGCTCAACACGATGGAGGATTTCATCCTCTGGCGCGCCCGCTTCGACGAGACGCTGCTTGCCCCGCTGTCGCAGCATCTGCGCTCTGACCGCTCATTTGTCGTGCTGCATCTCATGGGCAGTCACGGACCTTATGCACGACGCTATCCGAAGGGATTCCGGGAGGATCTGGCGTCATGGCATGTCTATGACCGGAGCGTGCTGTATGTGGACGGCGTTCTGGAGCGGATCTTCACCATGCTGCGGAAGAATCCCCGGGTGAAGGCCGCGCTCTATCTTGCCGACCATTCGGAAAAGCCGGGCGTCGGACACGGCGCGGACGCCTATGTGCAGGAGATTGCGGAAATTCCGATGCTTCTCTATCTTTCCGAGTCGCTGCGCAGGGAGCGTCCCGGACTGGCGGAGACGCTCCGCTCTCATGCCGGCAGCGTATTCACGAACGACCTGACGTTTGAACTGCTTCTGGATCTGATGGGAGTCCGGCATACCTTCGGTTCGCCGCGCTACCGGATCGCGCTGCCGTCCTACTGCCTGCCGTTCGAGGAAGCCCGGACGCTGCTTGGCGCGCGCCGTCTCGACGGAACCGAAATCAAACGCCGCTGACCCTTTTCCGGCGCCGTCCTTTCCCGCAGGATGCGTTTTGTCCTCCGCATCTCTCCGGGACTCCCTCCGCACCGCACAGTCAAAACCACCGGCTAAGCCGGTGGCTTGCACTTGCCCTATAAGGGCATGATACCGGCCTGCCCCTCAAGGGG
>CALXRI010000047.1 GCA_944390795.1 uncultured Victivallales bacterium
CGCGGTCCAGCTGCGCAAGCTGGTCGCCGGAGGCGAAATCCCTGATACCGCGCATGCTTGCATCGCGGTAATTTATTGTCTTCGTTGTCCGAATGGAGACGGGAAAACTTTCATCCTGCGGGGATCGTGATCGGATCGAGATGAACAGGCCGTTTTTGCGGAATGTGCACGATATCGCTCAAGCTTCTGTCCCGCATGAGATAAATTCCGTTGATGGTGTTGAATTTTTGGGAAGAGGAATTATATTGTCAGTCCCGATTAGGACCATTTGAGGAAGACATGCCGGATGATGCAAAATATTTATTGAGGGAAATTGGATTTTCCGTAATCCGTTTTCGTGAAGTATACCGCAGATGGTGTCGGAAGAGAGGCGTCCATTATCATGAAATGCTGATCTTCTATACCATCCGCGATATGGGAGCATGCACGCAGAAGGATGTCTGTGAGTGCTATGCGCTGCCCAAGCAGACGGTGAACAATATTGTCGGCTCTCTGAAGACCCGGGGGCTCCTGACGTTGAAAACGGGCGGGGACGATCATAAGAGACGGTATCTCTGCCTTACAGAGGCGGGGAAGGCGTATGCAGAAAAAATGATGGCTCCTCTTCTCGAGCAGGAACTTGCCGCGGTGGCCGGGATGGGGCCTGAGAATCTGCATGAGACAATCCGGCTGCTGAACGCTTATACCGCGAAACTCGGCACGGCAATGTTTCCCGGAGAGGAATGGGAAAATGAAGACAAGTGAAAATTTCTCAGGCTCTCTTTGTGGAATTCTGTCCGCAGTGACCTACGGAATGAATCCACTTTTCGGACTGCCTCTGTATCAGCGGGGAATGACCACTTCGTCTGTTCTGTTTTACCGTTTTCTTTTCACAATCATCATTCTGGGGTGCTTCATGCTGATACGCCGGAACTCATTTGCGCTGCCGCGCCATCAGATTCTGCCGATGGGAGTCAGCGGGGTGCTGCTTGCACTGTCCTGCCTGTTTCTGTTCTTGAGTTTTCATCATATCGAAGCTGGAATCGCCGCGACGATTCTGTTCATATATCCGATCATGGTCTGTGCCATCATGTTTTTCTTTTTCCATGTAAGGCAAAGTTTATCCACTCTGGTCGGAATGATAATCAGCCATATTGGGAATCTCGCTGCTTTCCATGGGGAGTGCGGAAGGGCGATTCAACCTCGTCGGACTGATATTCATTCTTTCTTCCGCGCTGTTCTACGCAGTTTATATGGTAATGTTGAAAGTCACGTCGCTTCGGTCGCTTTCCGCTTCAGCTCAGACGTTTTATGCCCTCGGCTTCGGTCTGCCGGTATTTTTCATTTCGCTGAAATGCGGCCTGAAACTGCAGAGACTTCCCGATCTCTTCAGTTTTGGCTGCGCACTGGGACTGGCGTTATGCCCTTCACTGCTTTCATTTCTCTTCATGGCGATTGCCATTCGCCGTATCGGACCCACCAGGACGGCAATTCTCGGAGCGTTGGAGCCGGTTACCGCATTGTGTATCGGAATTACGCTCTTTGGTGAAAACTTGTCGTTGAAACAGGGCATCGGAGTATTGATTGTCCTGAGTTCCGTCCTCCTGGCAGTGACCGGGAAAAGCGTAACTCCACAGCCTCGGGAAGGGGCTGAATAGTATCACCGGCAGTTCCTGGAGGCAGTGTCCCCGCCGCATCCAGGATCTCGGGGCGTCCGGCATCCCTTTGAACGGATGCGCGGCAGCGGAGCATCTGATATTTCAGCTGGAACGGATGGGGAAACCGATTGCACCCGTCTTGCCATACTTGCGCCTTGCACACCAGGAATACGCGTTGACAGAACAAGAAAAACATTTGGGACAGCGGAATTCCTTCCGTTTCAGACGCGGAATCTCTTTCCCATCAGAACACAGAAAAGATAGAGCCTGATGGAATCATGCGCTTCTTTTTCACAGAGTTTTCCGAAAACTTTTCCAGGTTCTCAAAATATCCTTCAGACAGCTTCCGAGGTGATGTTTTCTTCCCGTTTTTCCGCATAAAGAGCGGAAGAACCCGATCCCCTCATACTGTTTCCGACTGAATTTCACGCTGCTCATATGCCATCAGCACAAAAGAAGTCAATCGTGCGAACGGAATCTGCACCGGAATCTGAAAATATCGTTTTTTTTACTTTCTGCATCTTGAAAATTCATCTGTTATCAATTATAATTTGGTAATATTAAATTTACCAATTGAAGGTTTGAATAAATGGCAAAACTCAGACAGACACAACTGACGGAGCCGGTCAAGAACTATTTGAGAATGAGAGTTGCCGAAAGCGGGAGCAAACCGGTACCGCTTGAAAGCGAACGTGCGCTCTGTCCGCGTTTTGGCATTTCCCGTCCTACTCTGCACCGGGCGGTTGAGGAGCTTCTGGCAGAAGGCTGGTGCATCAAACTTCCCGGACGACACGGGATTTTCAGTAATCCGGAGAAGTTTATGCCGGGAATCCGGAATATCGGTCTGCTGAACAGCGACTGCTACAGTCCGTCCTTCATCTGCACACCGATGCTGTATTCTTTTATCCGCGAATTCAATGACATGCGGACATTTATCAATTTCACCCGCCTCTATTCCAATTCGCTGGAGGAAAGAATCCGCGAGATTGCCGACCTTCGTCTTTTAGGAATCCTGTTTTATATGGACGCCGGCACCGTTCCTTTGATCAAGGCTCTGATCGCAAAGGGGATTCCGACAGTTGCGACGGTGTATTATGATATCAGGCATTATGATCTGCCGGAAGCGAATTTTGAACCGTTCGATTATCGGAAGTCATTGAAGAACCGTCTTGATTTCATTCGCAGGAGAGGATATCGCCGGGTTGTCATGATTTCTGACAGCATGGAATATTTCACTACGTTTCAAAGTCTTTCCGGAAATCTGCTGAAGCCGGAAAACTTCATCCTGGGGATGGAGGATATCCCGATGCGTCTGCCGCGGATTCTGGCGCAATATAAACCCGACATGCTGATTTCCGACGGCGGATGCAGCCGTTACCAGATTCTCTTTGAAACTTTGAGGCATTGTTCCGGAGAGGTGCCGGAGCTCCTGCTGTATCCGCAGGTGGCGGAAATCCTGCATCCCGCTCTGCTGAAAAGATTCCGAATTCATTATATGGATGATACGAAGATTTTTGAAGCTGCGGGAAAAAACGCGGCAGTGAAACTGAAGAGGCTGATGCAGGCATATTGCAGGAAAGGGAACAGACATGACAAGAAGAATGAGATGCAAGGAGAGTGACAGGATGGTTCAGAAATCTCACTTCAGATGGAATGAAAAATTTACATTGATAGAATTTTTAATTGTCATATCTGTGATTGCTGTTCTTGCGGCAATGCTTCTGCCTGCCTTGAACAAGGCGCGGGAAAAGGCAAAGCAGATATCCTGCGCAGGGATGATGAAACAATTCGGAGTTTGTTCTGTCCTTTATGCCGGTGATTATTCGGATTGGCTGCCGCCGGCAAGCGACTTGAAATGGATCAGCGGCATTTTTCCTTATTTATGCCGGGGTGCAAATTACACTGAGTATCGACCTGCGTTCAACAAATATGTTCAGTGTCCATCCACCGTGCTTGTTCCTCTGGTGCAGACCTGCCGGCCCAAAGTGATTCTTTCTTATGTGGCGACTATTGCCTTTACGAGCGAGAGCAGTTTTCAAAGTTACGGCAGTCCTCAGTGCGGGGCATGGGGCAGATTTTATGCAGATACTGTCGAAAAAGAAATTCGGAGTCAGCAGAAGCTGTCTGCTGTTACCGGTTCCGTGATTGCCGTTGAAGCTCCTCTGTATAACAGCAGCAGTTATATTGCCTCTTTCGGAGCGCGTCCGTTTTCCTATCACGTGCCCTCTTACACGAACAATGTCGCTTCCGGCGCTCCGCAATGGCGTGCGGCATTCCGGCACGAACAGCGAAGCAATTTCATCTTTGCAGACGGCAGTGTGAGGAGTTACCGCAACGGACAGCAGTTCGGGGAAAGAGCGGATGCGTGGATACCAGAATGATGACGGAAAGCATGAGTTCTGCCGGAAGCCGATTTTATCTGTAAATTCACTTATACAAATTGAACAAGGAGTTTAGACGCAATGAAGAGAATCATCACTGGAGTGCTGGCGCTGCTCATGGGAGTCGCCGTGGGGGGAAGCGCGTCCTTTCATCCGGAAGGCCTTACGTGGAATTTCGGTTCAAAATCAATCCGGTTCCGGAATTCGGGTTCCTTTCAGGTCATTTCCGACGGGAAGCGTATCCTGGAAGGCTTTTTCTACATCAAAACACCTTACAGCGGCTGGATTACCAATGGACGCAGCTTCAGGATTGAAAAGAGTTACAACGGAAAAGGCATTTGCATAACAGATTGCCGGACAGATAGAAACGGTTTCCTCGTGCGGGGTCTTTTGGCTTTTCACAAGAAGGACGCTCCCGTCCCGTCAACATGCCCCTGGGAAATGAGAGCAGAACTGACTCCGGACAATAAGATCAGGGTTTCCCTGGGGTATACGACTCCAGACGGCAAGCAGGCAACGGACCGAGGATTCTTTTTCCGATGCAGCAATTATACCGGACTGGATGCGGGTGGAGTGAAATACTCTTTGAGCGAGTCCGGCAATAAAAAACCTAAAGCCGGCAAAAAGCGTGTTGTCAGGATAGAGGCTGGAGCGGACTCCGTTTCGGTTTCCTATTCCGGCAACTTGGATTTTGACCGCTGGAAGAATGGTTTCCGCCTGACCCCGTACAGTCTGAAAACAAGTTTTGAGATTGATATGTCCGACAACACGGAAGGCTCCTCGGATCGAGCGTCGTCCGGGAAGGCGGATTTGAAGAAAACGGATGATCTTGAACTCCCCGGAACCGGAAGGAACCTGTTGCCCAATCCCTATTTCGCCCAGAAAATGCTGTATCTGAACTGCTCAACGGAACACAGGGTCAGTTTTATGGATTGCCTGAAAGATTCCGGTTCTCTTTGCGGAAAGTATCATATTTCAACCGATTCGAGCATTGGCGTCACTCTTGGCAGTGTTCCGGTGAGCCCGGGGAAGTATACATTCAGTTTTTTTGCAAAGGGCAAAGGTTCGCTGACATGCGACATGCAGGGCGCCAACGGCGGCTTTCGGATGCGGGAATCATTCACAGTTGATTCCAGAGACTGGAAGCGTTTTGAATTTGCCTTTCCGGTTCCTCCCGGGGCCGGCGCCATTACACCGTTCCTGGCGCTGAATCATGTCGCGATTGACGCATTGCAGCTGGAGAAAGGGGAAAAGGCGACTGATTTTTCCGCTCCGCCGGTCACGGCCGCTCCGGAGAATGATTTTTTTTTTGAAAGCGGCGGGGTGATTACACTTCCTTTTGAGCTGTCCACGCTGGAAAGCTCGGTTTCCGGGACGGCAACTGTATCGGTCAGGAATTTCTGGAACAAGGAAATCTGCCGTGGAAGTTTTGATTACTCGTTCCGCAACGGGGAATACCCGGATGTGAACCTCAATCTCGGAAAGCTTCCCGATGGAGTATATGTCGTCAGGATTGATTATTCCCCGTCTCACAAGGAATTCTTCCGTTTTGCTGTCATGCCGTTTCTGGACAACACACATCGGACGGCACGAGTTTTCTCTCTTGGGTATTCCGGACACAGCTCGCGTCTGCGGGATATTGACTCCTTTTTTGTTGAACGTCTGCGCCGTATCGGCATTGGCGCCAATGGGCATTCCCGCGCCGTATCGGAAAAAGTTCGAAAGAAATATCAGGACAATCGCGTATTGATTTTCGACGTCGCCGTTGCATGGAGAACCTCATCCGAACAATATGCCAGACTTTTTCCGGAGCTCAGAATACCGCCGGGACATACTTTTTTTTATATCCGGGATTTCGGCAAGGCTTTGTGGGAGAAAGACAGAGCGCTGCTGCATGATTACCGTTTGACCGGCTGGAACAGCGATTACCGGAAAAAACTGCGTGATGTGATTGTCTCACAGGTCAGAAAGAATCCCTGTTTTGCCTACGATGTCGGCTCGGAATGGCCGCAGGAGATCAAGGACGATCCTCATTATCCGGAATTTTACAAGACGATCCGCGATGCAATCAAGAGCGTTTATCCCGACGCCATGGTTTACGAGGCCGGCGACTGCAATATGTATGAACACGGCGGCATTGCGCAGTATGACCGTTTCCTTGCACGCATTGCCGGACTGACGAAAACGGATTTCGTTTCCGCGCATGCCTATTTCAAGGATATACGCGATTTATATCCGAATTTCAATGCCCTCCTTGCCATGACGAAAAAGCATCCCGGTTATGAAAACTGCCCCATAGCAATTCCCGAAGGAATGCATTATTACCCTTATGCAGTTCCGGAGTGGGACAATCAGATGGTCTCCTGGATGGGGGAAGGCTGGAGGGGAGGGACCTTAAGTTATGACATGGGCAGAACAGAAAAACTCAGCGCCGCCTATTATGCCCGGTCCTATCTGGTCTACATGACTGCTTTTGAGCGTGTCTGGTGCGGAACGTCATCTGCCAGCAATACAGGCAACTTTTCCCTGGATTTTATGCTGACACCGCGAGCATTCCAGAAAATTCCCAATACGCTGGGATGCATTTTGGGCAATCCGAAACGTTATTTGGGGGATTATACCTTTGCGCCTGATACGAAATGTCTGGTCTGGGAAGATGAAAAGGGGTGTCCTGTCGCTGCAGTCTGGAATGAAGATCCCGCAGTGGAAAACGGATTGAAGAAGGCGCCGACAGCGAGAATGAATTATGCGGGAGCGGAGTATGTCGATCTGATGGGAGTGGCGTTTCAGCCGCGGGCGGATGGAGTGTTTTCCGTTTCTCCATTTCCAGTTTTCGTCCGGGGGCGGACAAATGACGGGAAGCGATTTTCCGATGCCATATCCAGGGCAGTGTTACAGAATTCCGGCAGACTGCCGTGCCGGGTTTCCGCAGAGTTTGCATCGACCGGGCGTCTGCGCCTTGTCCTGACAAATTCTCTTGCCCGCAGACTGCACGGATCGCTTGCCGTTCAAGGGCAGCATCATGCACTTGCCATCCCCGCCAATGGACGTCAGGAAGTTTCGGTGAGGCTCAGTCATCCGATTGTTCCGAATGCCATTACCCGCCTGAAAATTCCTTATCGGTGTTCGATTGACGGAGAGACTGTGAATGGGAAGTTTGATTTTTCGGTTTTTGCTGTCAGAAGGTTTTCCGGAGACTGGAATGAAATTCCGTCCATACGGCTTGACAACTTCGTTGATGCCGTCCCGTCCGGAAAAGATGATTTCGCGGCATCTTTCAAACTTGCATGGAACAAAAGCGGACTTCATCTGAGAATCGAGGTCACAGATGATGTCCTTTCCGCCGGAACCGGGGCAGGATACCGTTGGGGAGATGACATCGCGCAGGTCTATTTCGACACTCGCTGCTCCGCAATGAAGACTGGACGCCGAACATGTGATGATGACGACTATGAATATGGATTAATGCCGGCTGCCAACGGGAAAACCTGCGAGGTCTGGCGTGCAATGTCGCCGGACATTCAATTGACACTGGGAATTGCCGCCCCGAAGAACGGAGTGCTCGCAAGCGAAATTCCAGCAGGATTCACACGGACGTCAAACGGTTATGTTTACGAGGCTGTGTTTCCGGCAGATTATCTTCTGCCAGCCAAACTGATTCCCGGATGGAATATGGGATTTGGACTTTATGTCTCCGACAGGGACGGCGGAAGGAAACCGAAGCAGGGCTTGTCACTGGCAGCAGAAAAGGGTTCCGGATGCTATAACAAGCCTCATCTCTGGCCCGTGGCAGTTCTTGTCGAATAAAAAGTTCCGGAAAATTTGGAATCTGCGCTTGCCTCTGAAAACAGGACAACTTGACCGGCCTGGCGGAAAATGCACAGCTGAATCAACATGGAAGGGAAGGGGAGGGAATTATGAAAAAGATATATGAGCCCGAATTCAACAGCCGTGTCGCATTGCACGCGCTGCGCGGGGAACGGACCGCAGCCGGGATCGCAGAAAGATATCAGGTTCATCCGAATCAGACAATGGCGTCTCCGCATAAATCTCCAGTATTTCGTCCTTGACCCGTTCGTCGGAATCTGTCGGGAAAATCTCCCTCCGCCTTTTGTGATGAAGGCAGGAAGCCTGTGTGAGGTTCATGCGGGCAAGACATCCTCGGCACAGGAAGCGTGTCATCGGATTCTGGTATTGCCTCCCGTGAACGGAGTCTCCGCGAGTCAGGATTCCGGTTCCCCGCAATCCGCCAAAATGCAGCGTGGAACGGATCAGCGGGAGAGCGAGACATTTTCAATGACGGCGCATCCGCCTTTGACGCGGATATAAAGATAGCCCGTGAAATCCGGTTCCGTTTCAAATGCGATTTTATGTCCGGAACTCTTTTCCGTCAGCGCGAATTCCGTGATCTCCATCTTCTTTTCATGCCCGAACGGGCGTTTGTCGCCCGCGGAACGGATGCAGCCGGAAAGGGTGACGGAAATTTTTCCCCTGCCCGAAGCGAGGATTTCACCCGCAACCCTTAGCGGCTTTCCGTTTCTCGGGAGACGAAGCATGGTATAAATCACATCCTGAAGCTCGATCACGTTTTTATTGCCGGGGCGTTTTGCCAGTTTGGCCAGATTCGCGCCCCATGCTGCGGGGAAGGTGTCGCTGAAGATCGTCTTTCTCCGGTTTTCCGGCACTGGTTTTTCGCGTGTGAAACTGCCGTCGGCGAGAACGGATATTCCGGTTGCCGTCCGCCGGAACATGGTCTGTTCATGAGGCGGAATACCGTCGATGGTGCTGGTTTCCGTCGACTTCGGAGGCTGGAGATTCCGGCAGTTCCGTCCGAAATGGAGCTGCCAGACGGCGCCCTCCCGGATGGCAGGCTGTCCCATCGGCTTTACGGGAATGCGCATTTCCACAATATAACGGTCTTTTAGCACGCGTGTTTTGATCTCTGCGCCGGAATCGTATGCCCGGTTCCGGCTGCGTGCGTCATAGAGAGTTCCGATGGAATTGACGATCAGGTGATAATATTCCGCATTCGGCGGCGCAAGGAAGAGTTCCACGCTGTCGTCCTGCCAGACGTCGCCGTCCCGTGTCCGGACGTCCGCGACAGGTTTGCTCCAGGCGTGTTCGGTCATCGCTTCGAATCCGACATACCAGGCGTCATCGTCATAAAGCACCTTGACGCGGGTTTCCTCCACGGGTTCGCTTTTTTCCTTCAGTGTCAGAAAGGGGGTTGCAAACTGCGCGGAGCGCCATGCCTCTTCGTCAAGATTGCCGTCGATTTTCACCGGCGCATTCCGGCGGCTTGCCGGGACCATGCCGGAAGAAGTGGTGTTCTTCCGGATTTTTTCCGCTTCGGCGATCCAGTAGTCCCGGAGGAATTTCCGGTCCATGGCGATTCTGCTGCGGAGCATGGGGTCATTTCCCGCCAGTTTTTCCGCTTCCGCGAGATAAGAGGTCAGACGTTTTTCCGCGCCGGCGACCGTCAGGCAGTAGCCATAGCGCCTCGGTCCGCCGTAGGAGGCATGTCCGGGAACGGATTCCCAGAGTGTGCGCCGATATGCATGATATTTTTTCATGGGCTCGGATGCCGCACCGTAGTAGAGCGTGTATGCTTCGTCGAAGAGCTTGTCGATATCCAGATCCGCGTTCCAGGCAAGTTTGGAGGCGGCATAATAGAACTGCCAGTTGCTCGCGGGGATCGGAAGCAATTTGTTTGTGCAGTCCTCAATCCATGTGTCAAGTCTGCAGTCCCGGTAGAAGCGCATGTCCTTCGCCAGCGTATATTCAAGGGGACAGTAGGGGGACTGCGAATAGGCATAATAGTCGAAGATGCCGATTGCGGAGGTTTGTGAGCGCCATTCATTGAACTGCTTGAGGAAGGACGCATTGCATTCCGCTTTCGGATCGTTGAGCGCGTGGACGTAACACCTCTGATGCGGACAGTAGATGCAGAGAAGGCCCTGCGGGAAAGCGAGAGGCATGCCGGGCAGATTGCGATAGTCGGAATAACTCAGGAAACTCAGTTCCGCATCGGGATTCCGGAGGCGGACCTCCTGCGCGACCTCAACCGTGAAGCGGTGCGCCAGGTTTGAGAGCGAGTATTTTCCGTCCGGACCCGTACCGTAGCGGATGCATGAGGCGCATTCGCACCAGCCGTCCGTGGAGTCATGGAAATTGATTCGGAAGGATGCCCCGTATGCGGTATGACGGACGATGTAGTCCGTGACCATTTTCTTTACTTCGGGATTGGAAAGGCAGCGCTGGGAACGTTCATTGCAGACGCGTTTTCCCTTCTGAAGCGGGAAAAGTTCGGGACGGCTCTGAAAGAGTCTTTTTGGAACGGAGAGTTCAAATGTCAAATGACCGCCGCCGCCGATCCGGAGATTGCCGCAGGCCGCATGATCCAGGTTCTTTCTGGCGAGATCGCTGTAATTGTGGTTGATGTTCCAGTGATAGGTGCGGCGCGTGAGCCAGGTTTCGACATCCTCCATTTTCCAGGGGGCGACGGAACCGGACCAGCAGGACATTCTTCTGGTTTTCAGCCATGGTTCGCGGAAATCGTCGATCTTCTCCAGGCGGATGTTTTTCTGTTTCGGACAGTATTCCCCTTCCGGTCCGGCATGGAAAAACCGGACGCCGAGATAATCCTCCAGAAACGCATAGGCGCCGTAAAGCAGGGCGGGGGGCGTTTTCCCCGCGATATAAACGGTTTTCCCGGATTGCGGCGAGTCTTCTCCGAAGAGATGAAAGGCTTCCGCGGAAGAGCTTTTTTCCAGTCTGCGGACTGTTTTCTCCGGCAGAAGGCGCTTTCCGTTTTCCAGTGTCACAAGCATGATTTTCACGGTGTCTTTGCTTGTGGACGCGGCCATTCGCGAGATGCTTCCCGGCGAGGTTTTCCGCTTGACATTCGCTCCTGAGATTTTTTTGATATAGGTCTGAAGTTCCGTCGCCGCCAGATATTCCTGTGCGGACGGCACGGGATTCATCTGAATCCAGGCATTCGGCTTTCCGTTTTCAACCAGCGTGAATTCCGCGGCGGAGCATCCCAGGACGGACGCGGCGGAAAAGATGCAGCTCAGCATCCATGATTTCATTCGACATCTCCTTATGATTGCGAATCATGCGTCAGTTTGCAGATTATGGTAGATGTCAGGGTATCCGATTACCGGAAACGCCCACCATACCGTATTCTTTTTATAGATTCCCATCTCGTTGTAGTGGAATCCCTTCGCGCTTCCGTCGACAAATGCCATCTGCTCCTTTCCCGAGTGATAGAAGAAATAGTAGGCGTTGTCTCTCACCCCGCAGCGCGTGAGCAGAAGGAAGGAGGGATGCTTGACTGTGGACGGTTTGAAGAAGATATCCTTTTCATCCTCGCTGATCCAGGCTCCCCAGCCGCATTTCGCATTTGCGTAATAGTGCCGGAATGATTCTCTTGCCGGGTCCCCCATGCTGCCGCTCATCTGGTAGTTCTGATCCTGGCGGTCCGCCAGCCACCTGTTTCCATTTGCGTCTATATAGTATCCTGTCTGCAACGTCGCGCAGAGATATCCCTGATCCTGCGAACTCCTTTTTTTCCGCAGTCCGACCCGGTCAAAGATCTGGGAATAAAAACCTCCGTAATGATCCATTCTTGTTTTTCCCACCGTCCATTCCCTGTAGGTGTCCGCATAGAGAATGAATGTCAGATACTGCTGTTTCAGATTGTTGATGCAGGCAATATCCCTGCTTTTCTGACGTGCCTTTCCCAGAGCGGGGAGCAGGAGGCCTGCGAGAATCGCAATGATGGCAACCACTATAAGGAGCTCTATCAAGGTGAAAGCTCCGCTTTTTTCAGTATGGACTGTTGCATTCCGGAAAGGTTCAATCCGCAGCATTTTCGTCTTGTCCATATGCCCTCCTTTTCTTTGCAGATGTCGATCCCGAAATTATTTTTGTCCTTGCGGGAAAATCTGTCTTGCCGACTCATATTCCTGTCATATTTTATGATTATAAATAAAAAGTTTTATTTTTCAATAGACATGAATTGTATTATTTTATCAAATAATTAAATTATAGTGCCATAAAAAGGAGGAGACATGGAGAAAGGCTTTCAGAAGAGAGTGTATAAGACATCGCATCTG
Organism: uncultured Victivallales bacterium; assembly: GCA_944390795.1. GTDB lineage: Bacteria > Verrucomicrobiota > Lentisphaeria > Victivallales > UBA1829 > UBA11452. Next base: position 12,139 of record CALXRI010000047.1, read on the forward strand.
GAGGAGATTTCCTATCTGGATACGGAAGAATCGGTATCCAAATGCTTTTCCGGATTGCAGCTGCTCTGCTATGAGGAGACTCTGTTGAAAAGCGGCGGGAAGATTGTAATCCGGCGGAACGGACGCACTTACTGGGCGTTTCATTTTGTCCAGTCAGGAACGGTGGAACTGCATTGCGGGGAAAGGATTTTCAAACTTCGCCCCGGCAACGTCTTTTTCAATCGGGGAGAGGAGAAAGTCGTGCTGCGTGTTCCGGACGGCTGTCATTTTCGAAAACAGACCCTTCTGATTCTTTATTCCAATACGCTGGAAAGTCTCTGCGGTCCTTTTTCCGAGATCGAATCGGATCTTTTCTTTCTGAAACGATCGGAACGGGTGAAAAAATATCTGGCTGCCGTGGCGGCACTGCTTCGAAACGGACATGAATTTCTCCGCAAGGAACTTTCGATTCTTGTCTATGGGTGCCTGCTTGAACTGGGTCAGGAAGGCATTCCGTCTGCAAAGGAGATGGCGGTTGCACTGACCGAGTCCATCAGACGGAATCCTGCGCGGTTTGCGAATATTGCGTATCTTGCGCGGGAGGCGGGGATGTCGCGGAGGTCTCTGTTTCGTTTTTTCCATTCGCGTTACGGCTGTACTCCCATGCAGTATGTGATACATGCGAGGCTGGAGAAGAGCCGTTGGTATTTGAATTGCTACATGGGAATGCCCATTGCGGAAATTGCAAGGCTCTGCGGCTATAAGAGTGCGGGATTTTAAGCAAAGTTGCATAAATTTATATTGTAATATTGAAAAGGTGTGGTATGTTATCTGTAACTCCAACAGAAGAG
>CALXRI010000048.1 GCA_944390795.1 uncultured Victivallales bacterium
GTACTTTCGTAAGGAAGTTCCTTCAGTTCGCTGTATTCTTGAATCGTCAAGCCGCTGTCCCAATATTCTGACAGTTGTGCCTCCCAATAATCTCGTCCTTCCCGTCCCATGCCGTCCTCCCATTATTCCGGTTTGTGGCAGAACATACCACGCTGTCTGCCTCAAATCCAGATGGGCTGGCTGGGCACTTACCATGGTTCCGCAAGGCGCGGACAAGCGCGGGGCATTACCGGGGAAGATCAATAGCCAGCTTTTCTCCGTGATAATGGACGGTCACGCAGCATTCCGGGCACGAGAATCTGGAGATCCGGAATACCCTGTCGCGCGGCATGCCCGTGAATTCTCCCTCCTGCTCTCCGATTGTGAGCTGACGCTTCGATTCATTCCAGAAGAAACGGATTCTGCTGAATTCCTTTTGTTCATAGCGGTAATTGGTTCCGTCGTCTTCGTACAACATGAACTCCGCGTCCTTCCCGTCGCAGATTCTGAACTCCGGCGCATCGTCCTTTTCGCCGACATACTGCATTGCGGGACCCCATGGAAGGATGGAGCCGGCTTTCAGAAAGAGGGGGATCCGGTCCAGCGGAGCGTCCACGCTGACATACTGTCCGCCGCGGTAACGCTTCCCGGTCCAGAAATCGATCCACTCCTCTTTTTCCGGCAGATAGACTTCCGCCGTTTCCGTGTCTTCGCATACGGGCGCCACCAGAATGGCCGGACCGAACATATACTGCGTTTCATTCCGCAATGCCTCCCGGTCGGAGGCGAAATCCATGACCATGGGACGCATCATCGTGTATCCCCGGGTTGCGACGTCCCCTGCCAGCGTGTAGATATAGGGCAGCATACGATAGCGCAGTTCCAGGTATTTGCGGAAGATCTTCTCCACCTTTTCGCCGAAACGCCATGGTTCCGTTCTGCTCTTGAATCCGTGAATGCGCTGGATCGGACAGAATGTGGCGAATTCAAACCAGCGGATCAGGCGTTTGTGATACTCCGGATCGTCATACTGGTTTTCCGGCCGGAAAAAGCCGCCCGCGTCGCTGGTCCAGTAGGCGAGGCCGGTCAGCATGGTGCCCAGACCGGCGGTAATTTGAGTCCGGAAATCCTGCCATTGACTTCCGACGTCGCCGCTCCAGAGCACCTGCCCGAGCCTCTGCTGGCCGGAAAAGGCGCAGCGGGTCAGGACAAGCGCGCGCCGTTCCGGCTGTTTCTGCCGCAGTGTTTCTCCGACGCGGGAATTGACCAGAAAAGGATAGATGTTGCGGTAGAAATTCCCTTCGCCGAGATGGATCTTCCGATCTTTCAAGGCATCGTTCTCCGGTTCGGTCGCATCAAACCACCAGCTGTCGATTCCGGTCGTCATCAGGCGACTGCTGAAATGTTTGCAGTAAAGGGCGGCTGCAGCGGGATTGGAGAAATCGATCCAGTCGGTTGTTTCGATATATCCGTTTTCTTTCCGGATCGTTTCTCCGAATTCGCATGTCCGGGTGACAATCGACCAGACGGAAAACATGCTTCTGGCATGCAGTGCATGCACCTGTGCATTCAAGCCCGCGGGATCCGGAAAACGGACGGGGTCGAACACCATGGAGTTCCATTTCCCGTCCTCCCACCATTGCCAGTCCTGCACGATAATGTCCAGCGGCAGGCCGCGTTTCCGGAATTCGCGCAGGTTTTCCAGCAGCTCTTCCCCGCTGACGTAGCGTTCCCGACAGTGCCAGTAGCCGAACGCGTATTTCGGGAGCATCGGCACCTGGCCGGAGAGGGCCCGGAAATGCTTCGTCACTTCCGGTGCGCTCCCGGAAAACACGATGTAATCGATTCCGGTCGTGAGATCGGAACGGAAGACGGTCCGGTTCCGGTCTGCGCGGTATGTCAGAACGGGAATATCGCGGGATTCGTTCTCGACTTCTACACGATGGAGCCCCGCTTCCAGGCGGATTCTCCCGCCCATGAACGGCGGGAGCCAGAAATTCCGGCGCTGAAAGACGGTCTGCCCGTCGATCCTGAGAACATGGGTGCGGGTCATCACCTGTCCGCAATCCAGGGCGAATGCGAATTCTCCGCTTTCCTCCGTTCGGAATTCGCCCCGCCAGAGGGCAAGGCTCGAAGAGTCTTTGCTTCCCCCTTCGGAAGTCGTGACTTCGATTTCCTGCGACTGGCCTTCGCCTGTTTTGGTCAGGGGAATCGCAATTTTCCCCGGGTTGAATTCGGTCATGCTGTAGTTGTGCCACAGAAGCCCGTAGCCCCGGGTCGAATACAGCATCGGCAGAGATGCCTGCGTATTGACCTGAATCAGACGCCGCGGAAGGTTTCTGATGTTCAAGGCGCCGTCCTGGAATTCCCCCAGTCCGAACAATGCCTCATCCGGCGGCGAGTCGAAGGCTATCCCGGCGGAGCGGAAATTGTTTTTCTTCTGAAAGAAGCGGCTCCCCGGGATCTCTCCCAGAAGCCGTTCTCCCGTTTCATTGAAAAAGCTCAGTGTTTCCTCCGTCTTGTTCAGGCGGACGGAAATTCCGGGAAACCGGATGATAAAGTCTTTCGGCGTTTCTTCGACGTCCGGTTGCAGCGCCTGGTATTTTCCGAAGATGAATTCCTCTTTCTCGCGGAACGGAAATTCAGGCTGCATCCGCACCCGGACGGCATTGCCGGGCAGACCGGAAACTTCCAGAAAAGCGCTGTCGGAAAGCTGAAAATAACAGCATTGGCAATTGACGGAATCTGTGGAAATTCGAGCTGCCATGATTGATCTCCTTCTTTTCTGTTCTGTATTTCTTGAAATTCCTGCCGGAGGCGGCGGACTGCTCTGGATATTCCGAATCCATGTTGGATGTTTTGCCGACATATGCCGGATTGGCTTTCGGCATAATTCCCTCCCGCATTTCATCATGCAGGCGGATCGGGCTTTTCGATTCATCCCTTGATGTTTTCCGCATTTGCATCGGCATTGTTGAGACTTTGGGCTTCCGGGAAATCTGTATCGATACAATAGAAAATATAATTGCAAACTGGAAAATGTCAAGATTGCCCGGAAATAATTTCGGTAAAAAACAGCAAGCAGGGATGGTGAGACACTCCTTGGAAAAAGGAAAGACAGCATAGCATGCGGATTTCCGGCTGCCGCATTTCTGCTCTCCTGCAGCTTTCGGGAAATCTTTCTTCCTTTTTCGCAATGACACCGGAATCCGGGGTTGAAAAGTCTGCTCTGAATGTTACTGTAATGCGTCACAGGGCTTTCCTGCTTATGCCCGGGGAATGAATGGAGTCCGTCCGGTTTTAATCATTTGAAAGCAAAGGGAGAATGCAATGCTGAATCTGAATGAATCCCAGTTTGAAATCGTCACTTGCTCCGGGCATGCAGACGGTCTGAAACTGATAAAGGTGAAAAACGGGAGTGACCATGCCTTTCACCTGGAGAATGCATCCGGAGAGCCGGCGGTCCTGCGGGAAGTGGTGGTTCACCGGCAGGCGATGGGGTATCCTGCGAACACCCGCTTTTATGCGGAAGGCTCCAATATGCTCTCCCAGTACTGGGGAACCATCGGACAGATTCAATCCACGGTTTATACAGACCGTCTTCATTACCGTTTTCCCGTCCGTCCCGGGATGTTCACCGTCTACAACCTGATCCAGTTTTTCCCGGACGGGGGGCCCCCGGAACTGGCCGGCTTTACCAGCTGCCGGCGCTTCACCAATGAGATCCGCTTCAACGGGAAAACCATTGAATTTGTCATTGACTGCGACAATATTGTCATTCCTCCGCACGGCACGCTGGAACTGGAGGAGCTGTTTGTCACCGCGCAGGGAGGCCGGGAAGAACAGCTGGCGCAATTCGCGGATCGCATTGTCCGCCATCATCCGCGCCCGCAGTATGACAAGCCGCTGACCGGCTGGTGTTCCTGGTACTGCTATGGTCCGGCGGTCCGGGAAAGCGACATCGAGGAGAACTGCCGTGCGATGAAGAAGCTGCCCGGCTTCCGGTATGTGCAGATCGACGACGGATACCAGATGCATATGGGCGACTGGTTGATTCCGCATCCGAATTTTCCCGGCGGCGTAAAGGAGCTCTGCGGCAAAATCAGAAAAATGGGACTGGAACCGGCGCTCTGGGCCGCTCCGTTTATCGCGGAGGAGGAATCCGAACTCTTCCGCCGGCATCCGGACTGGTTTGTCCGGGATGAGGCGGGAAAGCCTCTTTCATCGGCGCAATACAGTTTCGGCGGCTGGCGCAGCGGCCCGTGGTACATGCTGGACGGATCCCATCCGGATGCCTGTGAATATCTCTGTCATGTGTTCCGCACCATGCGCGAGGAGTGGGGGTGCGCCTACTTCAAGCTGGATGCCAATCTCTGGGGCTGCATGCCGGGAGGCAGGCGTTTCAACCCCGGCATGACCAGAACGGAAGCATACCGGCAGGGGATGGATGCCATCCGCCGGGGCGCCGGTCCGGACGCGGTCATTCTCGGCTGCAATGCTCCTCTCTGGCCGTCGCTGGGAACCTGCACGGCGATGCGTGTCACCAATGATATCTCGCGGCGCTGGGACAAGTTTGACGAACTTTCCCGCGAATGTTTTTCCCGCAACAGGCAGAATGGCAGACTCTGGATCAATGATCCGGACTGTCTGCTTCTGGAAAATCTGGCGACCCGGCAGATTCTTCCGGACGGCTCCGTCAGCACGGGAAATCGAACCGCCGTTTCCCCGGAGGAATTCGACTTTCACAGGGCGCATATTCTCGCTTCCGGCGGCGCATTGCTCTCGGGCGATATCCTGACGGAGTTGCGGGAAGACTCTCTCCGGACGATCGAAAAGCTTCTGCAGATGTACGGGAAAACCGCCCGCTTTGACGATACGGAATTCCTGCATGGAACGATTCCCGTTGAAGAAGGTGTCCTTCACTGCTATTTCAACCGGGCTCCGCTGGGGAAAATGTTCTGCCGTCTTCCTGACGGCGGGACGTGCGCGGATTTCTGGAGCGGTGAGACGATCGACGATCGTCTGCTGGTTCTTCCGCCCCGCAGCGCCAGGGTGATCCTGCATGAACCGGAGAAGGGCGGGAACGCTTGAGTTCTGCCTGACCGGATGCTTCCGGAGGTCTGCGGTTCCGCCATGCCGCACGCCGCTCCGGAGGCTGCTGCCGCGCCGCTTTCCCGGCACGGAGAATGTCAATGCACGTCGTAGACGTATTCCCCTTTCGGAAAGATTGCGGGAACCACCACGAGGAACATTGCGGCGAAAACGATCATGATCGCGTAAACCAGGAACAGAGTCTGGTAGTGGCAGATGCGCATGGCGCCGATCGACCATTGCGGCGCCAGCAGGCCGGAACCGAGCACCAGAGAGGAGATCAGGCGCGACAGGCCCGAGCCCCCGTAGTAGAACGTGCCGCAGAAGGCCATTGCCATGGCCTTGTTTCCCGGCGTGGCCAGAGCCATCATTTCCGAGGTGGAGGCAATGGAGGCGGAGGCGAACGTGAAACTGTAAACCATCATCAGGAACGCGATCAGCGTGCCGGTTGCGGGATTCCATTCCCCGATGAAAAACAGCGCGAAGTTCACCAGGGCGTAGGTGATGTGGATTCCAAGCAGTGTGTCCTTGATTCCCCAGCGGGTGATGATCCGTCCCGCTCCGATGGAACCGAGAAGCATTCCGACCATGTTCAGAGCGGAAATCATGACGATGATGTTGTCCGGCGCGTGCAGATAGCGTTTCAGGTAGATCGTGGACAGGGGAAGCGTCCCGTAGGCGGCCAGGTTCAGAATGAACAGATAGACGGAGTATCCGGCCAGCGGCTTGTTCGCCAGCGCCACCTGAAGCCCCTCCCGGAATCCGTAGACGCCTTTTTTCTCCGTTTTGTAAACCGGAATCCGTGAAATGAAAAAGATCCGGCCGAGATAGAGAGTCGCCGCGATCAGCAGAACCAGCTGGAGCTGATGCAGAGTCGGATTTCTGCCCACGAAAAAACCTGCGCTCAGGAGAAACAGCGCGGAGGACAGCTGCCAGGAAAAACGCATCGAGCTCAGAAACGTGCTGCGCCGCTCCTTGAGCAGAAAGGTGTCCAGCATCGGAAACCAGCCCGCAATATAACCGGTATTGCAGTAGGCATACAGCACGATCATGCCGATCATGATGCCGACGGAAATTTTTCCGCCCCCCAGGAACGGCGACGCCACCACCATGTAGTAGGCGAAGGCGGACACCATGCAGATGCGGACGATCAGCTTCTGATAGCCGATCCGGCTTGCCACCCATGCCATCGGGATGATGCACAGTCCGTTGAAGAGCGGCAGAAGCGACGTGGTCAGCATGGAGAACATGTCGCCGGCGCCGAGCATCTGCGCAAACAGAATGATGATGGCGCTGTCTGTCAGGGTGACATCACCCATTGCGCCGAAACAGGTCGAAAGTGTCGCTTTCCGTTCGCAGGAACGCCGTTCCTCCGGTGTGGGAAATGTAAACGCTGGTGGCATGACGGGATTTTTCTCCTCCGCTGTTCTGCATGTAAATATAACGACGCCGCGGAGCAAAACAAGTCCCCGGTAAAAAATGACAAGAAAATCCCATGAATGGACAATGCTTTCCCGGATTTCCCTTCTCCCTGCATCCCCGGCGCCGGAAATGGATTTGACAAGAAGGCGATCTTCTGCTATGCTATGATTACGGGCGCGCAGCGTTCTTCTTTTTGCCTGCGGCGCCGGCAGGGTTGTTTTTCACTGGCATTTCAGGGAGGTGGAGTCATGAATGCGGAATTGAATTTTCTCTGGCGGAGGCGCAGTGTCCGGGCATTTGCCGGTGTGCCGGTTTCCGAATCGCAGATCCGGAGTCTGCTGGAGGCGGCGATGGCTGCGCCGTCCGCCTGCTGCCGGGATCCATGGGAATTCCTGGTGATCCGGGAGAAGGGACTTCTCAAAGCTGTGGCGGACTGTCTGCCGAACGGGCGTTTTCTTGCGGATGCGCCGCTCGGGATTCTGGTCTGCGGCGACATCCGGCGCGCTCATGCGGAAAGTCTTTCCTATCTGCTTCAGGATTGTGCCGCGGCGACGGAGAACCTGCTTCTCGCCGCTCCGGCGCTCGGTCTCGGCGCCTGCTGGCTGGGGATTCATCCGCGGGAGGAGCGGATCGCCGCTTTGCGCAGTATTTTCCGGATTCCGGAATTTCTCATCCCTGTCGCGGGGATTGCCGTCGGCGTGCCGGAAGGAAAGAGTGCGCCCCGCACCCGTTTCGATCCGGCAAAAGTGCATGACGCGGGCGAGTGGACGCTGTAAGGGCGGACTCTGTTTCTTTTCCTGCGGGAAACGCTCCGGAGCCCGGATTTCCGGATTGCAAAACCGGTGCGACGGGGTTAAGTTACTGCAGACGAATACTGCCCGAAAGGAGGTTTTCTGATGAAAAAACTGCTGTCCCTGTTTTTCCTTCCATTTGCCGTTGTGTCTGCGGCGGAGACCATGGACATCACCACACGGAGCGGAAAGGTCTTTGAAGATGCACGTCTGGAAAGAGTCAATCCTGACGGAATTGACATCGGTTATGTCAACGAGAAGGGACATTATGTCCTGAAAGGTCTGCGTTTTCAGGATCTGCCGGAGGAGCTTCAGAAAAAATTCGGTTACGATCCCGAAAAAAGCAGAAAATTTGAAACCGAAGTCAAAAAATATGAAGGGAAGGACATCGACAAGGTCGCCGACGAGGAGAAAACACGCCTGGAGCGCATCACCGAACAGATCAAGGCGAAGTTCGCCGGGGAAAAAATCACACTCAAGCCGGCAGATCTCCGATATGCCATTCACGCATGGCGCCGTTCCGTGGAGATTACGCCGGTCAAGGATACGAAAACCGGATGCGTTGTGAAAGTCGACAAGGTCGTTTCCGGCAGGCCGATTCAGTCCGAGCTGGTTCTTGTCGACGGCGTGCATCTGCCCGCGGAAGGATCGTGGAGCGGATTCCTTTATCCCACGGGCATGAAAGCCGTCTATGAGAAAAAACAGATTCCCGTTTTCACCGGAAATCTGGATGATTCCGCCGAAATCCTGACAAGGTATCTTGAAATCTATGCCGAATATGCCGCGTCGGGGAGGGAGAAGAACGATTCTTCCGCTGAAACAGCCGTTTCCGCTCCGGATCAGGCGGCCTCCGCTCCGCAGCGGAACGCAGCGGAACCGGAGGAACAGACGGTTCCCGATCAGTGGACGAACGACAATGCCGTGACGTATTATCCGTTCGGAAGTTATTATGGTTTTGTCGGCGACGGCGTCTATTTCATATCCGGCAACTTCGCGCCTGTCGCATGGTGGAACCGTTTCCATCCGGACCGTCCGCCGCATCGTCCGCCTCCGGGAAAACCGGATCGTCCCCACAGACCGGACCGCCCTGGTCGTCCGGGAAGACCGGAACGGCCGGCCAAGCCGGTGATTTCCGGGAAACCGGGAACAACCTCTTCCCGGATCACCATCCGGCAGAAGAGCAGACCTGCGGTGTCATCCCGGCAGGACCAGCAGAATACTGCCGGAGGGCGGAATACTGCCCGTCCCGGCACTTCGCAGACCACTCTCCGGCAGACTCCGGTCAGGAGCGGTGCGGGAAAAAACGGATCGTTCATCCTGGGACGGAATCGTTCAGGCGGCTATGAAATCCGCCGTTCCGGAGCGTTTCGCCAAGCTGTCCCGGCAGTCCGTCGTTCCGGACGGTGACAGAAATCCGGAACGAAAAAACCAACGGGATGGCATTTGTGCGTTTCCCGTTGGTTTCCGTGAAATTCCCTCTGAGCTGGAAGGGCGCCTGTATCCGGCATTCCGTTCCGGTTCAGCGGTCGTTTTTCATCTGCGCGTCAAACTTGATGGACGATGTCGGGAAATCCAGCTTCCTGACGAATTTTGCCGCATCCGCCGCGCCGTATTCGCGGTCCATGCCGGAATCCTCCCATTCCACGGAAAGCGGTCCGTCGTATTCGATCCGGTTCAGCTCGCGGATGATTTCCTCGAAGTCGACCTGTCCGTGGCCGGGGCTCCGGAAATCCCATCCGCGTCCCGGCTGTCCGAAATCCAGATGCGAGGAGAGAATGCCGGAGCGACCGTCCAGCGTCCGGGCGGCATCCTTGATGTGCACATGGAAAATGCGGTCCGGAAAATCCCGGATGAAACGGACGGGATCCATCATCTGCCAGAACAGATGGCTGGGATCGAAATTGAATCCGAATTCCTCGCGGTAGTCAAGCGTTTCGAGCGTACGTTTCGCCGTCACGATGTCAAAGGCGATTTCCGTCGGATGGACTTCGAGTGCGAATTTCACGCCGTGATCCTCAAACACGTCAAGAATCGGGTTCCACATTTCCGCCACAAAGTCGAATCCGTCGTCAATGGTCTTTTTCGGAACCGGCGGGAAGCTGTAAAGCATATGCCAGATCGGGGAGCCCGTGAAACCCGTGACGATTTCAATTCCGAGATTTTCCGCGGCCTTTGCGGTGTATTTCATCTGCTCGACCGCCCATTTCCGCTTTTCGTTCATCTTTCCGGCGAATTTTTTCGGTGCAAAAATATCGGTTCTGAAATCGTCGTCCGGATCGCAGACCAGCTGCCCGGCAAGATGGTTGCTGATCGCATAGAGGTTCAGATTGTTGATTTTCAGCGTGTCGAGAATCTCCCTGCAGTATTTTTTGCTTTTTGCCGCCTTCACAGGATCCAGGTGCGCGCCGCAGGCAATTTCAATTCCTTCATATCCCCATGATGCGGCCTTTTTGGCAAATGTCATCAGGGGCATGTCGGTCCACTGGCCGGAAAAGATTGTCAGAGGTCTCATTTTCTGCGGGACCCTTTCTTGGCTGCTGTTGCGGGTTTCACTTCCGGTTCCTTGAATTCCGAGTTGTTTTTCACGATTTCCGTGATGCGGACGACTTCCGCGGCCTGCTCGATGGTGACGGGGAAAGCCTCTCCCTTCCGGACCGCGTTGTAGACATACTTGTAAATGTCGGATTCCGTATCCGGATTGGAGGCTTCCACCATGATGGTTTTTCGGATCCATTTGAATGCGTCCTGGCGCCCGAAAGAGCCGGTGATCGGCGGAGACGCCTTGCTGGCGGTGATTTTTTCAAGTTTCTGATTCGGATCGAGGTATTTCAGACGGATGTCCCCGTTTTCGCAGATCAGCGTGCCGCGTGTGCCGTGAACGACATAGGAGGGGCCCGGAATCGCGACGCCTCCGCTGATTTCCACTTCGGCGAGACGCTTGTTTTCCCCTTTGAGAATGATCCGGACATGGTCTTCCGCATCGCCGACCGCCGTGACCTTTTTGAGATCGCTCCAGACTTCGGCGACAGGTGACTCCAGCATCTGCAGCATATGGTCGATGATGTGCGGCCCCCAGTTGTTCAGCTGTCCGCCGCCGCATTCAATGATCGCCTGCCAGTCGTCGCGTCTCTGGTAGCTGTTCACCGTATTGCGGATTTCATACACTTCGCCCAGAATGCCGGAGCGGATGATTTCCAGAACGTGATTGAAGGCCTGTTCAAAGCGTCTGTTGTGACGGCAGTACAGTTTGCCTGGATATTTCTTCGCCGCGGCGACAAGACGTTTCGCATCCGCGTAATTCAAGGCAATGGGTTTCTCCAGAAAAACATATTTTCCGGCCTTCAGCGCCTTCAGTGCAAATTCCGTGTGTTCCGGGGAACGGACCGCGACGGCGACCATCTCCATGTTTTTATCCTTCAGGAAGTCGTCGTATTTCAGGTAGGTCCGGCACTTCGGATAGCGCTGCGCCATCTTGTCCAGGCGGTCCTGCTCAATGTCGCATGCCGCGACAATTTCGTAGAGATTCTTGTACTTGTCCAGTTCGGAGCAGTGCATGCCCCAGCCTGCGCGGCCGATTCCGGCGATGCCGATCCTGATCTTCTTTGAAGTCATATTTTTTCTCCTTGAAAAAGATGTGTTCAGTCATTGCTCAGGGACAGAAACAGAACGAGCATTAAGATAACGGAGGATTTCAAAAAATCAACAAGGGATTCCAAAGAAAACCGGGGAAAACATAAAATGACGGATATTTGACTCCCGCATTGACCTGTATGAAACGGAAAGGCTTTTTTATGTCGGTTATTTACAAAAAATCAAATATTTTTTATTTTTTTTTCAGTTTCCCCCTTTTCAAATCTGTTTTTTTGAGGATAATGTATAACAAAGCCGAATGCGGTTGATAACGGGTGCCGCATTGGAGGAAATTCACGTAATTCAAGTTATGGTGGTGCAAGATGCCGGAGAAAGAAAAAGGGAAAGTCAAATGGTTCAACAATTCAAAGGGGTATGGTTTCATCGAGCGCGCGCAGGGAGATGACATTTTTCTGCATTACAGTTCGATCAAAATGGACGGATACCGCACGGTGAAAGAAGGACAGGAGGTCGAATTTGTCGTGACAAACGGTGCCAAGGGGTTGCAGGCTGACGACGTTGTGCCGATTGGATAAACGTTTTTCCGATAAATTTTATTCGGAAATGAAAAACGGCGATTATTTTTTTAATAGTCGCCGTTTTTTTGTCCCCTTCAGGACAATAAAACTACCGGCTCTGCCGGTATGTTGAAAAGAACTTCAGATTCAAGTTG
>CALXRI010000049.1 GCA_944390795.1 uncultured Victivallales bacterium
TAGCTTCAATGAAATATCCTGCATGTATGCTATGGATAACGGTCATGGCATATCGGCATTCAGCGAGATGGCTCCAGCAGCGGCGCGGACTGCGGATCGTCAAGCAGCATGCTGTGAATGGCTCCGTCGCAGACGGCAATGACTCTCCCCTTTGAAAGCGCCAGCGCCGAAATTCCTGGCAGGCCGCCGATACGGAAATCGCATTCGGAGAGATTTTCCCGTGCGTAGTGCTTCAATCCCTGCGATGTGGCAAGGAAAAAGCCGTCGCCGCCGTCGCCCGCGATCGCATAGGTGTAGCGGTCGGATTCCCCGCCGATTCTTTCGCGCCCGCTGGAAACGGGATGGCTGCGGAATGTCGTCGCGCCCGCTTCGACCCCCCAGCAGACGCCGTCGAGATTGCAGAATACCGAAGCCGATCCCCGCAGCGGCCAGTTCCCGCTCTGCTTCGCGCCGTCCGTGGTGAAACGCCAGGTGCGCAGTTCCGGGTAGGCCGTCGAGGCGATCAGGCAGCCGCTTTCGGCGTGATATCCGAGCGAATAAAAGGGACTCCGCGAGGGGGTTTTCCCCAGATCCAGAATGGTTGGGAGCATCGTTCCGTCCGCCTTCCATGCATCGACTTTCTTCGCTTTTCTGTCATAGGCGAAAAACTTTGCCGCTGCGCCGAATCCGGCTTTTGCCTGCGCGTCCGCGACGACGACACGGTCATAGGGGCGTTTCATGTCGAGCAGCGGCTTTTCTCCTCTGACGCCGTTTTCCAGTTTGAAAATATATCTGCCCTCGACCAGATAGAGGTTTGTTCCGTCCGAAAGCAGGGATCCCCCTGTCGCGCCCCGGACCTTTTCCGCCGTCCGGCTTCCGTGCGGAAGACGCCAGAGTTCACCCGCGCCCGGATAAGGCCCGGTAATGAAATAAAGGTTTGAGGAATCCCCGGCGGCGGAATAGACCGCCGTGTAAGGCACGGGGGAGACGGATTCCTCCTGACTCTGTCCCAGACAGCCCGAATACTCGAGCGCGGCGCCTGAAACGGAACAGGATGCGGCCAGAAGTGCTGTAAAGACAAGCGGATGCATGGCAGAGACCTTTCTCATCGAATGTTTTTCTATCTTGTTTCCGGCGGATTGTTTCCGCGCCGCCGGAATGTGTTTTCCGAAATTCTTTTCTTCCGTCTTCACAATCCCTTCCGGAGATTGCCGTAATTGGGATCGGTCAGCTGTTCCTGTGCCTGGAGAATGGAGCCGGCATGGCCGTCAAAGTAAAAGACGTTCGAGCGCAGATTGTGCCGGAAAGAGACCCAGACGAGATAGGCGACATTGGACGGCCAGTTGTAACGCGGATCGGTGTTGTTCTCCATCAGGATCTGCGCTTTCGACGGATAACGGATCCGCGTGATTTTCATGCAGGTCTTTTCCGTGTTCCACTCTCCGGAGAAGAATGTGTTCAAACCGTAGGAATTGCCAGGATAGAGCTTCCAGGCGGGACAGGGGATCATGTATTCTCCATTCTGATCCTTTTTCCGGGAAAGTCTGGCAGCCACCTCGTGAACCCATGTGAAGTCCTTCTGCACCATGAGCGGCATGCAGTAAGCCGTGTCATTCGAATACATCTGCCATGCCATGCCGATGTTTTTCATATTGTTGACACATTGGATGTTGTGTGCTTTTTCCCACGCCTTGTTCAGTGCGGGGAGCAGGAGCGAGGCGAGAATCGCGATGATCGAAATCACGACCAGAAGTTCGATCAGCGAAAAGCGATATTTTTTCATTATCGATCTCCTTTGCTTAGAGTCCGTTCTGCTTTAATTATACACCATTGTCCCCTTAAAGACAAGGGGGGATTTCAGTAAAAAACAGATTTTTTTGCAGGAAATCTGGAGATCTGAACCGTTTCTTTCTGACTCGGCGGATTTTTTTGTAAGAACCACAATATTTCAAGATGCCTGTCTCCTTGTTTCGTGCCTGCCGAATGAGAATCTGTCCCTTTTTCAGAAAAACGGGAAGATTGCCAGTTCCTTCCTTTCCGCAACCATCATGACCCGTTGCAACGGATAATTTTTTTAAGAAACCGTAGAGAAGGCTCTTGATTTTAAGGGGACATGATGTATAATAATAAAGAAAAAAACAAGATCCTCCGCCCTTGCGGAAAAAAAACGTCACAACGGAAAGAGTCTGAAGGTATGAGACCGCCAGTCAAACGCCTCGAAATCGTCAAGAAGCTGAAACGGGAGATCCTTGCCGGCGCGTATGCGAACCGGAACCGTCTCCCTGTCGAACCGGAACTGGCCGCCATGCTCGGAATCACGCGCAAAACACTCCGCGGAGCCCTGGACATTCTGGAAAAGGAAGGACTTCTGGAGCGCATCCCGGGAAAGGGCACATTTCTGCCGCACCGTTCCGGAGGCGATGTCGGGAATGTCTTTCTCCTGCTGCCCTGTTCCGACTATTTCCTGAAATCCGATTTCGAGACGCGGAGCATTCTGCGCGACATCCTGAGCGGCTGTCTTCAGGAGGCGTGCCTCCGGAAAGCCCATGTCATCACCCTTCCTCTGACGACGACCAACCGGATCGAGGATTTCGACGAGACAATCCTCGAACGGCTGCCGGACGGAAGCCGGATCATTTTCTACAGCAACTGGTATGCGCCGATCTTTCCGCTTTTTCTCCGTAAGAGATTTCGGATTGCCCACATCCACCATCTGAACTACCGGAATTCCATTTTGAAACCGGCTGTCGATCAATGGATCTGCTGCAAGGCCGATTTCGCGGGAGGAATCGGGAAAGCTCTCGAACATCTCGCGCGGCGGGGCTGTTCACGGATCGCACTGGCAACCAGTTTCCTGGACAACGAATTCAATCCGGTCAAGAGCGTTTACCTGCGCGCACTGGAAAATCTTCCCGGGGCTCATCCACCGCTTCTCTGCGACATCGGCGGAGTCAATGAGCCGCCGATGACGTTTGTCGAACGTCTGCGGAATTTTCAGAGCGAAACGGGATTTGACGCTCTGCTGTTCGGAATTCATGATTCTCCGGTGTTGAACTTTGCCCAATCTTTGAACTCGAATTTCGGCCTATCGGAAAAGACATCCCTTGTGACGCTGTTTCCTTATGATTTCAATAATAAGTACACGCCTGGTATTCCGAGCATGAAATTTGATTATCTCTCCATCGGCGTCTTTGCGGTGCAGAGCCTCTTTCAGGATCATTATACGCCGCAGGAGATCGTATTTTCTCCGATTCTGGATGATCCCGCGGAGAGACGATATGCGTATCACGGAGGATGATCCTGTTTCTTTCCAGAGGAGGGGACTCCGGCGGATTTCAGAAGACGCACCTGAATTCCGCTTTTTGCATCCAAGGCGGAATGCATTCCCATTTTGTTTAAGAGCAAAGGTTCCTGCGTCTTGAAGGTGACTCGCATTTTCTTCTGCAATCTTCTTCCGAAGAAAAAATAAGAAAATGAATTTCGACCCTCTTGACAAATCGCATTTTTCAGATATAATAGAAAAATAATAGACCGGTCTATCAAAAAAAAAGAAGGCAATCCTGCATGACACAGAGACGGGGAACAAAAACAAGGATCATAGACATTGCCAGGCGAGTCGGAGTCTCGAAGAGCGCGGCAGCGTGTGTTCTGAACAGTTCCGGGCAGAGCGTGATCCGCGTCAGCGCAGCCAAACGCGCGGAAATTCTCCGCGTTGCGCGCGAGATGAATTATATGCCGAATATCACGGCCCGGGCGCTGGCCGGGAAAAGCAGCATGAAACTGGGAGCTTTGATTGATTCCTGCGCACCGCATTTCATCTACCGTCTGCTGTGGGCCTTTGAGGCGGAAGCTGTCCGGAACGGTTATCAGCTGATGATCGGGCAGGCTCATGACAGCCCCGAAAGCCTGTTTCAATGCTATGACAATTTCATACGCCATGGAATTGAGGGGGTTGTCTGCCTTGCGCATGAATATCCGGGGAACGAAGATACCGTCCGGAGCTGTTTTCAGGAGAGGCGCAATCTCGTATATCTGGATCCCCCGTCCTGGCCTGCTCCGTATGTGGAAATCGACCGCGAGGCCGGAAGCGTCGAAGCTGTGAGACATCTTCAGGCAACCGGCAGAAAAAAGATTGCACTGTGGCTGATCCATGACACTCCGTCCCGTTTATGGTTTTCTTCCCGGCAGCGGCTCCTGGGATACCGTGCGGCTTTGGACGGAGAGGAGTTTCTCCGCTTCGGCGGAACAGCCGGGGAGTATGCCGAAGAGGTGATAGCGCGCCGTATTGATGCTGTCATTGCCGCCAATGACATGACCGCTGCTCATCTTGCCAGAGAGCTCTTGAAGCGCGGCGTCAGGATTCCGGATGATGTTGCGCTGATCGGGCATGACAATGATGATTTTTCCCGGTTCTATTATCCGTCTCTTACCACGATTGATCAGCACGGGGAAGCGGTGGGGGCAAAGCTTTTTTCCCTTCTGATGGCGCAGCTGAGAGACGAACCCGGGGAGAATGCCGTGATTCCGGCATCACTGATCGTGCGCGAATCCAGTGCCCGTTCACAGATTGGAGCGGAATGATGTCAAGACATGTGATAAAACAAACCTACGGAAGAAAATAAGCATGAAAAGAAGAAAATTCACCCTGATCGAGCTCCTCGTCGTGATTACAATTATAGCGATTCTGGCCTCAATGCTTCTGCCGGTGCTCAATAAGGCGCGGGATCAGGCGCGATTTATTGCCTGTTCGTCGAACCTGAAGCAGGTGACCGGGGCTGTAATCATGTACACGGATGATAACTCCGGCTGGGCCAGCAAGGGCGAAATGGTCCCCAATTTCTGGCTGACGGCCAGAGAAAAAGGAGGAGTTGGCCATTATCTTGGCATCGTTAACCGGTATTCTTTGCCCAAGGTTGTGACTTGTCCGAAAGGACGGCGCTTCAAGAATTCGGACTCTGCGGTCGGGGGCGACACCGGCGATCTGCCGAATTTCAGTTACGGCGGCAACAACGCCTATATTCAGGAGCAGGCTTCCAATTGGCCGTATGGAAAGACCTACAAATTCGCCGCGATTCGCGGCGCCTCCGCCCGGTGCATTGCCGGAGAGATCGGATATGACGGGAAAGCCGCTCTCGGTGCCGCTTACTACGGTGCTTCGCTGTATAATCGCAACGGCTTTTCCATCCGGCACGGCGACAGGACGAATATCGGCTTTGCCGACGGCCATGTCGCTCCTCGTAAATATCTCGAAATTCCGATTCAGGGATCATGGGCTGTCAGTTATGATAAAGAACATTTTTGGCGCGAGTATTGAAGACACGAAAGGATGATGATGATGATGATGATGCTTTCCAAACAGTTTATGATCGGAGTCGGATTGTCGCTCATATCCGGACTCTCCGCTGGAAATTTACTGCGCAACGGTGATTTCAGCGAAGGAAGCCGGTATTGGTCTATCGGCAAAACGGCGACCGTCGCTCAGCAGCCGGATGGTCGCGGCGTTCTGCGGGCGGCGGCACAAACCGGAGGCGAAAAAGATTATGCGGCTTATCAGCAGCTTGTTCTGAAACAGGAACAGCCCCAGCCATTGCGGATTTCCGGCAAAATCGCCGCGGAGAATGCCATTCCTGGCGGACGCTTTTATCTGGTTGCCGAATTTGCCGACGGCAGCAGCGATTGGAAGATTCCTGCGGTTGTATTTTCTCCCGGCACATATGATTTCCGGGAATGCTCCCTGGAGTATATTCCGGCCAAACCGATTGCGAAATTTCATCTTTATGTTGACTACCGCCAGGCGAGCGGAACGGTAAAAGTCGCAGATGTCAAGGTGGAGCCGATTACTTTGGAGAACAGCGATAATCAATTGAAGAATCCCGGGTTTCGCGGCGGTGGCGCCGGATGGGAATTGTGGCATGCCGCCCCGGATTTTTCCGTCGGGCGGGACGGTTCGCCGAACAGCATGAAAATTTCCTTCGATCAGCCGGGACGTACCGGAATGGCGCATCAACTGGTCGAACTCAATCAGCAGAAACCGGAACCGATCCTGATCAGCGGTTGGAGCAAGGCGGACAATGTTCCGGTCAACGGAAAGCGGGATTACAATATCAATGTGGCAATCTATTTTCAGGACGGCACGGAGTTCTGGCAGGTGCCGTATCTGATCTTTGCGCCCGGCTCGCATGACTGGGAGTACAAAGAGGTGCTGTATACTCCGCCGCGTCCGGTCAAATCAATTCGCGTCTATTGCCGGTTCGGCACGGCTACCGGCACTGTCTGGTTCGATGATGTGCGCGTCGCTCCGGTCAAGACGGAGCAACCGGCAAAAGAATTGGCCGCCTGTTTGTTTTCCGACAAGGATGCCGACGGCGACGGCGTCGGCGATCTGACGCTGGAGAATGAATTTATCAAAGTGGTGCTTGACCCTGCCAAGGGAGGAAATTGCAAACTCTTTGTGGACAAGCGCAGCAACGCGTCGTTTGCCGGACGCGAGGCCGATTACCGGCTTTTTACCGACCGGATCAATGAATTGGGGCGGACCGCACTGGCCGGAGAGGGATTTCTTTATCGCGTCCTCTCCGACTCGCCCAATCAGGTACGGGTGGAGATGTGGCTGGAGAGTCTGCCGCAATTCCCTTTTCTGGCGTTTCACAAGACTTTTACCATCTCCCGGCACAGCCCGGTTCTGGAAGTGGCATATACGTTCGTCAATAAACCGGCGGCAATGTCTCCTACGGTGATTACACCCTATTTTCGCAGCGGGCTCTCGGTGTACGGCAAAGATACCTGGTATTTTGTGCCGACGTCGAAGGGGGTGTTACGCAGCGCGGCCTCGGCTGGGGCTGATGCTCCATTCCGGGACGTTGTTGCCGGATGGTTTGCTGCGGCTTCCGTCGAGGGCAATGGCGTGGCCTGTGAGTTTGACTACGGCCGGTTGGAATATGCGTACGGGTGGCTGGGAGGAAAGGATCAGTCAACGTTTGAATTTGCACAGCTTCCGGTTCGGATTGCAAACGGTTCCAAGTATGAGACAGTTTGCAGTTTTTTACCGTTTACCGGGTTGACCGGTGTTGATTTTGTGGAAAACCGCATTGCCGGGCAGTTTCCGGCCGAGGGCAGGGAGTGCGGAGTTACTCTTTTTTCCGGCGTTTCTCTTCCGTGTCGGGCTACGATGACTGCTTTCTATGACGACGGCTCCAGGCGCGAGGAGAGCCGTTGGATTTCGCTGAACGCGGGTTCGCGTTCACGGGTGGAGTTCCCCGCGTTGGGGTCGGAGAAACTCAAATTGGTAAAGCTGGTACTGAGTTCGGATGGCAAGCCGATTCTGGACGCCGAAAAATCATACCGCGACAACCATACTTATGCCGCCAAAGTCGTCAAAGAAAAGGCGGCCGAGGTGACGCCATTTGCCTTGAATTATTCGCGCGAAGTGGTTACTCCGCACCGCAAACTGGCACAGCCGTATGCGCTGGGGCCGGTTCGGGCGCTGGTGTTGGTCGATATCGAGCATGGGCGGGAGGTGGTTGAATTGGCGCAGCGGTTCGATCTCAACTTCAATACCGTCCGGATTTCGGATGCCGATTTTCTGATGGCCATGGGGATGTCTGAACGATACAATCGCTTCAGTGCCACCGACGCCAATCGCAGTCTCGCCGAAGCTCTGAAAGAACCCTATGACGTTATTATTGCAAGCGGCGCCCTCTGGCGGCATGTGAATGAGGCGAACGCCGCCAAAATTGCTGAATTGTGCCGCAGCGGAAAAAGCGGACTGCTGCTGATTGCCCCTGCGCGTCTGCCGAAAGCGGTGCTGGAGCTCTCTCCGCTGACCGGCCCCGGCAGCGGGCAACGTACAGTTACAGATTGGAGCAAGGCGGAGGGGGCGGCACGCGGAACGATCGCCTGGCCGCTGTTGCCGCCGGGACCATTGAATACGTATCCGTTGCGCCCGGATGCCGAAACCGTGTTGACGGTGGGGCAGACGCCGTTGTTTGCGGTCAATCCGGCCGGGAAACCTCGTGTCGGCGTGCTGGCTTATGATGCCAATGGCGCTCTGACGCCGATTCTTCCCCACGGAGTGCCGTTTCCGGAATATGATTATCAAGAGTACCAGTTCGCTTTGCTGGGCAAAGCCATGCTTCGTCTAGCAGGAAAAGCACCGCAATTTTCCGTCTCCAGCGCCGAGCTGAAGGACGGGGGGATCGTGCTCGCCTATGACAATCGAACCGGCAATGAGAATTTCACGCTGAAGATCGAGCAACGGAATTTGCTGAATGGCAGTACGGTTCGCTCGGAGCTGCCGTTGAAGGCGGCCGAGGGAGAAGCTTCCGGGGCGTATCCTTTACCGGTCGCCCTCCAGCCCGGATGCAATGTGGTGGACTTCGCGATTGTCCAGAACGGGAAGATTGCAGAATTCGGTGCAGTGACGCAGGAGGTTGCCCCGGATGTCGCGTTGACTGCATTTGAATGCTCCGGCGATCTGTTCCGTTCTGGCGACAGCATCCGTGGCCGGGTGGCAGCTTCGGGCGTGGGGGATGTCGTTGTACGGCTGAGCGATTCCGATGGGCGATTGCTTGCGGAGAGCCGCCCGGCTGCGGACGGCTCTTTTTCCCTTGTGGTGCCGGAGGCGTCCACGCGCCGGATGTTTTTGGACTGCGCATTGAGCTTTGGGGGAAAATTACAGGATCGACAGCGGAAAAATCTCTATATCCTCAAAAATACTCCGATCGATGATTATATGGTTTCCAGTGGCGATCATCGCTGGGCATTTAACTCCAAACGCTATCTGACTCGTCCGTTTCTGCAGCTGGTCCGCAATCTCGGCTTTAATACGATGCGGTACTGGGTGTCGAATCGTCCCGATGTATTTGACGATTATCTCCGCAGTGAGATCGATCTGAATTTCCCGGTTGCGAGCCAGCACCTCTGGGAGTTTGTCAAGAAACATCAGAAACCATATAACGAGACTGGAGATCGCAAATATCTGTGTCGCAAGCCGTGCTTGAACGACCCCGCCTATCTCCAACGCGTAGCGACCGATGTGCTTGCCACGCTGAAACAGTTGGAAAAATATTCGCCGTCGAGCTTCGATTTCGGCGATGAAAACAGCCTGACTTTGTGGGAGACCAAGTTTGACTTCTGTTTTTCGCCGGAAACGCTGTCGGCGTTCCGCAAGTGGCTCCAGGCGGAATATCCGTCGCTGAATGCCTTGAACCGACAGTGGGATAGCTCCTTCAGGAGCTGGGACGAAGTCACGCCGATGCTGACCTCGGAGATTCTCGAGTTCAATAAGAATGGGCGGCGTAATTACAGTGCCTGGGCCGATCACCGTACTTTCATGGAGCTCTCATTCGCCGGTTTCTTCGGCCATGTCCGCAAGACGTTGCGGGATGCCGGGGCAACGCTGCCGCTGGACATTTCCGGAACGCAGCCGCCGAATGCCTACAACGGCATGGATCTCTGGCTACTCAGCAAGAACATCGATATCGCCTCCATCTATCGGTCCAAAAATGTCGGGGAAATTTTGCGGTCATTCGGTTCGCTTCGTATCGCTCCGTGGTCCGGCTACGGAAGAACCGGGGATACTGTTCGCTATGAAATTTGGCTCGACGCACTGAATTATCGCGGCGGGGGATCCAATTACTATGAAAACAGTAACATGATAAACCCTGATTTCACTCTGCCGCAGGCCACGGTCGATTTTATCGACGCGACCCGGGATTTGCGCAATGGGATCGGGGCGTTGCTGGCTCACTGCGAAGATATGGAGCCGCAGGTTTATCTTCACTATTCGCAGACATCCGTTCATGCCCATGATATCGAAAAACGGCTTGATGCTTATGAGGAAAATCGTGATGCATGGCTTGCTCTTGCCCATGACTTGCAGCTGGGCGTCAAGTTTATCTCGTACGAGGAGCTGGCGACCGGGAAGCTTGACCGCAGCCGGACCCGGGTGTTGGTATTGCCGATGTCCATTTCGCTTTCCGATGCCGAAGCGACGGCGATTCGGCGTTTTGCGGATCACGGCGGACTGGTGATCGGTGATCGCATGACCGGAATCATGGACGAGCATTGCAAGCTGCTTGCGGCCGGGCGGCTGGACTCGCTGTTTGCGCTGGCCAGGCCGGATCAGGCGGATGCCGGACAAATACAAATGGACAGTGGTGCCGGACCGCTCCGGTTGATGGTTGGCAACGCCGTCGGCATTGATGGCGGCAAGACGCTGATACGTAAGCAGGTCGGGACGGGAGAAGCAGTGTTCTTGAATTTTTCTCCCAGCGGTTATAATGCGCTGCGCCGCAGCGCCGACAAGAGCGAGAGCACCCGCTACCGCGCCATGGTTCAGGAGTTGCTGCGGAAATACGCCGCGCCTCCGATCCAGGTTGACGCCGCGGCGGAAAAGGGCTGCCGGAGTTTTGCTTTCCGGCCGCGTGGCGTGGAGGATGGGGCGCTCTTTTTCGGCATTGTCCGGGAAGCCGGAAGCGCCGGTCGTGCCGAGTTGCGTGTGACTCCGCCGCGAAAAAGCCATGTTTACGACCTGCGTGCACGCCGTTATCTGGGGGAACTGGAGAGTTTTCCGCTGACGCTCGGCGCTGCCGATGCCGCGTTTTTCGCCCTGCTTCCCTATAAGGTGGCGGGATTGGAGTTGACCTTGCCCCCGGAAGCCAAACGGGGCGCGGATGTCGATTACCATGCATCGGTGAAGAGCTCCGGAGGAAAAGCGATGCTTCATGCCATGCAAATTGAGGTATGCCGTCCCGACGGAACCGTCTATGCGTCATACGGCAAAACAGCGGCGGCAGTCGGCGGAGTATTGAATGGACGGTTTCATCTAGCATTGAATGATCCGGTCGGAGAATGGACGGTTCATGCCACGGATGCTGTTTCCGGTGAGCGCGTCAGCCGGAAAATGATGGTGAAGTAAGTAAGCAAAAAAAGCCCTCCGGAATGTCCGGAGGGCTTTTGCTGGTTTACTCGGTCGGGCCGAGGCGGAGGCAGGGACTGAAGGTCAGCGTGTCGCTATCGAGCTTTTCGAGCTCCAGGACGATCACTTCGTTCTTGCCTTTTTTCAGCACCGGGGAGGGGATGTAGAGCGTTTCGGTCGGTCCCTTGTTCCAGTAACGGCCGAGATTGAAGCCGTTCACCCAGACCAGGCCCTTGGTGCCCGGACGTGAAAACAATGTGCTGATTCTTCCGAAGATTCTTTCAGGAAAGATGGTCAGGACCAAGCGTCCAATGCTTCAGGCGTTTCAGCTTGGAGATTTGGAGCCTATGAAATTTTCCTACACTTCGGAAGGATATCTGAGTGAAATCAGACGGGGCGATTTCCGTGACGCATTCAAGGTGGAAACGGAAACGCTGGCGGAACGGAAAAGAAACATCCAGTCCGCGGACCGCAAGAAAAACATGAAACACAGCGGGAAAGTCGCAGGACGT
>CALXRI010000050.1 GCA_944390795.1 uncultured Victivallales bacterium
GCTTGGCAACGCCTCTCAATGTCGGGCTGGGTATCTGGAATTTATTGATATAGAAATTTATGCAACGATGCTTACACCAATCTTTTCATAAAAGTTGTCCAACCTAGGGGAGAGGCGCAATGTCAAAGCGTGATGAGACGGCAGGGAAAGAAATTTTCACAGAACAGTTTGAAACGGAGCATGACAGTCTGCCCGGAGGCTGGTTCGTAGAGTACAATTCCGATGTCGGAATTTCCGCTCTGGATTATCAGAAAGACAGCCTTGAGCTGCTATCCGCAGGAAACAAATACCTCCCCGTAATTCCGGATCTTTCTGATTTCGAACTGGATATGACGTTCTCGGTCAATTATTCAATGGCAAAACGCTTTTCGTTTCTTGCCGCATTCCATTACGATCTGAAAACGCATCGCGGCAAATCCATCCGCATCCGTGTCGGCGACGATGCGCAAGCAACTGTCGAATATGGGACGACCGCCGCCAATGTTTTCCATATGGAGCAGTCCCGGAAATTTGACATTTCTGCGGAACAATTCAATGCGCCCGTTCCGTTTACCATGACAGTCCGGAAAAAATCTCTTGCCCTTTCCTTTGCCGGCAGACGGTGCCGTTTCAAAATTCCGGAGGGGACGGGAAAGATCGCCCTCAGCCGCGAACACTTTTTCGACACCTTTTCCATCCATCGCCTTGCAATCCGGACGAATGATGTTCTGAAGGTGAAAAGGGAAAGGAAATTCCGCATTCCGATGCCGGCGCAGGGGACTCTTTACCCCATTTTCTGCGATGTGATTCTGCGGGATTACGGAACCTGCATGGATGCGGAGCTGACTCTCTCCGGCGGAGTGCCGGAGACCCCGGCCGGAGAAGGCAACTACCATAGCATGCGCGCCGATATTCTGGAGAAGCCGTTTCTGAAAGTCATCACGGAACACGGCGTTGACAAATATGTTTTTTACCGGGACAGTCCGATCTATCTGGTCAACCGGGAACTGCTCACCGCGTATTTTTTCGGAAAACTTCACCGGGAAGTATCCTGGCCCTTCCGGCGCACCGTGCGTTTTCCAAAGCCGCCTCAGAAGTTTGATCTGGCGCTCGGTTTCTCGTCCTATGAGCACAGCACACTGCCGAATCTGATCTTATCTCCGGCGGAAACGGTTTTCACTTCCTCCGGCAGGGTGCTCTATTCAGGACTCGGTCTGACCGAAGGGGCAAACAAAGTGGAATTCCTTTCCCAGGCGGAAAAGCAGATCATCGCCAAACTCCCGAAACAGGATCCCCGTTACCGGCTTGCCGTGGAATTCGCCCGGAACAATCATTACTTCTTCGAAGGGGAAAAGACGGAGTTTTCCATTCGCGTCACGGGAACAGAATTTCTGCCGGCCTCTTATGAGGTCCGGCTGGAGGACGCATATTTCACACCGCTGAAAACTCTTCCCTTTCAAATGGAATGCGGGGAAACCGCCGCGGGAATCAGCATATTTCATACCGTCACGCTGAAACTTTCCGGGCTTCCCGCGCTGAAGCCGGGCGTCTATCACCTGCGTTTGAAAAGCAGTGACCCGAGTGTGCCGCGACTCGAAAAATACTGTGCCTTTGAAGTCATGAGCGGAAAAAAAGGCGCGCCTCCGCCGCCGCTGATTTCGGGTCTGCCGTTTCTTTACAACTCCCGGACTGAAACACGCGGCCTGATCACGGACGGCTTTGATCCATGGACCGGAGCGGGCGTCAACGAAGGGCACTATATCGCCTGTGCCAATTTTCTGCCGCCGACAGCCAGAAAATACCGGATCGCCCCGACGGTTCATGCTTACGGAAGGGAATGGTTCTGCTGGCTCAGCTCACGCTGCTGCGACGCTCCACAGATCAAGGACAATCTGGACCTGATCCGGGAAGCGGATTATGTGAACATCTCCGACGAGCTGCGCTTATGGTCGGTGCTCTGGCGCCATACATACCGGGAGA
Source organism: uncultured Victivallales bacterium (assembly GCA_944390795.1). GTDB lineage: Bacteria > Verrucomicrobiota > Lentisphaeria > Victivallales > UBA1829 > UBA11452. Next base: position 1,960 of record CALXRI010000050.1, read on the forward strand.
AGCGTTTGAAAGCGTTTCTTTCGCTGGCGCGGACTCTGAATGATCCCGGCTTTGACATCGCGGCAATGGAAAGGGAACTGCGGAACGGAGAATGCGTGGATTCGGAAAATTTTGCGGTGATGGCGCGCAAATACTGGGAACAGTGGCTGGACCTGTGCGAAAAAAACGCCGCGGATGAGGTTCACAGGGCGCTGAAGACGCTGCGGAAAAACAATCCGAAGCTGCGGCTCTCGCTGTACGGTCCCGCGCAGGCCTACGCCTCCCGGTACAAGGGAGCGGATTTCCGGCGCTATATCACCGCGTCCGGCATCGCCCCGGATGAACTGGGCTTCTGGCAGTATGAGGATTATCCCTATTCCTGCCGCTACGGGCTGGAACACGGCACCTACTTCCTGACGGCATGTCTGATGACCATGCCGGGACATCGTTTCTGCCCGGAAATTTATACCGGAAAAGGATTCCAGGGGTGTCCGGACGGCGCCGTTTTTTATGCCTATCCGCCGTTCGGTTTCGGCAACATCGCCCGGCCGGCGCGCATGATCCGCCAGGTCTTCAACTTTGCGCTGGCTTCCGCCTGGTTCGACGGGAAAAAATTCAACTACTGGGAAAACTGCGGTTTTCAGACATGCAAATTCACGGATTCATGGTATGAAGCCTTGCTTGAAGCATGGCGAATCCGGAAAGATTTTCCGCCGGAACGTCCCTTCCGCGCCCCTGCGTATGTCACCAGCGGTGAATCGCTCCGCGCGCACAGCGACCGGATCGTCCGTTCCGCATACGGGCCGGATTCCATGGAGAATGCCGCCATCATCGACGTGTTCAATCCCTCGACGGGAGAAGTGCCGATGGTTTACCGCAACACCAGAATTGCGGGTCTGCCGGCCGGCTTCCAGGTGCTGATGGAAAAGATCGGCGGTTTGAAAGCCGGAGATACGGATCTTCTGGTGCTCCCGCCGCTGCGCGGTGTCTCGGAACAATACAAAAAAGCCATCCGCAAGCTTCACGAAAAGGGGGTTTCCCTGCTTGCCTTTGAAGATGCGGACGGGCTGGAGGATCTGTTCGGGATCAGGGACACAGGCAAAAGGACAGTTGTCCGGAATCTCTCCGGAACAAAGAACTTTCTGCCCGGCATGACGGAGTTCTGTCAGGAAAAACGCTGTTACGGAACGTATGCTGTTACGGATGCAGAGGTTCTGATTCAGGCGGAAATTCCCGTATTGACGCTCAAAAGGAACAAAACGGCATGCGCCGCATTCTTCAATGTCCCGCCGCAGCTGGTGCGTCAGGACGAGCTGCACGAACGCATGCTGTATGAAAAGGCTTCCATCAGCGATTTGATGAATCAGGCGACGGTTGAAATCGTGAGAATACTCACAAAACCCGCCGTTGCCGTGGACGGCGGACGCATCATCGCCTATCACGCGAAAAACGGGCACGATGTGGTGATCGTCTATTACGATGATGACAAAGAGGCCCATTCTGTGATTTTGAAGGTTGCCAAGGCGGAAGGGCGCACGAAATTCATATCCTGCAGCGTCCCCTGTCTCATTCTGGAAGAGACTTCCGAAGAGTTCAGAATCCGCCTGAGGCTTGCAATCAGCGAAAGCGCGGTGCTGATTTTCCGATAATCTGCCCCGCGGCTGGCAGCCGTCTTTTCACTCTGCGGTGAAGGCCTCGAGCTCCGTTTCTCCAGGAAACAAGGTAAAATGCAACTCTTTTCCTGCTCGGGAGAGGCTTTTCTGTTTCGCGCGGGCTTCAAGCATAGATTCAGAGCCGTCCCAACATTTGCAAGAATCCGAATGATGTTTTGCAGGTCCTTCACCGGATCGTCTGACTCGGAAGAGGAATGGCCAGTTGCCTTTGTCGAAAAGAAGGACTTCGCTGAATTCAGAGCGTTGGAAAGCCGTTTGCCTCCCTTCGCACTTTCAAGCAGACTGTCTGCCTGGGAAAGGCATTTGGAGAGCCAGGAGATTTCAGTCTTGCCTAGTGCTCTAATCGCTTTGAGCAACTTTGAATCAAGCATTTTATGCCTCCTCGCTGAAAAATATATCTGCTCAAGGAAGGAAATCAAATTCTCCTTAATCAAATCTTCACACGCATGCGCGAACATATATGAAAAGTAAAAAAGTTTTTCCGAAAAAGCGTCCGAAACGTCCGAGCAGCCTCAAAATGCCGGATTTCATCCGTCCGAGAGCCGTCCGGGAAACGTCCGGAACTGTCCGAAGGGCAGGAAAGTCCGGAAGAACCGCATGGATAGAGACTGGCGGTCGCAGACAAAATCATGGTCAGAACTTGAAAAATCGCACCTTGGAGCTAGATTCAAAAAGTGCGGGACAAATGTGGGACGAATGTTTCCTTTTTACCCTCGAAAAACAGCGGAAAAAGAGGAAAAAAATCGGAAAGGAGATCAGACGGAAACCAAATCAAGCGGTTTTTACAAGTCATTCATCTGTAAGGATTTGCAAAACATTGGAAATGGTGGAACCAGCAGGGCTCGAACCTGCGACCCGGTGATTATGAGTCACCTGCTCTGACCGACTGAGCTATGGTTCCTGTTAAAAAAAGACTTCTGCATCAAGAACATTTCTCAATTCTTTGTATTATACACGCTCTTTCTGAAAGGACAAGATGTCCTTTGATGATTTTTGAAAAAAAGCATGAGCGGTCTCCACTCCCTGAAGCAATCATTATTTTGTTGCCGTCGCGGAGCTGCATGGGAAAACGCACGGGCAAGGCAAAATGGCTGCATGAAAAAATATATCTGCAAGCTTTTCATGACGCCGCATATCAAAATCCCATCACACGGTTTGTACTCTCTCTAAATTCTCAACCAATGCCCGGAAGCAAAAAGACAAGTTTTATCTCCCTTAGCCGCAGTCCTTCAAAAAGATATTGGAAAACCACATTGTCACGCCGACGGTTCATAGGAACATCAACGCTATGCCAATTCCCATGACTTTCCGGCAATCTCCTCCATTTACAGCTGTTTCCTGCAACATGCAGGATCACATTCGTCAATTGGAAATTGCTCATCCCTGCATTCCCATGCTGATGCGGCAGATCTGTTGCGATTTTCTCATAATACCGTCTGTCTCTGCATGAGTATCATGCAGGCAGTATGCCTGCAATACAGAGAAGCCAATAGACAAGCAGGACTGATCCAGCATGACGTTCAACGGGGACGACATAAGAGACGGGCCCGCATGCTTCCGGCCAACCGTCCGGAAGAGAACGCCCACTGCATGTTGTAGCCGCCGCATGGGCCGGTCAGATCCACAATCTCGCCTGCAAAGTAAAGACCCTTGACAAGGCGGCTTTCCATCGTCGCGGGATGAATCTCCTTCAGGGAAACGCCGCCGCGCATCGCCATCGCCTTCTCCATCGGTCCTGCGCCGGAAACAGTCAGCGGCAGTGCGGCAAGATGCGAAAGAAGCGTCTCCCGCTGCATTGCGGAAAGCATACAGGCTTTCGCTTCGGAACATCCGGACAGAGTGCAGACGGCATCCGCCAGCGAATGAGCCGCATGCCGTGCAAGATGCGTCCGGATGAGTTTCGCACCGCCTTCGTTCCGCCAGCGTTCCAGCTCCGAACTCCATTCCGCACGCCCCCATTCCGGACGGATGCTGAGCAGAAGTTCCGCATCGCCGCTCCGGTCGCACAAAGCGGAAACATCTCCGGCAAGATCAAGCGCGGAAAATCCGGAAAGTCCTTCGTGCGTAAACAGGAGCGAACCGGCGCTTTCCGCAAGGATGCGTTTCCCGCTTCTCAGCAGAAGCTTTGCATGCGGAACGCTGACGCCGGAAAGGGATTTGACCCACTCTTCACGGATGAGAAGCGGAGCGACGGCGGGAAGCGGTTTCATGATTGTGTGTCCGAGCGATTCGGCAAGACGCAGTCCGGAAGATGTGCCAAGCCCCTGCCACGCGGTTCCGCCGCCAGCCAGAATCACGGCATCGAAGGCGATTGCCTCCCCGTCGACCCGGACGCCCGAAACGGAGCCGTCCACCGTCAGAATCTCCGTTACTTCCGAAGAAGTCCGGAGTTCGGCATGCGCGGCGCGGAGAAAAGCATTCAGAATATCCCGTGCGCGGCCGGAGGCGGGAAAATAGTAAAAACCGTCCGTCAGAAGCGCTTTCACTCCCTGCGATTCCAGAAAGGAAATCAGCCACTCGCGCGGCGCAACGCGCAACGCATCACGCAGGAAAAGGCCGTTTCTGCCGAAACGGGCGGCAAACGATTCGACGTCCAGGGAATTGGAAAAATTGCAGCGTCCGCCTCCGCTGGCAAGCAGCTTGAGTCCAGGCTGATCGCGCCGCTCGAAAATGACAGGCAGAATCCCGTTTTCCCGAAGCGCAAGAGCCGCGGACAGTCCGGCGGGCCCGCTTCCGATGACCGCAACGCGTTTCATAGAAAATCTCTTTCCTGCGAATATAAAAAAAGGGCCCGTTCTTCAGCGGAACAGGCCCTGCTTCTCAGACACGAAACGCAATTCAGAGTTCCTGCCCGACGGTCCAGCGGACGAACTTGTTGACCTTCACGCCGGGAGCGAGTTTCGCCAGGCAGGTCTTGTCGTCATGGATCCAGGGCTGGTTCATGAGGCAGATTTCGGTATACCACTTGTTGATCTTGCCGCCGAGGATCTTCTCGATCATGTTGGCGGGCTTGCCGGCAAGCTGCGCGGCGGCAATCTCCTTCTCCTTCGCGATTGCTTCGGCGGGAACTTCGGCGGACGTGACATACAGCGGGCTGTAAGCCGCAATATGCATGCAGATCGCCTTCAGGAGTTCCGGATCGGTTGTGCCTTCGACATCGATCATGATGCCGATCTTGCCGTTGCCGTGCATGTAAGAGGCGACGACGCCCGCGGATTCGAAACGAATCGCGCGGCGGAGCACCATCTTTTCGCCGAACTTGACGAACAGCTCCTTGAGATTGTTGTTTTCGAGCTCCTGCGCCTTCTCCGTGATGTCGCCGTCGCCGGAAGTTCCGGCAAGCACGCGGGCCGCGGCCTCCTTGACATAGTCGAAGAACTTCTCATTGCCGGCAACGAAGTCGGTTTCACAGAGGACCTCGATCATGACAGCCTTGTTTCCGTCGACCGCGGCATAGACTTTGCCTTCCTTTGTCGCCTTGTCCGCACGCTTTTCCGCTTTCGCGGCGCCTGTTTTACGCAGATACTCGACGGCGGCTTCCATATCGCCGTTGGTTTCCGTCAGCGCTTTTTTGCAATCCATCATCCCCGCGTCGGTTTTATCGCGCAGCTCCTTGACCATTGCAGCGGTAATATTCGCCATTGCAGAATTCCTTTCCGATTGAATTGAACTTATTCAGCGGGCTTTTCTTCCGCCTTGGGGGCTTCCTCGGCCTTGGGGGCTTCCTCCGCCTTTTTGGGAGCGGCTTTCTTCGCGGGAGCCTTCTTCTTCATTTCAGCTTCGGTCGTGACTTCGACCTTCTCGCCGCCATCGGCTTTGGGGGCCTCATCAGCGGCGGGTTTGCGGGAGGGACGTCTGGTGAAGGTGCGTTTTGCTCCGCCCTTGCCGTCGCGGGCTTCGCCTCTGGGAGAGCGGCGTTTGGGCTCTTCCTTGGTGCGTTCGGCGGCCGCGGCCTCTGCTTTCGCCTTGTCCTCGGCGGCTTTCTTGCCATAGAGTTCGGCCGCATCCTTGATGGTCTCGACAAAGGTGTCCATGATGACCTTGATGGATTTCACGGCGTCGTCATTGGCGGCGATCGGGTAGTCGATCGGCTCGGGATCGCCATTGGTGTCGACGATGGCGACAATCGGGATATTGAGTTTGCGCGCTTCCTTGACTGCGATTTCGTCATGGCAGACGTCGACGATGACAACCGCGTCCGGAAGCTTCTTCATGGAAGCAATGCCGTCAAGGTCGCGGTGCAGTTTCTCGCTCTGGCGGGAAAGAACGGCGAGCTCTTTCTTTTTGAGTTTGGTATTTTCACTGCTGACAGTCGCATCGATATCAAGCATTTTCTTGATGGATTTCTTGATGGTGGCGTTGTTGGTCAGCGTGCCGCCCATCCAGCGTTCCATCACATAGTTCATGCCGGTGGCCTCGGAGGCCTCGCGGACAATCTGCTGCGCCTGTCTTTTCGTTCCGACGAACAGAATCCGGCCGCCCTTCATGACGCATCCCTGAAGGAAGTTGCAGGCGTCGGCGACCTGATGAATGGTTTTGGTGATGTCGATGATGGAGATTCCGTTTTTCGCCCCGTAGACGTAATCTTTCATCTTGGGGTTCCAGCGTTTCGTCTGATGTCCGAAATGACACCCTGCTTCGAGGAGATCCTTTACTGTGAGAGCCATGACCGGCCGCCCTTTCTTTTGTTTCGACGCTTTCGCACGGACTTTTTTCTGTTTGCTGTCCGGCAAGACATCTTTGCTGTTCTGGTGTAGTGCACGCCCCGGGTTGGTTCTTGGGGGAGGCCGCGCCCGGCGCAGCCCGTGCACAAGCACTGCCAAAGAGCTGTTAAGTTAGCATGAAAAACGATATTTTCAAGCCGAAAACCATATTTTTCCAGTAATTCCGCAGAAGAAAAAACGCGGAAAAACATGGACGCTTTTTCACTTGACAAACAGGAAAAGCACTTTATCTTAAGCCGGTAAGGATGGAATCTTTCACGCTGCTCAAAACAAGGGGGAATCGTATGAGTGCGACTGCCGGAAGAAAAATCAAACATGCACTGATCCTGCTTCTGCTGGCCGCCGCAGGACTTTTTCAGGCATTTCCCGCACACGCCCAGCTTCTTCCGCTCGAGAACGGGGAAAACACGGCGCAGGTCGTAAAACGCGAAGCGAAAGCCGCCGATACGGTAAAAAGCGACAATTCGCTGGAAGACGTGACGCCGGACGAGATTATCAGCAAGCTGAACACGGACGCGAAAAAAACGGAAAACTGGTTCGCACGGGAGCGCCGCCATCTGTTGAACTTTCTGATCGGAAGCGCGGCATCCATTCTGGCGGGCGTGTTTCTGACATGGCTGTTCCGGCGTTTGACACGCTTCAGAATGGATCGCGGCGAACATGCACTGCGCTGGGAAATTCTGCATGTCCTGACAATGCCGGTGATTCTGCTGCTTGTCCTGACATCGTGTTTCCTCTTTTTCTTCCCGGTTCTGCGGAGTCTGCCGCGCACGCTGCATGAGCTGGACATGCGTTTCTTCTACGCCGCGGCAACGCTTGTCATCGCATGGGGGATTCTCGGGCTGGTCACGGTGATGGACCGGAAGATCCGGAAATTCGCGGAACGCAGCGACAATTCCCTGGACAACCTGACGGTGAGCCTGATCGGAAACACGCTCAAGATTGCGATCGGCATCACGACCGTGCTTTTCATCGGACAGAACATTTTCCGGCTTGACATCACGGCGCTCCTGGCGGGCGCGGGAGTCATCGGACTTGCCATCGCGCTGGCAGCAAAGGACACGGTATCGAACTTCTTCGGAACCGTGGTCATCATTGCGGACTGCCCGTTCCGCCTCGGGGACAGAATCAAAACGGGAGACGTCAACGGCATTGTCACGCATGTCGGAATGCGCAGCAGCAAGATCCGCACCGAAAACGATTCCGTCTACACCATTCCGAACAGCATTCTCACCAATGCGACGGTCTGCAAGGTGAACCGCAGCGGACACATCAAGCATGTGATGGACATCGGGCTTACGTATGACACAACGCCCGAACAGATGAAGCACGCCATGGAGATTCTTCATGAGATCATGGACAATTTCCACGGACCGGACGCGGGAGGATGTGCGCCGCGCATTTATTTCTCGCAGTTCGGACCCTCCGCATTGAACATTCACGCAATCATCTGGTTCAAGACGGATTCGTTCGACGGGGAGGAAGCGCTGCTCAACGAATTGAATATGACCATTCTGACGCGCTTCAATGAAGCGGGATTGAATTTCGCATATCCGACACAGACGATTTATCTGGAAAACATTCCGCAGGGAAAATAGCGGAAGCATTTCGTCTGCGGCGACCAGCGCCCCGCCGCTGGACCGCGACAAGGGCCAACAGCCCTTGACCCCGGGAAAAATGCTCCCGCATTTTTCCGTTTTCAGGTTCAAAACGCGCGCTCCATCTCCACAAGACGCTTGATCTGCTCGTCCGACAACCGGTCGTCCGGATAATTCTTCAGACACTCCTCCACAGCCTTCTGGAACTCGGGCTTGCTGACGATCCGGAATTCCATCCGCGAAAGATTCAAACGCGCCTGATTCCACTCCAGGGCGGAATTCCAGTATTTCTCCGCCGGCACATTTCCCGCCTTGTATCCGTTATTCCGCATTTTCACATCCCACGCCCAGTATTTTTCCGCCATGACCGCTTCCGTCAGCCCCGGCGAAGGACGGCCGCCCATCTCAAGGCGCGCAAGCATCACTCTGCCGCAATCCGCCGTAAAGCGGGAATGCGCGACATCCTCCAGAGGCAGCATCCCGGTTTTGAACTGCAGTTCATTGCTTTCCACGATCTGCGTCAGAAGCCGGACGCGGTCCTGATACAGTTTGATGTATTCCCTGGAAACGCCACGGCCGGGACGCATGCCCATCCCCATGCCTCCCCCGCCGCCGCGCGGACCGCGCTGCTGCATGGAGGTTCCCTTCGGCATCACCGGCATTTTCTCCGGCATGCTCATGAACGCCGCAACCGAACAGATGAACGCGAGAATCGACATGACCAGAGCCACCGCGGGCGCATACTTTTCGGACCATTTTTCAAAACTCATTTCCAGACCTCCCTGTTGAAAATTAAAAAATCAAGTGAATAATGCGATGCCCTGCATCGCATTATGCTTCGTGCAGGACTCTCAGTCCTGCCGCGGTCCAGCTGCGCAAGCTGGTCGCCGCAGGCGAAATCCCCGATAACGCGTATGCCTGCATCGCATTATGC
>CALXRI010000051.1 GCA_944390795.1 uncultured Victivallales bacterium
TCCTCTTCTGTTGGAGTTACAGATAACATACCACACCTTTTCAATATTACAATATAAATTTATGCAACTTTGCTTATAATCACTCATGAAACAGCTCCTTTTTCAAGTGCCTTCTCTCAAAATGTGCGCAATTTTCCGGACGTTATTCCGGAGAGATTGATTCGCTGATCCCGGGGATGGGATGATGCAAAGCAGTCAATAAGCTCACGCTCATTATTATGAAGAGGAAATGCCGTCTGGCGATCATCGTCGTCCGACGGCATTCATCTTTTGCCCATTTCCCCTTCAAAAAATCTCCCCTTGATCCACTCTCATCATGAAGCTGGCTGGGCGCTTACTAAAAAACGGAATTTTGACGGGACCGAAAGGTCAGTTCAAAATTCCGTATACACTGCAACTTAAATCCGTTCCAGCTTTCTCCATTGGGCGTGATTCTCGGAACTGCGAACCGCATTCTCAATGAAATTCATGCCGCGAACACCGGATTCGACAGAAGGAAACCATGTTTGACATTCGCGTCCTTCCATATATGCACACAGAGCATCGGCAAAATCACTGTAGAGATTTGCGAATGCCTCGATGAATCCCTCCGGATGACCGGCAGGCAGACGACTGAGCAAATGGGCGGAAGCATCAGTCTCCGCCCAGCCGCGCCGCAGGACTCTCATCGCCGCATCATTGGTTTTCCAGATCAGATCCTCCGGTGTCTGCTGGCTCCATTCAAGACAACCCTCCGAACCGTAAACGCGCAGCTTAAACTGATTCTCCTCACCGCAGGCAACCTCGCTGAGTTCAATAACCCCCTTGGCGCCATTGCTGAAATGCAAAAGGATTGTTGCATCATCATCCAGAACCCGCCCCTCCACAAAGGTGGAAAGATCCGCAGAAAGTTCGGTGATTTCCAGACCGGTTACAAATTCGATCAGATGTTCCGCATGTGTACCGATGTCGCCGACGCATGCTGCGATTCCGGAAATCTGCGGATTGACGCGCCAGGCAGCCTGCTTTCCGGCATTCGGCGCAGAGAGCCAGCCCAGATCGTAGCTGGCGACCACCTTGCGAACGGTCCCGATCTTTCCTTCCTCGATCATCCGCCGCATCTGACGGATCATCGGATAGGCGGAATAATTGTGCATCAGCGCAAAAATCAGACCGCTTTCCCGGACAAGATCACGAAGGCGGAGTGCTTCCTCCAGACTCCATGTCATGGGCTTTTCACAGATCACATGAAAACCGTTCCTCAGCGCCTCCGACGCAATTTTGAAATGTGTGACATTGGGCGTTGTGATGGCAACAAAATCCATACGTTCCCCTTCCGGCAGACGGCTTTCCTCGCGGAACATCGTCTCATAATCCGGATAACATCTTTCCTCAGGAAGAAACAGTTTTTCCGCCATCAAACGGTTCCTTTCCGGATCAGTGCTGAACGCGCCGCATACCAGCTCTATTTTTCCGTCCAGGCGTGCGGCCATCCGGTGCACCGCCCCGATAAACGCGCCCGGACCGCCGCCAGCCATTCCCATTCTGAGTTTTCGCTTCATCATTCAACCTTTCAACATTGCGTTGAGAATATAATAGTTGAGTTCCTCGTAATCGCGTTCTGAGGTAAGCCCGTCGATTACGGAATCATCCAGTGAACGGGAAATTTCCAGCAGCCTCAGAAAAATTTTACGACTGTATTCAAGGTGTTTCAAGTCGGCACCCTCTTTCTGGGTGCGCATGACTTTGACATCCAGGCCTACCCATTCGCCGTTGTTCCCGAAACCGTGTTTGTCCAGCACTCGGACCTGGTTCATGGCCCGGCGGGGATCGACTGCGCCGAACGTCAGATCCTGATCGAACTTCAACCCGTTCTGATCGTTGAGATGCACGCTCCAGAGTTTTTTGTGCGCCATGGCAAATCCCATTTCATCGGAGGGGGCAAGATTGGCAAGAAGCGCATGTGCGGTTTCGATCAGGCATCCGACCCTGGAGGGATCGCTGGTCATCAATCCCATGGCGATGGCGTGCCCGATGGTCGGGATGTAGGCATGATCCACCGGTTCATTGGGTTTGGATTCGATCATGACACGAATGTTCCTGTCATAATCAAGCATCATCTGAATGGCTTCGGCAATGCGTTCCGTTGCGAGAACGGGATCTTTGGCTTCGCGGATGTAGGTGCCTTCCCGGGCAAGCCAGAGGACGATATTACGGGTCCCGAGCGCATTGGCGATATCGATGGTCCGTTTTGTACGGTCGAGCGCATATTGGCGGCATTCCGCCGAATTGCTGGTATAGCCGCCGTCAATGGTGTGAGGATCGAACCACATGCGCGGAGCAACGAATTCAGCCGTCAGCCCGTGATCGGTCAATGTCTTTTTCAACGCGGTGGCTTCGCTCGCTATTTGTGCGCAAGATTTTTCATTGAGATTCGGAACAGCATCATCATCATGGAATTGCACTCCGTCAAATCCGAGTTTTTTGTATGCTTCCAGCTTTTTGTTGAAGGGGATGGTGCATCTTACTTCCGGACCGAATGGATCGGCTCCTTCATGAATGTTCCAAGGTCCGAATGAAAAACGGAATGTTCCCTGCATGACTTTTTTCCTTTCCTGAGAGCTGTTGGATTTACTTTGCGGAATATTGCTTAAGATAGCGTTTGAAAAAAAGTTTTCCTTGACTATATTACGAATAAATAGCATTATCTTACGAAAAAAGGATTTTATGCAGACCGTCATTGCCAATCGAGAGGATTTTTTTATTCCGAACTGCTGTCCCATCGCTCTGCGCACGATTCAGGGAGATGCCGCGAGGCAGCATCCGGGCGACCTGACGGACATCCGTCACACCCATGATTTTGCCGAGCTGATCGTTATTACGCATGGCGGCGGAACTCACTGGATCGACGGAATTTCCTATGCTGTATCCGCGGGGGATGTTTTTCTGATCCAGGGCAATACCGAGCATTATTTCACAGAAAGACATGATCTGTCCATGTACAATATCATGTTCGACGAGTTTTACCTGCGCGAACATCTGAAAAGTCTGCATTCCATGCCCGGATTCAACGCCTTTTTTCTGTTCGAACCGACCTACCGGCGGCGTCATAAATTTCAGAGTCGTCTGCATCTGGAGCTTGAACCTCTCTTTCCGCTGGAAACGCTGCTGCGCCAGATGGTTTCCGAACAGAAGGAAAAACGTCCCGGATTCGACCTCATTCTGCTTTCACGTGTCCTGGAAATTTTTGTCATCATTTCTCGGGAATATTCCAAGAGCCGGAGTCCGATGGTGCGTTCCCTGTTCCGCCTGGGCAATCTCATCACGCGTCTGGAAAACGAATACCGGCGGGAATGGACCATTGCGCGGATTTCCAGAATAACCTCAATGGCACCGAGCACACTGCTGCCGGTTTTCAAAGAGGTGACCGGCCATTCTCCAATTGATTATCTGCTGCACGTGCGCCTGAAAAAAGCGGCGGAACTGCTTCTGACCACCTCCAAGGCTGTTTCCGAAATCGCCCTGGAATGCGGTTTTGCCGATTCCAATTATTTCTCCAGACAGTTTCGCAAAAAATACCGCTGTCCGCCACGGATGTACCGGGAGAAGCAGCAGATCTCCTGACCGGTTCATGATCCGTCTTTCATACAAAGCGACCGGCAGCAGAGAGGTTCTGTTTTCGGTGTTGACATCCGGCAGAAGCTGGAATGCATCCCCAGCCATTTGGTCTGAAGCCTTTTCCGTTTTTGTGTCCGTTTCATTTACAAGCCATGCAAAGACGAGCACAATATTGCATGGCTGGCCGCGCGGACAGTTTGTCCTGAGGCAAAACTATTCCTTTTTCAACCAGCGGGCAAAAAAACTCTCGGATTTGTGATCTCCCCACCCATGATCGCCGCAGAAGAGATCCAGTTCCAGACGATCCGGAACATCCGCCGCGGTATAAATATCCCGGACTCGATTGTAGCAGCGCATTGTGCTGTCAAGAGTAAAGCACGTATCATAAGCTCCGATGTCAACAAGAAGGGGGCGTGGCGCGATCAGTCCCTGCAAATCCGGCACATCGACCAGCTTGTACAATCCCGGGGCGACCTGCATTCCGCAATAATTAAGATCGCGGATACCAAAATATTCCCACAGATCGCTGTAACAGATAATTTCTGCTGCCCGGAAACGCGGATCGCACAAAGTCATCCACAAGGCCATGGTTCCACCGCCGGAAAGTCCCATTACACCGAAGTGTCCGGGGTCCACACCGGGAAGTGTTGCAACAAAATCTGTCGCGGCAATTCCGTGCGTGATATTGATTCCCAGCGAGGTCATTCCGAACATTGTCGCGTGCAGATAATACAGATTGCACCAGTCGCGGTTGTAATTGTTGTTCAAATGATTGGGCTTGTGATTGTCATTCCGGTCGCCGAATCCGATCCAGTCAATGGCATAGGTCACATAACCGCGTTCTGCCATGACGACACCGTAATTGTAATGATACAGCGCTTTCTGCGATTCATACTCGGGGCCGGCTCCGTATCCCATCATCACATCCTTTCCCAGGGGACCATGTCCGTGACAGCAGAGAATTGCCGGAGCAGCCTTTCCGGACGCATGATCTGGATAATTCACCAGCAGTGTCGCGGAAATGTGCCTGGAAACATTGATGATCCAGCGTTGTTTGCGCAAGGGGCCGTCTTTCCATTCAGCGATCAGCTCCGGTTCCGGTGCGACCCGTTCCGGAAAATCGCCCAAGGTTGCCAGAACGAGCGGAAGGGTTTCCTTTTTCCACTGTTGAAAATTCATGTTCTGCTGAAAAGCGTGGCTGGGGCGATGTTCCGCGGCCATCTGCTGAAACATCCGTTGCGGGCTCAGATTGCGGAAAGACATACTTCTCCTGTTCTTATAGGATTTCCTGTTTTCAAGTCTGGAAAAACAAGTTTGCCAGGCGGATTATTCAGAAGCCGGGAAGCAGCTGCTGCGCGTTTCGATGGAGGATGTTGTGCATGTCATCCTCGGAGATTTTCGCTCCGACAATTCCGCCGACGGCCTGATATTCATCGAACCAGGGCAGATCGGTCCCGAAGAGAATCCGTTCGGAGCCTGCGCCGCGCACGAGTGTTTCGATCACGCCGGCACGTCCGGGGAGACTGGTCAGTTCCAGATAAACGTTGTCCGGATACTCTCTGACCAGCTGCACGGCATCCTCCCACATCCCGCAGAAGGCGTGTCCGAGGATATAACGGATGTTCCGGTATTTCTTCACGACCTTGCGCAGTTCATCCGGTCCGTCGAATGAACTGCCGCCCCAGGTGTGAAACAGAACCAGCGCCTTTTCGTCGTCGGCGCGTTCCAGCACGGGAGCATAGCGCGGATCGGAGACCTTGACCTGATGATAATCCGCCAGAATTTTGAATCCGACAGCCAGCGGTTTCCAGGAATCATACATGGCAAGGTCATGGCGCATGATCTCCGAATAGTGGGGATTGACCGCAATGTAAATCCGGAAAACGTCCGGATAACGTTTCACGATTTCATAACACTCTCCGTTGGTGAATTCCGGCGTGAAGAGCGCCCAGTGATGACAGAAGACCAGTTTTGCATGGATCCGTCTGAGATGCACAACCATGTCTTCGGTTGACGCTATGGGGAAGGTGATTGCGTTGTTTTCCCCCATATGACCGTGCATGTCGTAGACGGGACACTCCGGAACGAATTCATTTTCCCAGAAAGCATGTGCCAGTTTGTTTGACATGAAGAACGGTTTTTCACTCATAACTGTGCCTCCTTCAGCAGCTGGTCCAGGTTTCCGCATGCGATTTTTCTGCGGTCCTCATCGGAAATCTGCGCATGTTTGATGTTCATCATCTGGCTGGTATGGGTCCAGTAGGGATAACCCGAACCGTACAGGATATGGTCCGCGCCGTACCGTTTCACGAGGTTGGCGATTCCTTCGGCAACCCAGTATTCGGAAAGTTCCAGATACACCTTGTCGGTCGTTTCGAACAGCGGCCGGATGTAGCGGTCGCATCCCCACAGATTTGTGTTGGTGATCAGGAAGCGGTTGCGCGGAAAGCGTTCGACAAGATTGTAGAATGCATTCCAGGAACCGATCTCCTGAACACTGGTTTTGATGAGAACCCCGCGTTCCGCAAGCATGTCGAACTGCCGTCCGATTGCCGTTCTGTGCGGAACCCAGCGATGGGAGACCGGGCAGATTTCCAGCATCCCGATCCGGTTCTTCAGCATTTCCCGGCAGAGATTTTCGCCGGACGGAATATTTTCATTGAGGCAGTCCGGAAGAATGCACCAGCAGCCGACCAGACGTTTCCCGGTGTCCTCGCGCAGTGCACGGTTGACGAAATGATTGCCGGGAACGGCTCCTCCCGAAGCCGTATTGACATGGCTGACAACCGCTCTGCCGATTCCGGAAAAGTCCAGTTCCCTGAGCAGATCATCCGTCCCTGCTGCATACTCCAGACTGCCGCACATCGGCATGCCGATTTGACAATTCACATCAAAAAATGCCAAATCTTCCATTTGTGTTTCCTTTCTGTTTGAGAATTCAAACTTGAAAATAATGCGGATCAAAGGAAAAACAAGTCATTCCTCCGTTTTACCTCCTCATACACTTGTTTTTTTTTTGCTTCCTCTGTGACAATTTCAATTTCTTCCGGAGCTTCCCAGTGCCACTCCTCCGGTGTTCCCGCAATCCGGATGGGGCCGTACGGAGTCGGCACCGTGCCGGAAATCTCTTTCAGTCCGGCGAATTCCGGTTTGATTTCTGCCCGGCGGAATCCCGGTCCCAGAGGCCGTATGCCGAGAATGTGTTCGCTCAGAAACGCCGCCGGGCCGCCCGCCCATCCGTGGCAGAGACTGTGCCGGAGCCCCTGATAACAGTATTTGCCGAAGTCCGCGTGAAGATCGTCTTTGTCCTTCCGCGGCACTTCATCAATGCGCGAGGCGTTCCGGATCCATTCCAGATCAAAATCCTCCCAGAATGCGGTCGCGCCGTAATCCAGCATCGCGCCCCAGTAGCGCCGGATCAGCGCAAGGGCCTCCGCCAGATCGCCGGAGCGTGCCAGGGCCTCCAGCACATAGTAACCGCAAAAGGTGCTGATTCTCCGCTCCGGATTTTTCCGCAGAATTTCCCGCACCCATGGAACAGAGATTTCTCCGAGAGCCAGCATGGCGGCCGCGCTCTTATTCTCCGTTTGCGGAACAGGGGCATGCAGGATTCTCTCTCTTGTGATTACGCACTGCTTTCTGAGTTCCTCATCTTTCAGGGTTTCCGCCAGACTGGCTCCGCAGCGGAAGCTCCAGGCGAGCAGTCCCTGCAATCCCGCGTGAGTGGCGTCCGGATCATTCCGGCTCGGCCAGTCCAGAAAGCGTGTTTCAGGCAGATGTTCGATTCCGTTTTCATCCACACAGTCCGCCAGCTGATGCGCGATCGAACGCAGAACGGCGTGCTGTCTGCGGAGATATTCGATGCGTCCGCGCCGGAGATGCCATTCATACTGGCAGATGATCCACCATGCCGCGTAGGAGCTTGTTTCGTTGATCCATGCCCCCTCCGGCGTATGAGCCACGGCAAAGTCAAGCGTATTTTCGACACATTCGGTATCGTTGAAGACCGCGAGGACGGTACGGGTTTCCGGATAAAGATCGCCGAGCCAGACCATCCGGTCGCGTTTGATCCCGTCATAGAGACAGTCCTGCATGTTCGCGTGAACGGTATAGGCGGCGGTTTTCCAGATCCGGTTGAGCCGTTCATCGCTGCACTGGAAGCTCCCGGCGTATTCCAGATCGCGGAACAGCGCGACCGCGAAAACGGAGATCAGTTCAAGCGGCCGTTCCGCGTCGCGGGGGACTTCCAGACGGAGAAAGCGGAATCCGGTATTGCCGTATTCCGTCATGCCCGTCGGTGGCAGCACGAGTTCCGTCTGGTGCACGGCGTGATCGTTGTCCGGGGTCCCGAGCGCCTCCGAGACGGACTCGCCGAAGGTCAGGCGGACTCTGGAAAGAAAGGTCCCGTTCGGCGCGGTGACGATCCGGACGCCGCCAGGGATTTCACAGGAAAAGTCAAGCACAATTTCCGAACCGGGCGCAAGGAGGCAGACCGGCATGGCGCTGTATGCATAACTCTGGATTTCGGTGCTTCCGATCAGGCGTTCCGCCTCCCGGACCACCCCGGAAACGGAAACGATCCGGGCCGGCGGCACATAGCGGCGCACCCGCGGATCCCGGATCCCTCCGGCAATCGCCGGCGGCAATGCGGAATGAATCATAACAGTTCCTTCTCGGACCACAGCTATATGACACGCGAAGGCGCACTCAGGGCCGCAAGGCGCGCGGCATACGAAAACCGCGCGCGGTTCGCGCTCTCCTGGTGCGTCGAACGGACAGTTTTCAAGGAGGTTTCACAATGAAAATTTATGTTGCAAGCAGCTGGCGCACGCCGCGTCATGACGAGGTTGTCAAGGCTCTGCGTGACGCCGGTCACTCAGTATACAATTACCGCGAGCCGCCCGCGTTCGCCTGGGAAAAAGTCGATCCGGGATGGACCTCATGGAACATCAAGCAATACCTTGACGCATTGAACAGCAAAGAGGCGAGCAGCGGTTTCTGGAAGGACTTTGACGCGATGAACTGGGCAAGTGTTTTCGTCGGCGTCGAACCCTTCGGCGTCTCCGCTTCCATCGAGCTCGGATGGGCCGCCGGTCGAGGGAAAACGACGATCCTCCTCGCAAATGACAAGGAGGTCAAACCCGAGCTTATGTTGAAAATGATAACATTCCGCACGACATCGCTTTCCGAACTCAAAAACTTACTGGAGGTTATCCATGAATGACAACATCAATCATCCCGCGCATTACACCGGCGTGACGGCCGAAATCGAGTGTATCGACATCGCACGCCACCTCAATTTTCAGCTCGGCAATGCCTTCAAGTACGTCTGGCGGGCGGGCAAAAAAGGCGGCAGTGCCATGGAACTGGAGGACTTGAAAAAAGCCCTCTGGTATCTGCAGGACTCAATCGAACACGGCTATAACGACTTTGACAAGTGCGACCATATTGCTGAGGCAATAACGCTGCTTGTCACGCGCGATGATGACAGTCTGAAAGCGAATGTTCTCAGAAACATAGCCGCGCAGCGTGTTCTCGCCGCGGCGATCGGCGTCAGACAGATGATCGAGGAGCGGGAGGCGGCTGAAAAATGAATCTGGCGGCGATCCACATCCGGGCGAAGGAGGCGGGACTTGACAGGGAGGCATATTGCGCCCTTCTTTTCCGCGTCGCGGGTGTGCGGTCCGCAAAGGATCTTGACGAAGAGCAATACAAGGCCGTCATGCTTGAACTACGGTCTGTCATCAATACGAAAAAAGCGCCGCGCGAAACGCGGAAAAAGACGCCCGCCGAGGCGAAGCTCTGGGCAGTCTGGTATAATGAACTCTGCCCGCTTCTCCAGCCTCACCAGCGCAATGTTCACTACCTCGCGGGAATCATTGAGCGAAGGCTTACACGTCGCGTCCTTGATGGCGAACGTCTGCTGACCGCGCTGCTGGATCCATCCGAGCTTCACACGGCGATCGAGGCTCTGAAAAGCGCCGCGAATTCGAGGAAATACGCCTCCACGCCCTCGCGCCGGTCACGCGTGCAGACGTCGCAGGAGCCTCCCGCGCCTCCCGCGCCTCCCGCGCCCGCCGATCCGCCGGTTCTCAACGAGTACGGAAATGACCTGCAGGCTCATCCGGAGCTTGCCGATGTCCCGTTTTAACGCAGAGGAGGCAGCCATGAAGTAGCGCAGCAGACGCCATAACACATGAAAGAGAGCGGGAGAAGCGGACAATTAGCAGTTGTCCGCCTCCCACAAATCCCGGTGACTTGCCTCACCCGAACTTGATTTTACCGCCTATGTGCACGGAAAAGGTAACATTGAGAAACGGTTTTCGCAAGCACCGGGATTTTTTATTTTAAAGAATTTTTCACAAAGGAGTTTTTAATGTATGAGTTGGAGTTATTTGCCGGAGCTGGAGGCGGCATTCTCGCGCAGCAGCTTCTCGGACA
>CALXRI010000052.1 GCA_944390795.1 uncultured Victivallales bacterium
TTTGCCTGGGGATCGCCGTCTGCAATCTGCTCAAGAAGTTGCCGGTCCGCTTCGGAGAGTCCGCCGTAATAAATCTCAAATCTACTGCATTTTCCCCTTGGCATGGATCATTCCGGAAGCCGCAGGGTGCCGTAGTTGTCGTGCTGATGCCAGTTCCCGAGCATTGCCAGAGGGGACCATGTGGAAAATTCCGTTTTCCGGCCCTTGATGTTGCGTTCGCGGCAAAGATTGAAACGCAGTTCTCCATCATCCGCTTTGAGTTCGGAAAGCGGAATCGCAATTTCCGCACTCCAGGAGGCGCTCTCCCGCGAGGTTTTCACCCGGAGTCCCCGCATTGGTTCCCATCTGGCAAGTACACGTGCCCGTGTCTGGGAACTCCACTGACCATGATCGTTTACTATGATCTGCCAGAAGCGCTTTGTCTTGACGGCATAAAAAAACAGTTCGACATTATTGTCTTTCCAGAGTTCCGGATTTCCGTTTTCATGTGCGGGATTTGTTGCGGAGAGGTAAAGATCCGGTTCCTGAAGCACAATCCTGATAAAAAGAGTCTTCTTCGAGGCCAGAAGGCGGAAAATGCCGCCGGCCTTGAGTTCAGGATTCATCCGTACGGCGGAAATCAGAGAAAATGGTTTTGCCCTGTTCCATTCATTTTCCGTTGGAAAATCATCCGAGGAAACCGTTGCAGCTTCCAACCTTAGATTTTTCCGCAGATCTTCTTTTTCCATTACTTCCCGACGTTCCGCTTTCATGACGTCAAAAAGATATTTTCGCAGGAGTTTTGCCCGTCTGAGAGACGACGGATCAGAGGCAGCCGCCGATTCGACAGCAGAGAGCATGGATTCAAGTTTCTTCATTTCATCAAGGGTATAAACCTGTCCCCAGACCATTTTCTGAAGAAGTTCCTTATTTTTCCACATTCCTCCTGTACCGTCGTCCGCAGCATCAGCAACATCTTTCTGCGTAAGTTTTGCCAGCGCATTCCAGTTTCGCTCGAGACGAAGGAAAAACGCCTGTGCCTCTTTTGCCGCCGGGCCGTAATATGCTTTGAAATAACCGGCAAGCTCTTCATCGACATTTCGTGACGGATCCCACATCAGCCGCATGAAGATATAGACATCCATATTCCGGAAAGTGTGCGTGAGAGCATGGTTTTCCAAGAACATTCCCGCGGCTAACGGTTTGATTTTACGGATATATTCTGCCGTCAGATGCGGATAGGTGTCCGGCACGCCGGGAAGGGTTCTGGCAAAGGAGGCGCACTGGTAGCACCAGAGCGGCACGTTATTTTTTCCGAGAAGGTCCGACCAGCTTTTCAGCAGTTTCAGATCATTGGAAAGACGATTAGGAAAATTTACTTCCTTCGGACCGCTCAGACAGATCCTGACCCGGATATTGGCCGGAACCCGGAAGTATTTCGGCATCAGTTTCTTCGGTGGATAAACAAGTGTGGAAATATATCTTCCGGGATATTTCTTCTGAACATGCAGGGCAATTTCCGAAATAAATTTCCAGAGGATTTCCGTATCATCCTCGCACGGATATTTCTTCCGGAATTCTTCGCAGCGCGCGCAATAGCATCGCCCGTCATTGCCCGAGCCGTGATCCATCGGATCAATCATGAACTCGTCCGGGGAAATAAACGGCATGGGCCATTGGGAGTGAAGATATGCTTTCAGTTTAAATCCGGCCTCCGCCGGTGTTTTACCGCTGAAATAGGCATCGACCGCCCGAAGCCAGATTGCCTTCGTTCCCGGATCGGTCCAGCACGAATACTCCCGACAGCGCGTGCCATCCTTTTTCAGCTGCCAGCGTTCAGGATGGGCAAGCCATTCTCCGTTCTCATAAAAACGAAGCGAACGTTCGGAATGGCAGCCGGGGACCATGTTACGGGTCGATGCACCGTTTCGGATTCCCCAGCGGTACAGATCATTCATATTATCTATATATTCCTTCGCATCGGGAAATATCTGCATGAAATTCCATTCCCCCGCGATCTGGCGGTTCTGAAAGAAGGGCTTTTTCCGGATTTTCCTTTCAGCAAGTTTCAATGTCGGCTTTTTGGGGATGAAGGCATTTTTTTCTCCCGGAGCAGGCCAGCGTATGCCGAGGAGATCCAGGAAACCGTAAACGCCATGGAGTGTTCCCTTGTCCGGATTGTCATGGAAAAGATTGAATAAATTGAGTTTGTCGGAAGTATCTCTTCCATAAATGTCAATCCGATCATCTTTGATTGAAATTGCATATTCATCCGTCTGAAAATGGTCGGCATTGCCGAATCCCAGATAAAAATTGACGGTGTTGGCGGCATTTGTCCCGACAGGAAAAGAGCCCCCGGTCATTTTTTCCAGAAAATTTTTCAGTTCTTCCGCGGCAAATTTTACCACAGGTTTCGCATTTTCCGGAATCACAATTCCCGCATGGGCTTTGCCGTTTTCGGCGATCGTGATCTCCGCCGAACAGACGGAGCATACCGCAATTACCCAGAAGGAAAGCAGAATCTTTTTCATCATTTTGAAAGCCTTTCAATTGCCTTGTCAGCGGCGGAGAAATCCGCTTTATATGTTACTTTTTTGCCGTAATCACGTGCCTGTCTGTAATGTTCCAGAGCAAGTGCTTTTTGCCCGAGTCTTTCACAGCACGTTCCCATAAGCAGATGAGTCTGATACAAATTCGCAGGATGGACTCCTGTAATATTCAGCATGTTTTCCATTACCTCCAGAGCTGCTTCCGGCTGCTTCTTGCGTGACAGATAAATTTCGGCCATGTAATAGTATGTGCGGAAATACTCGTTGGATGTTTTCGGGCATGACAGATTCTGTGCCTGTCGCAAGAGCGAAAGTCCTTCTTCGTATTTTGCATTCCAGAGATATTGACCAGCCAGAAGATTAATGAGCTGGCGCTGCTGAGGTTCCCCGAGCATCTCATCCTCGATCATGTCCCTGAGCAGTTTTTCCGCCTCCATCTGTTTTTTCTGTTTTTTGAGAAGCTGGAAACGGGCTAAAATGGTGGAAACTTTCTGTTCCGCTGTGGTGGCGGCTTTCCCCGCAGCTTCGTATTTAACCATGGCCATGGCAAAATCGTTTGCTTTTTCAGCATTTCCCGCTTCTTTGGAAAGCTGAGCATAATCAGCGGCAAAAAGTCCGCAGCTGAAGGTCATGGAAAACAGTGCCAGTGGGATTTTTTTCATTGATACATCCTTTCTCTTTTATTCAATTACACCAGGGTCTTCGAATGAGGTGCCGTTCGGGAAAAAATATTTGTTGTAAGGGGAGATTCCGCGCGCGGATTCCGTTATTTTCATCAGATCCACATGACCGTCTCCATGCAGATAAACGGAACCGCCTCCATGGTTGCGGAGTCCGATCCGTTTATGGGTTGCCTCATTCGCCCAGTTGAAGTAAAATGCACTTGTCGAGTTTATATTGACCTCGGCAAGAGTGGTATAAAACGAAGGTTGCTTGAGTTTGGAAAGTTTGCGGGAACGGTTCCAGCCGGAAGTCGATGTGCCGTTATAGTAACCATTTTCCTGATTCGGGCGGTAGTAGATGGTACTTCCCCGGTAGTTGTAAGGATAAGTTTTCAAGTAAACTGCCGCGGCATCACTCTGAATTGACGGGCAAACCAGGATCTTCGCGGATCCGCCGGGCTTCAAATTAAGGTGATCGCCGATCAGAAATGGCAGCTGGTTGAAGGTAACGGCTGGATTATTGTCCACGCACGGAAGGCGGTCATTCCACTCATTGGCATACTGAAGCAGTGCCAGTCCGATCTGCTTGTTGTTTGACACACAATTGATCTGACGGGCCATTTCACGAGCTCTGCTTAAAGCAGGCAGGAGCAGACCGGCCAGAATCGCGATGACAGCAATAACGACCAGGAGCTCGATTAATGTAAAATTCTTCCTTTCAACCGTTTTACTCCGCCATTCCGCATTTTTTTTCATCGCCCACCTCCCAGTATGAATATTATTATGTTGTTCCCGGATTCTGTCTGCCCTGCTATAATTTTAAACATCCGGATGACTGAAAAATCATTTTTTTGATTTTTCCCGGATCCAGACAGACATGGCTCCTTCCTCACGATTGCCCCAGAATGCATAGGGAACGGCGATAAAGCCGATCTTTTCTGCATGGGCTGCTTCCGTATAATATAATGCATCGTTTACGGGAAGGCGGAGACATTCGGCCTCTCCCGTAACGGCAACAATGCCGTCCATATTCCCGATCTGCATCTTCTTCAGCCTGAAATTCTGGTCGACGGGAATTGCCAGACGGGAAGGAATCACACCATTGTCGCATTCTTCAATGCAATAGATGACAGGTCCGCGCTTCAGGACAATCCGCCCCGCACAGCAGGAAACCTTCGGGTTGCAGCGGATCACTTCGACCGGCATTGGCAGAATATATTCCAGGCAGTCGCCTGCTTTCCATTCTCTGGCTGCGGACCAGTATCCGGAATCGCGTTTTCCCTGCAACACCTTCCCGTTAAGTCTGACTTCAACAGCGTCCGGCATCCGCACGCCGAGCAAGAAGTTTCCACCGCGGAGAACCGTAATTTTCACCTGTCCGTCCCAGGGATAATCACTTTCTATTTTTAAGGCGCCGGGGGGCAGATTCACCATGGCGGCCGCCGGAATATGAATCCGGATTGCGTCTTCCGCCCAGGAGTGGAAAAATCGCGCCAGTCCGGAAAGGAAACGGCAGTAACTGGTCGGACAGCAGGAGGTGCTGAACCAGGAACTCCTCCGCCGTTGAATATGTCCGAACTCATACATCGACGCTCCGGCTTCCAGCTGATTCGAGTAGAAGAATTTATCTCCGCTGATGGAAATCCCGCTTAATGCGCCGTTGTAGAGAACTCGTTCCAAGATCCCGGCATAATGTTCCTCTCCTGTCAGGTTCAGCATGCATGAGGCGAAGGCAGCCAGTCCCATGGCGGCACAACTCTCCGCATAGCCATACTGATTGGGCAGATCAAAATCATGCGTGAATGTTTCCCCCCAGGGGCCCGAACCGATTCCGCCTGTAACATACATTCTGCGCCCGGTCATATTATCGAACAGCCGTCCGCAGACGGAAAGCAGTTCACTGTCGCCGGTTTCAGCGGCAACTTCAGCGGCGCCGCGGTACAGGTAGACGGCACGGACGGCATGGCCCGTGGCTTCTTTCATTTCCCGCAGAGGACGGTCAGCCAGAAGATTCAGGAGATTCACCTTGGGGTTTTCTGTATGGAAATACGCAGGACTCATGCCCCGTTCTTCAATGAAATAGCGTGCCAGCGCCAGATGCTTTTCATTCCTGGTGATCCGGTAAAGGCGAATCAGGGCCAATTCCAGTTCAGGATGTCCCGGATACCCGCGCTTCTGTCCGGGCGCCCGCCCGAAAAGTGCGGCGATGAGGTCAACATAACGGCAGAGCGCATCCAGGAGCTTCCGCTTTCCCGTTGCTTCGAAGTATGCGACAGCGGCCTCAATGAGATGCCCGGCGCAGTAGAGCTCGTGTCCGTCATAGAGGCGGCTCCACCGTTCTTCCGGGTGAACCAGTGTAAAATACACATTCAGATATCCGGACGGTTCCTGTGCGGAGACAATATCGTCTATCAGGCGGTCCGCCTCGGCTTCCAGCGCGCCGTCCCGTTTGACTGCCAGGAGATTGGCAATGCCTTCCAGCACTTTGGCGACATCCGAATCCCAATACATGTGAGGCTGGTCAGGCATTCCGGGTTTCCAGCGCAGTTTGAATGCGTCCCAGCGTCCGGTTTCACGGCAGCGGGCAATGGCGGCGGGAATTGTCACAAAACGAGTTCTTTCCTGTCTCGGGGCAAAAAAACTGTCTGCAAAACAGACATCCCGGAGTTCTGGCGCATTCCATTTTTTCATTTCAGATCAGTCTCCTCCATAACAGGGATTCCCCCGTTATGCCTGAGATATTCAGAATTTAAAATGCATTTCCGAAGTGCATCCCACGCCATTTTCGGGCGGCGGTATTCATCACAGACCCCTTTGTCGTTGAAGCCGCGCGGGCGTCCGGCAACATAGCCGTTGATATAGGATTTTGCATCGCAGAACTGCCATATGGAGAGCCCGCAGTAGCGGGGATCGTTGAGCGCGACGGATGCCGCTTCCGAGAGCAGACGCGCCTGATACTCCTCCGACCAGCGGGCACGATAGGGATCATGGAAACCGTAAACGGCCGATCCTCCTGTCTCGCTGATCATATACGGCTTGTCCGGCGGCAGAGAGTCGACCAGTCTTTGAAAACGGGGGCGGACATTGGGAACGCCCGAAACCGTTTCCCAGTCGGCATCGCACCAGCCCGGATACGGATTCATGGCAATGATGTCTACGAGATCCATGCAGCAGTCCTGTTCATATTTATTCGAAGCAAAGGTGATGAGACACTGCGCATCCTCCTCTCGAACGGCATCATACAGAGCCTTGATAATCGGGCGCACTTCCGGTATCTGGCTTTCCGTCTCGTTGAGAAATCCGCGGATGATGATGCAGGGATGGTTGAAGCCGGCTCTGGTCAGCTTGCGCGCCTGATCCAGCTGCTGTTCAAGAAATTCCGCTGATAACAGTTCCGGCGGCTTGACATCCCAGCCGAGTGTTTCCTCCCAGACCAGCATTCCAAGCCGGTCGCAGAGGGTAAGGAAGGAACGGCGCTGGGGATAATGACTCCCCCGGATGAAATTGCATCCCTGCGCCCGAATGAATTGAAGATCAGCCGTCATCAGGGAAAGCGGAGTGGCAGCGCCGAAATAAGGATGGCTCTCATGGCGGTTGTAGCCCATCAGACGCAGCTCCTTTCCATTCAGAAGAAGTTTGGTTCCTTCTGTATGGATTTCGCGAATCCCGAATTCCTCAATAATTTCATCGTTTCCAAGAGTCACACGCAGATGGTGCAGATTTGGTGTTCCGGGAGTCCAGAGCCGGAAATCCGGAACAAGGAATTCTGTATCAAGCCTGCCTTGTTCGAGAATTTCTTCAAATACTTTCCCGTCATCCAGGCAAAGACGAATCTCCCGCGCACATGCTTCCGATGCATCGACCCGCAGGCGCATGCGCCCCGTCCGATAGTCCATGGTATTAATGCGGACCTGGCGGATGAAAAGATTCGGGAGCTCCTCCAGTATGACACTGCCGAAGATCCCTCCGTATCCATAAAAATCATAGAACGGGAAAAAGATTTTATTGTAAAAGTTGCATGTTACAATCACAAGTTCATGGGATCCCCGTTTCCCCGCTTGAAAAAAGAAATCCTCCGGCATATAGGCGTATTTCAGATCTCCGATCTTTTCTCCGTCCCAGAAAACCTTTCCGGAAATTCCCACTCCGTCGATACTCAGTTTCACCGGCCCGCCGGTTTCCACTCTGCGGCGGTAGATCCCGTATCCGCGTCTGCCGTAATAAGGGGCGGTCACATCGAAGCATCCGGGAACGGAAAGCACATTTGCAAAATGGATTTTTTCCAGATCCGGCTCTGATTCAGAAAAGGCGAAATGCCAGGTTCCATCCAGTATTTTCTGCGTTCTCATAAAAGATCCATTGTTTTTTTGTAATCATCGTATATATTACTTTATTCGTCTGTTCTTGAATTTGCAAATATAAACATGTAACAATAAAATATACTTTTGTAATTATGAAATCCACCCGTCAATGCTTCTGGTTTCTTCCGAAAGACAGGCAGCTTGGTTTTTTCGTCCGGAGCTGCGGCCATTTCATCCTTATTCCGCCGGACCGCGAAGTCCGGCGCGTCACCGATTTTGCGGAAATATTCTGGTGCTTGAGCGGACGAGGCGTTTTCCGGAAAGACAACAGGGAATATATTTTGAAGGAGAAACAGGTATGGTACTATCCGCCGGGATTCATTCATGATTTTTACCCGAAAGAACCGGCATTTCATTATCGCTGGCTTGCCATTGAAGGTCCTTCTGCGGGCCGGCTGTTCGAAGATCTTGGCATCCGACCCGGCATTTCATCGGCGGGAACGTGTCCTGAACATTTATTTTCCAGTATCATGCTGGATGCCAGAAGTCATGAACGCGAAAATCATATTCGAGCACTGGCAAGTGCACTTGCCATCCTGATGCAGATTGTCGCTGGAGACAGCAAGAATCTGCCACAGGAAAGTCCCTCAAGCGCCGCCAAAAGCATCATTGATGCAAATTTCGGAAATCCGGATCTGAATGTAGAAAATATTGCTGAACTTCTTCATATACACCGTGTCAGCCTGAGCCGTATCTTTGCAAGAGACTTCAGAACCGGCATTTCAAATTATCTGATTTCCTGCCGGATCCGGCATGCCATCGAACTGCTTCTCGAGAGTGATCTGAGGCTCAAGGAAATTGCCATTGCATGCGGGTTCAGGAACAGTGAATATTTTTCCCGGGTATTTTCCAAGATGATGGGAATGACACCCGGAATTTTCCGCAAGCGAGGTCTCGGGAGCCTCGAAGGTTTTCCGGCAGACAAGATATAATATACAAATGCTGCGGTTTGATTCCAGACAGAATCGCCGCAAATTCTCGACTGGTCAATTCGAATCGGCCGTCGGCCGATTGCGGAATATGAAAGCCTCCCTGGTCAAGTCGTTTCATCCAGATCACAAAGCCGCCGTCCTCCCATTGCAGTAACTTTACCAGTTTTTTATTGCACCTGAAGAAGGCGAACACATGCCTCGATTCCGGATCCTGTTTGATATACTCTTCCACAGTTCCGGCAAGACCGTCGAACGATTTTCGCAGGTTTATCGGAGTGGAACAGTAGTAGACCGCTGATGCCGCACATGACCGCCCCTTGAGCAGATTCAACACTTCGGACAGCGTGGAACAGTTGAAACCTTTCCCGACTGCGATTTCTATACCGTCGACCAGCAACCGAATCCCGGAACCATTCCTTGCATCTGTCTGCAATGGTTTGACCTCTACCAGCTCCAGCGATTCAGGGTCGCTCGCATCATCCTGGCGTGCCTTTTCCAACACTCGGATCCAGCGGCGTGTACTTTCGTAAGGAAGTTCTTTCAGTTCGCTGTATTCTTGAATCGTCAAGCCGCTGTCCCAATATTCTGACAGTTGCGCCTCCCAATAATCTCGTCCTTCACGTCCCATGCCGTCCTCCTGTCGTTCGGGGTTGCGCAAGAACATAGCACGCTGGTCGTCTCAAATCTAGATGGGGCTCACTGGGCGCATACTCTTATATGGACTTCCCTTATGAGCATTGGACACGTTTGCGTACGAACAATGCCTTGGAACGGATCATGAAAGAGATTCGACGCAGAACCCGTGTAATCGGCGCATTTCCGGATGGCTTGGCGCGCTCCGTTGACCTCGCGCGCAACAATCATGCCCGGTCGGGAATAGAAATATTTCAGACTTGTCAGCGGATTCTTATCTTCCTCCGCGCCAAGAGTTTTGGCGCGAAGCTGACCGTATTTCGTGTAGTAGTAATACTCGGGAACGTTGTTGATCAGACGCTTTTCAAACTGATTGAAGCTGTTGTAATAATAAATCACTTCGCTGCTGCCGGATTTGATTTTGGAAAGGCGCCCGAATCTGTCGTATGTTTTCTCCTCGGTCAGGCGCAACGCTCCATTGCGCAGCTCGCGCAGAGTGCGCTGATCCCAGCAGCCTGTACTTATGCCATGTGGATTCATATTCTATACCACCCTAAAAATAAATTACAACCAAGATAATTTCTTTTTCTGTGCCATAGTAAACTTTATATTTTTTTCACAGCCATCCCATAGGAAAAGAAAAAGTTGAAAGGTGATGGTTCTGGATGCAACTTATATTTCAGCAAAAAAACCAAGGAGCATCCATGAAACCATCAAAGCATAAAATGACCGTGTTGTCGCAAATATTCAAGTTGATTCCGCGAAATTTGATTCCGAAACTTTCCAATGAGTTCGGAATAGACAGGCAGTCTCGAGTGTTCAGCCCGACGAGTCATGTTCTGGCTTTGGTCTTCGGACAGTTGACGCATGCGCTCGGCTTGAACGACAT
>CALXRI010000053.1 GCA_944390795.1 uncultured Victivallales bacterium
GACGCTTGGCAACGCCTCTCAATGTCGGGCTGGGTATCTGGAATTTATTGATATAGAAATTTATGCAACGATGCTTAGGAAATCGGGTTAACGGTGCGATGCCTTGCATTCCCCAAAATGGCTTCCTGCCTTCCTGTGAGCCCTGCCGCGGTCCGGCTGCGCAAGCTGGTTGGCGAAGACGAAATCCCCCATTTCCGCGTGCTATGCAGCGGGCGGATTCATTGATCCGTTGCGGAATGTGGTCATGGGAAACGCAGACGACGGAAAAAATGCAGAGAAATCCTAGAGCGCATCCTGGCAGTATGACGCCGGATCAGAACATCGTCTCAGAACGATGCCTGATCCGGCCTTCCGCCGGGATTCGGTTTTACCAGCACCAGAAGAAATAATTGGTGTATTTGGATTCCCGGAATTCATACGGGAACAGAAGATCAGCGTTCTTGTCCCTGAATTCAAAGCGCACGGGGTTCCTGTGGATGCCGCCAGCGCCGTTTGAGTTGTAAATCCGGATGGCGATTCTGTTCTCACCCGGTTTCAGAACCGATGCGTCAAGGGTCCAGAGACGGGCGCCGCGTCCTCCGCAATAGGCGTTGTACACTCCCGTCGCCGGCGCCATCTTCTTTCCATTGATGAACAGATCGCTCTGATGCTGTGTCCGGTTGAATGTCGAAATGTCCCGGATTCCGTTGACATGGAAATAAATGGTTCCATGGGGGACTTTCTTCAGATTCATCGTGGTGAAATACCAGCCGAAACCGTCATATGCGGAATCCGGCGGATTCTGAATGAAGGGATTCATTTCCGTGACACCCTGATCCTCCCAGATGATTCCGGTGCGGATCGGGCGGGGGACACGTCCCTGAAACTCTCCGCGGGCAAAACCGCGTTCTTCGCCTTTTCCGTCCGGATCGGTCAGGAAGGTCCACTTGAGATCCGTCAAATCCCAGACCGGGGTGTGAAAGGAGATTTCATCCGTATTGCGGATTCCAAGATTGTGGAACAGAACCGACCAGATCCGGTAAATCTTCTCCTTTTCCTCTCCGTATTTCACCAGCGCGGGATCCATGGCGCAGAAAAGATAGGTTTTCCCGTTGTCCATGATCTCCGCCGCAGTTCCATAACGGCTTCTTTTTCCGTTAGTGCCGGCGGAAAACTCAATCGTCTTCAATGACGGATTTTCAAAGAGGTAGAAATCCGAGGCGGAAAGCCCGCGGAAAAATCTTCCGGCGGAGGCGGGAAAGTCCGTCCATGGCAGTTCGCTCTTCAAGCGGTCAAACTGATAGAAGGTCTTATTCCAGTATCCCGGGCAGGTGTTGAAACGCAGACGGACATTCTTTGTAACTGTTCCCCGTGGATGGAAATCCGAGGCGGGAAGAATCACAATCTGCCGGCATTCTCCAAAATCTTCAGGTTTGCCGCCGGAACCGAGCACTCCGACCGGGGAGGACGGATCAATGGCGATGCCGAGACGTTTCAGAAACGCTTTGCCCGAGTCATCCCCGCTGTATCGGACGCCGGCGAGCTGCGGAGCGGGCGGCTCCAGGATCGTGCGGAAGAGATTGTCCGCAAGAATCGTCGCCGCCGGATCGACACCATAACGGGAAGTGACATCCGCCTGACAGAAAAGAATACGCCCTTTTCCCGAACGTGCGTCAAGCACCAGCGCGTCCGAACGGTCAAAGCCTCCCGTGACAACCGGGAGAATGGAGCCGTAAGAGGGATTTGCCAGAACATATCCCGCCACCAGATTGCGGTTGGTGAGATGCGGCGTTTCCAGCGCCGCCGCCTGATTGTGGCGGAAGGCCTCGGATGGACGCTTCTCACTCGGAACTGTCTCGGCGCGTCCGCGCCAGTTGCTGAGATCGCGTTCGTCCAGTCCTGCCACAATGGGATGTTCCCGGTCTGCAATGAATCCGTGTTCCAGACGGCGTTCCTCCACCCTGTGCGAATAGAGAGAGGAAGAGTCCTGTTCAAAAATCAGGATTCGCCCGCCGCGGTTCAGGAAGCCGGCAAGAGCTTTTCTGTCGGCGGCAGGAGTGAGAGCCCCGCGTTCCACAATCAGAACGTCAAGTCCCTCTGGAATTCCTTTCTCGAGAGAGACCGGAGTTCCGGTAATCCCGGCCTTGGCGGTCAGCCCTGTCCCCTTTGCTCCGGCGATTCCGACTTTTGCATCTGCGGCAAATACCGGAGTGCGGTGCACGGGGAACAGCGTGAGAGAGACACGGTCGGTGCGTCCGGCAATCTTCATGACCAGTTCCGCCGCCGTTTTCCGGGAGACGGCGGGAAGCCGGAATTCAAACGGAAGATAAAGAGTCGTCCCCTGCAGAGCCTTTCCGTTCAGGGAAACGCTCCGGACGGTCTTGCCGTTCTGCATCAGGGAAACCGTGCCGCTGACCGTCTGATCGCTCAGCGTGTCATTGACCACGGCGACACGGCGCTTGAGCACTTCTCCCGCATAATAGTTGTGATCCTGTGTAAAAAGATCCCCTTCTTCTCCGACAATGCAGAGGAACAGCGGCCGGTTCTCATTCTGGAAAACGGGGTTGAAGAGATTCGGACGCTCCTTCAATCCCTGATGGCCGTAACGTTCACCCCATGGATAGGTGGTAAGGGCGCGGAGCCGGTAGTACCATGGATTGACGCGCATCCAGGAATCCTCCATGACTTCGGCGAAAGGTCTCGTGAAATAGCGGTAGGAACGGATACGCTTGTCCGGAATGGTTCCCGGGATTTCCGCATTGATGAAATCGCCTCCGAGATCCGCTTCCACCCACAGGCAATAGGCGTCAACGCCGTTCAGACGGTAATCGCGCACTTTTGCCTGAAGAAGCATGCGGTCCCATTCCAGACGCTTCTCGAAGGCGTTGTCTCCGAGATAACGCGCCGCGGCTTCGAAGATCAGCAGGCGCGGGACCTGCTGACATTTGGTTCCCACCGGCCATGTCTGTTCCGGATGAGTAGTGTCCATGGGATAGAGATTGATCGCTCCCGCCTCAAAGATATGCAGCGGGAGTTTTGGATTTTTCCGTTTGCTCCACGGGTGATGGAACATCATACGGTCCAGGATGTTGAGTCCGTTGGCCGGATAATGGTGCGTCATCCTCATGAAATCCTTCCAGTTTCCGGTCGCCTGGGCGATGTAACCGCGTTCCGGATCGGCTTTGCGGAACAATTCGGAGCGGCGTTCCATGAATGCCTCCAGCTTTTTCATCGTGCTGTCGGAAGGCATGTAGGTGTCGTCCGTTGCGAACGGATTGTGAATGAATCCGTTGCCGTCAAGCTGTCCGTAGGAATCGGAGACATAACCGATCACGCAGGGGTGATTGCGCACCTGGCGAACCGCCTCGATCGTTTTCGCATCGGAAAGCGTCCGGTCCATCGGCGCCATGACAAGGAAGCCCTCCCGGTCCAGAAGATCATACAGCGGATCATGCCATGCGTTGTTCAGGGAATGCAGGTAGATGGAATTGTATCCATTCTTCCGGAGATAGTCGAGCCAGCCGGGAGCAAATACGGTTCCCTGCGTGGAGGGATACGCCACTCTCAGGCGGATGACTTTCCCGTTCAGGAGAAAACGGGCGTTCCGGGATTCAAAACTGCGGAATCCGAATGGAACAGAGCGTTCCTCCGTCAGACTTCCGTCCGCTGCGGAGATCCGAACCGTGAGTCTGCACAGGCGCGGAGATTCCGTCGACCACGCCGGTGCGGCCGGGCAACGCCCTTCAAAGACATTTTTTCCGTCTGTCCGGAGTTCCCGGGCTTCGGAAAAAAGCTTTTTCCCATCCGGATCGTCGATCCGGACGGCGACGGAACCTTTTTCCGAGAGCCTTGTTTTGATTTCAAAACGGAACGTCTTAGCCGCCCCGTCTGTTTTTCTGATCCAGATATCCTCAATGACGGGGCGTTTCCGGGCAGCCTCCAGATAAATGTCGCCGACCAGTCCGGTTTTTCCGTTGGTGATTCCGATTCCGGGATACATCTTCCCGACGACGAGAATATCGATCCGGTTTTCCTTTCCGGGAATCAGCAGACGTCCGACATCCAGTGTCCTTGCCGTCGGATCCGCCAGTCCCGCGGATTTTCCGTTCAGAAAGACAAACGCTTCCTTGACCGCATATTCCAGAGTAATCCGAATGTCTTTGCCTTTCCAGTCCGCGGGGACTGCAAACAGGCGTTCATACCAGAAATAGCCGTTCTTTCCGCCGTCGGTGATGCTGCCGTCGCTGACACGGCCCGCCTTCAGTTTCCCGTTCTGCGCCTCATAGACCGGGGTTGCCCAGCCGACCGTCATGGGAACGGGAACATAAAGCCAGCGTTCGCGTTTCGGAGAGGAGGCAATGTCCGGCGCACCCTGAACCGCCCAGAAACCGTTCAGATAGAGCCGCTCCGTTGTTGCGCTGACATTCCGTTTTTCCAGCAGAGACGAATCCCAGAGCGTTTTTCCGGAAGCACGGTATTCGTCCGGCCAGACCGGGTTTTCCGCCGCGGAGGGAAACGCATATTCCACACTCTGTTCCGTTCCCTGAAACTCGAAGAAGGCTTTCCCATACTTGAAAACGGACCCGTTTGGCGATTCATTTTCCGGGGAGCTTCTGAGAATGGCTCCGCCGGAATCGTTGAGGTTGATGCAGTAGGCAAGCAGATCGCCCTTCTTCGGAGGTTCCGCCAGGAGGGACAGGGGAACAGAGGCTTCAAGAATATAACCGGGAACCGGCTGACCGTCAACCATGACATGTTCCTTCTGCACTTTTGCGAGAATCCCGTCGGGAGGCGTCGGCTTCCCTCTCTGGAACAAGGTGGGGCGTCCATTTGCGGCACAGTCGAAAATGATCTGGAGGCCATGCGCGTCCAGCGGCGTCTTCTTCTCCAGATCACGCGACTTCAGACCGTTCGCAAGGAACAGCTCCACCGAGTCATTTTTCCACGGCGCGCTCGCCGAGGATCCCATGCAGGCGGTGGCATCGGCAATGATTCCAAGCAGATAAAGATTTCTGTCGTCATACATGAAGGAGAACTGTCCGGAGAAATCCCTGTCCGGCCTCAGTTTAGAGCCGACGGCGTGCTTTCCGTTCAAACGGACATAAGCCGGGGGCGTCCAGAAATACATGTTGTCCTCATACCCCCAGTCCTTTTTATAAAAACCGTCAATGGCGACACCGGCGGTCGGTCGCGGAATCAGAAAGGAATCTGCGGGCTGAGTGATGCGGATTCCGGAAATTTCAATGACAGCATCCGTCTTTGTGGTATCATATTCCCAGAGACCGAATCCAATGGAAATTTCCCGGATGCCGGCAGGATCGCTTTTCGTGCCTTCCTTTTTCTTGAACGCGGCCCGGTCAAAGACAACCGTCGACTCCTCCGGTCCGACATCCAGGCGGTTCCAGGAGGCGGTCAATGCTCCGTCCGCGGTTGACATACTGCACATCAAACGAATTTTTTGTGAGCTTTTCAACCTCACTTCCACATTACGGTAGTCGGAATAATCCGCGGGGGCGGACAATTTTGCGAAGATGCTCGCATAGGTGATTTTGGAAGGAGTCTTTTTCAGAACCACCTTCAGTGTCCCGTCCTGTTCTGTCAGCGTCGCGGATGGCGTGTAAGTGCTCCACTTCTCCCCGGGAAACAGCGGAGCAGCCGACAGGAGTGCCGTGAAAAACAGGGAAAATATTATCAGAAAACTGCGCATGGATTCATCCTTATTTTACAATCCGGACGGATTCTATGACCAGATTCAGCGGCTTCTGCGTGGTGTCGTAAGTCCAGAGTCCGACTCCCAGACTGAGTTTGGTGATTGCCGCCAGATCCACTTCCTTCTGCGGCTTGAATCCGGCGCGGGCAAAGACTGCCGTATGGGTTCCGGGAGCAAATTCCTCCGGCGGCCAGACGTTCGTAAAGTTGCCGCCCTTGCTCCCCAGAGTCACAGCCAGTTTGATTTTTTCGGATGTTTTGAATTTCACTTCCACCTTCTGAAGCCCCGTTGCATTCAGCGGAGCATTCCAGTAATGGGTTTCCATTCCGGCAAAGGATATTTTCTGTTCACTTTTGGGAATCGTCACCTTCAAGGAATTCCCTTCCGTCTCAAGGACAACCCCCTGGGAAGGAAACCATTTCCCTTTCAGATTCAGTTCCTGAGCTGACAGAAAGAGAGCCGTTCCACAGAAAAAAACGACCAACAAGCTCTTGCAGTTCATATTGAAATTCTCCTTTCATTATATTCCATGAAAAAGGTCAGCGTTTGTTTTTGTTGTTGATGTCCAGAATGACGCAGGCAGATCCCATGGCTCCGAATGGGGCGTGCTCCCAGCTGACATGCAGATCGCCGAACAGGAAATTCGCTCCTCTCTGGTGACGGGAGCCGATACAGTATTGCGGGTTTTCCGGATCATAGGGATTGTTGCTTTTGTTCCAGTAAAGATGGGTAAGAGTAATTGGCTGACCACTGGACATTCCGGCGCCGTCCGCAACGATTACCGTTCCGGAAATTCCTTTGGGGTATTTTGCCAGATCGGAAAAACGAAGGTCCTTATCTATGAGTCCGGAATCTTTGAATAACTGCTGATTCAAAACATAATCGATATAATCCCCCACACTGAAAGAGGTGGCAGTCGGCATCTGTCGCGATTCCGAGGCGCCGGGACAGACAAAAATACCTTTCCGCCCCGATTCCAGATCAAAGACGGAGTTGATTTTTCTGCCCGTATAGCCGAAATACTGGAGGCGTCTCCACCAGAAGAAACTTCCGGCGCTGCCATCACCCATTCCCGAGGGATTGATCCAGTCGTTATTGTCGTTGGCATATCCGGCAAAAGCCAGTCCCTGCTGTTTCAGATTCGATGTACAGGATATGGCTTGCGCCTTGGCTCTTGCAGCATTCAGGGCAGGCAGCAGCATACTGGCCAGAATCGCGATGATCGCAATCACGACCAGAAGTTCAATTAAAGTAAAATTTTGTCTCTTTCTGTTCATTATTTCACCTCTGTTTGTTGAATATTGTCTTATTTTTCATCATCGCATCAGTTCCGAATAAACACATCCGGGCGCTGGACAATCCGGCAGGGCGGTTTTCCTGCTTCAAAATCCAGAAGCAGACGGACCGTCTCCTCCTCATTCTGTCCGACGGAAGAAATCGGATAAGGCAGACAGCGAACGGCCGTCGTGTTGTTGTATCCCGCGATTCGGATGTCTTTCCCGATCACCCGTCCAGTTTCCAGGAGATATTTCGCTCCTCCGAGCGCATATAGATCCGTAAAATAAAAAATCGCATCAACCTCCGGTTCGCGTTCCATGAGTTCCCTTGTTTTTCTGTATCCGATTTCCATTGCGATCTCGGGTTCCTGCTCATTATGCCGCAAGCAGGTGTCACGTCCTGTCAGCGGTACAATATAAGGCGCAAGCTCCTTCCCTTCGAGATTCATGAACCTCGAAAAAGCTGTGATTCTGTCATAATTGTCAAGCGTTGAGACCATGCGGATGTTCTGACATCCGGAATTTCTGAAATGTTCAAAAATCTGTGTAACTCCGTAAATGACATCAATATCCACGGAGGCTATTTTCAGGGAGGCCGGAACCGATCCCATGACAACAACAGGAAGTTGCCGTGCAATGACTTCAAGATCTTCCCACTCGCACGGCTTCCAGAGGGCAATCAGAAATTCCACTCCTCGTTCCAGAACACGTTCCATGGCCTGTTTGCGTTCAGGCCATGAAGTCGGCATTTTTGCGGTATAAACAAAGTATCCTTTCTCATTCAGGCGATCAATGAGATGAAGCATGATTTTCTGCAGATACTCTCCGCTTATCATGTCTGAGTAACTGAGAATGATTGCCGCTGTCCGGGTTGTGATTCCGTGCATCAGTTTGTACCCGATATTGGGGCGGTATCCAAGTTCTCTGGCTGTATTTTTTACAAACTGCTTTGTCTTTTCCGTACAGTAGGAATCCCGGTCATTCAGGATTTGAGACACGGTGGAAACCGACAGGTCACAAATCCTGGCCAGATGACGCAGCGTAACTCTTTTTTTAGCAAGCTTTTCCATATCTTGTTCTATTTCTCTTTAACTTACCGCGAACATGTTCGCGTTCATATTATAATCTATTTCAGCTCTTTTGTCAATCCTTATTTTCCGCTTTTTCCGTAAAATTTCAAAAGCGGCAGTCTCCAGGAATGCTCTGCACAGAATCTCCGATTTTTCAGTTTTCGAGATGTCTGAAAAGTAATCGTCCAGTCAACCTCATATGGCGCAGGGGGGACAAACATGGTTTGTGCAGTTTGGAAAATCAGCGTATATTTCGGATTCTTCTGCAGTTTGCGGCAGATCAGCCTCAGAAGACGATTTCGGGATTGTCGCCCGGCAGATGGAAAAATTTGAGACGCATGGATGCGGGATCCCCGCATCCATACATGCACATGCGCCTGGCGCCCGATCGTTGCGGCAGAGTTTGGCATGATCCCAGAACGGCGCTGAAAAATGCGGGGTAGGAAAATGTATTTTACTCAAAAACACCGGATAAGCCGATGGTCCGCACTTGCCCTGCAAGGAGATGATACCGTCCCGTCCCGCAAGGGGCGTTGAACTGGTGTCGCCAGTATCCCCCACAGACAACTGCTCGCGCACTCTTTTATGGCTCCCCTTTCACGACATTCTTCTCCCGTGAAAGAATCGGACAACTCCTTCCGGGATAATCTGTCTTCGGCAGAATCCTTTTTACGCTCGCGGGGGACTTGCAAGGTTATTCCCATTGAGCGTGCTGTTTGCCGTAGATTGCCAGGCTGCGAAATTTCGCTGCAGATGCCAGGCGACATATGCAATTCCAGCGAGTGTATGACAGAGCACTTCCATCTTCTGGCCTTATAAGCGCCTGCTTCTATGTGGAGCGAGTCCGGTGAACCTGACTCCAGGATGGGAGATTCCTATTTGCGACCTGAATGTGAAGTTCTTTTCAGCATACCGCCAGAGCCGGTAGTTTTATTGTCCTGAATGGGACAAAACAACGGAATTTTAGCGGGACTCAAAAGTCGTGTCTGAATTCCGCATGCTCTGCAATATTGTTAATTCCCGTATCCCAGGAGAGCATCTGTTTTGATGAATGATTGCGCGGGCATGTGAGAGCGTCGCAGTTCCGTTTCCGGAATATTGGCGGTATGCCCGTCCAGATACACGAAGTTTGTACTCCGCGCATGGCGGCTGCGTGAGATTCTCTTTCCCCGATTATCGACAGCGAAATATCCGGCGTCTTCCGGAGTGCTCAGATCAGGACCTTCATAGAAGTGAACAGCCTTTTCACTGTACACGGAATCACAGAGCATCGCTTTTTTGCTGGAGCCGTTCACCTTGCTGAATCTCATGACGGTTCGGGATGTGTAATACGGATCATTGTTCCAGAGATCACCGCCGATATTGTAGGAGAGCATCCCGTAATGGATCATTCCGATATAATACGTGGATCGAGACGCCGCCGGACAGAGAAGGGTGCCTGGCAGACGTCTGGAGGCCGGATGCCAATATGATTTGCTTGTGTTGTCCGTATTCCAGGAAGTGTCACGAATGCCGAGATACGGTGCGATGATATAGCTCCAGGGAACACCATTTTCTCCGGCAAGTCCTCGGCTTTCCGTCGCTCCGATTTTGTAGGGGACAATGATGTCATTGTGATCCAGTCCGTACTGGATCACTCCGTAGCCGATCTGCCGGATATTGCTCAGACAGGAAATTCGTTTTGCCGCATCACGGGCACGGTTCACTTCTCGAAAAATTCTCCGGGAGAAACTGGAACTTTATTCTGCCTCAAAAAAGAGTTTGAACATCGCGAAAATGGTAGAAAAGAGATTCGAACTTCCGACCTCTACTCATGAC
>CALXRI010000054.1 GCA_944390795.1 uncultured Victivallales bacterium
GGACTGAGAGTCCTGCACGAAGCAATTTTTGGCGATGCAGAGCATCGCGGTATTAACCTAATTTTTTTTGAATAAATACTGTGAAGTTCCACCTCTCCTCATACTACCGTGCATCCGCAGGGCGCCCCGCGGATGCCTCTTGTCCGGCAGCGATGCGCACGAACGGAACAAGAAAAAGATTTGAGCGATGAAATTCCTTCCGCTTCTGCTCGAAGTATGGAAAGAACCGAACAAGGCATCGCCTCCCGCAGAGGGGGCATTCACTTGTCATGCGCCTGATATATTGAGGAAGTCCGTTCAGAAAAGGTCCTGCGCCCTTTGCCCGAAAATGTTCCGGATATGCGGTGCGGCGCCATGCTTCAGCAGCAGATGCATCATCGCCGTGTTCCGCCTGCGGGCGGCAAGATGCAGCGGAGTCTCCCTGAAACAATCCATCGCATTGATTTCCGCGCCATATTTTAAAAGCAGTCCTGCACTCTGAATGTCACCGCCGTCAACAGCTTCGTGGAGTGCGCTTCGACTTCCCCTCCCCCGGCGGCATGGATCCGCCTTTGCATCCAGCAGGAGCTCCAGCGCCGCATGGCGTTTCGCACGGATCGCGGCAAACAGCAATGGATCTCCATTTCCGTCCCTTACATTGGGATTCGCCCGGTGCCGAAGCAGTAAGGCAAACAAATCCTCGGATTCGTGACATAACACATATTCCAGCAGGCTCATGCCATTGCATCTTCCCAGATTGGGAGAGGCTTTCTTCCGCAGTAAATAATGCACAAGCGTCCAATGACGGTTTTTCACGGCCAGAATCAGCGGAGTCTCCTGAAACAAGGCCGATCGCGGAAAATCAGGAGACATGCCCTCATGTTCCATCAGGAACTGAACTCTTTTCAGATTTCCTTCCGCGGCGGCAATGCAGAATTCCCTGGAAAGGCGGATTTTCCTTCTGGCCGCGGAACCGGCGTCATCCCCGCTCATGCTGGATTCCGGAGACAGAAAAAGACCCGCAGATACACTGGAAAAGAGAAATGCAAGCAGAAGCAGATACTCCCCGGATGATCCGCGAAAATAACGCAGGCATCCGGAAATCTTTTGAAAAACGGAACGGAACGCATGCACTCCGTCAGACAATCGTGGATGCATCGGACTCTTCTCCCCGGAGTCCGCCGCTCGCACGAAAAAGGCGCACTCCGATTTAATTATGCGAGCCTTCCGCCTACCACAGCGTTACACAACCCATAAGGAATCGGAGTACGCCAGAAAACATCAGCGCGTCCGTTTTTTCCGGTTGTGCAACGTCATTCATTTGAAGTGGTAGTTCAAGGCTCGACGTTCAACAGTTTCTATTATCTATCGACTGAAAGGATTATCTTCTGTTCTGATTCATTCAATCTCCTTTGAATTTTTCGAGAGACAACACTTCTCTTTTAAAAAATACAGCCACCGTCTGAAAAGTCAATCCGGAAACAAGACAGTGGTTGTCTTTTTCTATATTTTTGAGACGCCCGAAGCAGGCGGAAGTTTCATTCTTCCAGCGTGTGGAAAACAGTTTTGCCGGAAGAGGCATGGAAACACTTCCGTTTTTCTGCGGAAAATTCCGCAGAGCTCATGAATGCAAGGACGCTTCACTCCTCCGCAACCCCTTCGGAACGGACGCGGAGCGCGCCTCTGGCAAGCCGTGCAGTGAGAGGCGTCCCGGGCGGAGCGCCGGAGGCGTCCGTGAGCGGACACCCTTCCGGATCGAACAGCATTGCGTAGCCGCGGTTCAGAATGGAATAAGGATTTAACGTCTTCAACTGGCCGCGCATGAGGCGCAGACGGGCATCCGCATCGGAAAGCGCGCTTTCCAGCGCGGCTGCCATGTCCTTGAGCAGAAGATCGATCTCCTGGCTTTTTTCCATCACGAAATAAGATGGTTTGCGCAGCGCTTCCGAGGCGATCAGTCCGTCCAGACGGCTTTTCGCGCGCTCGTAGGAGAGCGAGACCGCCCCGAGGATCCGGCTCCGGAACGACGCAAGCGTCTCTTCGAGCGCCTCTTTCTCCGGGATCAGCATCTCCGCCGCACCCGACGGCGTGGGAGCGCGCAGGTCGGCGGCGAAATCCGCAATCGTAAAGTCAATTTCATGCCCGACCGCGCTTACAACCGGAATCCGGCTCGCGGCAATCGCCCGCGCCACGATCTCTTCATTGAACGGCCAGAGATCCTCAAGACTCCCTCCGCCACGCGTCAGGACGATCACATCGACCTTTCCGTAACGGTTGAAGAAATTCACTCCGGCGGCAAGATAACGCTCCGCCCCCCTCCCCTGCACGGGCGAGGGATAAATTTTGATGTCGAGCGCGGGAAAACGCGAAAGGGAAATTTTCAGGAAATCGTGAAGAGCCGCGCCGTCGGGCGAGGTCACCAGCCCGATGCGCGCGGGCAGAAACGGGACCGGTTTTTTGCGCGCTTCGTCGAACAGTCCTTCGGCGGCGAGGCGCTGTTTCAGAAGCTCAAACTGCCGCTGGAGTTCCCCCAGCCCCAGCGGACGCAGGCTGCGGATCGCGAACTGATATTCGCCGCGCGGCATGTAGACGGAGAGTTTTCCGTAAGCCTCGATCCGGGAACCCTCGGCGACCTTGAGCTTCGCGCACTCGTTCGCGCCGCCGAAGTAGACCGCCTTGATCTGAGAGGTGGCGTCTTTGAGCGTCATGTAGGCGTGCCCGCTCCGGTGCAGCGTCAGATTGCCGACCTCGCCGCCGACCCACATCGGACGGAGCGAACCTTCCACGATTTCACGCATGATCCCGTTGAGTTCGCTTACGCTGAAGATATGATCCTCTTCCGGCATGTCACGCGGCCCCCGTCCCGGCGATCAGCCAGGCGATGATGTTCACCATGACACTTCCGAGGATGAAGATGAAATTGACCGCGAAAAATGCAAGCAGAATGACGAAAAGCATGAATCCCTTGACGGCTTCCGAGGAAATGGTGTTGAGCTTCGGAAAAATGCTCGCCAGAATCTGCCAGCCGTCCAGTCCCGGCGCGGGGATCAGATTGAAGACGAGAAGCACGAAATTGTAAATGCCGAACAAACTCAGGAACTGAAGAAGCATCGCCTTCTCATTGCCCTCCGGAAGCGGAATCCGGGAACACAGTCCAAGCAGAACCGCTCCGGCCAGAAACAAAATGAAATTGGCGAACGGACCGGCCGCGGACACGAGCAGCATGCTCCAGCGCCGCCGGAGCAGGGAACGGTCCACGGGAACACCGCCCCAGGCAATGCCGAAAAACGCCATCATCACCAGCGACATCAGCCCCATCTGCTTCATGGGGTTGAGCGTAAGATGATCCTGAAGCGTGTAATCGCCCTCCCAGACCGCCGCCTGTGCGTGAAAGTATTCATGCACGCAAACGGAAAAGGTCACGATCAGGCACACCATGCAGAAATAAACCGGATTGGTCCAGAGCGTCTGAATGAAAAGCATGTTCATTTCTCCTTATGGATGAACGGGTTTTGCGGCTTCCGGCCATACGCAGAATTTCGCCACGGCATCCGCGATGGATTCGTTCAGTGCAAGTATGGTCTGCCCGCGGATCGAAAAGAGGCGGGGAGAATGAAAATCCAGATCGTAAAGCCTGCCGCTGATCTCCCCCGTAAGCAGATCGTCCCCGGCTGGAGTCCGTCCGTGAAACCCGAGGATGCGCAATGCGGGAAGCGCGCCGGCAATGTCCCAGATCTTGCAGCCCGTGATGTAGGCGGCGTCCTTTCCGAGGGCGAGCTCGACGCAGGAATAGGCGCATGTCCCCGTGGCGATCACCGGATTCGGCCCGCGGAACATGCCGCGTTTCGTCATCGACTGCGAGAGATTGAGCGAGGCGGAATCGTCGAAACGGATCTGAGGCGGCTTCATTTCCCGCATCGCGGAGACAAGCGCGGCGGCGTCGGGCGCGCCGGAAACGGAAGCATAATACGCCTTCCCGCCGGATGAAATCATCATTTCCCCGAGTTCTGGCATATAAACGCCGCCCTCGCGGATCACGCCGCCTACGGCGAACGCGATGGAAATTCCCCAGAGCGCGCGGCCGTGCGCAAAATTGGCGGTGCCGTCGACCGGATCGACGATCCAGGTTGTTCCGGTCAGCGCGGCGGCAAGTTCGGGAGCGCTTTGATTCCGGTGGGTTTCCTCGCCGAGAAGATGTATCTCTCCATCGGCGCCGCAGAGAGCATCGCGCAGGAAGCGTTCCACGACGCAGTCGGCATCGGTCACGAGCGTGCGATCCTGTTTCAGAGTCGTGTTCGGACGCTTTTTTATGGACAAGGCGAGTTCCCCGCTCGCGGCGAAAAGCTCGATGACGCGCCCGGCATTCCAGGAATCCATCACTCAGTCACCGATGATCTTGATGAGCGCGCGTTTCCGGCGCCCGCCGTCGAATTCCCCGTAGAAGACCTGTTCCCACGGACCGAAATCGAGTTTTCCGCCGGTCACCGCGATCACGACTTCGCGGCCCATGATCTGGCGTTTCATATGCGCGTCGGCGTTATCCTCTCCGGCGAGATTGTGCAGATAGGCGGTGGTCGGTTCGTGCGGCGCAAGCTTTTCCAGCCATCTGTCGTAATCCTGATGCAGTCCGGACTCGTCGTCGTTGATGAAGACGGACGCCGTGATATGCATGGCGTTGCAGAGCAGCAGCCCCTCGCGGATGCCGGATTCCTCCAGCGCTTTCTGAATCTGCGGCGTAATGTTGACAAACCCCCGGCGTCCGGGAATGTTGAACACCAGTTCCTTGCGGTAACTCTTCATGGACGGTCTCCTTGTTTTCCGTTTTTCACCTGGAGAGCAATGTAACACAACTTTCTCAAAAAGCCAGCACGATTTCGCAACTTGGACTTGATTTCCGGACAATCCGCTGATATTTTAAATGGTTTTAAAGCCGCGGATCTGTTCTGCGGCGCAACCGACGGGAGAAACGACAATGCATCAGATCAAAATCGGCACCATGGTCCAGGCCAACGAAAAAGCGGCCGCCTATGTTGAACAGATCATTCCTCACGGCTTCGAATGCTTCACCTTCACTTACGGAGGCGGAAAATTCAACGGATTCGATCCGGAACAGCTTGCGGAATCCGTGATGCCGATCCTGCGCGGAAACAATATCGAGGTTTCCAACATTTCCGTATTCGGCAATATGCTGGAGCACACGGAAGAGGCGGAAATCACACGTCAATGCTTCAAGCGCGCCATTGACACGGTTGCGCTCTTCGGAAGCAGTCTCGTCACGGGATTCACCGGAAGGGAAATCGGAAAGTCCATTCCGGACAACATCGCGCGCTTCCGCGAAATCTGGCTTCCGCTGACCGAATACGCCGCGGAAAAGGGCGTGCGGATCGCCTTTGAAAACTGCAATATGGGCGGCAACTGGCAGACAGGCTCCTGGAACATCGCCATCAATCCGGACGCATGGGAACTGATGTTCGAGGCAGTCCC
The DNA here is from genome assembly GCA_944390795.1 of uncultured Victivallales bacterium. GTDB lineage: Bacteria > Verrucomicrobiota > Lentisphaeria > Victivallales > UBA1829 > UBA11452. Next base: position 5,464 of record CALXRI010000054.1, read on the forward strand.
CATGGAGAATCTCGGACTGGAATGGGAACCCTGCCATCAGATGGTTCAGCTGATTGATCCGATGCCGCAGATCCGGGAATGGGGGCACAGGTTCTTCCACATTCACGGCAAGGACGCCACGATCCGGCGCGACGTCATCGCGAAACACGGCTATTACGGGAAGGAAATCCCGTGCTGGCACCGCACGCCGGGCTTCGGCGACTCCAACTGGACGGACATCATCTCCGAACTGCGCATGATCTCCTACGGGGGCAACATCGACATTGAAGGGTGGCACGATCCGGTCTACCGCGGCGAACTGGAAATGACCGGACAGGTCGCCGGACTCAACTATCTGAAAAAATGCCGCGGCGAATCATTCGTCGCCAACCCGCTTTAAGCGGCGCGCGACGCGCCTTGAAGGAGGATCCGGAATCATGAGATGTCCACGCTGCGCCTGTCAGGACGACAAGGTGATGGATTCCCGTGCGACCAAGGAGGGCGCGGGAGTCCGCCGTCGCCGGGAATGCCTCAACTGCGGACACCGCTTCACAACCTACGAAGAGATTATCCAGGCTGAACTCAAGGTTCTGAAGCGCGACAACACCCACGAGGATTTCGATCGGGAAAAGCTCCGGCGCGGCATTGAAAAGGCCTGCTGGAAACGGAACATCCGGCCCGAGCAGATTGATGCGCTGCTTTCAAAAATCGTCTCGGAAATCGAATCCGAATACGACCGGGAAATCCCCAGCGTGGAAATCGGCAACAAGGCGATGACCGCGCTGCGCCAGCTCGACAAGGTGGCTTACGTGCGCTTCGCCTCGGTCTATCGGGATTTCAAGGACATTGAGGAATTCATTGCCGAAATCCGCACCATGGGGGCGAAGAAACGCTGACGCACCCATGAAATTTCTTGTCTTTGCGAAACAGATCATTCAGAAATATTCCTTCATGGGCGTCATTCACCGCACGCTCGGGGACAAAGGTTACATCCTGCTTCTGTGCATTGCCGTCGGCGTGATTTCCGGAAGCGCGGCAGTGCTGCTGAAACTTTTTGCGCACAGCTGCCATGAACTCGCGGAAATGCTCGGAGGACGCCTGCCATGGATGATGTGGGTTCTTCCGCTCGTGCCCGCCGTCGGCATCTTCGGATGCATCGTCATCGTCCGGCTCTTCTTCAACAGGGGGCCGTATGAAAAAAGTCTCGCGGGCGTCATCGCCGCAACCACCAACGGAACAAGCGACCTGCCACGCAGCAAGACCTATTCGCACATCATCACCAGCGGACTGGCTGTCGGCATGGGCGCGTCCGCCGGACTCGAGGCGCCGATCGCCCTGACCGGTTCGGCCATCGGCTCCAATGTGGCGAAAGTGCTGCAGCTCGGGAGGGAAAGCCGGACCCTTCTGCTGGCATGCGGCGGAGGCGCGGGCATCTCGGCGATTTTCAACAGCCCGGTCGCGGGAGCGCTCTTCGCCTGCGAAATCCTTCTGCCGTCCTTTTCGGTGCCGGCGCTGGTTCCGCTCCTGATGGCCTCCGCGGCGGCGGCCGTGGTTTCGGAGCTCTTCTACAGCCAGGAAACATTCATCCAGCTGAGCGAGGGAACGGCATGGACCGTCAACAACATCCCGTATTATGTCCTGATCGGACTTGCGGCGGGACTGGTGTCCTCGTTCATCATCCGGACCTCGGTCGTCACGGCAAAGCGGGCGGAAAAATATAAGAACGTCTGGGTCCGCGGCGCGCTCGGCTGCCTCATTCTCTATGTCTTCTTCCTGCTGTTTCCCGCGCTGAAAGGCGAAGGTTACGGGCACGTCTCCAGCCTTCTTGCCGGAAACGAGAGCGCAATCGCGGCGGGAAGCCCGATCACCTCCTGGTTCAGCGGTCCGGACGCACTGGTCGTTCTTCTGGGGATCCTGATCGTCATCAAGCCCTTCGTCTCGGCGGTCTCCATCGAGAGCGGCGGAGACGGAGGGATCTTCGGACCCTCGATGTTCGTCGGAGCCTTTCTCGGCTACTTCATATCAAAAATCCTGAATCTCACAGGAGTGACCGTGATCGACCCGGTCAACTGCGTCGCGGTCGGGATGGGCGGCGTTCTTGCCGGCGTCATGCACGCGCCTCTCACAGGCATGTTCCTGATCGCGGAACTGACCGGCGGATACAAGCTCTTCGTGCCGCTGATGATTGTCGTGGCGCTTTCCAGCTTCATCAGCAAACGCATCGCACGGCATAACGTTTACAAGTCCATGATCGTCATGAAGGGAGGAACGCCGGAGCAGAAGGACGACGCGGTCATCATGATGCGCACGCAGCTCCGCGACCTCGTGGAAAACGACTACGTCCCGGTCCGCCAGACCGATACGCTGCGGACGCTCCTGAAGGCGCTGATGAAGTCCAGGCGGAACATCTTTCCCGTGCTCTCCGAGGAAGGCGCGATCGTCGGCATCGTCCGCGTGGAAAACATCCGCCCCTTCATTCTGGACGCGGAACTGTATGACGTGGTGCTGGTGTTCGACATCATGTCGCCGACAGGTCCCGCCCTGGAGGCGACGGATTCCCTGCATGACGCCACGCTCCTCTTCGAAAATCTGCATGTCTGGAATCTTCCGGTTGTGGAAAACGGAAAATACCTCGGATTCGTCTCCAAGGCCGGCGTCTTCGACAGCTATCGGAAGATGCTCAGCGCGAAACAGGATCTCTTCTGAAGGAAAAGAGCTGTCTTATGTTCCGGAAATCCCCTCATGAGACGCAAACGGCATCTGTGCGCCGAACCGGTTCGGCGCGCTTTTCCTCAATTCGAAAATCCCGATGCCGGAGACATCGGTCCGTTCCGGGTTCCAGGTCGTTCACGCCCGGGGCGAAGTGAGCGGAATATCCGGAGACCGGTTCCCGGAGATTCCCGGGAACATCCGGCAGACAGGGCTGCGGCGAAACCGGTTTTGGGAAACAGAAAACCGTTCCTTCCCGAGGAGGAATCTCAACAAGAATTCCCATGACAACCGCATCTGACCGTGCGTCTGTCTCATTCTCGCCTTCAAGCGGGCATGCAACGGATGGACCGGAAGGACGAAATTTGTTAGGCCTTACTTTTCCGGGCTCATCGACATCTGATTGCGGATCGGGCTTGTGAAGGAGATAAGACTCGTCTTCCGACCGTCAATCGGGAATAACGCCTGAACGCTTTTCCCTGCGAATCAAGCTCTTTCGTAACCCATCCGCGCGCCATGAAAGGCGGATATCATCTCCCCCGGGATTCCTGTTTCCCGCCATGAGCATGGATGCAGCAATATGAACAGTATCCGCTGATACTGCCATAGGACAAACTGAAAAGCAAGCATGATGCAATCATTTCCCGTATTCGTGCAGGACTCTCAGTCCTGCCGCGGTCCAGCTGCGCAAGCTGGTCGCCGGAGGCGAAATCCCTGATACCGCGC
>CALXRI010000055.1 GCA_944390795.1 uncultured Victivallales bacterium
GCCGTTCTCTGTCAAATAATCCAGACGATTGTCTATGTCAAATAAGCCGTTCAGCATCCTGTTCTCCTGTCATTGATGCTGTAATATACCTTCTTTCGCATTCTTTTCCTTGTTACAAACTCAATTTCCCCTCAAATAAATAGAGGCTCCCTCAAATAATCTATATCGGCTATATTTGCTTACAACTGATATATAGACAAAAAAATATCGTTTTTAAGACATTTATAATTTTTCAAGTGTTGCGGTTGGCCCCGAAAACTGGACAACTTGACTTGGTGTAAAATGCCCGTTAAATTAACCTGAAAAGGAAGGGCGTTTTTATGAAAAAATCGTATGACTCCAAATTTAAAAGCCGTGTGGCATTGGAAGCGTTGCGCGGGGAACTGACCGTCGCCGAGATCGCGGGGAAATATCAGGTTCATCCGAATCAGGTCCAGCAGTGGAAAAAGAAACTCATGGAAGGAGCATCCGAGATTTTCCAGTCCAAGGCTGAGCGAAAAGAAAGCAAGCCATATACCGAGGACGATCTGATGAAGAAAATCGGACGTCTTGAAATCGAGAATGACTTTTTACGAAGTGTGTCCACATCCTGCGGCTTGAATCCCGAAAAGCTCAAATAAGCGATCAGAATCCGGCTTTAAGCGTGAATGAAAGCTCTCCCCAAAAAATAGAGCACTTCCAGCAGCAATCATCGCACATTTCAGAATTGGTCGGCGGGGGATTTTTTCAAAAGCGCCGGGAAAAAGGAGTTGCACAATAGGATGATCTGGAGGGAATAGCATGGAGATGGCACTGTGTCGATTCCAGCATGATAAAAGCTCCAACGGCGTAAAAATCGGCAGGAGGTGATCTCACCGTTTTGGAAGAAAAATGCGAATTTCAGGAACGTCATTCCGAATATTTTTTGAAATATGCCGAAGGGGAGCAATTTGCATGCAGCTTGAAGAAGCGTGAGAATTCCGTGGCATTACTGAAACCGCAACGCTCGGCAATCTGCTGGATCTGCAGGTGTTTTTCCGTCCGCAGCAGCCGGATCGCAAGTCCGAGACGGCATTTCTGAAGATACTCATAGGGAGGCAGGCCGATCATGCTTTTGAAAATCCGCCGGTAATGCACGAGTGTGATTCCAAGCAGAGCGGCGCGATGCTCAAAATCATAGCGTTTTTCCGGCGAGGAGAAAAGTTCATCGGCATCGGCCTGAATCTGCCGTTCATATTTGTTCCGGCTCTGCTGCAGATGGTATTCCGAATAGATCCGGGCAATGAATTCCTCCGCAAGCAGAGGCAGTTTACCGGATTTGAGCGGAACGGGTTTATAAAACATTTCATACATGTCATTCAGAATCAGCTGAAAAGGAACAGGATCGGTGATTTTCAAATATCCCTCGGGGAAATCATGTTTCAGCATTATTTCGATCCAGGAGGCGCGGATTCCGTCCAGATCAAAGCAGAAACTGTTCCGGGATGCTCCCGGAGGCACCTTCCACTGATTTTTCTCGCCCCGGGAACCGAAATAAAGGAACGGGGCGGACAGTTTTTCCTCTTTCGCATCGCTAATTCTCAGGACATCCGAGCCGCTCATCAGACCGATACGCAGATGTTCCCGTATGGTCGGAATGGAATCCCGGATGTGCTTATAGAAATTTACATAGCAAACCTTCAGAGTGTCGAAATAAGAACCTGCAATGTTCGTTTCTGTCATGTTTTATCTATTTCTCCATCTTGAAAAAAACCTGATTTCTCTTATAATATACCATGACAGCTTTTCAGAAACAACGTGAAAAAATGTTCTTTTTTATTAAAAAAATCAGTTTTACAGTGCGATGGTTCGCATCGCCCGAACAGCTTCGTGCAGGACTCTCAGTCCTGGTGCGGTCCAGCTGCGTAAGCTGGTCGCCGGAGGCGAAATCCCTGTGCACTGCACGGGGATCGTTTATTTTTAAGAGAGAGGGAAACGGAAATGAAAAGAACTGCGGGGAACGGAACGGGACGGCGGCATCATATGCCGGAATTCATGATTCATTTTACATTAATAGAGCTTCTTGTTGTGATTTCAATAATCGCGATCTTGGCTTCTCTTCTTCTTCCGGCACTGATGCGGGCAAGAGAAACTGCACGATGCATCCAGTGTGCATCGCAGTTTTCCCATATGGGAAAAGCGGTCATTCTTTATTTAAATGATAATAACGATGTCATTCCTGTTTACTGGCAGGCCGGAAGGAATCCGTATCTCGCACCGGAAGACCCTTATAAAAGAAATATTTTCGGAAGCGGGGACAAGGGCCTATTATCTCCTTATCTCGGTCTGGAAAAAGAGACCATTGACATCGGAGTGATTCAGAAAAATGGGAAACGCGGACCACTGGCTTGTCCTGCAAAAAAATGGAATGCAGATTATACGGTTTACACGTATGGCAAGAATGATCATATTTATCCTTCAACAGTAATAAGTCCAGTCAAGATTACCACCCTGCCACAGACTTCCCGGTCCATGCTTTTCGGGGAACCTGATTTTCTGGCGGCCCCCCTGCTCAAATTGTATGCCGAGGAAAACAATCGGATCGGTTATCCGCACCGCGGGCAGACGAATCTTCTCTTTCTGGACTTTCATGTCGAAAAACGGTCAAGAAGCCAAATTCCGAATAAATCCAATTATGCAGCGGACGCAAATCGTTATTTCTGGATTGTGACCGCACCGGGATATTGAATCATAATCTTTCTTTTTCCACCATGGAGTTATGAAAATGAAAACAAAACAACTAGTATCATTGTTCTGCTGCGGCATCTTCTTTACTGCCGGAGCCATGAATCTGGATTCAGGAAAACGGAAAATCAGGATTTCTCAGAAGACCGATCAGATAAAAGAGATTGAAATTATTGTATCAAATCCTTCTCCATTGGTCCGTTTCGCCGCATCGGAGCTGGCTGACTATTTGAATCCTGCAACAGGCAGAAGACCTGTAATAACGAGCCGTGCGTCCGGAGGAGGATTCGCAATTTACCTGGGAGATGGCCTGGAGGCACGTGAGGCGGGAATCAAAGTTGAAGAGCTTCCGGAAGAGGGTTTTGCAATCAGACGCAAGGGAAACCGCATGTTTATTGCCGGAGTGGATTCCGGGAAGGAGGATCCGGCTCGGAATTTTTATCAGATGGAATTCCGCCGAGGCACACTCAGCGGTGTTTACTCCTTCCTCGAGCGATTTGCGGGAGCACGGTTCTATTTCCCGGGAGAAATGGGAACTCTGATTCCTTTCGGAAATGGTCTCCTGCTGCCGCTGGAGATCGACATTGTCGACCGTCCCGACATTCGTTTCCGCTCCTTCAGTGCAAACAGCGGCGCCTGGTTTGGCCGACAGGGGAAATACAAGGGAGTGACGGGATACAATCTGAACCTGCTGCGGCTTCGGATGCAGGAGCGGCGGCTTCCTCTCTGTCATGGCTTGAGCCGTATGGATTATCATATCCGCTTCCGGAACCATCCCGAGTTTTTTGCCCGGAAGGAAGACGGTTCCCGTTACAGTGAGAAAGACGGACATGGCCCGCATTATTGTTTCAGCAGCAGGGTGACGGAGGAGATCTATCAGGATGTCAAGGCATATTTTACCGGAAAATCAGCGGCGGAACGCGGATTGAAATTCTGGTCGAGCAATGCGTTCCTGGACCGCTGTTATGCCAATATTATGCCGGGAGACTGGTTTTATGTCTGCACATGCGGAAATTGTCTGAATGCATATGGTTTTTCCGCCGGAGCCCGGTCGCCGGAGGTCTGGGGGCCGGGAAGAGGGAAATTGAGCAATACCATATGGCAGATGACTGCGGATATTGCGAATCGCCTGAAAAAAGAAAAAATTCCCGGCACTGTCTGCCAGATGGCTTATATGCCCTATGATCTGGTTCCGCCATTTCAAATTCCGGACAATGTGCTGGTCATTGCAGCGGCGAAAGGTCCTGGATCCGATGATTCGGATGTGATTGACAAATGGGTGAAAAAGACAAACGGAAGAATCGGACTCTGGACTTACAATGCCGGCAAGCATATGACCAAAAACATCAGGGGAATACCAGCGCTGATGCATGGGAGCATTGCTTCTTATTACGGGAAATTTGCTCCCTCTCTGCTTTGTTCCTTTCTGGAATCGGAAACGGATCACTATCTGTTCAATGCCTTGAATTATTACATTTATTCTAAAATCATGTGGGACTGTTCCGTGGATGCCCCGGCACTGCTTGAAGAATTTTTCGACCGGATGTTTGGCAAAGGCGCTTCTCAGATGCGGGAGGTTTACGATCGACTGGAGGCCTGCTGGGTGAAACAGGTGATTGGGAAAGTCAGAGATACTCCGCTCGGGCCGGTGGTGGAACCTCCGTCATCGTTTTCAATCTGGACAGAGATCTATTCCCCGGCGTTTATTGCGAAACTGGAAAATCTCTGTACAGATGCGGAGAAAGCGGCCGCACCGGATGAGAATGCACAGAAAAGAGTCCGTTTCATGAGAAGGCATTTGCTCGGGCCTGTCCGGAAGGAATCGGAAAAATTCTTTCAGATGGTCTCTTCCCTGAAGGAGTGGCATTTTACGGTTCCTGATACATTGTATCTGCGCCCGCTGAAGGGGGATGTTGCGGAGGTGGAAACCAAAATCTCTGTTTCGCAGGATTCAGACAGTTTTATTTTCTCCTTCGATTGTGAGGAACCGAAGATGGATGCAATGCTCTGCCGGGCGGTGAAAAACGACGAACAGACCATCGCGGCAGGGGATTCCTGCGTGGAAATCATCCTGAATCCGAATGGAGACCGGGCAAACTGCGTCCATATTGCGGTAAATGCCAATGGCGCCGTTCTGGACAGGAGGCTGGTCGATGGTTCGCACGGGGATAACACCTGGAACAGCCATGCGAAAGTCAAGACCGCGCGTCTGGCCTCCTCCTGGACAGCGACGGTTTCCATTCCAAAAGAGGTGCTCGGGAATTACAATCCGGAAGGTTTTCCTGTCAATTTTGCCCGGCAGCGTGTGATAAAAAATCTTCCGCCGCAGTATTATCACTGGAGTCCGCTTCCGGGAAAGAATTTTCATGAAGTGAAGCATTACGGTGTCATGCTGCTGAGAAAAAAAACGGAAGACAATCTTGTTGCAAATGCTGATTTTGCTCAGGAAAATCCCGTTTCCGGGCTTCCTGCCGGCTGGAGTTTCTGGCGGGAGGATCCCCGGTGTGTGACCGCTTATGACAGAAAGGTGTTTCTTTCCGGCGGGAAAAGTCTTTACCTGAAAAACTGCCGGGAAAAACGTGTTACTGCCGGAATCCGCCTGAATCATTTGAAACCCGATACGGATTATATTCTCTCTTTCTATGCCCGGACCCGGAATTTGACGGGACGCGGCGGTGCGGGGGTTTATCTCTCTTTTTCGGCGAAAAAGCGCTATCCGCAAACTTATTTTTCCGGAACGATGCCATGGACGCGTTTTGAATACCCGGTTCGTACAGGAAAGAAGATTTCCGACAAGGAAACGATCGGCCTCTGGATATGGTTTGCCGAGGGAGAAGCATGGTTCGACAGAATCGCGATCAAAGAATCTGCAAAATAAAGAGAGTATATCCCGAAAGGAGGAATTATGGCTCGGGAAGGTTTCAGACTGCTGGAAAGGGAGTGTATCAACTCCGGTCTTTGTTATGAGTGCGGATTGTGTGCGTCGGTTTGCCCAGCGAAAGCCGTGGAACTGAAAATGTACGACTGGGGACGCAATCCGGAACTGACCGGGAACTGCATCGAACAGCCATGCACACGCTGTTATGACGTGTGCGCAGCGAAAATTGTCCCTGTAAGCGCCATGGAAAAACGCTTCTTCGGACGCGGACGCAGAATGGATACCTTTGAAAAATTCGGCGGCGTATGCCGTTTTGTCGGCACGGGCTGTGCAACGGATCCCGAAATCCGGAAAATCGGCGTCTCGGGCGGCGTCGCAACCTCCCTCATGATTTTCGCTCTGGAAAAAGGATATATCGACGGCTGCGTCCTTGCCGGATGGGATCCGGAAAAACCGTGGCTGGCAAAGGCCTTTGTCGCGACATCGAAAAAGGATGTCATCGCGTGCGCCGGTTCGAAATATCAGCCGCATCCCCAGCTGCTCGGCATTCGCGAAGCGCAGGAAATGGGGCTTAAGAAAATCGCGGTCTCCGCCACGCCATGCCATGCGCAAAGTCTGCGGAAAATGATGATGAACGAGGATTTTGCGGATCTCGCCGGAATGATCAGGCTGATTTCCTGCAATTTCTGCGCGGCGCACTGGGCGCTTGCGGGTACAAAATGGCTGCTGAAAAACTGGCTGGACATTGACATTGAAGATGTCCGTGAACTGAATTACCGGACCGGGGCATTTCCCGGAACCATGCGGATCCGCACCAAAGACGGCATGCTTCATGAAAAGGCTTTTGTCCGCAGCGGAGGAGTGGCTTCCCTGGGACGGTTTACTCCGGAAGAATGCCGCATCTGCCTGGAAAAGGTCGGATACGCCGGCGATGTGGTCTTCGGCGACACCTGGTGCCATCCTTCCCTGCCGCCGAATTTCGATCTGTTCCCCCCGACGGAAGAGGACATGCAGAAGGATCCGCGCAAACGCGATGCGGCGGAGAAAGGTCTTTCCGCCATTATCGCGCGCAGCGAATTCGGAGAGAAACTGCTCCGGGAATGCCGGGACGCCGGTCAGATCAGGATGTGGGAGAACACTCCGGAGGAAACGGAAAAATTCCTTACGGGAGTGGCTTCTGAAAAACCGGCCTGGTACGGACCCTGGATCGAAGCGCGCAAGCATCGCGGAATGCCGGTCCGGGAATATATCCTCTGATTGAAAAACGCTCCGGACGGCAGGCGCAGTCCGGACTATATTGCAGGAGCAAGAATATGAAACGATACGATGTGGCTGTTGTCGGATGCGGAGTCGCCGGAGCGGCCGCCGCTGCCGCAGCTGCCCGCATGGGCGCAAAAACCGTGATGATCGAAAAAACCTGCACTCCGGGCGGTTTGGCAACTGCCGGCCTGATCAATATATTCCTGCCTCTGTGCGACGGCAACGGAACACAGGTTACGTTCGGACTGGCGGACGAACTGATCCGTCTTTCCCTGAAATACGGACCCGGAAAAATCCCTCCGGATTGGATGCACAGGAAAAATGCCGCGGAAGAAGAACGGCTCCGCTGCGTGTTTTCGCCGGCGGCCATGATACTTGCCCTGGAAGAACTGCTGATGGACAGTCAGGTGGACATCTGGTACGACACGCTGGTTGCCGGAGTTGAAAAATCCGGAAAACAGATTCAGGCCGTTGCCGTGGAAAATACCGACGGACGTTCTGTGATTGAAGCCAAATCGTTTGTGGATGCCAGCGGCAGTGCGCTGCTTGCACGTCTTGCCGGAGAAAATGTTGTTTACGGCAAAAATGTATTGTCGCTCTGGGCTCTGGAATACGAAGGTTCACGACAATATGGACGCGACCGCATGGCTCCGGAAATCAATATGCTGACCCGCGGCAACCCGGACCGGACGTTTACCGGTCCCGGCGCCAGAGACATCAGCAGCTACATGATGGAAACCCGTTCGATTCTGCGGAAGTTCTATCAGGATGAACAGCGGACGGGACGCTCCGACCGTTTCCAACGCTGGCCGCTCATGCTGGCGTCCATGCCGCAGTTCCGCAAGATTGCCGCAAGAAAAGGCGATTTTGAATTGTCCGACAATATGAACAACCGGTATTTCGCAGACTCAATCGGGCTGGTTTCGGACTGGCGCAAAAGCGGTCCGGTCTGGGAAATTCCGTTCGGCACCATTACTGCTCCGGCAACGGAGAATCTTTTTGCCGCGGGACGCTGTATTTCCTCTGTCGGAGATGCATGGGAAATCACCCGGTGCATTCCGTGTGCATGTCTGACCGGAGAAGCCGCCGGTTATGCCGCAGCATTCCGCTGCGGGGACTCCGGCGACCTGACGGCACAGGTCCAGAAACAGATGGTAAAAGGCGGCAATGTCCTTCACTGGAGGCATTCATGAAAATCGGCGACCTGGAAACGGCAGATTCCCCCAAAGCTCTTGATTTTCCGCATTTTCCCGCCCGCTGGCAGGCGGCAGTCTGGCGGAACTGGGTAAGCGCCCAGCCAGCCCCATCTGGATTTGAGTCAGACAGTGTGGTATGTTCTTCCACAAACCGGAATAATGGG
>CALXRI010000056.1 GCA_944390795.1 uncultured Victivallales bacterium
TGTTTTTTTGCTGAAATATAAGTTGCATCCAGAACCATCATCTTTCAACTTTTTCTTTTCCTATGGGATGGCTGTGTGAATAAAAAACAAAATTTTGACAGGACCGAAAGCGCAGTTCAAAATTCCGTATACACTGCATTTTTTGCACTGCGGACTCTCCGGAGAGACATAAGCATCACAGATAGCATTACAGATGTAATTTTATATGATATTTAGCATCTATATCTGATCTGTTGGATATTGCAAAAACGATGAGATTGATTATAATTAAGTAATGTGAAAACAATCGGAGCAACGGGAATGAATGCCGCATTGAAGTCAAAAAACTGCCGGAAGACCCTTGATATTGTGGAAATGCTTCGGGATCAGATTCTTTCTGGTATGCTGAAGCCCGGAACCAGGATCATGTCGGTAAGGGAGCTGAGCCGGCATTTTTCTGTGTCACAGGTTACAGCCAATAAGGCATTGCGGCAGCTGGCGGAAGAAAAACTGATTATCCGGAATGACCGCAGCGGAAGTTTTGTTCGGAAAAACCGGCATACAAAAAATTACAGCATCGGTTTCGCCGACAATATTGATGTCTTCGGACCGGAGATTCAGGCCAGCTGCGGCTTATATCGGGACACCTGCATCCGGCTGTTGTATGAGAATAACTGTTCTGTTCGGTTCCTGCGGAAAGAAGAAATCCCGGAAGCTGTGCTGGAACGTGATTTTGACGGTATTCTGGGATATTATAACTCCTGGGACGATGAACTGATGATTCGGATGAAAAAAACCGGGATTCCCATTGTCCTCGGGCGCTTTGATTTTGTATTGAATACTCCGTTCCATCAGGTCCTTCCCGATATTTACGGTGCGGTTTATGAGGTTTTCCACAGAATCGACAGCAGACAATTTGACGGACTGATCATTATTTATGAAGACCAGGACAACTGCCGTTACCGCCGCGACACCGCCTTGAAGCTGGCGCGTACCATCGGTTTTCAGGAGGAAAACATTGAACTGTTCAAGGCTGCACAGCTTGAGACGGAAATGAATTATCCGCTCTGGAAGGATATCGGCAGCCGATGCAGCGGACGCAGGAAATTTATTTATGCCTGCGGCGATAATATGGCTTCCAGCCTGATTCGCGTGTTCCGGGAACTGGGAATCGAACTGGGGAAAGAAATTCAGCTGGCCAGTTGCGGCAATCTGGAGGATTGCGGCTATAAACCCTTTGAGGAACCGACCATCACCGGAGCAGGAACCAATTATGAGGAATACGCGGCCGCGGCGGTCAGGCTGCTGCTGCATATACTGGAGTCACCGGAGGAAAACAGGGTTTCGCACATTATCCGTGTCCCCGCGGTTTACAGGAAAAGAAAGACGGCGTTTTAAGGAGAAGAGCAAAGAATCGGGAGTATAGTTTTGCAGGATGACATATTGCCTGATCTGTTTGCCGGATCTTCCCGATCTCCCCTCTCTCCGGAACAGTGAAGGAAGATCCAGGGGCCGCTTTATGGCTCTGTGCGGAAGAAAATGAGAAAAGGAAAAAATACCTTGAGGGGGAAGATGAAATGAAGAAACAGGAAACAGCAGATGCACCGGATTTCCGGAATCCATTATCAATGAATAAAAGGAGAAATATCATGCGGAAAAATTTCACATTAATAGAACTTCTTATCGTTATTGCGATCATCGCGATTCTGGCGGCGATGCTTCTTCCCGCGCTGAACAAAGCACGGGATCGTGCAATGTCGATCAAGTGCGTATCCAACCTGAAAAATATCCATCTCATGCTTGTCAGCTACATCGATGACAACAACGGGCGTTATCCATATACGGTTCTGGTAAACATCGGCGAACCTGTTTCGAATACAAAATACCCCAAGACCTGGGTGCAGCAGGTGGATCCGAAAAGTTTTCCTTATCCGTCGTCATCCGCCAGTGGCATCTGGCGCTGTCCGAAACAAAAATCCACGAATGTGGCAAGGAATTACAATATTGCCTGGGAGCTCGGAGGAGTGGAAGTCACGCTGTCTCCCAGAGTCACACTGACGCAAATCCGCAAGCCCAGTGCTGTCGCTGAACTTGTTGACGGAACAGCTTCAACACCGCAATACGCCATAAACGGCTGGGAAACCCAGAGTGACTGGATTGCCGGAAAGGTTGTTCACTGGCGTCATCAGAACAAGGCCAATGTATGTTATGTCGACGGTCATATCGGACAAACCGGACGAGCGGAGTGGAGACAGTTCCGTCAGTCCTTTCAGAGAAGTGAAATCATCAAATAAGATAAGGAACTTCATCCATGAAATTATTCAGAATGTTATCTGTCTGCCTGCTCGCATGGAGCTTCAGGGGGATTTGCGGAGAACCGTCTCCGGCAAGCTGGCTCATTCCGACCCCGAAAATTCTGAAACGAACGGATGCAGTTCCGTTCAAAGGTTCAGAATACCTCCTGAAAGTTCATGCTGATCTGAAAAAAGAAAAAGTGATGGAATTCCGGCGCTTTCTGAAAGAGAAAATGAATTGGAAATCCGGCAAGGCGGGAAAAATCCGGATTGAAATAAAAAAAACGGAGACCGTCCATGCAAATCCGGAATATTACACTCTTGATATTCGGGAGAATCATATCCTGATTACTGCCTCCGGAGAGCCGGGAATCATGCGCGGTCTGGCACGCCTGCGTGCGATTCTTTCCACGCCGCTTGCTGAAATCAGGTCTGACGGTACAGCGATCCTGCCGGGACTTTCCATCAAAGATTACCCGGATATCAGAATTCGCGGCTTCATGATCGGCAATTTCATCGGTTCAGGAAGCACTCGGAACGATGTGCATGAATATGTGAAACTGATGATTGACCAGGCCGCGGCACTGCAGTACAATTATTTGTTTTTTCTCGTCGGCGGCAGATTGAAGTCCCTGAAACACCCCGAAATCAACCGGCCGGATTACCTTTTCTCCCGTGAGGAATTGAACGAGTTTGTCCGCATGGCGGAGGATCGCGGGATGATTGCCTGTCCGATGATCAATTCCATCGGCCACGTGAATTCCGCGCCGCGGATTTCTCCTGTTTACCATACGGATCCGGCAACAGGCATGAAAAAAGAGGTCGGCATGAATGTCTGTGCTCCGGAATTCTGGGATATCTACAGCGAATATATTGATGAACTGCGGATTATTTTCAGGAATCCGCCATATTTTTCCATCGGTACCGATGAATTTGACCGCAATCTCAGGGAAATTGAAAAAGCCTGCGGGAAGCCATGCTCCGAATTTTATCCGGAATTTGTCAATCGCGTCAATCGTTTCCTGAAGCCGCACGGGGTCCGGACGATGATTTATCATGATATGCTCGGTCCCGCCGGACGGCATAAATGGCCGGAAGAGACGCTGGGCGGTCCCCGGGATGCCATGGAAATGATGAAAAAGTTTGACAAGGATGTGAATGTCGTCTACTGGAACTACTTCCATTCCCACACTTATCCGTTTCTGAAGGATCTTGCCGATGCCGGCTTTCGGAAGATCTGGTGTGCCACATGGTTCGGCGTGGAACCGGTAAAGGCGCTTTATCGCCGAGCCTATGAAGGGAACATGGCGATTCTAGCCACTCACTGGGCCGGTCCGCCAACCTCCAATGTTTTTGTCCACGGTTCCGAATATTCCTGGAATATTGCAGAGAAATCGCCGAAAAACATTTGTGATTTTGTTGATCTCAATGAATTCTTCTTTTATGGACGTGACAGCAAACTGCCGGTCAAAAAGCCTGAATTTGTCAGATTGACCGGCGGGACGCCCCCTCCGAAAGAGTTTCTTCAGGCTGTCGGGAAACGTTTCGGCGGAGAGCAGTCTGCGGCTTACGGGGTTCCTGTGAAATTTTCCGCAATGCGAGTCCTGGCTCCCGCAGACTGGAAACTTCCCGAAATCTCCAGACCGTGGAATCTTGCCGAAATCGAAGCGAATGGCGGATTGAAGAATTTGTGGATGTACAGCGACAGTTCCGTCATCGCGCGTTCTCCCGGCCAGAATGTGTTCCGGAACCGGAAGCGCCAGAAAGGCTGTTTTGTCTTTTACGATTCATCCTTTGGCAAATCGACGGGAACGGATCGGCGCGGAGCGGAATTTTCAACCGATTCAATGGGAAAAATTCTCACTCTTTCCGGCAACAGCCGCAATCGGACCGGTGATGAAACCGGTAATATGCCGATTCCAAAAAATGGATTCGTGTTTTCCATGGCCGGCGCCCAGCCATGCTTTTACACCTATCGCGGCTACGGATTCTTTCCGATGCTCCGGGAAGGCGATGTTCTGCATCTGCGCCGGAGGATGAAGTCCGCACCGAAGGTGTCGCCCGTTGTGGGAAAGCTCAATCCTGCTTTGCGCAATGTTGCAGTTTTTCTTACTGTGATGCGCCCGGTCAGTTCGCTCCTTGGAAGAGTCCGATTGAATTTTGCCGATGGCGGTTCCAGAACTCTGCCGCTTTACAGTGATATCTTTCTGACGGCACAGTTCAGGCGCGGATTTGTGGATTATCGCCGCTGGATCGCCTGGAGCATGGTTCGTTACGGGCTGAAGCCGGTGGTTGCACTGGAATGGACGGCTGAAACAATTCCATCTCCGTTGAAATCCGTAGCGGTTTTCGTCGAACCGGAAGGTGTGGCGGCCGGGTTGACCGTGCTGGGGATTACGCAGTATGAAAACAAAGGGCAATAAAATAACAGAGGAAATGACTTTCATGAAAGACGTTTCGCTTGCATCTTCAGGTTTGATGGCATACCATTCCATTCAAATAGGCTGGAAATTACGCTGCGCGTCTTCTCTGACGGAGGAGTTGTGCTGTCTGAATCCGGAGGATATGCAGGAATTCGAATACCGGGAAAACAGCAGGGAAATTTACTGTATCTGGCGGGGGGCGGAGTTTGCCGGTCCGGATTTCCATGTGGCGGTCCGCTGGCGGCGGACAGAGAATGATTTATTGCTTGGTTCAATTGAATATTCAGGAAATTCCGGGAAATGCCGGATTGAGGAAATCCTTTTTCCGTTTGTAACTGCTCCGGCTCCAGCCGGAAGCCGTTTTCTTGCGCCGTTTAACCAGGGGCAGTTGATTTCATGCGGCACAGAGTGTCCCCCATATGAAAAACGCTGTTATTATATGTCGATGCAGTGCGCCGCCCTGTTTTCCGGGACGGACGGAGAAGATCATTATTATTTCGACTGTCGTGATCCGGAACATTGCATCAAGCAGTTTGACTGCCGATATCAGAAAAAGCCCGGTGTATTCGAGTATGCGCCGGTGCATTATGTTCCCTTGATTCCGGAAAATCGTGTCCGGTATGCCGTCGGATATGAATGCGGGATTGTAAAATTTTCCGGCTCGTGGTATGAGGCGGCACAGCTGTACCGGGCATGGGCGCTCAATCAGAGCTGGTTTGTCAAGCGCCGGATTTCGCCGGTCATGCGCGGAATCGGAATCTGGGTCTGGAATCGGGGAACTGCCGGAGAGGTGATTCCACCCGCGGAACGCCTGCAGAAAGATGCGGGGGTTCCCGTTGCACTTGACTGGTACTGGTGGCATCACAATCCTTATGACACGGATTATCCTGATTTCTGGCCGCCACGTCACGGAGTGGAGAATTTCAGGGCGGCAATTGCACGTCTGAAGAGCCAAAACATATTTGTCCAGGTTTATACCAACGGAATGACCTGGGACATTGACAATGAGACTTACGAGTCCGGGCATGGTTCCGGTTCGATTCAGCTGAACCGAGATGGCTCTCCCACTGCCATGATGTTCAATCCCTATACACGCCATCACCTGGCGATCATGTGCGGCGAGGCTCCGGAGTATCAGGAAAAAATGATTGCACTCTCAAAGAATCTGGCGTCATGCGGAGTCCCGGGGCTTTATCTTGACATGATCGGCAGTGCAGCCTTTTCTCCCTGTTTCAATCCGGAGCACCACCATCCTTACGGAGGCGGTGTTTATCAACGGGAAGGATATCTGAACTATGTCTCGCGGATTCGCCGGGAAAATCCGGAGCTGCTGCTGTCGACCGAATATGCCAATGAGATGATGGATGTCTTTGATTCCATGATTGTTCTTGACTCCAGTGCGGAACGATGTTACAAGAGGGATGACTTTGCGCCTGTACCCGCATATTCAGCCGTCTATCACGGCAGCGGGATCACACTGTTCGGCAATTATGCCCTGCCGGATTTCATTCCGCCGTGGGATCCGACCTGGCCCGCCGCCGACCGCTGGAAACGGGAAAAGAACTGGAACACTCTTTTTGACAAGCAGTTTTTCTTTGAAATGGCGCGTACCGTAGTCTGGGGAATGCAGCCGTGTGTCTGCAATCTGAAACTGGAACATGCGGACAATCCTGCTTTTGCCGCCGAATATACGTTCATCCTCGAAAGTGCCCGGTTTTATTATGCGCATCGTGATTTCCTTTATGACGGCACAATGCTTTCTCCCGAAGGATTCCAATGCGGATCAGTTGTTGTGGATTTCATGAAACGGGGGATATTTACCCGGGAAACAGAATTCAAGACGGTCAGTAGAAAATATCCGGCTGTTCTGCACAGTGTATGGTGTTCTCCCGCCGGACGCAGGGCATTGGTCGCGGCGAATTATACGAAAGAGCTACAGCACTTTTGGTACCGGAATGCAGACGGCACGGTATCAGAAGGAGTAATTGAGCCTCGCTGTTATCTGCTGCAGGAATTTTAAATGTTGTGCGCCTGTCCAGTTTTCGGGGACAAATGTAATTTTCAATTCGGATCAAGGGAGCCAGTTTACCAGTTCGGAGTTTGTAGCGGAACTCCGGGCTCATGGCATCCAGATCAGCGCCGGACGGATGATGCTCAATATTTTGATGTCCTTCAGCCAATATGAGCGCGAATTGATCTCCGAGAGGACCCGCGACAAAATGGGGGCAAGCCGAAAAAAAGGGCTGTGGGTCGGTGGCGTCGTGATACTCGGATATAAGGTGGAAAACAAAAAACTGGTTCCCGTTCCGGAAGAAGTTCAGATCGTCCGCAGAATATTCCACAGGTATATTGAAATTCAATCTCCGCGGATTATTGCCGATGAACTTAATCAGGAGGGGAATAAATTACCGCGATGCAAGCATGCGCGGTATTAGGGATTTCGCCTCCGGCGACCAGCTTGCGCAGCTGGACCGCGGCAGGACTGAGAGTCCTGCACGAAGCAATTTTTGGCGATGCAGAGCATCGCGGTATTAACCTAAATTTTTCACAGCCATCCCATAGGAAAAGAAAAAGTTGAAAGATGATGGTTCTGGATGCAACTTATATTTCAGCAAAAAAA
>CALXRI010000057.1 GCA_944390795.1 uncultured Victivallales bacterium
CGAGTGCGGGAGAGTAGTTAGACGCCGGGATTTCTTTCAGACCGGAGCACGTCAAAAGCGTCCTCCGGTCTTTTTTTTATCTGCAAAAGATCCTGGAGAATCTGGGAATCATTTTTTCCGTAATAAAATAATTTGCTTTGCAAATTATGATTCGTGCAGGACTGTCAGTTCTGCCGCGGTCCAGCTGCGTAAGCTGGCCGCCGGAGGCAGATGATTTCGCGCGAAGCGCGCCCAGCGTTTCGCCGCTGGAGCACGCCAAGGGCCAGAAGGCCCTTGACCCCGCGAAAAATGCTGGCGCATTTTTCCGTAATAAAATAATTTTCTTTGCAGATTATGATTTATGCAGGACTGTCAGTCCTGCCGCGGTCCAGTTGCGTAAGCTGACCGCCGGAGGCAACCCCCCCGGTACGAGCGTGTGCGTTGTACCGGGGCAGTTTATTATTTCGCGTATGCTTCCACTTCCCAGAGCGAATAGCCGTAAGGTGTGGCGCGTTTGATGCCCTGGATCTTGATGTAACGGGCATTCCGGGGAGTGATGACAATATTTTCCGTGGCTTTGGATTTTCCGTCTTTCTTGTGAAAGACTTCCGTAAAGTTCTTGCCGTCTTCGGAGAGCTGGACGGTATATTCCTTGCCTGCGGCGTATTCCCATTTCAACACGATTCTGCCGATGTTCTTTGCTGTTCCGAGGTCCACAGTGAACCATTCATTATCATTCCGTCTGGAGGTCCAGCGTGTGGTTTCCCTGCCGTCGATGGCCTTTTCCGGCGGAAGATTCTGATCCGTTGAGCTTGCCGTCGCGGTTGCACCGAAGACCAGATTGTCTGTGGCGGGATAAACCATGACTTCCCAGAGCGAGTAGCCGAACTGTGAGGCGCGTTTCTTGCCGAGAATGCGGATGTAGCGGGTTTCCTGCGGCTTGAGATTGATGAATTCACGGGCTCCTCTGCGGCCGTCGGTCACCTGATAGACGTCCGTGAAGTTTTTTCCGTCATTGGAAAACTGGATGACATATTCCTTGCCTGCGGCGGCTTCCCAGTCAAGGCGGATCTGTCCGACTGTTTTCGGCGCGCCCAGATCGAGCATGAACCATTCGTTGTCATTTCTGTTGGAAGCCCAGCGGGTGTTGCCCCGACCGTCGATGGCTTTGTTCGGAACGAATTCTCCGGATTGTGATGAGCTTGCCGACGCGGTTGCGCCGCGGGCCAGATTTTCCCTGTCATTTGCATACAGACTGACGGACGCGGCAAGCGCGCAGGCGGCAAAGAGCAGAATTGTGTGTTTCATATTGTTTTTCCTTTCCAGGCGGTTAATCCGCCTTGCTGTACTATAGCAGAAAAAACTGTTTTTTCAAATGGCGGCAGACTCCCCGGAAATTGCCGGGAACTTACGGCACGGAAAGGGCCGGGACAGGCTGTTTTGCCGGAGGCGCGCCTTTGATCGTGCCTTTCCTGCCGGTTTTGTCAAGCTGGACCACCTGGCAGCCTGCCTTGACAAGCAACTCGCGGATGTTGTCCTGACCGGCGAAATGACCAGCTCCGACCAGAACGAAGCAGACTTTTCCCGTTTTCAGAAGCGGAAGGAGTTTTTCCGCAATGGCAATATTGCGTTCCACAAAAAGCTTCCGGTAAATCTGCGGTGTTTCCCTGGCAATTTCACCGCACATTTCCGCAAGTCCGGCAATGTCGCCGGAATGCAGGGATTCCAGAGTGGCGTCAAGCTCGCGTTTCGCCTTTTCCGGGTTGCGTACGGATTTCAGAATGGCGGCAACCATGACATCATCTGGGATTGAAGCCATTGCGCTCATCTGCGAATCGACGGATTCCAGACTGTGTCCGGGCCGTTCTCCGCGGTGTGCCGTGAATACCTTTTCCAGTCCGTAATAGGATTTCAGCGTTTTTTCCTTCCGGACATAAATGCCGGCAAGTTCAATGCTGACCAGCCACGGGCGCATTTTCTCCAGCAGGAACGGCGGAGTCTTGCTGCCGTTCTCGGCAAAAAAACGGGCCAGTTCGGCAAACTGCGTCTTCCCGATTGCTCCGGAGAGAGTTTGATCCGGCGGATACATCCCTTTCGTGGAAATCGTCATGGCGAGCGCAGTCATGTCCGGCTCGAAAATTTCAAAATACATTTCCTGCGACTCCTTCAGCACTCTGTCATATACGGCATCCAGCGGATACCAGTCCGCGCGTCCGAGGTGGATTGAGCCGACCAGATAGATTTTACCCGGCTCTCCGGTTTTCGTGACCTCCCAGATCAGCGCCTTGTCCGCGGCGAAGAGCGTCAGCACGGACCATGCAAGCAACAGCGAGAAAAGAATTTTTTTTCCAGCGTTCATGTCGCCACTCCTTTGAATCGTCGGATTATTCAGAATGTGTGCATAGTATACAGCGTCTTGTAGTATCCGTCAAGCGCCAGAAGCTCCTTGTGCGTGCCGTGCTCCACAAGTTTTCCGCCGCGCAGACAGTAGATGTAATCTGCGTTCTTGACGGTGGAGAGTCTGTGCGCGATGATGATCGTCGTGCGGTCCTTGCAGAGACGTTCCATTGATTCCTGCACCAGCGCCTCGGACTGATTGTCCAGCGCGCTGGTCGCCTCGTCGAAGATCAGGATCGACGGGTTCTTGAGGAAGACGCGGGCAATGGAGATCCGCTGTTTCTGACCGCCGGAGAGCCGCACGCCCCGTTCGCCGGCCGGTGTGTCGAAGCCTGCCGGCAGACTCATGATGAAGTCGTAAATATTGGCGTTCTTCGCCGCTTCGATCAGCTCCTCCTCCGTCGCGTCGAGCCGTCCGAACAGAATGTTGTCCCGGATCGTCGTGTCGAACAGGAACGGCGTCTGCTGGACGATTCCGATGCTCCGGCGCAGGAAATGAAGCGAATAATCGCGGATGTCCGTGCCGTCGATCCGGATGGCGCCCTGACAGACGTCGTAGAAGCGCGGAATCAGAGCGGCAAGAGTCGTCTTGCCCGCGCCGGATTCCCCGACCAGCGCAATCGTCTTTCCCCGTCCGATCGACATGCTGATGTCGTTCAGAACAATTTCCTTGCCGTCATAGCTGAACGTGACGTGATCCAGCTCCAGATCGCCCTTGAGCGGGGCGGCAGGAAGAAGCGCGTCCGGTTTTTCCGTAATGTCCGGATTCACCTGCAGAATTTCGTAGAAGCGTTCATAGGCGGTCACGCCCTGATGGAACTGCTCGGCGAACTCCACAATGCGCATGACCGGCATGGTCACGGACTTGGAATACATGAAGAAAGTCATGATCTGGATCACGTTCGCCTTTTCGAAATACATCAGAATCATGCCTGCGATGATGAAGAAGATCGAATACCCCTGAATGAAGAACATTACGCCCGCGTGGAACTTCGCCATCGCGTCGAAGATGCCTTCGCGGACATGGCGGTAGGAGCTGTTGACCCTGCGGAAGCGCATGATCTCGCGCCGTTCATTCGTGAATGATTTCACCTCGCGGATGCCCTGAATGGAGTTTTCCACCTGGCTGTTGATTTCCGCGACTTCGCGCCGCGCCTCCCGGAATCCCCGGCGCATCCGTCCCTGAAAGAAATACGCCCACAGAAAGATGAAGGGAAGGGGAATCAGCGTGATCAGCGTCAGAAGCGGATTGATGCAGAGCATCACGACGAGCGCCCCGATCAGCATCAGAACGGCCGAGGTCATGTCCTCGGGACCGTGATGCGCCAGTTCGGCAATCATCGTCAGGTCGTTTGTGACACGGGACATCAGGTGTCCCGTTTTCGCCTTGTCATAATACTTGAATGAGAGCCGCTGCAGATGCGCGAACAGGTCGTTGCGCATGTCCGCCTCCATGCGGACACCGAGCACATGACCGTATTTCGTGCAGACGAACATCCCCAGCGCAACCAGAATCGAAAGCAGCGCAAGCAAACCCACCGTCATCCAGATCATCGGGTAGTTCCGCGCGGGGAGATAGGTGTTGAAGGCATCATAGACCAGCAGCGGAATGACGGTTGTGCATGCCGCCTGCGCCAGCGCACAGAAGAGCGAAAGGTAAAAGAGACGCCTGTGCGGTCCGTAGTAATGGACGAAGGTCTTCAATACGGAAACCGCATAATTCCAGGTCAGCGGCTTGCGCTCGAGTTCATAGTCTTCAGGCATGCGGCGCATCGTTTCCTCCTTTCAGCACGGCGTCAAGCGCATTGCGGCTTTCCGCCTCGAGAATCGGTTCTATCACCAGATCCAGATTGCCTTCCATCAGGGACGGCATGTCATGGGCGGATACGCCGTAGCGGTGGTCCGTCACGCGGTTCTGGGGAAAATTGTAGGTGCGGATCCGTTCGCTCCGGTCGCCGGTTCCGATCTGCGAGCGTTTCGACGCCGCCTGTTTTTCCGCTTCCTCCCGGCTCCGGATTTCCAGAAGTTTCGACTTCAGGATGCGGAACGCGATCTCCCGGTTGCGGATCTGGGATCGCTCCTGCTGACTGGCGACGGTGATTCCGCTGGGCTTGTGAACGATCCGGACCGCCGAGTCCGTGCGGTTGACGTTCTGTCCGCCCGGCCCCGACGAGCGGAAGGTCGAAATTTCCAGATCCTCCGGACGGATTTCCAGATCGTCCATCTCCTCCGCCTCGGGAAGAACGGAAACCGTGATCGTCGAGGTATGAATGCGTCCTCCCGTTTCCGTTACCGGAACACGCTGGACGCGGTGCACGCCGCTTTCAAATTTCATGCGGGAATAGACATCGTCCCCGCTCAGGGAGAAGATGACCTCCTTGATGCCTCCGAGTTCCGTTTCATTCAGCTCAAGAAGCTCGAATTTCCAGTGACGGCGTTCCGCATATTTCGCATAGACGCGGAACATTTCGGCTGTGAACAGAGCGGCCTCCTCGCCGCCCGCCGCCGGACGCATTTCCACAATCGTATTGCGCGCATCGTTGGGATCGGGCGGAAGCAGAAGCAGCGTCAGAGCCTTTTCGTCGGAAACAGCCTTTTGCTCCAGTTCGGAAATATCGTTCAGAAGCAGGGTGCGGAAAGACTCGTCCTGCTCCGTCTGAAGGAGTTCCCGGTTTTCCTGCAGTTCGCGCAATGCCTTTGTCCAGTCGTCGTGGAGCCGGAAGAGTTCGCCGAGCCGCCGCCGTTCCGCGGAGAGCACGCGGCATTCATACTGGCGCGCATAAATTCCGGGATCGGCAAGCTGCGCGTCAAGTTCCGCGAAGCGTTCCTTCATCCGGCTCATCTGCGAAGCTAAATCTTCCGGGGTCATGCCAGTGTTCCAATCTGAATCAGAAAAATACGAATCAAAAAAAAACCGTTCTTCCGCATGGTGGCGGACAAACAGCCGGAACACCGGCGCCACCGGAGGGAAAGAACGGGATTGCTGAAAAGAAAACGGCTCTTATTCAGAGGCTTTCTTGTCATAACGACGGCGGAATTTCTCCACGCGGCCGGCGATGTCCACCAGTTTCTGCTTTCCGGTGAAGAACGGATGACATTCGGCGCAGATGCCGACTTTGTACTCTTTTCTTGTGGACTTGATTTCCCAGACCTTTCCGCAGGCGCAGGTAACGGTTGCGGGACCGTAGTTCGGATGAATACCCTTTTTCATGTTGCAGACCTCGTTTTATGTTCAATAGATTTTAAACGCAGAACCTCCGGAAGGATATAATATAACCGCCTTCCCGCAATTTGCAACTCCTCCCGGGAAAATAACCGGATATTTTCATCCGGTCTGCCCGAACTTCATGGAGGTGTTCCCGCGCTTTCCGCGCATGCGTGCCGAAAATATGGTTTGATTTCTGTTTTCCGGTCTTGACAATCCTACGGAATGAACTATAATAAAAGGTGTCACGCGTTACCAAGTTGAAAAAACACCAGAACGGAGAAGGGAAAATGCTGAAATTCGGAATTATCGGAGCCGGTCGTCTCGGAAATGTGCATGCGGAAAATATCGCCCGGCTGAAAGCCGTGGCGGGAATTGATGCGCAGGTCGCCGCCGTTTATGATCCGAAGGAGTCCGCCGCAAACGCAATGCATGAAAAATACGGTGCCGTGATCTGTTCCGGAGCGGAAGAGCTTGCCGGGATTCCGGATCTGGATGCGGTGGTCATCGCCTCCCCGACGTACTGTCATCAGGAGGGCATCCGGGCCGCCGTCGCCGCTGGCAGGCACATCTTCTGCGAGAAACCGCTCTGCCGCGATCTGGAGAATTCTCTTGCCATGCTGAAACTTGTCGGAAAATCGGAGAAACTCTTTGCCGTCGGTTTCGTCCGGCGCGCCATGGCGAAAACCAGAAAACTCAAGGAGATGCTTGATTCCGGCGTGCTCGGCAAGATCCGTTTCTGCAATGTGGATCTCTCGTTCGGCATGTACCGCCGGGAATACGGAGACTGGTTCGCCGATTTCGACAAGTCCGGCGGCGTGATCGTCGATATGCTCGCTCATCATGTCGACCTTGCCAACTGGTTTTTCGGGGAACCGGAACGGGTTTATGCCGATGGAATGCTGCTGGATCCGTCGCAGAAAAAACCCTCCGACATGGTCGGGAGCATTATCACTTACCGGAACGGCGTCATCTGCAATATGCTCTGCACCTGGCAGCGCTTCGGCCGCAGCAATGAGCTGATGGAGATCTACGGGGAAAAAGGGTATCTCAATATGACCGGAGCCGAGACACTTCTCTATCAGCCGATGGATGGAGAGCAGCAGGAAATTCCCGTCGGAGCCGCGCAGAATGCGGCCGCCGGCGTGGAGGAAGTGAAAGTCGCTTCCGGCTATACGCAGGAGATGATTGATTTCGCACGCAATATGCTCGGAGAGAAGGTGGAGGCTCCCGGCATTCAGGAAGCGTTCAACTCCATCAAAATCGCGCTTGCCATGATTGAGTCTGTCAAAACGAAGCAGGTGTACAACTTCTGATTTTCCGGAATCGACGGATTTCAAGTCATAAAAGATAGTGTGTCAAAAATCAAGCCCCTTTCGCAGATTATTTGGAAAATTTTCATTGAAAGGGGTATTATGAACG
>CALXRI010000058.1 GCA_944390795.1 uncultured Victivallales bacterium
TTGAGGGGCAGGCCGGTATCATGCCCTTATAGGGCAAGTGCAAGCCACCGGCTTAGCCGGTGGTTTTGACTGGTAAAAGTTACAGACAATACACTGTCTGCGGGGATATGGAGTTCCTCTATCATATAAGCCAGACGATGGGTTAACACTCTGGTTTTGCCGGTTCCCGCTCCCGCAATTACGCGGATGTAACCCTCCTGAGCCGTAACAGCCGCTCTCTGTTCCGGATTCATATCCGCAAGCAAATGCGATTGACGCGGAGCAATAATAAATTCGCGTTTACAAGAGAGACATTCAACAGAACAGCCTTTATACTCAGCATTGATTTCATAGTGTTGGCCGCAATATGGGCACTCTGTTTTCACCGCTTTCTCTCCTCTGATATTCTGTGCAGTTAATTTTTAACCCGTAATAGATAATGTCCCAAATTTTGAAAAAAATGTGAAGCTGCCAATAAAAATTGATTTATTCTGACTCATAATAGCACATGAAATTATATTTTCAAGTAAGCAAGACTTCCCCCTCATTTTTCCTCGAATTCCGGCAGATTTCTGGGCGTATCGACATAGAACCTTTAGCTTGTCAGGATCCATGTGTCCTTGCCGCATGAAAAAATGGTATCATCTTTGCATAAATCAAAACCGGAATTCTCCGTTTTTGGGGAACTTGGGACACATGGTTTCTGCGTAAAATCATAAAAAACAGCGTAAAACAGAGAAAAGTTCGCTGTTTTTTATGGGCATCATATTTGGAGAAATCAAGACGAGTTTCGGAGTGTGTTTTCACAAGTTCCATTTCTCCAACCGGTTATGACTTTCCCAATCCATGTGTCCCGGACACGAGGCAAACGGAGAATTTGCCGGAGATTCAGGGAATCCGCATCGGAAATGGTGGCAAACGGAGAATCTCCGTTTTTCTCTGATTTTGCAAGTCGTTGAAAATCAACGCACAAAACTGGAGAATAAAAAAGCCGAACGGTGTGTCCGTTCGGCAAAGAGGCAAAAAAATGGTGGCAAGGACCAGGATCGAACTGGTGACACACGGATTTTCAGTCCGTTGCTCTACCAACTGAGCTACCCCGCCACTGAATAGGAGTGTAAATTACATGCTGTTCCGTAAAAGTCAAATCTTAAATGAAAAAAAATGAGAAAAAAATAGCGTTCTTTGAATGCCTTTCTTTTACAGATATAGTTGTTTCACGTTTTTCGGATTCGATGACAATTCTGCATTGCACGCACTTCCATAATTGCAGATAACTGCGCCTCTTCTCTAGGCAGGACAACTTTTATCAGCGTCTGTTCACGGTAAAAATATATCCCTAAATAGGGTCTGCTGAACCGGAAGGGATCATGCTGCATTTTGAAAAACGGCATAATGAGGGGATTCCGCTCCATGAAAAATAGAGGCCGGAATCGGAAGAGCAAAAAAGTTTCCGCATTCCATAGCCAGCGGATCAAGTTCGCCGCAAGGAAGGTCATGGCAATAACAGTTTCAGAACAATCTCTGCGTCGAGCCATAACCCGTCCCAGTCCCAAGCGTCGTTTACACTGTCCAAATTTTCCTTCGATTGCATTGCGAGCTGAATTGTCGGCGAGCTGCTGCTTCAGGAATTCCGGATTCACGATTTTTGCAGGTCGTCCGAGACGCGGACCGGAAAGCCTGATTCCATGTCCTGCGCAATATCGCAGATTTTCCCTGTTGCGGAAGAGTTTGTCCGCCAGAACAGCTTCCGGATAATGTCCCGTTCGAACGCGGTAACGTTCACAAATCATTTGCAGATCGCCACCTTCATTGTATGCGTTCCAGGAGAGGCGCTCTATTCTTGCATATCCGTTTTCCAGGCTGGCGGTCAGTTTCGCGCCGAATTCGGTTCCATGTCCGGCCTTGCCGCGCACGATCGGACGAACATGCGGCTGATGCAAACTGACAATCCTCTCATCAATGCGCCTCGAATGATTGTCCGGCATCGTTCGCTGTTGATCGTAAAGGGGTCGGATCAGGATCAGCTGTTCTGAAATGGGTTGCGGGATATTCCCGCAACGGTCACGCAACTTCGCGATGAACGCCAGATTCCGGCGGATGGCGTTGAGCAGAAAACGCAAAGCTCCGCGACGTTTTGATACACCACTTTTCGGATGTTTGATGATCTCAAGATAACGCTTGCGGCAGATTTCCCGTTTCGTCCGGGGGTGTGAATTCCTGTCGCCGCATTGTCCGCGCAATTTGTCGATGACACTCTCTGTGAGTTCGCGCGCTTCGTTGAGCAGATTCAAATCCGTCGGATACCTGATGTCTGTCGGCGCACAAGTCGCATCCATCAGAATTGTTCCGGAATTTTCTGCCTCACTTGAATTTGAATTCTCGGGCGGGACGCCGCCTCCGTCTGGCGGAGGATCATCTTCCGGCGCATGGAGTTTTGCGCCAACTCGATTATTTTGTCATTCAACGACATCACAACTTCCCGGGGCAGACGTTTCCGAAAATGCGTCAGCAGCGAAGCGCTGAAAGGGGCCTTCGTCTGGAAGCTTTTGAAGCCGGGAGAATATTGAAAATACGGATTTTCGATCATGCTTTCCACGACTTCACGATCGCTCAGACCAAGAATTTCCTTGATCAGCAAGGCCGCGAGTGCCATACGGACATTCAAGGCCACTTCTCCTCGACCATGGCTTTTGAAGTGTCGGGCATACTCTGACTGCCACCTCTTCCCAGGGAACAAGATCGGCCATTTTCACCCAGCGGTTTTCCGGATTCAGACGCCCCGCAAAATACAGACCGATCTCCGGCGATTCTCTGTTCTGACACGTTTTTCGATACATCTCTCTTTCCTTACTGCACGGTTTTTCCCGTTTTTCAGGTACAAGATACTGCGCAATCAGAACTTTTCCTGCTGCAAATTATTCAATTCCAATAGATTTCATCGCATTCAGCAGAACCTAAATAAGGAACTACAGGATCAAGCGTGCCGTTCATAATGACACTCCCCGATTATTTCAGAAGATAAGTCAAGGCCTTCTTTTGACAGGCTGTAATGTCTGTCACTGTGATCGTCCATATGCCCGGCAAGTCATTTTCCGCAAAGTTCAATCGGTATTCCGCTTTTCCCTTTCCGCCGGCAAGATTGGCGTTATAATGCCGAAGCATCTTTCCCGCGGGGTTTCTGACTGTTACATGAAAGACCGTATCCCGGCGTACGCCGCTGTCCATGCCCAGCGTCAGTTCCCGGCTGCCGCCTGCCTTTACAGAAAGGCGTAAATCCGGTTTTTCCTCCTGACCGAGCAGGAGGAAAAAGAGTGGATTGTCCTCTTTCATCACGCATTCGTTTCCGCGGAGATTGCGGACGAACCACGGACGGGGCCACTCCGCCCGGACCGCAATCGGATTTTTTTCCCGGCAGATGCTCAGAAGATATTGATTGTTCCTGGAATCGTTCATTACCACTGTTTCGGCATCGCAGAACGCTTCCCCGTCCTGAGTTCGCCAGATGACCGGAGGAGTAATTCCGCACTCTCTCAGGATTCTGGAAAAAGAGTTACGTTCGGCGGCAAGATACTCTTTTTCCGAAACTTCCCGCTCTGTCGCCGTCTTACTGAAGGCACGGTTATACCCGCTTCTTATACCGCTGATCCGGATGATGCCGGGCAATGAAATCGGAGCTGCACGTTTTTTGCAGGAGGCATCCATCGTGCCGAGATTTCCCTCTGCAAGAAGATGACCGCCCCGGGAAAGGAAATCTCCGAGTGTTTTGACACACGCATCTGAAAGAGCATCGCTGTCAGGCAGAATCAGCAATCGCGGTTTGAGCCGGGTGCAGATTCCGGAGAGAATCTCTTTTTCCGTTACAAAACGGAAGGGAATGCCGAAATTCCGGCAGAGCGTGATGTATTTCACGCGCAGTTCCTCATGTTCATTTGCTCTCCCTGAAATATATGCGGCCCGGATGGAGCTCTGGGAATAAAGGATCAGGATCTCCGGCTCGGCCGGGCGCAGACAGCTGATGACAAGTTTTCCTGTGCCTGCCTGGATTTCCGGCAGATACTCCGCCGCCGCCCGTCCGCTCCGGGACAAGGTCCCGTCCGGACGAATCATGCTCGCCATGGAAAATCCCATGACACCTTTCGCACGATACTGCAGACTCTTCCATAATTCGTAACACACTTTTCCCCCGTAATTGGCATACCCCAGAACCCAGGGAAGATCCACGGTTTCCGGGTTGAAGCTGTGCAGAATATCCGGAAGGCCGCCCAGATTATAACTCATCAATCCGGTATAGGCCGAGGACTGAATGCTCCAGTCATTGCCGCCATAGGCACTGGGGCCCTGGGGTCCGGAAATGAATCCGCGCGCAGTGGGATCGCCCTTCCGCAGTCCCTGTTCCGTAAACCAGGTGATATAATCGTACAGCAGAGAATCCATATATTCCAGATGATCCGCCCAGGCGCTGTAATTTCCATCCCCGCGGGATTTCGCTTCCTCGCGAGTTTCCGGCACAAACTGGTCAAACGAAGTGTAATTTTTCCCCCATTGCGCGGCGGCTTTTTCCACACTCCCGTATTTGTCCTTCAGGAACTGGCGGAATCCCTTCAGGCAGCTGGACGAAAAACAGAAATCAATTGCGGAACTCCAGTAGCCGGTCAAAGAAAGTTCATCGCCAAACCAGTAAAAACGAATTCCGTAGTCTTTATATTTTTCCCCCAGATCCCGGAACCGCTTCCGCATTGTTTCGCGGAATTCCGGAGAGCTCAGGCAGGGATTGCGAACGAGGAGCATCTTGTCTCCGCTTTTCCGATATTCCGGGGAAATTCCTGCCGGGCGGGTTCCGGCTCCCTGGTAAATTGTCGGATTGAAATTATTGGCAAGTGCGAAATCCAGATCCGCCTGCCGACTGTTCCCCAGAATGGTTGTAATGTGCATCTTCCGCAAAGCCCCGGCATAAAAATCATGAAATGCGGTCCGCGCCGCCTCGTAACTGTAAGGCGTAATCCAGATTCCGGCTTCAAAATCATCCCAGACAAGTTTTTCTTCCGCTGGAGCAGCGGTGATTTTCAGTGAACGCCGTCCGACCAGCTGATCCCGTAGAAACATTTCGGCGGAAAAAGTATAGTTCCGGGATTTCAGAGAGGAGGAGATTGCTGTTTCAATGACATTGACCGCTTTCGCAGGAACTTTTCCACTTTTCACAACCCGTCCGAAAGCGTCATATAATTTCCAGCGAACCTCCGCCGGACTATTCTTCTCCACGGTCGACGTCAGGGTGAATTTCGCTTTTTCCCCTTCTCTGTAATGGTTTTTATCGGAGACAAGTTTATGGGAACGCGCCGGAGGCAGGCACTGGGAACTTTCCGCTCCGAAGTCGGTGACACATCCGGAAGGATCGCGCAGAATCAGGCCAATCAGCTGCTGGCCGTTCCAGTATTTCGCGGGCAGCGCAAAGGAGAACGCTTTTTCCGACGGAATGAACGAAAAATCCTTTCTGGTCAGTTCTTCTCCATCGCGGTTGCAGCTGAAAAGTGTCAGAGTGTATTCCAATGGATCCGCCGGAAGATTCCTGAATTCCGTAGTGATCGTGAATTTCCCGTTGGAAGAACTGATTTTCACAGATTTGAAACCGCAGCCGTCATCGCGCCTGGCGGCAAAAGCAATCATTTTCAGAAACAGCAGCTGATAAAGCTCAATGAATTCCCGGTATGCGGCATCCTCCTGCGGGTAAGGTAGTTCCGGTGTCAGCCCCCCCACCATTCGGCCCTGTCCGCCGCTGGTAATATTGGCAATGGCGACCACTCGTCCTTTCCCATGTTCACGGAACGCAAGGAAGGGAGCATTTCCCGTGACGGCGGGTGCAGTGCCGCTGCATTTCTGCGGAGCACAGGTCGTAACCGGCAGCAGATACCAGGGAAAAGGGACTGCCAGAAAGTGTTCCCCCAGTTTCCGCGGCGGCACCTTGAGGTAATTTCCCCCTGCTTGCGGAATCAGCGGCGAGATGTTGAAGATATCCTGATTTTTCCCTGTGCAGCCAATCAGCACAAGACCGCAGCCGTCGGCAACTTTGCGGATGATTTCCCGGCGCTGATCCGCACTCAGTTTATCCAGATGAATTCCCGCAAGGAAAATCACGTCATAGTCTTTGAGCAGCAGTTCGTCAATGTTATTGGAAATATCTGTTTCGGTCAGCAGCCCGAAGTAATCGCCGGAGCTATTCGCCGCCCGTCCCTGTGCAATGAACAGGGAGGAATGCAGTTCGATCTCCATCCGTTGTGCAAGTTCCGCCATTTCACGGTAGGCAGGATAAGGCGTCAGACCGAGCATGCGGATCTTCCCGCCCGCCAGCGGTTTTGCCCATCGAATGCAGGAGCGTTCCGCGGAATTGTCAAATTTCGTCAGATCAATCGGGCTTCTCCTGTGTTTTTCCAGTTTCTCCTGCGGGAGCATCCGGTATGCGATCTCTCCTGGAGCAAGCGCGGACAGCCTTTTTTCCCTTGCAACACCGGCGAAACGCGAGGGGTGCACGATATTTGGGGCATAC
>CALXRI010000059.1 GCA_944390795.1 uncultured Victivallales bacterium
CGAGGCAAAAGCCGGGGCCGATGTCAAGAAAGCCGAAGCGGATGTGAAAGCCGATCTCAAAAAGGCCGAGGCAAAAGTCGATGCGGAAGTCAAGAAGATAGAAAAAGAAATCAAGAAGGAAGAAGGTAAGCTGACCGAATCCTTCTATTGATCGAAGTGACAAAATCTTCCATACGGAATATCAGGAGAAATCATTCAATGCTGAATCTGGATTTTAAAAAATGCGGGGGACTGATTCCCGCCATTGCGCAGGACTGGAAAACCGGAGATGTCCTCATGCTCGCCTATATCAACGAGGAATCCTGGAATGAAACGCTGAAGAGCGGAGTTGCGACCTACTGGTCCCGTTCCCGGAACAAACTCTGGAAAAAGGGAGAGGAATCCGGCAATACACAGGTCATCAAGGAGATTCTTGTCGACTGTGACGAGGATACGGTGATCTTCAAGGTGGAACAGATCGGCGGGGCGGCCTGCCACGAAGGCTACCGTTCCTGCTTCTTCCGCAGACTGGAAAAGAACGGGGATCTTGCCGTGATCGGCGAACGTGTCTTTGATCCGGCAAAGGTCTACAAAAAGAAATAAGTGCGCAGAGGCGTTTCATGTCTCCAGCCGAACAGCCGGACAGATCCGGAGTGTTTCAGGCGGTCTTGTCCGCCGCCTCCCGGATTGCCCCTCAGGCGTCATGGGATCGTTACAGTTCACTCGGGGCGGGTTCCGCCCCTTTTTTTCTGGCGGAGCCGGCCACCTTTTCCGATGCGCAGAACACGGTGCGGACCGCTCTGAAGCTCGGCATGCGGGTATTCCCGCTGGGCAACGGAACGAATCTCGTCGGATCCGACAGCGAGCTGCATGATGTTGTTTTCCTGAAACTCCCGCTTCATTCCGAATTCGGAGCCATCAAACAGATGCCGGACGGAACAGTGCGCGCGGGAGCGGCGTGTTCTCTTTTAAGCGTGATCCGCTTTGCCGCGGAACATTCCCTCGGCGGCGCGTCGGCGCTCTGCGGGATTCCGGGCACTCTCGGCGGTGCGCTGGCCATGAATGCGGGTGCAATGGGGAAATCGCTTTCCGATTTTCTGGTTTCAGCAGAGGGAATTCTTCTGGAAGAAAAGGCGCAAGAGGCGTTTTACACAAGGCAGGCGCTTCATCTTTCCTACCGGAATTCACCGGTAATCCGCGGGAAAGTGCTTGTCACGGAATTGATCCTGCGTTTTCTTCCCGTCGATCCGGAAGAGGAAAACGGGCGCATTGCCGCGGAACTCGCCCGGAGAAGCCATGCGCCGAAAGGACGGAGTGCGGGAAGTGTTTTCCGCAATCCATCGCCGGAACGTCCCGCAGGAAAACTGCTGGAGGAGGCGGACTGCAAGCTCCTCCGGTGCGGCGCATATGCGGTAAGCGAGGCGCACGCGAACTGGATTGTCAAGGCGGAAAAGGATCTGCCGGGAAAAGAATCGGATGTTGCCGCGCTGGTCGGAGAAATGATCCGGCGCGTGAAAGAAAAATACAATACGGCGCTGCAGCCGGAAGTGAGGTTTGTGAAGATGGAATCGCTCAGAGAGGAAAAAGCGCCTTTGAAAGTTCTCGTGCTCAAGGGCGGGGTCAGCAGTGAGCGCGAGGTTTCCCTGGAATCCGGAAAGGCGGTTGCGGATGCGCTCCGCGAAGCCGGATATGAAGTGCGCGAGTATGATATCCGGGAACTTTCCGTCACACCGGAAATGCGGGAATGGGCCGATGTGGTCTGGCCGGTTCTGCACGGCGGCTACGGTGAGGACGGACGCATTCAGAAACTGCTGGAGGATGCCCGCATTTGTTTCGTAGGCTCCGGTTCCGCGGCATGTGCGCTGATTATGGACAAGGTCGCCAGCAAGAAACGCATGGACGCCTTCGGTATTCCAAATGCAAAATACACCGTTCTGACGGAACGGATGGAAACAATTCCCGAAGGATTCACCCTGCCGCTGATCGTCAAGCCTGCAAGCGAGGGATCCACATTTGGAATCACACTGGTAGAAACGGAGGCGGACTGGAAAAAAGCCATGGATCTCGTGTTTCAGTATGGAAACACGGCGCTGGTCGAGGAATTTTTCAAAGGCATTGAAACAACCGTCGGAATCATTGACGGAAAACCGCTCCCGGTGATTGAAATCCGCTACGCGGGCAAAATCTATGACTACGACGCAAAATACACCCACGCGCTCGGCGATACGGAATACCTCTGCCCGCCCCGCACCATTCCGGAAGAGCTTCAGAAGAAAATTCAGGCGGCGGCATTGAAATTTTACGAGATTTCCGGCGCGGAAGAGATTCTGCGCGTCGACGTGATGGCCTCTCCGGAAAACGGTTCGATCTGCGTTCTGGAAGGAAACAGCATTCCCGGCTGCACGGCCAACAGCCTTGTCCCGAAGGCCGCACGTGCCGCGGGAATCGCCTTCCCGCAGCTTTGCAGTCAGCTGGTTCAGGCGGCATGGCGCAATAAACAGGTTTTTCTCCGATGCATGCGGCCGCCCCGGATGAAAGCCGCATGCAGCCGGCAATCGCAATCCGGTACTCCATACACTCAGACAAACGGGAAATAAGGAGAGAAATCGATGAACTGGGAAGAACTGACAGCGCCGGAATTTGAAAAAGCCGTTGCGGAATGCGGCGGAGTCTGCATTCTGCCGATCGGAGTCATCGAAAAGCATGGAGACCATATTCCGCTGGGGATGGATGCCATCAACGCCCATGAAGTGGCGGAACGGGCCGCCGCGGTGGAACCCGTGATGGTGTTTCCGTTCTATTACTTCGGACAGAACACCCATGCGAAATGCGAACCGGGAGCCATTGCGATCCGCTTTGAACTGCTGCTTCCGCTTCTGGAATCGGTTTGCGATGAGATCGCCCGGAACGGATTCCGCAAAATCATCTTTTACAACTGTCACGGCGGAAATCTGAACCTGCTGAACTATTTCTGCGAAAAGATGCTGGACCGGGAAAAAACGTATATGGTCTATCAGTATTCCCCTTTCCTCGGCAGGGAGCGGGATAAGTCCATTTTTGAAGCCGAAGTGGACGGTCACGGCGGGGAATTCGAAACCAGCGTCATGATGGCGGAACGCCCGGAACTTGTCAAGGGACAGCCCGCCGATTACGGAATGCCCTTGAAGAGAGAGGCGCCGTTCCGCAAGACAGGCGCGGTCACTCCGACCTGGTGGTATGCGGACTATCCCGGAATGCTCTGCGCAGACCGGACAATCTGTTCCGCGGAAAAAGGCGAACGTTTTCTGGCGCAGGAGCTGGAAGGGCTGATCGAACTGATCCGCCTGGTCAAGCGGGATGACACTCCGCTGAAACTCTACCGGGAATTCATGGACAGATGCGCCCGTCCGACTGATGCCTCATGAAATCCCTATTTTTTACTGAAAAACTGAACCATTTACTCCCGCACATAACACTCTCAAAAAATCAAGTCTGCATTTTTGGGGTAGTGTCCGCAATTTTGCGCGTATTTGTTTCTGAATGATTACAGATGACAAACGAGATTTGTCGCAGCTATTTTACATCACCTTCGTAAAGTTTGCAAGTGTTCATGTAGTACTGTCGAGTGCCCCATTTTGTTGTGGAAATATGCCTGATCCTGGCTCCGCCCAGCATCATGGCCGAGTATCCATCCGGAAAGCTGCCGACGACCCGGGTTCGGCGGCGAATCTCTTTGCAGCAGCTTTATCTTCCTGAGCATGAATTGCCTTGAACATCGCCTCCACCTCGCGAAGGTGTTTCCACGGACACATGGTGAAAACATTTCGATACCAGTGCACAATGCAGCACTGCCATTTGGCCTCGGGGAAGAAATCGCCGGAGGC
Source organism: uncultured Victivallales bacterium (assembly GCA_944390795.1). GTDB lineage: Bacteria > Verrucomicrobiota > Lentisphaeria > Victivallales > UBA1829 > UBA11452. The sequence continues at coordinate 3,843 of CALXRI010000059.1, forward strand.
CTTTGAGGCCACGTTCTTTCAAGTAACGCAGGAAGTTGCTCCAGGATTCCTTGTCTTCCCGGCGGCTTTCAGCAACGCCGGGGATTTCGCGGTATCCCTCCCTCATCGTTCACGCCGAGGACAACCAGAACAGAAACGTTCTGAACCTCTCCGCCCCAACTCCGCTTCAGATAGACTCCATCGACAAAAACATACGGATGTTCACCGTCAATCGGCGGTTTACGCCATTCCTCAATTTTACCGTAAATCTTTTGATTTAATTCGCTTACCGTACTGGAACTGACCTTTGCACCCCACAGAGCTTCGGTGATATCCTCCACGCGCCGGACGGACACGCCCGCAAGATACATCTCTATCAGGGCTTCCTCAAGACTGCTTTGCTTCGTCTTATATTATAACGCTCAACGATCTGCGTTTCAAACGGCAACGTCCGCAAACGGGAAATCCGAAGTTCCACTTCGCCCGCTTTCGTCAGGAGTTCGCGTTTATAGCTTCCGGCCCGCGTATCCTGCCGATCCGGACTGCGCTGATATCTCGAAGCCTGACAGATTGCATCGGCTTCCGCATTCAGGAGCGCATTCAGCGTATCCTCAACGGACTGCCGAACCAGTCAAGATGCGTCCGAATCTCTTTTTCATCGATTTTAATCGCTCCGGAGATTGCCTTTTCGTTTGCACTACATTTCTCATGGCCTGCTTTCCTTTCTTTTGATTACGGTTTGGTCACTATAATCAATCAGAAAACAGACCTTTTTTCAAGTGCCTTCTTTCAAAATGTGCGCAATGTTCCGGACGTTATCTGGATTCCTATGGGAAACCGGAGATTTTCCATTCGGATCAAGAGAGCCAATTCCCCAGCTCGGAGTGTCTAGCGGAACTCCGGGCTCATGGCATTCAGATCAGCATGGACGGGCGGGGACGATGTTTGGATAATGCAAAGACGGAGCGCTTCTGGTGAGCGTTGAAATATGAGGGCATCAAAATCAAGGAGTATGTCAACTTGACGCAGCTCTGTTTCAGTGTTCAGCACTATGTGAATTTTTATAACTCATTTCTATCAGATATCGCCAAAGAACCAATAATTTCCATTTTTTTATATGAATTTGATTTGATTTTTTGAAACTACAGCCTATATTATGACTTCATAAAAGATTCCGGCATAGCTCAGCGGTAGAGTAGGTGGCTGTTAACCACTTGGTCGCTGGTTCGAATCCAGCTGCCGGAGCCATTTTTTTACTTCCGTTTTTCCCGTGATTAAGCCTCATATTCAGCTTTGATCTTCTCTTTTGGAAGCCTGCCGCATCTCTTGATGAGATGCTCCCAAACAGGTCGAATAAGTGGACTATAAGGTGCCCATAAGGTGCCAATAAGTTACCACCGGAATCTCTTCTTTTCAAGTCCGGCAGTCTTGTATGTTCCAAATGACCAGCGACACTCCCCGGCTGACGCTTTTAGCAGAAGGAGGGCCACCTACTCTACCGCTGAGCTATGCCGGAGCGTTGAGAGGTCCTATTTGCGATAAATAATCATTCTGTCATTATTGATACATCTGTATAAATGAGATTCTCCCTCATCTGTTGTCGCGGGACAACAGATGAGGGAAATAGCTCATATCATTTGAGAAGCTCCGTAGCTCCGCTGATGCGGTATCCGTTCATTACAGAACTGCGGTTCAGTCAGATTCAGAATCCATTGATCCAGATGTCTCATTCCATCAGTTGAATTGTTTACTGTGATACGGATGTTGTCAATCTGTTCGACAGGTGACATGGAACGGAATGTCCAAAGTCGTTTGATTACAGACAAGAGATCGGCAAGGTCATATCGTCCGTATCCATCGCAGATGAAGAGGAAGAAAATATAGCGTTCTCCGTATGGATCATAATGCCAGCAGTAAGTCGGTATGAATGCTTTTCTGCTCAAGGTGATCTTGAGAGAGTTCAGGTATTTGGAGAACTCTCCGCCATTGATCGCATGGAACCGGTAGATTCCAACAGATACGGATTCATACCTGGCAAGATAGCGTTCAATGATGTTGTGGGTTATGCTTTGCAATGGGTGGGATTCAGTCATGGTTTTTCTCCTTGATCGTGGTTAGTTGAGCTCAAAAACACGGTGTCAGAGTTATTTCAGGTGCCTCTAAATAACTTTAGACTGGAATAGTTGATTTGAATCAGCAAAATCAGAAATAATCCTTGACTTATCAAGTGCTTA
>CALXRI010000060.1 GCA_944390795.1 uncultured Victivallales bacterium
GTTGGGGAGAAGATGTGTGGAGTGTGAAAGTTTTGATGGCTCAATTTGAGAAAGAAAATGGTTTCCCCATCAGTCGTGCAGGGAAGGGAAAGCGTTTTTGCGCACAAAATTGAGGAGCTGTGCGAAATTTACAACGAGGCCGGGCCCGATTCCTGGCTGCCGCTTTCGCGCGACGTCCTGACCAGCATCATGACACTGTTTGAGCCCGTTATTCTGATTCATGACGTTCAGTTTGACGCGTCCGACGGAACCGACAAAGGATTCCAGCATACAGTCAGCTGCTGGGAGAACAACACGCGCTCTGTTTTCGACGCGAATTACCCGCTCTGGACGCTGAAAATGCTGAAACGTGAATACCGTCTCCGGCGTACTTATTGGTGGGGCGTCATGAAGGCGTCAAACCTTGCCATTTCCTCGAGCGAAGCGCGCGAGGCGTGGCTTGCCGCCGCCGAAAGGAGAACAGCCAATGCCTAAACTCATTCTCTGTCTTTTCTGCGCCGCCTTTGCAGCGCTTCTGACAGGCTGCTCCTCCACAATGCGCAGCGTGACCGCGTCCGCCGGAGGAAAGAACCTCAACCTTGACGGTTACCTGATGTTCGGAGAACTCGAAACGGCAAATCCGGAAACAGCGACTCCGTGCGGCAAGCTGATCGTCGGGCGCGTTACCTATAAGAGCCGGAAAGTTTCCATCCCGGCGGATCACAAAGTACCGACTGCCGGCTACTTCAAAAGCACGAAAACAAAGTCGTTGTTCGGTACGGAAGAACATATAATCGAATACGACTTCACCGCCGGCAGCGATGCCGACGCGGAAAAAGCCCTGAAGCTGCTTGAGGAGAAGCGCCGGGCGGCCGAAGAACAAGAAAAAGCCGAGTGACGTCCTGCCTGGAATAAAAAGTTCATTTTCCTCTTATGCCCGGCTTCTGCCGGGCTTTTTTTTTACCTTGTTAAAACCATTTTTTATTTTCTTCCTTATAGTTTTGCAGAAGGTTTTAACAGTCGCCCGCAACAATGTGAAAACCGTTTCCCATTCGCTGCGAAAACTTCGTCATACAATATATGTGCGGACGTTGTTTCGTGCATGCAAGGAGTTTGAAGACACTCTTCTCCGCCCGCATGGTCCCGGGAAAAGCGGAAAAACCTTGCCGGGATGACTTGATAGAAGGCTCTTCCGGAGCTAACTTACCGCCATCAGACACCAACAGTCATTCAATAAAATGGAGAGAATCTGCATGATCAGAATCATCATTGCCGGAGCCGCGGGCCGGATGGGCCGCCGTCTTGTCGCCAACATCGCCGAATCGGAAGACCTTGCGCTGGCGGGCGCAACGGAACGCGCCGGGTCCGAGTTCCTCGGGCTGGACGCGGGCTCGGTTGCGTCCGTCCGCCCCCTCGGCGTCAGAATTACGGAAAATTTCGAGGAGCTCCTCGACGGCGCGGACGCCGTGATCGATTTCAGCACGGGACGCGTGATCGAAAACGCACGTCTTGCCGCCGCGAAAGGACTCTCCATTGTAATCGGCACGACCGCGCTGACGGCCGATGACAGGAACGAACTCAGACGTCTTGGAGATTCCGGTGCGAAAATCGTCTTCGCCTCCAATTTCAGCGTCGGCGTGAACCTTCTTTTTTATCTGACGAAACTTGCCGCGCAGACGCTCGGCGACGATTTCGATGTCGAAATCATCGAGGCTCACCACAATCAGAAGAAAGACGCGCCCAGCGGCACGGCGGTTTCGCTTGCCGAGGTCGTCACCGGCGTCAGAGGCTGGGATTACGACCGCGATGTCCGCCACGGACGCGTCGGCAACGTCGGAGCCCGCACACGCCGTGAAATCGGCATGCACGCGGTTCGGGGCGGAGACATCGTCGGCGATCATACCGTTCTCTTCGCCGCAAACGGAGAACGTCTTGAGCTCACGCACCGCGCATCCAGCAGGGACACCTTCGCCAAGGGGGCGCTTCGCGCGGTTCGCTTCCTCGCGGATGCGAAGGCCGGACTTTACGACATGCGCGATGTCCTCGGCCTGAAATAAGCAGCGGAACATCCCGACGGGCAGGGGGGATTCCGGCGGAGGAATTCCTTCCCGGGCCCTTCGCCGAAGAAAAATCACTTTTCCTGAAACGGGAAGGACGTGTGGAAATGATTTACAGAACACTGGGAAGAAGCGGACTTGAAGTCGGCGCGATCGCCCTCGGATGCGAGGGATTTGCCGGAAAAACTTCCGGAGAGGCCCGCGAAATGATGGATTTCGCGATCGGGAACGGAATCAATTTCATCGATATCTACTCTTCCGATCCGGACCTGCGCACGGCGCTCGGGAATTCCCTCCGGGGACGGCGATCCTCCTTTGTGATTCAGGGGCATCTCTGCTCCGTCTGGAAGAACGGACAGTATGAACGATCCCGCGACCTTGCTGAAACGAAGGCGGCCTTTGACGATCTTCTCCGGCGTCTCGGCACGGATTACGTCGATGTGGGCATGATCCATTACATCGACGCCGTGGACGATTTCCATGCCGTGTTCGACGGGGAAATTCTTGCGTATGCAAAGGAGCTCATGGCGCAGGGGAAAATCCGCTCTGTCGGCATCAGCAGTCACAATCCCGCCGTCGCCCGCATGGCAGTCGAAAGCGGCGCCGTCGACGTGCTGATGTTTTCCGTCAATCCCTGCTACGACATGCAGCCGCCGGACGAGGACGTGGAGATGCTCTGGGCGGAGGAGCGTTACGCGAAGGCGCTTCACAACTTCAATGCCGAGCGCGAAGCGCTGTATGAACTCTGCGAACGGGAAAACGTCGGGATCGACGTGATGAAGGTTTATGCCGGAGGCGACCTCCTGAAGGCGGATCAGTCCCCGTTCGGGCGCGCCTTCACGCCGGTGCAGGCGCTGAACTATGCGTTGACCCGTCCCGCCGTCGCGGCGGTCATGACCGGATGCCGGAGCGTTTCCGAAATCGAATGCGCACTGGCATGGTGCACGGCCTCCGAGGAGGAAAAGGATTATTCGCGCGTGCTTTCAGGACTGGAAAAGTTCACCTGGTCCGGACACTGCATGTACTGCGGACACTGCGCTCCCTGTCCGGCCGGAATCCGTGTGGCTGACGTCAACAAATATCTGAATCTGGCGCGCGGCCGCCGGGAGATTCCCGAAACGGTCCGGGAGCATTACAGACTTCTTGCCCGGCATGCATCCGACTGTCTTCAGTGCGGACAGTGTGAAAAGCGATGTCCGTTCCATGTCCCGATCCGGAAGGAGATGAAGGTGGCTTCCGGACTGTTCGGATTCTGAATTTTTCAGTCCGTCTTCAGCAGTTCGCGGATTTTTCCGGCGATTGCCTCCGGCGTCATGCCGTATTTTTCCCGCAGACATGGAATCGTTCCATGCGGAATGATTTCGTCCTCCGGCCATGCGAAGTGATGGACCGGACAGTGTTTTCCATGGAGAAGCAGACTGTCGGTGATCCTGTCCAGCCCGGTTCCCGCGAGATTGTCCTCAATGGTGAATACAGGCATTCTGGAAGCGTCATCCAGGAATAGGTCGCGGTCAAACGGCTTGAGGAAGCGCGCATTTACGATCCGGCAGGAGAATCCCAGCATTTCCGCGACGGCAAGCGCGGTGCCGACTTCCCGTCCGACCGCCCAGATCGCGAGATCCGATCCCTCCCGCACCACTTCCGCCTTTCCCCATTCCGGAGCGGGAACGGGGAGATGTTCCAGCTTTGACGCTCCGCGCGGATAGCGGATTGCGACGGGTTCTTTCTTTTCATATGCGGCGCGGAGCATCGCCTTGAGTTCCGTCTCATTTTTCGGGGCCAGAACGGAGAGATGCGGCATTGCCAGCAGAAAAGATTCGTCGTAAATGCCGTGATGCGTGGGACCGTCCTCGACGATGCCGGCGCGGTCCGCGCAGATCACGACCGGCAGGTTCTGGAGGCAGATGTCGTGAAACACGCTGTCCAGAGCCCGCTGCAGGAATGTCGCGTAGAGCGCGACGACGGGACGCATGCCGCCCGCGGCCAGTCCCCCGGCGAAAGTCAGCGCATGTTCTTCCGCGATTCCGACGTCGAAAAAGCGTTCGGGGAACTGCTCGGAGAACTTCAGGAGTCCCGTTCCGGAACGCATGGCCGCCGTGATCGCGACAAGTTCCGGCTCTTTTTCCGCAAGTTCGATCATGGCCTCGCCGAATGCCGCGGAGAAGTTCGTTCCGGATGCCGCGTGTTCCGAGTGCCCCGTATGCGGATTGAAGCTGGAGACACCGTGAAATTTCTCCGGAGCCTCCTTGGCATATTCGCATCCCGCCCCCTTTTCCGTGATGACATGAACGATTACGGGACGGTTGAAATCCCGGACCCGTGTAAAGGTTTCGATGAGTTCCGGCAGTTTGTGACCGTTGATCGGGCCGATGTAGCGCAGCCCCATTTCCTCAAAAAAGACGCCGGGCACGAAAAGGCTTTTGGTCGCCTCCTCGAGCTTCTGGATTCCGCCGATGATGCCCGCGCCGCTGGGAAGACGCCGGACGGCCATTTTCGCAAAAGCCTTGAAGTGGTTGTAGCTGCGTCCGGTGATGATGCGGTTGAGATAGTTCGCCATTGCGCCGACGGATCTGGAGATTGACATTTTGTTGTCGTTCAGGATGATAATCAGATTTTTACAGCTGGTTCGAACGTTGTTCAGGGCTTCCAGGGAGAGGCCGCAGGCGAGCGACCCGTCGCCGATGACCGCGATCACATGTTCCTTTCCATTGCGCGTGTCGCGCGCCGCGGCGAATCCCATCGCGGCGGAAATTGCGGTTCCGGCGTGTCCCGCGCTGAAACAGTCGTATTCGGATTCTTCGCGCAGGGGGAATCCGGAAAGCCCGCCGTCCGTGCGGATGGAGGAAAAGCGGTCTTTTCTGCCGGTAAGGATCTTATGAACGTAACTCTGGTGCCCGACATCCCAGATGATCTTGTCTTCCGGCATCCGGAAGACGCGATGCAGTGCGACGGTCAGTTCGACGATTCCGAGATTCGGCGCGAGATGTCCGCCGTTGCGCGAGACCGTGTCAATGATGATTGCGCGAAGTTCCGAACAAAGTTCCGCAAGGAGGGCGGGCGTCAGATCTTTCAAATCCGCGGGATGATTGATTTTATTCAGAACAGGTGTTTCCATATTTTTATCTTTTCCGATGATGAAACGATGATTTTTTTGTTTTTTCATGGTAAAATAGCATATTTTTTGAATATTTCTTTCCTTTTTGCAAAAAAAATAATTGCCGCGCCTGTTTTGTATGCTATATTCCCTCAGAAGGATGGCATTGTGGTTTGCCGGATTTCCAGGCAGACAGGAATTGTTGCGAAAAAAGGATGGAAAACATGAGTGAGAACACACCGAGCAGTGACAATGGCGGGCTGAACGATCCGCTGAAGCTACGTAATACGGACACCGGCACGCTGAAACGCGTTCCCGCGGCAACTCCGGCCATGGCTTCCTCCGCGGCAAGAAAGACGATCAAGCTCAAGCCTCTCGCTCCTTCTCCGAATGCGGACGGATCCGTTTCCACGGCAACCATTCCCATGGGGCAGCAGCCCCCGAGAACGGTTTCCACAGCTACAATTCCGATGACGCCGTCTCCGAAGCCCGCGCCTTCGGTTCCTCCGAAGCCTTCCGTCGTTGCCACCACGACGCAGGGGATTGCGCGCCCGAAACCCGTG
>CALXRI010000061.1 GCA_944390795.1 uncultured Victivallales bacterium
GACAGCCCGGCGTTGTTACCGCGCTGCACCTTTCTGTGCTTTACTCTTTTTGGCATTAACGGCATTTTGCATATCCTCCATGGCTTCTTTGTGACAAATCCAAACTTTCACGCCAATCTTTCCGGCGGTCGTATTCGCTTCCGTGAATCCGTAGTCGATATTGGCTTTCAGGGTGTGCAGAGGGGTTCTGCCCTCTTTATACTGTTCCGTGCGCGCGAGCTCGGCGGCGCCGAGACGGCCCGAGCACTGAATCTTGATGCCTTCGGCGCCAAGTTCCATCGCGGTCTGGATGGCTTTCTTCATCGCGCGGCGGAATCCGATCCGGCGTTCCAGCTGGGACGCGACATTCTCGGCGACCAGCTGCGCGTTTGTTTCCGGCTGCTTCACTTCGACAACGTCAAGGATCACTTCACGTCCCTTCAGCAGTTTCGCCACGGACTCCCGCAGCGTTTCCAGTTCCGCGCCTTTGCGGCCGATCAGGAGACCCGGACGCGCCGCCAGAATCGTGACGCGCACGCTGTTGCTGTAGCGCTCAATCAGGATTCTGGAGATGCCGGCATGATTGAAGTTTTTCTTGATGTAATTACGAATCTTCAGATCTTCATGGAGCCAGTCGCCGTAATTCGCCTTCGATGCAAACCAGCGAGAGCTCCAGTTCTTGTTCAGGGCTAACCTCAGCCCGATAGGATTTACCTTCTGACCCACAACTTGCCCCTTTCTATTATTCGTCTGCGAGCACTACTGTAAAGTGACTCATACGTTTTCTGATTCTTCCCGCCATTCCACGGGCTTTCGGCCGGTATCTCCGCAGCATCGGCCCCGGATCCGCAGCAGCCTTCTTCACGACCAGTGATTCCTTCTTCACCGGATTCTTGTCATTCTTCTCCGCGTTGGCGACCGCGCTTTTCAGCGTCTTCGCAAACAGTCTCGCGGCTTTTCTCGGACTAATCTCCACAATCGCCAGCGCCTCCACAACCGGTTTCCCCTGGATCAGACGGGAAATCTCGGCCGCTTTGGACGGCGATATCCGGACATACCTTGTAATCGCCCGAAATTCCATACTTTTCTTCTCGCTTGTTTTTTTTGTTTTATGTTAAACGTCGATTTGTTTATCTGCCGATGCGGCTTGTCGCAAACACTTCCATTCCGATGCCCGCCGACCTGATGTCGCCTTCGGACACCAGCGCTGCGCTGGTGAAGTTCCTCAGAGCAATCACCCGGAAAACAAGCCTGCCGTCCCGGGAGCGCAGAAGCATCCCGGCACGGACGCCGTTCCGGTACCCGGCGGACAGAACAACCGCATTCAGTTTCTCATCCAGATTCAGGACCCGGCAGGATGCAAATCCATCGGGAGGGATCGGAGGGACATTGAGGAAGGCCGTGTTCCGGAGTTCTTTCTTGAGACTGTCGACTCGTAATCTCAGCCTGGCGGACAAAACGGGGTCAAGCGATGACTTCCCGAGCACTTCCAGGACCTCATCGCACAATGACGCACTTGCCGACGCCAACGCAGCTGAGCTTTGCATAACAGTTCTCAGTGACTCGGCTGATTCCTCCTCCCGGGCTCCGACATATGCGGGACTCATGGATTCGACAACAGCCGCCGCGCTCATTTCATAGCGCTTCAGCTTATCAGCCAGCATCGAAAATTTATCAAGAGTTTCAAGCAGCTCCCTGCGGATTACGGAATTCTCCTGCCTTAAAAGCTTCAGTTCCGCCTGCAGATCCGCAAGTTTTCTTCCAGCTTCGCTTTTCACGGCGGCAAGCTCTTCTTTCAGAGAGTCCGCCGTTTCCCGGTCAGCCTTTTGCACTTCCGCATCCTGCTGTTTTTCAGGAACAGCCGCGGCTGCCGCCGGATGCATCTGTGCAGACAAAGCACATAATATAATATGGAAATATCGGAAAATCCAGTATCGAATCGGAAAAAATACACTTTTTTTTTGCTGTCCGCTCATAAAACATCATTCCGTCTGTTTCCCTGTGCGTTCCGACACAGTGGAATATCTCCGGAAAAGCATCCGGAAGTTTATAATATAGCATGACTTGTGCCGTTTGCAATCATAATTCCGTCAAACATTGCGCATTTCCCGGCCGGAACATATCCCGCGGAACTGGATCCAGGGAAAAATCCGGAAAACAATTGCATATAGCGCTATACGGAGTTATGCCATCCCAAGGAAAACCCGATGGAAAAAATATGCAATCTTTCAGAATCCTGTCCCCCCGCAGCTGGATTTCACGGATTTGCCAGTTACATTAAGGAGGACAACAGGGAGACTTCAGGATCATGCTGGACATCAGAAACACGCCGCCGCCGTTCCCCCGCGGGGAACCGCGTTTTGTGAAAAATTTGCGCAGAGAACTCGAAATCCGCCCCGTCTGGGACATGTCGCTGGAACCGGACGCAGACGAGGCGGATTTCCGGATCGGACTGGACTTCCGCCCGGAATTCCCTGATCCGGAAAAACTGCTTGAAACTGCGACGGAGGAGATCCGCCGCTTCCTCTCCGACGCCGGAATTCTCGTCCACGACGGACCGCAGCTCATTACGCGACAGGCAGACGATCTCAAAGGAGAAAGTTTCCGCATTCTCGTGAAAAAGGACGGAATCGCAATCGAGGCGGGAACCACGGAAGGAATCCGACGCGGAATCTATCACCTGGAGGACCTGCTCGCGGGAAGCCGCGCGCCCTTCCTGAAACTCGGGGAAATCCGACGCGACCCGTGGCTGAAAAACCGGATCTCCCGCTGTTTCTTCGGACCGATCAAGCGCCCGCCATTCAATCGGGACGAGTTGATGGACGACATCGACTACTATCCGGAAGCATACCTGAACCGCCTGGCGCGCGAAGGCGTCAACGGACTCTGGCTTACGATCGTTTTCCGCGAAATCTGCTCGACCTCCCTCTATCCGCGCGACCCGGATGCGGAAAAGCGTCTGGAAAAACTCCGGAAATCCGTCGAGAAATGCCGCCGCTACGGAATTAAAATCTGGGTGTTCTGCATCGAACCCTTCCACTGGGGGGCGGCAAATCCGTGTCCGAAAGACCATCCGGAACTCAAAGGTCCCCTTGCCTACACGCAGACACCGAGCTTCTGCCCGGATTCCCCGGCTGCGAAGCAATATCTCTACGAATGCACGAACAGCCTCTTTTCCGCAGTGCCGCATCTCGGAGGACTTATCACGATCTCCCACGGAGAGCGTCCCACCTCCTGTCTGAGCACTCTTTCCGTTTATGACAACAGAAAAAATCCATGCGAAGGGAAATGCAATCTTTCCATCGGGGAAATTCTGAGCAAAGTTCTCCTTCCGATGGCCGACGGAATGCATGATGCGAATCCTGAAGCCGAACTCATCAGCTGGCTTTACATGCCCTACCGCGACCAGCTATCCTCGTGGATCTATCAGATGCCGGAAAAGCTCACGAAGAATGTGATTCTCGCCTTCAACTTTGAATCGGGATGCAACAGGGAGCAGCTCGGAAAAGTCCGCAACGGCGGGGACTACTGGCTCTCATGCGTCGGACCGAGCGACCGCTTCGGACGCATGGCGGCCGCCGCGCGCGGCAGATGCGAAATGGCGGCGAAACTCCAGGTCTGCTGTTCTCACGAACTCGCCACCGTGCCGTTCCTGCCGGTTCCCGGCCTCCTCTACCGCAAATACAGGGAAATGAGCGCGCTCGGTGTTCAGCACGTCATTCAGTGCTGGTACTTCGGAAACTATCCGGGACTCATGAACAAGGCCGCCGGACGTCTGGCATTCGAGGATTTCTCACGCGGCGAGGAAGCGTTTCTGGAAGAACTCGCGTTCGGAGAATGGGGCGACCATGCAAAAGACATGGCGCAGATCTGGAGCGATTTCGCGGACGCCTATTCCAACTATCCGCTTGATATTCAGTTCCAGTATTACGGTCCGATGCACGACGGGGCCGTCTGGCCACTGCACCTGAAGCAGGTCATGCACCGCCTTCCCCGCACATGGAAGCCGGATGCGGAACCCGCGGGCGACGCGATCGGGGAATGCATGTTCAATCATGAGCTTCCCGAAACCATGGTGCTTGCACGGAAAATCGCGGGCGCATGGCGCCGGGGCTTTGAAAAATTTCTCTCCTTTGCGCCGGAATACATGAACTGCGCGGAACGGAGGCTCGACGCAACACTCTATGAGGCGCTCGACATTCACTTCCGTTCCGCCGCGAACATTCTGGACTTCTATTTCCTCCGGAACCGCCTGCTGGACAACCCGCGCAACGCAGAAGAAATTCTCAACCGCCTGGAAACGATTGTCAAAGAGGAAATTGCCGGCAGCCTGCGCCTTGCCGAACTCTGTGAGAAGGATTCGCGCCTCGGCTACCACTCCGAGGCGGAGGTCTATAAATACTTCCCGGAAAAACTGCGCTGGCGCGCGGAGGTGCTGAAGGAGACGCTCGCGCTGGATTTCGCCGAATGCCGCATCAAGATCAAGGAGGGAATTCCGCCCGGCGATTTCCTGCGCAAAGACGAGGATATTCACGGAACGGGGAAACGTTATTCCGCCGGCGGACTTTCCTGGAAGGCGGAAGCGGACGTGGAATCCGTCACCTTTGAAATCGAATGCAGGATACCGGAAGGAAACGGGGAAACGAAGGATGCCGTCGCGCTCTATCTCCTGGACCGCGACGGAGAACGTGCGCCATGGAATATTTCCGTTACGGGAAAAAACGTGCGTGACAGCAAAGACGCCGCTCAGATCGCAGTCCGTCAGCAGAACGGCGTCATGTCCATCACGGCGAAGATTCCGCGCGCATTGCTCGACGGCGACGATTTCCGTTTCGGAATCCGGCATTCCTGGACGGATGCACAGGGCCCCCGTTCAGAGGACTATCCGCCGGGGATCTACTCCTCAGAGCCGCGCCTGAATCTGGAATTCTTCACTCCCGAGCGAACGATTCCCATCCGCCTGGGATAAAAAAGAGGGTTCCGCACGGGGATTTCGCGCTCCGCGCGACCAGCGTTTCGACGCTGGAGCACGACAAGGGCCGACGGCCCTTGACCCCGAAAAAAATGCCCACGCATTTTTCCGGCTAAAAAATAATTTGCAGCGCAAATTATGATTCGTGCAGGACTCTCAGTCCTGCCGCGCTCCAGCTGCAAGGGCCAGTGGCCCTTGACCCCGAGAAAAATGCTCTCGCATTTTTCCGTCTAAAAAAATAATTTGCAGCGCAAATTATGATTCGTGCAGGACTCTCAGTCCTGCCGCGCTCCAGCTGCAAGGGCCAGTG
>CALXRI010000062.1 GCA_944390795.1 uncultured Victivallales bacterium
TTATCTTTTTATGCGGGAAAGGGGGAAACGTTTACTTGAAGATCCATGTGTTGTAGATTTTTCTCGCAGCGGCGTCCTTTGCGCCGAAGGTTTCCACATGCCCGTCCAGAAATGCGATATTCGCACGCTTGTTGTGGATCAGCATGAGCGCCTCATTGTAGGAAGTTTTGGCACCCCAGTTATACCAGGGAAATCCTCCCTTGTTTCCGGAATCGGCAACATACGGACGGCGCGCGGGGCCGTTTGGAATCTGGTCCTTGTTTGTCGCTTTGAAAGCCGTGGAGATTGTGAAATACCAGTTTCCTGAATCGTCAAGCAGATAACAGGGCATTCCGTAGGTGTAATAGGCAAGCACCCGGTTGTTGTAAACGGGAACGCGACTCTCATTGATATAGGATTTGATGCTGGGGCATCCGAAATAGCGCGGGAAACGGTAGCCCCCTCCGATCGAGGAATAGACAGCCGTGGTATAACCGGCCCGGTAAAGAAGATAACTCCAGGTCTGATTGATCGCCTCAGTGGAATAAATCTTTCCGCCCATGTAACCGGGATAGTATTCCTTGTTGTCCGTGGAGTAGTTGAACAGGACGATCCCGTGCTGTTTCAGATTGCTGATGCAGGTGCTGCCTCGTGCCATTTCCCGCGCCCGGCTCAGGGCGGGGAGAAGCATGGCGGCAAGAATCGCGATGATCGCAATAACGACGAGGAGCTCGATCAATGTGAATCTGCCCGCGGAACGATGAAGAAAGCGTCTTTCCCGAGCATCTCTGATTTTCATTTCAATGATCCCTGATTCCATAGAAAACGCCTCCGTATTTGATTATTCCATATTTTCAAGCAGATCGCTGTCAGGTCCCGCAGCCTGGAAGATCAGTTTTCCAGCCTCGCCGCGGGTTTTCCCATAAAGAGACTTCCATTTTCCATCAAGAGAAATCTCCGCCTGATTGCTTCCTTTGTCAAAGCTGACGAAAACAAGCCGGGAGTTTCCCTTTCCGTCCTGAAAGCGCCATGCGCGGGTGCGCCCCTCAAGGTTTTTCACCTTCAGTTCGGCCGGCGGCATGTCGGAAAGCACGAACGGTTCGAGTGATTTGATCATTGCAAGACCGGAACGCACGGTCTCCAGATTCTCTTTCGTATCTCCGTCTAGCTTCGGATCGGGCTGAACAAGCGGCGCGGCGGCAAAAAAGAGGAATCCTTTTGCATTATGTGCTGCCGCAAGCAGAATCATCGTCCGGAACTCCGAAGCTGTCGGGAAGCGGAAAGAGTCTGCATTTTTCAGATCGGGGCGGTAACGATGCCAGTTCATTGACTGGAGAACCGGCCAGAAGGGACGTCCTGTCTCGGCGGAGGAAGCCAGAACTTTCTCCAGTTTGTGAACATTGAAATCCGCATGGATCGGATAACTGTCCGGGCCGATCACGTCGGCTGTGGAACCGAAGGGACGAAGCGCATCCGTGGTGTAGCCGATGGCGCAGACCGCGTAGACCGGATGCAGCGGATCGACGGCATTCAGAAGTTCGCGCCTCTGGCGGAGTTCGGGAATCATCTGCTTGGGAAGTTCGTCGCAGGTATACCAGGCAAGGAGCGCGGGCTCGTTACGATAGACCTCGGCGGCTTTGGCGGCAATCTTTTCCGGAGAATTTTCGCCGAAGCGGCTGGAAACCGCCCATTTCCCCGCCATCGGATACAAATCCTTGAGGGAGAAGATGATCTTCATCTCATTTTCGGCGCACCAGCGGAATACCTCGCGGGCGCGCTCCCAGCCCTTCGGCGAAGTTGTGTAATTTTTCGGCGGGGCGGAAAAACCCATGCTCAGGCTGTTATAGGGAAGAATCGTATTGAAACCGAGATTCTTGAGAAGGGCAAGCTCCTGTTTCGATGTATGATACGGATAAATTCCGATCGGCAGGAAGGGTTTTCCATCACACACAATGCGTCCATGAGAGTCGATTGCAGCTCCGGTTTTCGAAACCGTCAGGGGAAGTGTGACATGGTTGAGAATCTTTTTGTTCGCCGTATCCAGCGCATAGACTTCCGCAGTGTATTTCCCTGCGGGGAACGAGGCGGGAAGGCGGATTTCCGCGCGGTCGTTCCGGATCGGCGCGGAAAACTCCTGCGAACCGAGCTTCACAAACGCATACAGTTTTCCCGCCGGAGCATATTTCATCACGGATTTGGAATCGTCCGCAAAGTGGAATTCCAGTTTCGCGCCGGGAGAAGCAATTCCCATCGGAGCAGTCGGGCACCAGACATGCCACTGAGCATCCACCGGCGTCACGCGGAGTTCGTCCCACCAGACTTTCCCCGTGTCTCCGTTCCGCAGATAAAGTCCTGCAGAGACCTGGTCGGCATCTTCCGGCATTTTGTAGTTGCGGATCTCCAGTGTCTTCCAGTCGCTGGTTCCCATGATACCCTTGGGATGCAGGGAGCCTTTTGCATGATATACGGGTTTCCCATTTACAATTTTTCTCGCTTCAAGGCAGAACGTCGCCCCCTGCGGATCCTTGCCCTTGACATTTTCACAGCGGACCATGACGCTGATATTGTAGGTGGCCCCTTTCTTCAGGGGAAGCCTGGTTGAACACACATTGTAGGAGCTGTAAAGATGTCCGTCCTTCCGTTCATAGAAAAGCGCGCGCGTGCCGTTGACGCCGGCGCCGTCCACAACCTGAAAGCTTGTAGTGGAATTTTTCCATCCGCGCCATCCGCTCATTCCGGATTCAAAATTTGGATTTTCGATCACGACCGGCGGCGTCGGCTGTCGTGCAGACTTATATTCTGACAAGCGGATCTCACCGCCGCCAAGAACCAGAGATGCAGTAAAAAATACCGCTGCGGAACAGATACAATTCATTTTCATATACATCAACCTTTCTTTTTGGGAAACTCTTCAAGAAAAACAGGATGGAACGGAACCAGCTTCCGGATGGGAGGCGCCGAAGGATTTTCCACGGCCATACGGAGCACGGAATCCACCGTCTCCCAGAAAACGGTATCCTTCGGCTCCGACAGCAGGGAAAGATACGAATTGTCCTTGTGGTGGCGGGAAACAAAGGAGACCAGCTTCACTTTGTTCTCAAGTCCAAGATCCCGGAGCGTCCGCCATGTTTCATCGGTATAAATGTGCCAGCAGAGAATGACTTCCGGCGGCGTGCTCAGGCAGAGATACCCGGTATGCCGTTCCCGGTTGTCCTCGTTTCCCGGCATGACGTTTTCGCGGTATTCCGGATAAGCGATTCCGAACCGTTCGCGGATGGCGTCCCAGTTCCGGTTGGCATAGTTCTGATAGCCCTCGAGCGGATAGGCGAACTGAAGGGCAATCCGCCGGTAGCCGTGGTTGAGAAGCTGTTCGACGGTTTCGGAGATGGCGCCGAAGGTATCCCATTCAACCACATTGACAGGAAGATCATCCGCCTGATGCAGGCTGACTGCAGCAATGCCATGCCGCCGGACAGTCAATGCCAGTTCCGTTGTCAATGTACCGTATGAGAACACCAGACCATCCACGGGAAGCGTTTTCCAGAAATCCGGATCCGAGCGCATCCGTTCGTTCCGAGCGTCCAGATAGGTCACATTGTAACCGCCATGTCCGAGAACACTGTTGATCAACCCATGGGACTGGAGCCCGATGACATCGCCACGCTCCAAGGCACGGCGGTTCAGAATCCCCCACGCCCAGTATTTCGGGCGCCGTCCCTCGAAAACACGGATCGCGGAGCCGCGCGGCCCCGGTGAAATCAAGCCGTTGTCCGCCAGCGGGCGAACCGCTTTCGTGATTGTCTGCATGGAGACGTTGTAATCTTTCATCAGCGTCCGGAGCGGAGGAAGTTTCCTCCCGAATCTTCCGTTCAGAATCCCTTTGCGCAGGTCTTCGGTAATGTAGGTATGTTTCGTTTCCAGCATTGAATGCTCCATAGTGTGCTTTATATATTTCTATTATAATTGATACTGAAAAAAGCGTCAAGTATAGAGCACTGATTTCTTTTAAAAAAGATGCGGATGGAGATGGTTTTCCGACGCAGCGCAGCAGGCAGGCGGAAATAAGCAGCGCTCCGGCGGGAATGCCATTGATCCGGCGGCGGAGGAACTCCATTTCCTTTTTCAAAGGTAAGCGCCCAGCCAGCTCCATGGTGATGGTGGATCGAGGGGAGATTTTTTCGAAAGGGGAAATGGCCACAAAATGAATGCCGTCAGACGACGATAACCGCCCGACGGCATTCCCTCTTCATAATAATGAGCCCGAGCTCATTGACTA
>CALXRI010000063.1 GCA_944390795.1 uncultured Victivallales bacterium
TCGGAAAGCGAATGTGCAAGCGGGAATTTCCGGCAGTCGATTTCGCCGAGTCCGTCTTCAGTCTGGATGAAGATCGCTCCCGGCGCGGATGCTCCAAACGTCGATTTACCCACCCCTTCGCTGCCGTAAATCATGATGCGCGGCGGCCGGTTCTCGCGGCCGGACTGGATTGTTTCAAGCATTCCCATAGTATGTTTCTCCTTATCGTGTCGTGTTTTCTGCTGCTTCCAGGGGCAGATTTCCCATCGCGGCGGTTATTCCGGAAACACATCTCGCAATCAGCTCCCGGCGCTCCTGTTCTCCATACCGGATTTCCGGGTATTCGCGGATTTCCCGCTCAATCCTTATGGAGACCATTTTGATGATGCTTTCCTCAAGCGCCTTCAGCCTCTCCTTTTTCGCATCTTCGGGCGCGACTTCCCGGATGTGATTTTCATCGGCGCGGCGATGACGCATCGTCTCGTTGTATGCCCGGTTGACGGAAATGTCCCCCTTGGTCAGAGACTCCCTGATTTCCGGCGTGGCATGGGAATTGATCGTCCGCAGTTTTTCCACTTTTGTCGGGGATGTGCCGAGCAATTCCGCCGTCTTTTTGGAAGTCCTGCCGGAAATTACTTCATTTGAAGTAGTTTTTTCGGGACGTCCGACTTTTTTCCGTTCATCCAGTGCCGCGAGGCAGGCGAGCATTTCCCCGTTCGTGAGATTTCTGCGATGGCTCTGACAGGCGATGGCGTATTCCAAGGCCTCCAGCTCATCGGCGAAATCGTGCATGACGACCGCCACGTCCAGCACCCCCGCATCCTTGGCGGCCTGGAGTCGGGTATGCCCGTCCACCAGAACCCCGCCGTGGCCCGCCCAGAGAATGAGTGGGAACGCTTCGTCATACCCATTTTTCTTCATGGAGTCGGTGATGTCCGCCAGAACCGAGGGCTTGATCGTGAACAGGTCCTTGAACGGGGCGGCGGTATGCACATCGAGGATGTGCATGAGCAGGTATTTTTTTTCCATTATGCCACCACCGGGAAGGCTTCGGTTTTGGAGTTCCAGCTGAGTTCGGGCAGAAGCTGGTCGGCGACGTAGGCATTCCATGCCTTGATGTAGAGCGCGATCTGCTGGCGGGCGGACAAATCACTCTTCCCGTTTCTGTATGCGCCGATCAGTTTGTTGAACAGCGTCAGGACGGGATGTCCTTCCGTGAGATGCTCTCCGTTTCTCAGCTGCTGGATGAACTCGTCCGCGAGAGCCTTGTTCTTCCGGGAGAAGATCAGATGGCAGAAGCCGACAACGGACGGCTTCAGGTAATACCGGCAGCATGCGGCGATGGCCGTGGATTCCGCGACGTCGGGATTCAGATACTCCGCATAACGCTCGATGATGTCGGTGTTGACCTCGTGCGCCTTTCCGGAGAGATTCATCTTTCGGTCGAGCATATCGTAGACATATGCCATGCGGACGATGGGAGCCATGATGTTGGCGTTGCGGTAGCCCTTGAAGTGAAGCACATCGGCGGCGGTGCGCTTTTTGCCGCTGTCCATCGAGGAACGGGCGTCTTCCGGAACATTGTACCATACGCAGAAGGCCACGGAAACCCCGGCCTTCACCACGGCCGCGAGGCGGTTCTGCCCGTCGAGCAGCGTCCCGTCCGGAGCGAAGACCAGGCATTCGCCGTTGATCCGCCACGCTCCCGCCTTCATAGAGGCGGCATAACGGGCGACCTGCCGCTTGTCGATGGGGCGGTTGACCGTGTTGCGGGTGTTGAGGATGGTCTGGGCTTCTTCGGGGGTGACGACGGCGATTTCTCCATAGATCTTGTTCATGATGCTTTTCCCTTATATTTGAGTGTTGTTATGTGTTCAGAGGGAGTCGATAATGCGGATGTCTTCGTAGCCGGTGGGCCAAATGCCGGTGTGCTGGCAGTTCTTGTAGCGTTCCAGCGCGGCTTCGTTGATCCGCTCGGCCAGATCGAGGACTTCACCGGTGAGCTGCCACACGCCGGTGGCGAAAGGCTCGTTCTTTTCCACGGCGATGATGTGAATGGGGACGGTGACGCCGGTCACAATTCGGATGACGGCCCGGTAAAACGCCAGCTGGAAGATGTATCCGTAGCGGCGGCAGTCGGACTCGAACCACTTCAGGCTGTCGCAAGTCTTGAGATCGACCAGACCGTGTTCCGGACTGAACCAGTCCATCCGGATCTGACAGGGAACGCCGCTGTATTCGACCCGGACCACGCCTTCGGCCTCGCCGCTGGCGAGCAGTTCGGAGGCGGCCGCGTGGAGATGGACGCTCCGCTGAAGATTCAAAATGAAGGAGTAATCCTTGCCGGACACGACCTCCCGGTCCTGGGCCGCCAGCCATTCGGCATACGCCTTGGTCTTCGCTCCGTAGGGTTCGCCGGTCCTTGGGTTGACCGGACCGTCCGTGACCACGAAATCGCGGTCGAAGGCGGTGCGTCCTTCCAGGATCAGACTGTGCGCTGCGCGTCCCAGTACGAAGGCGGGTGTGTCCTTCTGCTCGATCTCGCCGTTGATCTCTTTGCGGAAGAGAGCCGGGGATTCCCGGAAGTCCGCCAAGAGATGGCTGGACATGAATTCTCCGCTGCGGCTGCGGGCATGGTAGGTGTCCGCCGGTTCGTGGGTGATGAAGTTAGTGTTCATGCTGTTTTTCCTTTTGTGGATGCGTTGCTCTCTATCGGGGTTATCGCCAGGCAGGGGTGCAAATTGGCCCCTGTTTTTGAAAAATTTTTCAATTATTTTTCCCGCGGATGATGACTCCGGCCTCAAGCAAAGCGCTTTTGATGAATTCGATTTTGCGTCGGAGGGTCTTCCGGGAAAGCGCCGTTCTTCTGGAAATTTCCGCAACGGAGCAATCGGCTATCAGAAGGCGGCAGATGACCTGCGAATCGGAGGGAAGACAGTTGATGACACTTCGGACGCGGAGGATCTGTTCCTGCCGCCTGTGTTCCTGCGATGCTGTCTCATTCTGCATTTGAAGCATCCCGATTTTGCTGTAATCGGGGGCATCGTCCGTGTCTTCGGCATCGCAGACGGCATCAATGGATATTGCATCGGTCAGAATGCGCGATGTCGCCGAGCGGAATTTCCGGATCACCCGGAAGACCTGAATTTTCATAACTCCGTGTGCATAGGTGATGAATTCCGCCGCGGAACTGTCATCATACTGATCGGACAGTCTGACGGCTTCCAGCAGGAGTTCCTGGACGGCATCGTCCATGTCCCGTTTCTGGATCAGCCCCTGACTGACGATGGGGCCGATGAGTGATTTTGCGATTCGGGTGAGTGTCTGCGCTTCCGCGTCGGTGATAATGTGAGCCATTTTGCTCTCCTCCCCGGCCGCTCCAGAGCGGAAGGCGGAGGACTGAAGCGTCCGGCATTGTTTTTCGTTTTTGCCTTCCGCTCCCCTATGGTGCAATTGCACCGGGCCCCGGTGCAGAAACGGATGCTGCACCGGGTGCAAAGTCACATTGTTATTGATAATTAGTCGGTTACATCATCGAATTTTTCTTAAAAAAAGTCTGAAAACACGGTGTAAAACCCGGTGCAGTGCACCGGACCCGTGGTTTTTGCACCGGACTTTGCACCGAAAAACGGGGAAAAAGGCAAAAAAAAGGCTCTGTCACAACAAATGGTTGATTTTTGACGAGAAATAGCGTATAATAATAGTAAGAAACAGTACCTTGTGTGGAATAACCTTGTAAATTACGCCAAAGAAAGCGACATGGAGAAAAGGAACATCTTCTTAACTTTCGTTT
>CALXRI010000064.1 GCA_944390795.1 uncultured Victivallales bacterium
AGTTGTTTGAGCACTTCTAATATAGGACAAGTCCCGATTTTAACAAGTCTGTTCGGATTTTTTACCGGACAGTAGTGTTCTGAGAATATACATTATTTTTCAATGAGACAACAATGGAGAGTAAGTCAAAATGCGGATCGGATATTTTCAACACTGGTTTCAAGCGCCTTACCGCTTCACGGAGTTTCTATGCGAACAGGGAATCGAATACGGACGAATCGATTATTCAAAGCCCGGTTATCTGGAAAAATACGATGTGGCGCTGATCGAACAGAACGGCTTCAACGACTACATCGAAAACGATGAACTCTATATCCGCGACTGGGTGAAACGCGGCGGAATCTGCCTCTTCCTTCATCAGGACTACCGGCGCTGGGCGCCCTGTTTCCTGCCGCCCGAACTCGGTTATATCCAGCTGATTCACCGATATGTCCCGACGATCCGCGGCGGAAAGGAGAAATCCGTCTATTATAATTACATGATGCCGTATCCGGAAAACGAGGGGGGAAGTCTTTTTCAGTTTCCGGAAGCGATCGCGCCTGAAGAGATGCTCGACTGGCGGATTTCGGTCAACAGCTTTTCGATCGTCGATCCGCCGGAAACGCATCGTGCCGAAACGGTTCGGACGGCGGCGCTTTCCTGTTTCCTGCCTGGTCCGGAATGGCGGATTCTCGGTTCCTATATGGATCCTGCCGTGCGCTCCGGCGCGCTGATTCTCCAGGGAAAATTCGGAAAAGGCATGTATTTTCTCAGTCAGATCCTCTTTCCCGAGGAAAAAGTGCCCGATGACGACCGCTGCCTGATATTCTGGAAAAAATACATCCGCAATCTGCTGGCATATTTTGAGAGGTTCAGGAAGGGAGCGGAAGAACCCGCTCTTCCCGCACCTGCTCCTCAGGCGCGGAAGAAAAACTGTAAACTTGCCATTCACATGCACTCGCTTGACTGGTATGGCTGTGATACCTCCGTCGGAACAATCCGCGCGCTGATGCGTTATATGAATTTCGACATCTGCGCACTTGCAATGAAGGACGTCACACCTTATGAGGGAAAGCGGCAGCCTGTAGATTATTCCGACGACCGCGTCCTCTTTCTCAACGGACAGGAGTATCACCCGTTCAACTGGGGAGACAGAAACAGCGGGATCGGGCATAACAACTATCATATGCTCGCCATCGGAATTGATCCGGAAGCCTATACGCAGGAGTTCACGCGCAGCCTCTATTCCGATGCGGAGATCGACGCCTATCTGAAAAGGGCCATTTCTTATGTCCATGCCCATCACGGTGCGGTCTGCGCGACTCATCCTGCCCATGTCGACTACTGGTTCGACTATGGCTTTGACGCCGTCGATCAGGAGAATCTGACCTCGCTTGCCGGATCGGACATTGAGCGGTACTGGCTTTCCGGGCGGAGAATCGCAGTCATGAACTCCGTGGATCTCTTCGGCGTCCGCCGGATGTTCGACAATCCTGCGGTCAATTTCCTCTATCTGCGCGAGGGAGAAACGCCATGCCGGGACAGTGTCGTGAGCGCCATCCGTGCACACCATACCATCGCCGCCGCATGGTTCCGGGAAGCAGACATTACGCTGTCGGGATGTCTGCCCGGTGACGAAATCACACGGGAGGAAGCCGCAGGCACCCTGCATATTGCAGCGGAAGTCGCCGCAGGCGTCATCCGGAACGTCCGACTTTACTCCGGGGCGCAGGTTGTGCTTTCCCTGGCACCGGAAAAGAAACGCATTGACTGCGATCTTCCGCTTCATGACATTGTCCCGGATTCTTTCCTCCGCGTGGAAATCGAAGGAGACGAACCAGGAAGGATTGCCGTTTCGACGCCTTTCTTCCTGCGTTGATTCTGGAAAAATGCGAGGCATTTTCCCAGGGGCAGGGAACGCCGCCCCTTGTCGCGGTCCGGCGGCGGGATACTGATCGTGCGTAGCACGAAATCCCCGATACGGGCGCGTGCTCTGCATCGGGGCAGTTCATTTCACTTCCACGGATACCATCTCCCCCGCGGCTGCAAGTTCCTTCCAGGAGGCCTCCGGCAGCGGGATCCCGTTGGCAAGAGCATCTTTTTCACGTTCCATTTCCAGTTCTCCTGGATAAAGCACTCTTTCCCCGGGAATGACGGGAGAGCTCTTCAGTTCATCGATCATTGCATCCACACGGCTGCGGAAAAGCGCATCCCCGCCGAGGAAGCGCGGATTCAAGGCGATGAAACAATGTCCGGTATTGGCATCCTGCCCGGGAACGGTATTCCAGGAGTGAACACCGGACAGGATTCCTCCCAGATCTGCCGCGGATTCCGGACAGCCGGATCCGGCACATCCGCCCGGATTTATGCCGTCTGGCAGATGAACTGGTCCGCTGGACCGATGCCGGACAAGTGCCGGAAGACTGGATCGGAATCCCGATGGAACTGGTCTCCTCAGAGGTCTATCCGGATATGGAATAAGACAATTTTTTCTGAAAAAAAACGTTTTTTATTGATTTACCCCCTTGCAATTTTTCATTTTTTGCTTATATATATTCCAATAAATATTGGATTATAAAAGAGGCGGCATGAAAAAAACGGATTCGACACAGGTTCGGCAGGAATTGCGGCAGAGGTATCTGGAATACATCCAGAACCATGTCGACGGCGACCGCATTCCCCCGATGGCTGAAATCCGCCGGGCGCTGGGCGTTACCAACTACATGCTCATGAAATGCATGGACGACCTCAAACGGGAAGGTGTGCTGTTCTGCACTTCACGCAAAACCGGAGTGCATCTCGCCCCGCAGCGGCAGCGCAAGAAAGTCGTCGGACTGCTCATCGAATCCGGACGCCCCTGCGAATACATCAGCAATGCCGCATGGATGGAAGGATTCTGTCATGCTTTCGCCCGGCGGAGCGATGTATACATCCGTCAGGTGTACACAACCAAAATATCCAACCTGCCCGGACTGTTCAAATCGCTGGGACTGGATGCGCTGGTCATTCTGGCATCAGAACAGACATACAGAAAACTGTATGCCATTCTGCCGGAAGAAATGCGCGTCCGGACCATCGGCTGCATTTCGCAGAAATGGGAGCCATCCGCCAAATGGCTGGAAAATGTCATCTGGCGGGACCGGCTCCGCTGGATCCGGGAATATGTCAGTGCGGCAAAACGGCGCGGCTGCCGCGATTTCCTGCTGATTTTCTCCGGAGCGGAAGAAGACGCACAGACCCCCTGCCGGCTTCTGGCGGATGAAATCCGGAAACAAGGTCTGGAATGGAGCAGCGACCGGCTGATTGTCGGCTGCAATGACCTCCGGAAAAAAATTGAAAATCTCCGCCAAAAATATCCGCTGGATGCCGTCTGCTGTTCCGGTGTCGAACTGCAGTCCCGTTTCTTCAAAATACTGAAGGACTGGCAGGATTACCGTCCGTTCATGCCGCAGTTCGGACACAATGAACTTTTTGAAGAAATCAGCAATTCTCCCTGGCTCAATACGGAAATTGTCTCGGAATCCGAAGAGGATTATGAACTGCGTCTGGGAATGGAAACCGGCGAACGCGCCAAATCGCTGGCTCAGGACGGCAGGGTTTTTGAATCCTATGTATTTCCGAAAAAATATAACCGGCAGGAAACTGTCAATGAAAATACCACAGAAAAACTTATGAAAGGAGAGGTAATTTCAAAAGTTTTTAAATCGGTGGGATGAAAAAAGAGGCAGAAGGTTCATCTTAACTCTGGGACTATCAAACCTGGAGGAAAAATGAACGATCTGCCGA
>CALXRI010000065.1 GCA_944390795.1 uncultured Victivallales bacterium
AATATCGCAAAGGCGGCAGCAGAAGATTTTGACGCGCCACTTCTGATTCTAGGCACATCCACCTGGGGGCTTGGTGAACTTCAGGACGACTGGGTGGATGGCATCGCCATGCTCGGCAAAGTCAATCTTGCGGGGAAAAAGGTTGCTCTGTTCGGTCTCGGTGATCAGTATGGATTCTCCGATACATTCGTTGATGCAATGGGAATTCTGGCAGACAGGCTCCTGGAATGCGGCGCGGAAATTGTCGGGGAAACGTCAAGCGCCGGTTATCAGCATACATGTTCAGCCGCAGAAAAGGACGGAACCTTCTGCGGGCTGGCGCTGGACGACAGCAATGAGCCGGAGAAAACCCCGGAACGTATTGCTGCATGGGTAGATCAGCTCAGGAAGTTCACGATACAATAAACTGCCCCGGTACAGAGCACGCGCCCATATCGGGGATTCCGCCTGCGGCCCCAGCTTGCACAGCTGGCGCCGCGGCTGGATTGAGAGGAGAGCGCGATGGATTTTTATGATGCTGAGCATCGCGATGTGAAACTGATTTTTCTGAATAAAGGAAATACAGAATAGATGAAAGATACCGGAATGAAAAAAAGTAAAAAGCAATGGCCCTCGTTTCCCAGCCATCCGCCCTGCGCACGAGAATGCGAACGTGAACAGGCACAGGGGAACTGCGCGCTGGAACACTTGAAAGTGGCGCTGATTGGTGGACTTGACCGTCTGGAAAATCAATATCGCGCCGTCTTCGAGTCGCTTGGAACCATAAAATTCTATTTTCACACGGGATGCTGCAACGGTTCCGGAGCAAACCGTCTGCGCGCTTCTGCGCAGGACGCGGACATTGTAGTATTTATCACACGCGTCAACAGTCACAATGCCATGAACGTTGTCAAGGGAATCTGTCGGAAAAGCGGGAAATCGTTTCTTGCGCTTCGGGAAACCAACCCGACACTCGTATCAAAACTGGTCGCGAACGAGTGGAACAACAGGAGAATATGCAGATGTCCCAGTCGCGTGAAAGCAGAACGATGAAACCTGAAGGCATCTCGGCAAGTCTGGAGGATTATCTCGAAACCATCGCGGAATTGATTCAAACGCACGGTCATGCACATGCAAAGAGCATTGCGGAAAAACGCAAGGTCAAAATGCCGTCTGTCACCAGTGCGCTGGGAGCGCTTGCCAAAGCCGGACATATCCGTTATCAACCTAATTTTCCGGTAAAACTAACATCTTCCGGGGAAAAAATGGCCGAACAGGTCGCCTGGCGCCATCAGGTGCTTGAGGAATTTCTGCGGGAAGTTCTCATGCTCTCCCGGAAGGAAGCAGAGAAATACGCCTGCATCATGGAACACGTGGTAAGCGGAAGACTCGCAGCACGTCTCGGCATTCTTCGCGATGCAATTTGCCACAGATACGGTTGCGGGGAACTCCGGGAGCATCTTTTCAGGCTATTTCAGTCGGAAGTAAACTGATCAGAAAAAGAGGGAAAATGAACTGAACCCGCCCCGGAAAAACTTCAAATCTCTCACCTGCAGACAGAAGGTCACGATTTCTGCAGAAGAATGACATGGAGTACGGATTTCGCTTTCCAAACCGGAAATCTTCACTTTTCATGGCATGAAGATTTTAAAATATTGCTTTTGTCCTGCTGCTATGCAAGGTCATGCAAAGTCCGGTCACGGACGCTTTATGATCAATATCCAACAGTCGACTCGTTTATTCGTATTCCGGTTCCTGATAGAGAAAGACCGTATGGAGATTTTCCGGAGAAATCACCTGTATCGGAATTCCCCGGGCGGAAATCGTGCTCTCCTTCAGCAGCAGTGCCTCGTCCAGATAATGCGGAGCGATGAAGACATCGTGCGAAATCATGACGATGCACTTTCCCTTGCGCGCAAAGCTGTGGAGAAGACGGTAGAATGCATGCTGAAACCCGATGTCGTGCGCACAGGCTGGTTCATCCAGAAAGCAGGATCGGCGTATCCTGTGCAACGGCGCAGGCGAGCCGCAAGTGAAGTCAGAATTCCGACCGGGATTTCCTGCGGCGCTGCGACCGTCCGCGCAGATCGGCGAGGAGCAGGAGCAATCCGCCAGCAAGAATGCTTCCCTGCAGAAGTCTGCGGAACGTGCCGCCGCAGAGCATCCGGACCATATGCGGAACCGCCAGTCCCACAAATCCGATCACATCCGCTACAGCTGACCACACTTGCGCTCAGCGCGGTCACGGCCAGCATTAGCAGCGGTTTGAGCCGTTTCATCCGTATCCCCGCCAGCTCCGCCGAACGGTCTCCGAGAAGCAGCATGTCCAGTTCCGGCGAAAGATGAAACAGAATGCAGCAGGCCCCCGTCCCCACTGCGGCACGCCGGTGTTTCCGAAAAACGACGGATACGTGCACACCAACTGGCAGACAGTGGTTCAGTTTTCGGCCCTTGTGCGCCAACTTTCCCCTGAGAAGCCGATCTTTGTGACGAAAGAGAGGGTTTACAACTCCACTGTCAATGACATTCTGGCCCGACATTGCCGGAGGGCGAACTTGCCAGTTATTGCTGTTCATGGGTTGCGGCACACTCACGCATCCTTGCTGTTGTTTGCCGGGGTTTCCATAGCCAGCGTTGCACGTCGTCTTGGTCATGCCAGCATGACAACAACACAGAAGACTTACCTTCATATCATCCAGGAACTGGAGAACAAGGATGTTGATCTGGTCATGCGATCTTTGTCCGGACTGAGCTAATTTTCAATCTTTCACCCGCAAATTATACTCACGCTGATGAAGGGTGAGAAGGCGGTCAAGGGATTTGAAAAACTGCCCGATTTTTTGCTGTTCACTTTGCCCGTGCGGGATGTAAAGTCGCCATTCGGAATATTCTTGGGCATTAACTTTGATTCAGAGAATTTTTCGAGTTTTGCGAAATTCGCTTTTCAGAACAAACGACCTTTACTCAAAAAACAAAACGGAGCAAGATCTTTGCAAGGAAAGAACTTACTCCGTTTTTTTGCAGGGATATTATTTGAAGAAGGGATAGTATTTCGGAAATATCAATCCCTTTTCTGATCGATCTCAAGAAGATGCATGGGGAATTGTGATTTCAGAATTAATCGTGAAACATCTTTTCCTGTTCCGCCCATGAGTCGGGAAAACTCCGGCGGCAACTATCCCAGGAAAGGTCAAGTTCGCCGGAGAGGAGTTTATGAATGATCTTTGGGGAGAGGAGTGTCAGGCGAATCGTCCGGGAAATATGCCCTGAATCAACTCCGATGGTTGCTGCCAGATCTTTGATGTTGGAAAATTTTCCTTCATCAATCATTTTCTGCCAGCGGAAAGCCCGGGCAAGAGCCAGCTGAACTGGAGTATATTCTACATGTTCACTGTCGGGGGTAAAAATTCTCGTTCTGCCACCGGCGATTTTGAAAATCAACGGGA
>CALXRI010000066.1 GCA_944390795.1 uncultured Victivallales bacterium
CTCGTCATATGAAGCTTTGCTACACCTTGCCGCAACGGTTATAATTTATCGAAAACTTGCTGTTATTTAGGGATAGGCTCTAAATTTTTTTGAATAAAAACTGGAGTGCAGCCATGATTTCATTGGAAAAGAAAAACGAAACGGGGCGGGGAACGACCGTTTCCCGGCCGAATTTCACCCTGATCGAGCTCCTCGTCGTGATTGCGATCATCGCCATTCTCGCGTCGCTTCTGCTTCCGGCGCTCAGCAAGGCGAGAGACAAGGCCAGAGACATCAGCTGCATGTCGAACATGCGGCAGATCGGCTATCTTTTCGTTTCCTATACGGATAACAACAAAGGGTTTTTCCCGAAGGCGAACGGACTCCTTAACGGAGGTTCCGACAGCTGGGGCGGGCAAAGCCGCTGGCAGGACGGACTCTATGCGCTGAAAACCGGCAAAACACTTAAAAACCGCCTTCACTGGAAAGTGGACAACAATGACACTCCATCCCGTCCGCACGATATCTTCGGGTGCCCCGCTCAGGAGGATCTTCCGTGGAACAGCAACGGGACCTATGGATTTCTGGGCATTATCTGATCAACGGATACATCAGCAACTACAATGGAAGCTACGGCAATCAGGGCATCTTCAACATCCGGGCGGTGAAAATGCCGTCGCAGACAATGGAGATCGTCGACGGTTCCGCACAGAGACGGGGGGATGCCGTTCCGGTATGCGACTGGGCGGTGCAGATCAACAACAGCAGTTTGGAACGCCTTCGCCATATGAGCGGCAAGGGAGTCAACGTCCTGTTCATCGACGGCCATGTCGAGGCATGGCTCTTTCATCGAATCGGAAGATATGGCGGGGATCCGGCGGGGCGCCCCTTCTGGACCCATGTCCCGTGATTCGCTTTTCCTGAATTCTCCATATCACGGAAGGGGAAACACCCCGTCCCCGGGGGGATACCGGGATTTTCCGGCGGGAAAATGCGCTTCCCCGATTTGCCCCGCCGCCGATGCCATGCTATATTAAGCATCTTCCGGACAATCAACAACAGGTGAATTCAGAATGAAAAAAGCGGTATTTCTCATCCGATCCGGCGACCGGAAAGGGCTCCTTTCCGGCATTTCCACTTTCTTCTACCGGCAGGGGTTCAACATCCTGCACTGCCAGCAGTATACGGACAACTGCGAAAATCTCTATTTCATGCGGGTCTGCCTGGACATCACGGACATGCAGATGACGCGCAAACAGCTCGCCGGCTCCTTCGAGGAATATGCAAAGACGCTGAATCTGGAATATTCGCTCCATTACTCGGACGAGCCGCAGCGGGTCGCCATTCTGGTCTCCAAGACCTCGCACTGCCTTTACGATCTTCTGATGCACGCGCAGGATGAAAACGACCTCTCCTGCGAAATCCCGCTGATCGTCAGCAACCATCCCGATCTGGAGGAGGTCGCGGACAAATTCCGCGTTCCCTTCTACTGCTTCCCGATCCGGAAGGATCACAAGGAGGAGCAGGAACGCCAGGTCATCGAACTGCTTCACAAGCATCACATCGATCTTGTCGTTCTGGCACGCTACATGCAGATTCTCTCCGACGCGTTCATCGGGGAGTTTCCCGGGAGAATCATCAACATCCATCACGCCTTTCTCCCCGCGTTCCAGGGAGGAAATCCGTATCAGCGCGCCTGGGAGCGCGGCGTGAAAATGATCGGCGCGACGGCGCATTACGCCACGCCTGCCCTGGACGAGGGTCCGATCATCGAACAGGATGTCGAGCGCATCACGCATGAGGCGGAGCCGGAAGACCTGAAACGCATCGGCAAGGACATCGAACGCAGAGTTCTCACTCGGGCCGTCCGTGCGCACCTCGAGCACAGGATCATCACTTCGGGACGGCGCACCATCGTGTTTTCACGCTGACGGAAAGGCTGCACGCATGGCGGAGCCGGAACTCAGCGAACAGGACAGGACGCGCATTCACGCGGCATACGAGCACGGAATCGGGACCATGACGCCCGAAGATCTGGACCGTGTG
Organism: uncultured Victivallales bacterium; assembly: GCA_944390795.1. Classification (GTDB taxonomy): domain Bacteria; phylum Verrucomicrobiota; class Lentisphaeria; order Victivallales; family UBA1829; genus UBA11452. The sequence goes on from CALXRI010000066.1 coordinate 2,026, forward strand.
CTCGCCGATGAAAAAAAGGTGCGGGAAAAAGCCCGGAACCTGAAAGGATTCCTTGCGGAATTCAAGCTTCTCTTGTCTCTTCTTCAGGACTACCGGGCGGGACGTTACCGGAATGTTCCGTGGAGGTTTATCGCGGCGGTTGTTTTCGCGCTGGTCTATCTGATCGCGCCCGTCGACGTGATCCCGGATTTCCTGCCGCTTGTCGGCTACGTCGACGACACCGCGGTATTCGGCCTGCTCCTCGCCGGATTCAAATCCGACATCGGCGCATACCGCCGCTGGAAGGAGGAAAACGACGCATCCCGCTCATGAAGTGAAGCCCCCCGGAACACGGCTCGCGGGAAATCGGAGATTCCGCCCTGTTTCGGCCGCCTTGTTCCGCCTGGACGGAAAAGCACGAATCTGTTTTTTTAAATAAATTACCGCGATGCAAGCATGCGCGGTATTAGGGATTTCGCCTCCGGCGACCAGCTTGCGCAGCTGGACCGCGGCAGGACTGAGAGTCCTGCACGAAGGTATGCGCCCAGCGAGCCCCATGGTGAGGAGGAAGAGGGATTTTTTTGAGTGGGAATTTACCAAAAAGATGAAT